>CAZWIZ010000007.1:0-12459 GCA_964634385.1 uncultured Candidatus Izemoplasmatales bacterium | reverse complement strand
TAAAAATCGCCTTTATAATCGATTCTAACCTTAATCAATAATTATTTGTTCTCAAAGATTGTCATTTAATAAATTATTACATTATAATTTGTTTTTATAATTTATTTTATAGTGTTTTAGAATATAATTTAGTTAGAATTTTAGCTAAAGAATCTTGATAAATAGGTCTTACTAGTAAATCTCTTTTTTTAACTTCATCAACCATCTTATATCCGTATATGTTTTCAATATTTAAGATTGATTTTTCAATCTTAAATTCATAATATTCTCTTAAATCAAATTCTTTATTAATTGGCATTCCTCTAATAATCAATAAAAAGTCGATAATAATTAAATCAGGGTCTCTTCTTTTACTACGAGAAATTGTTGGTAAAAAGAATAGAGGAATAATTAAAATTGTAGCTGATAAATAAAAATCTTTATATATGATAAAGACTATTATTGAAATAATAACGATAATTATAATTACTGGAATCCAAATTCTCTTTTTAAACGTCTTATATTTTTCCATAATTTACTCCTTAAATGGCTATTTCAAGTAATACTCCATAGTGATCAGAAACTTTCTTATCTTTAAATAAAATCTTACGATTAGTTACTTCTAATTTTTGATTACACATTATATAATCAATTCTGCTGGAGACAGTTATTGTATCTGTATCATCATAATGAGTTGGAGTATTAAAATATTTTTTTTCGTTATTATAGAACAAATCAATATAACCTTGATTTATAAAATAATCATATTCATCACTTCCAGCTAAAACATTAAAATCTCCAGCAATGATATTTAATTCTTTTGGATTAAGGTTATCTAATAGTGAATCAACCTGATCTTCAAAAACTTCAAATCCATCACTCCATCCAAAATGAGTACTCGTTAGAGATAAAGTCCTATTATTCACTATCGTTTTCGCGCTTACAATTACTCTTGTAGTCCAACTATTATAGTCTACTTTTTTAGATATAAAGTGATGTTCCATGTGGAACATCTTTGTTTTAGATAAAATAGCGAGTCCTTCATCATATTTATTAAAAGATAAGTTTCCTATCTTATAATGATAATAATAATGGTACCCTTTTTCCTCTAATAAAGATTTAATAATATATCCATAATTATCTTTTTTAATGTCGTTAAATATTATTTCAAGTTCCTCACTTTGAGCTACTTCTTGAAAAAAGATTATATCAATATCTTCATTTATAATTGTTTCAACTATTTGTTTTTGATTTTCTTTAATGTTTTTCTCAACAAAACAATGAAGATTTAAAGTTAATATTTTCAATATTACACCTCATATAATTTTATAATTTATTTTTTATAAAAACAAGGACTTCTCAGTCCTTATTTTGATTAATAGTAAAAGTCGGCAATAAAGATTCTTTGTGGTTTATTTACATCTACTAACAATTCGACTTCTTTAAGTTTTGATAATCTATTTTTTAAAATTGGTCCAGCTAAAACTGGTATTCTTTTTCCTAAGCTTCTAGTATTAACTTCATAATTTACAACAATAAAGACTTTTCCTCTAGTTTTATCTATTCTATGAACTATTGCTTTTACTCTTGAATCTTTTAATTTGTATATTGAATTTCTAGTAGTAATTATCCTTAAAATAAGTAAAGTAACACTTACTAAAAATGCTGGTATAATGATTCCCATAACACCTGTTACTTTGGAAAATAAAATAGCTATAAATAATAATGTTACTACCGCTGCAATAATAAATAAAAAGGTTGATATATAGTCATACTTAATAATTTTTTTTATACTTGGTTTCATTGTTTTTCCACCTTAAATAATTGATTGAGTAATAAATTTAGAAATTTCTCTGATATCAGATCTTCCTCTAAATTCAAATGTCATCATTCCCATACCAGTAACGTAAATATCAAGCTCTGCATCCATATCAAAAACTCCAGATGTTTGAACAGAGTATGCATTAAACTTAGCATAAGGAATACTTGAATAATCAATTTTTTTACCTGTAAATCCTTGAACATTTATAATTATAATTCTTTTAGTAGTAAACACTACGCCATCTCTAATAGCCTTATAAGAACCAAGAACTTCTTCTCCCGGAACAATTAAGTCAACTACTCTTTTACCAAAACTATCATCAAGTTTCATTTTTATGTATTTCATATTTTCAAATTCAATCATATATATATTCCTCCTTATTTAACCTTTAAAATATTATATTTTCGATCATCTAATACCCAATAATCAAAAGCATAAATCATATCTGAAAATTTATCATATCCGTAGTTAAGAGTATCAAAATCAGGTAAAATACTAACTACTCTTTTTTTAACTTCCCCTAAATTTATTTTCATATCCCCATCATTTGTTAATTCTTCTATTGTATTTCTTAATATTCTGAGTAATTTAGTTTCTTTTCTTAATTTAGATTTAGAATATTTTTCAGTTGATTCTACTGCATCTATATCCTTATATTTTGTAGATAATGTATCGTAATAAATATATTCATCACACGAATTAACAAATGCTTTATTAGATTTGTTTTTATCACCAAATCCAATAACCATTTTATTTGATTCTTTTAATCTTAATGATAATTTAGTGTAATCACTATCACTTGAAATAATACAATAAGTATCAATATCTCTTTCTGTTAAAATATCCATCGCATCAATTACCAGTGAGATATCTGTCGCATTTTTGTATTTTGAATTAGGGGTTACTTGGACTTCTATAAACGCTAATTCTTTCAATATTTCTCGCCAATTTTTAAGTAGTGGGCTTCCCCAATCTCCATATATTCTTCTAATAACTGGGTTCCCATAACTAGTTACTTTTGTCATAATGTTTTCAATGTGTTTATGTTCAACGTTATCCGCATCAATTAAAATAGCTATTTTTCTTGTTTCACTACTCATTTTTTACTCTCCTTATAGTCATTTCTTTAACCTTATTATAACCTATATTTTATTTTAATTAAATATTATTTGAATTAATTAAAAAGCATTTGTAATAATTAGTTAATTTCTTAAAAGCATTTTCATAGTCAGACTTTAATAATCTTTCTTTAATCATTGTAATTAAAACTAAAAACCCTTTAAGACTTATATCTAGTTTTAATTGAATATTATTTTTATCTCTAAGTATAATCAAATTGTATACCCAATCAAAATCAACTTGTGTAATGTCGCGCCATTTCATACTAGAAAATTTACCATTTAAATACTCTACTTTGATAATATTATCATTTACAATGATTTTATTTCTTTTTAAAGATACAAAAACATATCCATATAATAATCCTATAACAAGGATATTAATAATTATTGGTATTATTCCAAAACTTATAGATGTACTTAGAAAAAACAAAAAGATAAGCGGTGAAAAAAGTGCTGATTTCTTTTCTCGCAAAATAAATTCTTCTTCAATTTTTATAATATCCATATCTAGTCTCAAAGTACTTCTAGCAATTAACAGTAAATATACAATTACAATTAATAAATCAATTACAATATTTGTATAAAATAGAAAGTCCATACTAATAACAAACAAACAAATTGTTGTAAATATTAATATAATATAATTTTTCATATGATCACCTCTTTCTTTTTAATTATTTTTTTAATCTTTTTAGTATTGTTGGAATATATTTAATTATATCACTTGCAATTAAAGATTCTTCTCCAAGTTCATTTTTAGCTATTTCACCAGATAAAGAATGAAGTAAGACTGAAATTTTACAAGCATCCATTACCCTTATCCCTTTACCTATCATACTACCAATAATACCTGATAAGACATCTCCACTTCCTGCTGTTGCCATCCCAGGATTTCCATAGTTACTAAAATACATTGCATCCTTGTTAGCGATAATTGTAGTTGATGCTTTTAAGACAACTATTAATTTATATTTACTAGTTAACTTTTCAACATATTCTAAAGGATTCTTTTCAATCTCTTTAGAATTTGTATCTAATAAAATTGCTAACTCACCATAATGTGGTGTAATCACAATATTTTTAAATGTTTTAAACTCTTTTAATAATGTCTTAAGATAATATATTCCATCCGCGTCTATTACCATTGGAATATTTAGTTTAAGTAACCTTCTTAATATATCTATATTTTCAGAATCCTTTTTACCGAGTCCTGGCCCAAAGATAATGACATTTTTATTATTTGTAAATTGTAATAACTCATCAATGTCTTGATAAGTAGTTGTCATGATTTCTGGATAAATATTAATAATACTTTGCTGATATTTTTCTTTATACGCAATTGATGATAGCCCGCTTCCTACTCTCAAAGCTGAGTAAGCAGCTAGGAGAGGCGCTCCCATCATTCCTTTTGATCCTCCAACTGTTAAAACATTACCATAATGATATTTATGAGTATTATTTTTTCTAGTTGGTAAAACACCAATATAATCATCTTCTTCAAGTAAAAATCGTCGTGTTTTACTAACTACTTTTAAAATACCGATATCAAGTAATATTTTAGATCCATGATAATCTGCTGCATCCCCAATTAGGTTTCCAATTTTATAATTTTGAATGATTAATGTAAAATCTGCTTTAATAGCTGTTCCTGAAACAAGTCCATTATTAGCGTTAATTCCTGAAGGAATATCAATGCTAGCTACATCAATAAAACTTAAATTAATTAAGTTTATTACATCATAATAAATTCCTTCTATATTTCTTTTTAATCCTATTCCAAAAATACCATCTATTAATAATGATGACTGCTTAAGTAATATAGATAATTTTGATAAACTAGTGTTATCGTTAATAAAAATTACTTCAATATTTTTATTTATTATAGTTTCTAACATTATTTTTGATTCTTTTGTTTGAGATGTTAAATTGCCAACTATTACTACTTTTACTTTGTAGCCATTTTGCATTAAATTCAATGCAACAACTAAACTATCTCCACCATTATTTCCAATTCCTGAGACTATCAAAATCTGATCATTATTTTTATCAATTCTAATATCTTCAACAATGCTTAGATAAATTACTCCTCCAGCCTGTTTCATTAAATCTAAAGAGGACATATCAAGTTGTTTACATGTATACTCATCCATAAATCTCATTTCATTAACGTTTACTATTCTAAAATCATTCATAGTGAACCTCCTCTTACAACACATCTTATATTATAATTATACATATTTAATTACTTAATGTATAATCCTATTTATTTAAGATAGTGTAAAATGTTTTATTCAACTGTATATAATTATATTTTTTTACTAAATATTGTGTAATTATTAAATATTCAGGAAAAATACCTATTCATTATTTTACGTAAATTTGATATCCAATATAAAATAAGCTATAATAATTTTGTTAGTATAGCTTTAAAAATATTATTATATAATCATGCTAACACTACTTTAAAATTGTATATAATTATACTATTTATCTTTACATCGTAAATTAAAACATTATTTATTCTCTTTTACTATTATTAGAAATCATATAAAAGAAAGGAACAACAATAATGAAAAAAATACTATTACTATTTCTGTTATTTTTAACAAGTGTAACATTATTCGGATGTGAAAAAGTTATAAACACTCCATCTTTAATCGGAGAATCCGATATGACAATTGAAGTAGGGGATCCTTTTATTGATCCTGGAACTACATTTGAAGATGATGATAAAATTATAATTGATGGAACAGTTGATTCAAATACAATCGGTACTTATGTAATTGAATACACTATTGAATATGAAGAAAATACCCAAATTGTATTAACACGTACTGTTCATGTTGTTGATACAACACTACCAATTATTACTTTAACAGGTGGTGACATAACAATTAATCAAGGTGATCCATATATTGAACTAGGAGCTCACGCAACCGATAATTATGATGGAGATCTTAGTTTAGAAGTATATTGTACTGAATTTACTGATACTTCAATCCCTGGAATTTACACTATTGAATATTTTGTTGAAGATAGTTCTGGTAATCAAGCTATAGTAGTAACTAGAACAATTACTGTTTTAGGAGCAGATAGTGATAATAATTTACCAGTTATTACTTTAATAGGTAATTCTGAAATAACTGTTTATGTAGGTACTACATTTACTGATCCTGGAGTTACTGCCTACGATAATGAAGACGGTGATTTAACAGAATTCATTAGCGAAACAAGCAACGTAAATACTAGCATTGTTGGAACATATTCTATTCAATATGATGTAACTGATAGTAATAGTTCTAACGCAGTGACAGTAACTAGAATTATTCATGTTGTAGAAATATCAAATATGGTATACAACAATGTTTATATTGAACAATATACTGATGTAAACTTAAATGAATTAGAAATTGATTTAGGTTTAGATATGGGATCATTAACTATTGATACAAATACTATTGGAACAACATCAGAAACAATAAATGATCATCAAATATCATTTACTATTTTTGATTCTACTGATGAACTTTTTATAGATATTAATAGTATTATTATTGTTTCTGAAAATCGTTCACTAGAACAATATCAAATGTATTTATCAATTCCTTCATTACAAGAAGTAGATATTTATTTAAAAAGTAATATGGAATCAATATTTACACTTAAGAAAACTGATTTAGAATTAGATATTTTAACTCTTTCTTTACGCAATAACTCAATTTCAAGAAGCGCGATTCTCGATCAAGGTACTTACTTGTTAGAATTTAGTTCTTTTGCGTTTAATTCTGGAAATTATAAAATAAAACTATCAACTAATCCAAATTGGAATTCTACAAATATAAATATTCCTCAAAATGATTTATTATTTTCATACATAGAAAATAATCAACAAGAATATACTTTTACTATTACTGAAGAAGATAATTATGAATTTGCATTATATAGTGATTGTGCGTTTTTAGTTACTATTACTAATCAATTAAATCAAACAATAATTGAAAAAGAATCCTATATATCCCATTATCATTATCAAGAATTTTATATTTCTCAAACATTCACTTCAGGCACTTATCATGTGAATGTTACATTTTTAGATTCACCTTCTACACTAAAAACATTTTTAACAAAAGGAATTGAACATAATAATTTAGGTTATCCTGTTGCGACTAATTTATCTATTGATACAACAGAAGATATTCTAGTTTTACCAGACAGAGACTGGTACCAAATAAATGTAGAAACAGATGGTTTCTATACCTTTGATATAAAATATTCAACTGGATATCTAGCTGACTTTTATATTTATGATAGTGACCTTAAAAAATTATCATATATTGATACTATCCACTATTTAGAAACCGGAAAATATTATATTAACTTCCCATATTTTACTGGTGAAGTTATTATTGAAGTTAATTCGTTAGAACCAACAGTTAGTTTTAATGATTCGGTAAGTACTGCGACTAATATTAATGAACTAGGAGAACATACAGTTTTCTTTGATGAATATAGTACAGAAAAATGGTTTACTTTCACTTTAGATGATACAACAATTATTGATATCTATTCATCTTTCGAATTTTATTATGGAACTCCAAAAATCACACTATATGATAATGATATGAATATACTAGAAGAAAATTCAAATCCATTTGCGCGTCAACTTCCAGCAGGTACATATTATATAAAAATTATTGGATTAAAATTAAGTATTACTCAATTTACTATAGAAGAAAAATCTTGTAGTAATCTCGTGAGTAGTGATACTGTTCCATATTTATTAGAATATGATAACCCTGTTACTTCTTATATTGATTATAAAGAAGTTGATTATTATTCACTATTTGTAGATGATTCAAATTTAACAGAGTTTATTTATACTGGCGATGTTATTATGACTATGCGATTATATAAAAATAATACTTTATTAGAAACTATTGATTTATATCCAAATGACAAATATATTTCTAACTTATCTAGTGGAACATATGTTATAGAGTTACAATCAAATGTTCAATCTACTATTTATGACTTCAAAGCAAAAGAACTAGATCAATCTAGCTCTTTATGGAGTAGTTCAAAAACAATGGCTAATGAAATTGATCCAGAAATTCGTGATTTACTATATGTATATTCTGAAGATATTTCAGTTTATAAAGAAATTACTATTACTGAATTAACTTCATTTAATAGCTATTTATTAAATACTAAGATCATTAGAGTTTATAATTCTTCTAATGAAATTATAGAAGAAGGTAATCCTTACAATATATTCCCTCTAGCTTTAGATGTAGGAACATATGTTTTTGAACTTGTTTCGTACGGACCAGGATATATCGGATTTTATGATTATCAATTTAATTCTATTAATAACTTCGGTGGAGATTTTATAAACGCTACAATGTTACCAGATATCCATGGTATTAGAGGATATAATGATAATCAAGAAACTGTTGATGTTATGGAATTTAATGTTAGTGTTACATCTACTTATTCTATTTCAATTACTACTTCTAACCAAGAAGCTACATATCAAATATTAAACAGCGATGAAGAACTCCTTGTTTCAGGTTCATATAATGATATTATTTATTATTCTTTCGAACCAGGTAATTATTATATTATTGTAAATGATTTTAGTAATTATTATGAACTTAATATGGAAAACTTAGAACTTAAATTAGTTGGAACAAGTTTTGAAACAGCTACAAAAATCTATCCAATGGTTCAATATGAAAAAGTTCAATTATCTCCTTTTGATGAAACTTATTTTACTTTTACTATTGAAGAAGATGGCTATTTCTTATTAAGTTATCCAACTTATCAAAATTATATTGAATTATACGACCAATCATATAATATATATAGTTCTTCTTATTTAATCGCAGGAACATATTATCTTAAATTATATCAAACAGAAGAATGTAATAATACGTGTTCTAATCAAGATATTTATTTAAAAGTTGAAAATATTACAAGTAAAGTATTCAACAACAATATTACAGAAGCTGTTGATTTTACAAAAGATCGTTATATAAATGGATTCACTATTGAAGACTCACAAGTTGATTGGCTTACATTTACAATTAACGAAAATTCTATAGTTGAATTTTACAATTATAGTAATAATTATAATACTGTTTTTGAATTATATAGTTTAGATGGAACTACCCCAGAATTTATTACTTCAATTGGTTATTCAACCATCTATTTAGAAGCAGGAGATTATTATATTAAAACAATTGGTTTCCCTGGAGAATATACATTAAACTATGGAGCAACTTCTTATACTCCTGTAGGTAATTCTATTAGCGAAGCTCAACCTTTAGACCAAGATACACTAACTATCAATCAAATCATAAAAGACGATGATGATATCGACTTTTATAGTTTTACAATTGATGAAGATGCTACTTATCAAATTACTACTTCTTCCTCAGCTAGCTATAATTTATATGATTCAAGTGGTACTTATGTAAATAATGATTACAACAATGGTCTTTATGACCTTGTTGCTGGTGAGTATTATGTTGAAATATATTATTATTACGGATTCACTACATATACATTACAAGTTGTTAACCGTGATTCTTATTTTGCTGGAGATAGTTATGTAAATGCTAAACTTATTGAACCAAATGGATATTATACTGGATTCGCGACTGATGGTGATGTTTATTATACATTTACAATAACTGAAAACAGTTATCTTGATATCTCAACATATTTAGAATATCACTTATTAAATTCAGCAATGGTTGAATTAACTAACTATAGTTTGACACCTGGTACTTATTATCTTAAATTAACTCCGTATTATTACAATACTATCTATAATTTTGTATTAACAACCATTGATTCAGATGATATACTTGCGAATACATCTGATACTCCAGTAATCATTGATGATACATTCTTTAGTATTTCTTCACAATTACTATCTAATCAACAGGAAGACTGGTATCAGATTACAATTGATTCTCCTCAATTTTATATAATTGATACTCTCGGAATTTTCCATAATTTAACAATTTATGATTCTGATTTAGTTAGCTTATTAAATTTAAGTTATAATTATAGTGGTAAAATTTATTTACCTGAGGGTACTTACAAAATCAGAATTACAGATTCAATAGGGAAATATCATGTTACTTTTAATGAATTAAATTACACATCGTTCCCTGATGAAAAAGATAATGCTTACGACCTATTTTTATACGAGCATATTAACGGTTATTTATTCGATACAATGGACGAAGCGTGGTTTGTTTTCACTATCGATAACACTAAATTACTTGAATTATATACTCCTAGCTATGTTGGTAATTATGTCATAACAAATGCAGAAGATCCAAATACTCCGATATATAAAAATGGCGGAAGATACTTATTAGAAGCTGGTACTTATTATATTCAAATAATTAATTATAATAATGTCTTTATTAATTATGATTTTGTATGGCATGATTATACTTATACATTACTCGATAATTCTCCAACAACTTCATTACAGGTACCAGTATATGATGACTTTTATTACATTGAAGGTTACTACGATGGTAATAATGACGCTTATATTTCATTTACACTTTCGGATAATACAGAAATGGTATATAAACTATCATATGGAGGAGTAGCTTACACAATATTAAATAGTTCACTTGTCCCTGTAAATAGTAATCAATTATCCGCAGGTACTTATTATGTTCGCTTTAATAATGCGTATTTAAATGCTCAAACATTTGAGTTTGCATTGCGTAATATTACTCAATTAGATTATCCTGAAACACCTCCAACATCAGTAGTAATAAATGAATACGTTAATGGATATATGTCTAGTAATTCTGAAATTGATGTATTTACAATTACTCCAATTGAAGATACTACAATAACTATAAAATTATTTAGTACTGACTATCAAAGTTTCATTATTAAAACTTTAGATGGAACAGTGTTATATGATTATTCATTAAATCAATATACTAGTAGTTCTTTTGAATTATTACTTAATAGTGGTACGACTTATTTAATCGAAACAACTGGAATAGAAGGTTATTATCAATTTGTAGTTCGCTCTAATTAGTATCTAACTATATTTACATTAGTAAAAATATATTAAAAGAAATAAGTAGACCTATCGGCATAGGAGGAAACAAAATGAAAAAGATACTAATAACATTATTATTTATCTTTCTACTTAGTGCTTGTAAATCAACCACATATATTATTATTAGTGAAGAACCAGTTGATGGATACTACATATATAAAAAGCAACACAGTGGTATGTTTTGCGATAGTTATTGGGAAGATATCTTCTACAGTGGAGAAAACTATAACTATGGTTACAGTTACATCGGATGTGGGGCTGATATGACATATTTTATTATGCCTGGACCTAATGAATATATCTACTTAGGAAATGCCATTAATCAAGGGTTAATAACATTGGATTCGCTTATTCCGGAATTAGATCAATTAAATCGTAATCCTGAAGAAATCATGTCAGATAAGGCCGATTATTACTGGATGGATTTTCACATTGGCGGAAAGGTTGTATATGTTTATGCAGGTGGTGAATGTGACCAATCTGGAAGCGAATCTTTTATTATCAATGGAAAAACATATACTTATACTGCAAATGGATGTCTTAAAGATAATATTTTATTTATGCGGATAGATGATGTTAATATTCCAATTGCTACATTGCTAAACAATGGAACAATTGATGGTAAATATCTTATTCCGTTACTAAAAGAACAAACTAAATAGTATATTTTTAGTCAATCAGAATATATTAATAAGCTTTTAAAAAGCAACTAACCTATTAATATGGGTTAGTTGCTTTAAATACATATTACATATTATAATATCTCAAATAAAATATAATAATTTAATCTGCTTCTGGTGATATAAAAGGACCACCGGCATTTTGTTCAAAATAATTATCTAAATTAACAACCATATCATTAAGCATTGCTTGCATTAATTCAACAGCGTCATCTCCTAAAGCAGTATATTCATAATCTTGATTTATTTCAAACATTGGTACTTGATCGTATCCATTATAAGAAAGCCATCCTTCAACAAGAGTTTCGTCTATATAATACTTAACAGACGTATCAAATCCTAGGTAATAATCTACTTGCGTTGATAAAGAAGCACCATCTTTTTCAGCAGTAATATCAAAAGTAAGATAAACACTTCCTTCAATATCATAATATTTCATTGACACTGTCATGCCATCATCAAATTCGACTTCTATTTCGTAACAATCTTTGTTACTCCAGTCAGTTTCACCGCCACATAAATCTACTGTTCCAAAAGTTTTAAAATAATGTACAATATCTCCATCTTTTTCATAATCATCATTATTATCTTTTGTTTTATCTATAGTAGCTGTATTTCCTTTATCTGCATCATCTACAGAACCTTCTTCGCAAGAACTTAATATTAAAACGAATAAAATTAGTAAACTTACTAGTATTTTTTTCATATATTTCCTTTCTTTCATTATTTTTTTGTGAATTAGTGAGTAAC
>CAZWIZ010000006.1:39783-78676 GCA_964634385.1 uncultured Candidatus Izemoplasmatales bacterium | reverse complement strand
AAAAAAAAATAACAAATCCTAAAAGGATTTGTTATTTTTTCGGTTCTATAATTATCTTAAAACAGCTTTAAATTGTTTACCTATAATTCCTAAAATTTCTTTTATTCTATTATCAACTTCTGTAGTTTCTAACGTTTTTGTTAAATCGCTAAATTCCATTCTTATTGCTAAAGATTTTTTATTTTCGCCAACATTTCCCCCTACATACAAATCAAATACATGTATATTAATAAGCATTCTTTTACCTGCTTTAGAAATAACGTCTGTTAATTCTTTAGCAGTTATCTTATTATCAACTACAATAGCGATATCTCGATAAATACTTGGGAATTTATTTATTGTTTTCACCTTTTTCAATGGTCTTTTGACTGTATACATTTTGAGAAGATCTAATTCAAACACAAATACATCTTTTAAATCATTATTTGTTTCGTATTCAGGATGAAGTTTTCCTATATATCCAACTATTCCAGTGCGATCTTTTATATAAGCTGATTGTCCTGGATGTAAATTTTTATAATCTCTCATTGGTTCAAATGTTAGATGAGCTAATCCTAATTTATTAAATAATGATTCTAGTATACCTTTTACTGTATAAAAATCTACTATTTCTTTTTTACCTTGCCAAGCAGTATTTGATAATTCACCAGTCAAAGCACCAGCTAATAATAGTTTTTCATGACCAATTTCATATCTCTTACCTAGTTCATAAAAGAACAGATCTTTATTTTTTCGAGCAAGATTATATTTAACAACGTCTAATAATCCATTTATAGGAGTTAATGTCATTACCGCTCTATCTTTACTCATTGGCATAGCAACTTCAATAAGATTTGTTTCTTCATTAACAAAATCATAAACTTCTTCTTTATTTATTAACGAATATGATATTATTTCATTTAGTCCAAGTCCAGTCATAGTTTTTTTAATGTTTCTTCTGAATAATTGATAATCAGACAATTTTCCTTGAGATACCACCTTTGGTAATGTTAAAGGTAATTTATCATATCCAATTATTCTTCCTATTTCTTCAATAATATCTTGATATGTTTCTATATCTTGTTTTCTTGTAGGAGAAGAAATTGTAAATAATGTATCCTTTAATTCATAATTAAATGATAGTTTATTTAATGTTTCCTTTACTAAATCTAAAGAATAACTTGTTCCTAAATAATGATTAATCTTTTCTAAAGATAAGTCAATTTTTATTTCTTCTTTAGATGTATTATCAATTACACTAATACCTTTTAATATTTTACCATTTGCGTATTTTGAAAATAACTCAGAAGCCATATTTAAAGCTAATATAGTTCTAGCTGGATCAACTTTTCTTTCAAAACGATTTGATGCTTCACTACGAAGATCCAAGCGAGCTGAAGTCTTACGAATATGGTAAGGATCAAAAATAGCACTTTCAAGTAAAATAGTTTTCGAAGTATTTTTTATTTCTGTATCAAACCCACCCATTACGCCACCAAGAGCAATACCCTTTTTACCATTTGTAATTAAAATATCATTTATTGTTAATTTTCTTTCTTTTTTATCTAATGTTTTAAGTAATTCACCTTCTTTTGCCATTCTTACAGTAATTAGATTCGAATTAAGTAAGTCATAATCAAAAGCATGAAGTGGTTGCCCGGTTTCAATCATCACGTAATTTGTTATATCAACAACATTATTAATTGGTCTTATCCCTGCAGCAATTAATCGAGATTGAATATATAGAGGACTCGGTTTCACTATAATTTCTTTAATTAATCTAAGATTATAAGACATACAATTAGGTGTTTCTATTTTAATTTCAACTTTGTTTTCTTCTTCTATTTCCACTACGTTAGGAGTATTTAAATGTACTTTTGTATTAAGAATCGCAGCAGTATCATACGCTAATCCCATCATGCTTAGTAAATCAGCACGATTAGGTGTTAAATCTAGTTCCATAACTTCATCGTTTAAATACATTTCTTCAACTGCATTTTTTCCTATTTTTGTATAACTAGGTAATACATGAATTCCATCTTCATTATGATATTTTTTATCAATCCCTAGTTCACTTAAACTACAAATCATTCCATTAGATTCAACATTTCTAATAACTGATTTTTTTATTTTAAAATTGCCCGGTAAAACAGCCCCAGGTAAAGATACAACAACTTTTTGTCCTGTTTCTACATTTGGTGCTCCACAAACAATTTGTGATATTTCTCCACCAATATCAACTTGACAAACACTTAACTTATCAGCATTCGGATGTGGAATCTTCTCAATTACGTATCCAACAACTAAGTTAGTAGCATTACAAAGTTCATAATAATTTTCTACTTCAGCACTATGAATATTGAATTTGTCAGCTAGTTCTTCAATACTAACATTCACATCAACTAATTCTTTTAGCCAATTCAACGATACTTTCATTTCTTATTCCTCCTTTAGATATGACAATATTTTCTCAATAACATCATTTCTAACTTCTTTATCAAAGAATAAGAAATGACTTGAATTTACTGGATATCTTGTTACTTCGTTTTTAATTGATTTAACTAATAAATCAATTGATTTCTTTTTAACCAATTCATCTTTAAGTGTTTCAATGATTAAAGTTTTTTCTTTAATCATTTTCAAATATTTTTTAGTATAATGAAGATACATTTGAAGATGCCAAATGTGAATTTTAGATACTCTCTTAAATCTGACAATAAATACTTTGTAAAAAATTTGTTGAATTCTTGTTAGATTGTGAGAATGAGAAAGACTACGTCCTAATCCCTTTAAAAACTTACGATAATTAGGGTTTTTGACAATTGGTGATATTAATACCAATTTTGTAATTTTTTCACTTCTCGCAGCAATAATAGCCGCTGTTGAAGCGCCTAGGCTATATCCAATTAAATAAACATTTTCAAAGTCTTCATTAATAAGTTCTATCGTTTCATCAATAAATTTAATAAAATTACCAACAGTTGATTTTGGAAAATAATCTCCAACAAATCCACCAGGTAAAGATCCTGGATAATATACAAAATAATTTTTATTTTTAGCAAGGTGTTTGTAAAGTGTTTTTAGTTCTGCGCCAGTTGTTCCCGCTCCATTAATTAATACTACTAAATCTTTTTTCATTATTTAAACTGTCTATTAAAACGAATATCATTTGTGTAAAAAGCACGAATATCGTTTATTCCATATTTAAGCATTGCGATACGTTCTACTCCCATACCAAGTGCGAATCCTTGATATTTTTCAGGATCATATCCGCAAGATGTTAATACATTATTATTTACCATTCCAGCGCCTAAAATCTCTATCCAACCTGTTCCTTTACAAATATTACATCCTTTACCGTTACAGTTATGACAACTTATGTCTACTTCCACACTAGGTTCTGTGAAAGGAAAATATGATGGTCTTAATCTTATTTGTCTTTTTTCTCCAAATAGTTTTTTAGCTAACACAAGTAAAGTTCCCTTTAAATCTGACATTGAAACATTTTCATCTACTACTAAAACTTCTATTTGCATAAATTGATGACTATGTGTAGCATCATCATCATCTCGTCTATAGGTTTTTCCAGGACAAATTATTTTAATTGGACCTTTTTCAGCAATATTTAACATTGTTCTAACTTGTACAGGACTGGTATGTGTTCTAAGTAATGTTTCTTTAGTTATATAAAAAGTATCTTGCATATCTCTTGCAGGATGATCTTTTGGAAGATTTAATTTTTCAAAATTATATTCATCAATTTCAATTTCTGGACCTTCCATAACTTCATAACCCATTCCAATAAATAAATCTTCAATTTCTTCTTGGATTTGTGTTAACAAATGTGCATTACCAACTTCAAATGCTTTACCAGGTAAAGTAACATCAATTGTTTCATTAGTTAACTGCTTTTCAATTATTATTTTTTCTAGTTTAATTCTTTGTTCATCAATATATCCTAAAATAACTTGTTTTGCTTCATTAGTCATTTGACCAAATTTAGGTTTTTCTTCTTTTGGTAAATCTTTCATTAATTTCATCACTTCACTAAAAGATCCTTTTTTACCTAAATATTTTGCTTTTGTCTCGTTCAATATATGAATATTTTTAACTAAACTAATTTGTTCTTCAGCTTCCTTTTTGATTTCATCTAAAATATCATAAACTTTCATTTTTCCACTCCTTCTAATAAAAAAAGTTCGTCCTATAAAAGGACGAACACTATATCCGCGGTACCACCTTTGTTCTAGATTTTTCTAGCACTTCATATCTTTTAACGCAGATCTGCGGGTATCATTAATACCTCTAAAAGGTGAATTCCTCAAAATTAGTATAGAACATTTTCAGCTATATGGTCTTCTCTTTAATACTAAGATTTTAAGTACTACTTCTTTATCATCGATTTACACTAGTGTATTATATAATAAGAGCCTTGTTTTTACAATAGAAAAACTTGTTTTTTTAAATACAGTAATCTTTTAACTAATAATAGTTATTTTTCTGTTATATATTGTCTTGCAAGCCATGATGTCAACCCATTTAGTCCACCAAATAAAACTCTTTCATTAATATTTAATTGATCAAGTTTATCTCTTAATTCCCATTTTAAAGCTGCGGGGATAATAATTTTCTTAAAACTATCTGTATTAAGAAGTTTTCCAAGTGGTTTTTCAACATTTGTCGACATTGAAAAAAGTGCATATTGATTAATTATTTTCAAGTCAATTGCTGGAGGTTCGAAAAATAAGAAGTAGTCCTCATTATCAGTTTTACTATCATCAAATTCACTTAGTCCTGAAAAAAGTTTTGTTAACATTTCATTTGTAAAAACAAAAGATGATTCACTATCTAATAATTTTTGGGCATCACTAGGCAATATATTTCGTAAGTTATAATAATTAGCACACCAAATAACACCATCTTTTTCATATTTTCCTAAATCTTCAGTAGCAAAATGCATAGCTACTAAGGGAGAATAAGTCCAATCTAATAATCTGGTTGGTAATCCATTATGCTGAGCAGTAGCAAGTGTTTTCCAAACACTATCTACTCCTGGAATCATAGCTATTTCTTTTGCTGCATACTTACTAAAATTTCTAATCAATGATTTTTCAAGTTCATTACTTTGTTCTCCACAATTTCGATAAAGAGTATTTTTAAGTTCCCAATCTTTATCACTCATACCTCTAAACAAATAAGGTGATCTAAATCGATTAATATTAGTATTAAATGCTCCTTGAAACATTTCATCAAGTAATTCATTCCATGAATTTATTTTTATTTCTTTCATATGTCACTCTCCATTTATATCTTTATTTTAAATAGATTTCTTTTATTAATTATAACATATTATAAAGAAAGAAAAAGGCTAAAATTTGTAGCCTTTTTCTTTAAATTATATAATTATGAAATGATTGCGAGTACTGCAGCTTTAGTTAAGAATGTATTTTCATCATCGTTCATGTAATCTGTATTTGCAAGAACATAAGGCGGTGATTTAAGTGTAGCAGCAGTTTCTAAATCATCTGTTAAAATATTTCTAACAATCATACTACTCGCAACAGTATCTTGTTCCGATGGCGTAAGTGAAGTTAATGTATTTACATCAAATGAAATTGAAGAAATAGATCCACTTGAAACAGTTTGAGTTGCTTTAATAAAAGTTTTAATTTCAGTTTTAGTAATTATATCGTTTTTATATAATACGTTCGTTATTGCTAAATCTGGAATTTCAGAATTAATGTTACTATTACCTCTCATTATGTTATCAATCGTTGTGTGAATAGATCCACTTATTAACATTACATCTAAATCTGTATCACTAAGACCTGTAATAGTTGTAGCATTCATACCACCACTAAAATCTCCGACTCCTAACACTTCAAAAGCATCTAGTAAAGCTTCTAATTCTACTAATTCAATTTGCTTATTCGGTGTGCTATCAACCATAATATTTTCTCTAAAATATGTTGGAACTATAATTGTTGTCGAACCATTAGGAGCTGTTTCATCTAATGAATTAGATAAAACATTGGCTGAAATAGTTGCTTGAATACTAGCACTTGAAAATAATACATTATGATCAATAGTAAAAATATTTGTTATATCAAAATCCATTGTTGAAAAATCGGTTAATCCAAGTTCTTCTAATACATCTAAAATAGAATTCATTTCATTTATTTCAATATATGTAACATCACTATTTATTAAACGAATTGTTGTTTGTGGAGTAGTATTAATATTAACATCTGGAATAACTAATTCTCCAGCTGTGTCATTAAGCATTTTATCTGATAATGTTGCTTGAATAGACGATGAAGATAATAATATTGCTCTCTCATTAAAGAATTCAGAAGAATCAAGAGATATATTAAAACTATCTAAATCGTGATATCCCATGGCATTAAAAGAATTAATTAGTGCTTTAATTTCATCTTTTACAACATATTCAAATCCACTACTGACAGTAATACGAATTTCATTTCCTGATGTTTCTCCTTCTTGTGTATAATGTGGAATAATTAATATAGCACTATTTAAATCTAATAATGTTTTAGATATAGTTGCGTGGATTGAAGCTGAACTAAGTAGTTTATCTTGTTTCTCAGGTTCACCATCAAGGTTTAATAAATTGTATGTTCCATCAAAACTACTAATATCATTTATTCCTAAAACTTCTAATCCATCAAATATGTGATTGATTTCCGTTTTGGTAATATACTCTGTGTCTGTTCCTAATAAAGAATTACCAACTGTAATTCTTATATTGTTTTCATCTATATCTTTATAAGGAATAGTAACAATATCTGTACCTAAATCAAATACTTGTTTAGAAATTGTTGCGTGGAAAATAGCAGATTCAAGTAGTACAGAAGAATTATCAGTAAGTAATCCAAGATTTAAAGAATTAACATCATCAAAATTAGAAATATCTAATGTTAATAAAGCTTGCAAAATATCGGTTAATTCATCAGTTGAAAGATACTCAAGATCATCAACAGTATCATAAATTCTTATAGGATTTAAATCAACATCAAAGTAAGGAACAACCAAAGGACTATTAATACCTTCTGTTTGTCCAAATAACATATCAGATAATGTTGCATAAACTATTTTTGAACCTAATAATTTATCTGATTTGGTTTGATCTAAAGTAGTTGGGTCTAATTCTAATCCAAGATTCTGAATAATTGATACATTAAATTCCATATTATCTAAATCACCAAATCCTAAAATAGTAATTGCTTGAAATAGCTTTTTAATTTCTGTTTTAGAAATTACATCTTTAGCAACTGTATCAACAATTATTTCGGATAAAGCACTATTTGGAATTACTAAAACATCTCCAACACTATCAATAATTACTTGTCCAAATGTTGCGGATAAAATATCTGAAGATATTAATGCATCAATTGTATCATCATCAAAATCAGCAATAATACTAAAATCTAAATCATTAAAATCAAATCCCTCGGCTATATCTGTAATAGAATTTAATGCATTTAATAGATTATATAATTCACCTCTGCTAATTAATGTGTCATCATCATAGACATCAAACCAAACAATATCATCTGGAACAACAATTATATCAAATCCTTCAATACCAGCTTCACCTGAAAAAATATTTTTAAGAGCATGACTAATAATTTGAGAATTTAATAAAACAGTCAAATCCATATTTGATAATGATGAAACCAACACTGATGGATCACCATCTTGTAAATTACCAATAGAAATTCCAGTATCAAAAATAGCTTCAGTAATCTCTCCAAAAGCACTAAATTCGTCAGACCATTCTAAATCAGTCGGAACAGTAATAATTGCACTTATATCCCCATCCATTTTTTCAAGGAAAGGTTCTACTGCAATATAAGCTGTTAAAGTTGCTAACTCAGAATCAGCTAAGGAATCAAATAAATTTTTAACCTCTGACCCATCTAATGTTATAGTCTCTAAATCCGCTGAATCATCTAAAATACCTGCGGTATTAACTAAATCAAACCCAACAGCAAAAATAGTTCCTAAAGTCATTAATTCATTTTCCCAATCAACCGCATATAGTTCATCTATCGGCATATTTACAGGCATATCAAAATAATCACTTCCAACTTCTATTCCTAATGGAATAATCGTTGTTATTAAATCGCTTTCAGATATTTGATTAAAAACAAAAATAATCTCATCAGACGTAATATCACTTATATCATTCGTCTTCATAAATTCAGAATTTAAAATAAGGTTTCCAGCTTCAGAAAAAACACTGATTTCTTTTCTAAACATTATTCGATTATCATCATAATTAAATGAAAAAACAGAATCAAATAAATATAGATGCAATTCTATAGGGTCTGAATATCTTTGACTTTCAACAACAAGTTTTGATGCGTTTCGAACGAATATATTTGTATTAAAAGCGTCAATCATATCTCTTGCTTGTGCTAGTTGTTCCTCTGTTTCAGAAGGTATTGGTAGTTCACTATCTAATTGTGTAGGACTTATCGAATAATCATTAAAATATGACGATAAGTATACTGTCTCTTCATATACTACTGTATCATCTCCAGTAGTGTCAGAAACTATTAAAAGTAAACTTTCTGACATATTTAAAATTCCTCCAAGAACGATCAATGTCAAAAAGGCACTTATTCCCCCTTTTATCATGCCATAAAAAGCTCCAAGAAGTGGTTTTTTCTCTTTTAACTCCCTTTTTTTATCTGCTTTTAATTGTTCTTTATAATCTTTTTTCTGTTGTTTTTTTTCTTTTCTAGTAAGTCTTATTCTACGTCCTTTTTTTCTTTTAGTTTTAGTTTCAGTTTTAATTTTATTATTCTTAATAAATACGGTACGAATAAAGAAAACAAACATTCTATAAATCATTAATCCAATTGTAAAATACAATAATGTATAAACAAGTTTTAAAACAAATTGTGCAAGACCTGTAACTAAAGAAACAAACATTGCATTAGATAATGTATCCCCAATTTGATCCCCTAAATTAATTTCCAACATCTTAAATACCGCTTCCCCTATTGTCGTTACATTAGCCAAGTCCGGAATCCAAGTTATTAAATAATCAAATGCAAATGGAATAGGTAATATCCATAATTCACTTACAACAACATCAATAGTTATAAAAAAGAATGCATAAAAAATTAATAAGGTAATTAAAGAGAAAAGTGTTTTTTTAGAGCCTTTAATATAACCACCTATAAATCCAAATACAATTGTCGAAAAAAACATAATGTTAAAATATAATGAAAAATCCATATTCTGCGTCATATTGAAGCCCCTTTCTATACAATTACATATTGCATTCTAATAAGTTTTAATAATCTATTCTAACTATATATTTGTTTCTAATATATAATTAGAAAAATGTAAACTCTATGGAATTTGCATAATTTAGTTATATATATTTTAATTATACCAAAAATATATGTATTTCTTATGAAAATACAAATTATTGATGACATCAGGTATATTTAAAAACAGTGTTGAAAATATTTATAAAAAATAAGAAATCTCATTTGAAATTGCTTATTTTAAAAATTTTATCGCTAATTCTGTTTTTATAACAAGAAAAATAACCCTAATAAAAATCCAAGAAATGTTCCAATCGCATATCCGATTGAACCTGTTATTAATCCCGGTACAGTTAAATCATCATTATTGATTTGCTTAGTAATTGCAGGTACAAAAGCTGGCCCATATACTCCTGCGGTTAATATAACAATTGCACAATCAACATCTACTTGTAATATCTTACTAAAAATAATATGTAAAACAAAAACGCCAATTGTAATAATCCCATATAGCAATAATATATCACTAAATAGTCCTTGCATTCTAGTGAAATCTAATGATGATGCTAACGCAAATGAAAATACTAATATAAAATATTGTCCTAGAACATTCATCCCTTTTGTTTTTCTTATTTTTTCATTAAATGAAGCAAGTATTCCAAGGAGAGTAACCGTTATCATCATTGTAGGAACTAAAAAATCTGTCATACGTCCTTGTTCAGCTCCAAGTATTATCCAAACTAAAATACCTAATACAGCTCCTAATACAGCAATTCCAAATGCGATAAAAATACGACTTAATAATTCTTTTGAAATTTTAAACTTCTCAATGTCTAAGTTTTCAAGATTTTTGATATCAGAATGTTCGTTTATATATATTTCTTGATCAGATTTTCGTAAGAATTTAGAAAGTAATGGTTTTGCTAATAAAAGTAAAAATATATAAAATCCTGCTCCAATTATCATATCAGATAAATTTGCAACTCCAATTATTGTCCCATCTAATCCAAATATATTACCAATAGCATTTAGATTAGGTGTTCCTCCTGTATAGAGCCCTACTGCCATTCCAGATAATTCTGCTCCGAATTCAATTGTTTTTCCATATGTATAAAATGTTATTGCTGATACTATTATTGCTGATAATACTAAACTTAAAAATGATAACAATACCATCTTCGATAATTTTTTAGCTTCTTTTAAATTGGCACTAAAAAGCAATAATGGTATTGCAATACTAATTGCCAAATGACTCCCGATTTCTCCAATATCAGAATTAGTTTTAATATCAACTCCAAGTTTATTCAATACAAATATTAATATCGCAACCAAAATACCTAATAAATATGCTGAACCAATTGTTCCTAACAATTTACTTATTATAAAATTGTGGTATTTTATGATCAAGACTGGCACTAAAAATATTGAAATTATCTGAACTATGCTAAAAATCATTAATTTAGCTCCTTCCCATAAATACGATATGTTTTAATAATTTCTCCACCGAACTTTTTAAATGCATTAATTGGTTTTGGATTATTTTCCATCATAGTCCCCGCTTCAAAATCAGTAACTCCTAATAATTCTAATTCATCAAAAATAACTTTAAAAATATGTCCTATTAATCCAGTATTTTGATATTCTGGAATTATATATTGCATTGTTCCTCTTGCTTTAGTTATTTTGTTTTTTAAAATCATCATTTTAAGTGGTCTAATTTTTCCGCCAGTTTTTTTGAAAACTTGATTAAAATCAGGAAGTACTAGGCAAAATCCAATTGGTTTATTAGTTTCGTTCTCTCTAGCAATTTTAACTAGATTAGAATTAATAAATGCTTTCATTGATTTTGCTGTTTCTGCGATAATATTAATTGATGGTGCCTCTTGATATACTATTTCGTTTGTCGCTATTTTCAATATTTCGTGAATATCGTTCATATCTCGATCAAGTTCTTTCCAATTAATAGAATCGACTCTAACATTATTTGACCTTGAAAAATACTTTGAAATTGTATTTAATCTTTTTTTGGTTTTTTTGGAAACATCAGCATTCAAACTAACTGTATCAATCGCTTTTGTAAAGCCTATTTGTTTTAATAATACCCCATAGTATTCATAATTATATGATGTGAATATTGTAGGATCAATATCAAACCCGCTAATTAAGATACCTCTTCTAGTATCAGGATCATACGGTGCGTATGTTCCCTCACAATATGTAATATTATTTTCTTTCATGTTTATTTCCATATATGTAAATAATTCTTTTACTACATCTATATCATTAATAGCATCAAAAAAAGAAAAATAACATATCTTTTCATTTCTTTTTTTATTATGGTTATATGTAAATAAAAGTCTTCCTTGTACTTCATTATTTTTTATTGAAAGAATAGCAGTATATTCATGATCTTCTAATACGATTTTTTTTAACTCTTTTTCTAATGCATAAAAAATAGGAAAAACATAATGTTGTTCATCTTTATATAGCTTTTTAATAAAATAGATAAATCTTTTTAAATCTTTTTTTGTTTTAACTTCTTTAATCATTTCATTCCTCCGTTTTATTTCATAGCATCATCTAGTAAAGCCCTAATTCACATACAATTTTAGCATAATCAGTCATTAATAACAAGTTATTATAGTATTTGACTATTCTTTACTTGTGTGGATTTACAATACATATATAACATTCTAGAGGAATGTGAACCCACAGTGTTGATTATTCTTTAATTAAATATCCTTTTAATAAAAAGATAGCAACATATCACAAGATATATTGCTAATAATTCGCTTATTATTTTTGAGTACTATTTAGATATATACATATTATGTTTTATTACTTATGTTGATATAATATTACTCCAGAAATAATCAATATCAATGAACCTATTTGTATCATATCAATCGGAACTTTTTCCGCACCAAACAATCCGAAATAATCAATTATTTTTGATCCTATTAGCTGGACGACTATTGATATCAAAATAGTTAATAATGCTCCATTTACTACGAAACTTTTCGAGATAAAAAACACTATTAACACTCCCATTGCTCCAGCAATTATAGCTGAAAGTTTAACGTCAGTAAATATAGAAATACTAGTGTTTCCTCTAATTAAATATATAATTAATGCAATTATTAACCCGAATAAATGCACTAAAATAACGGTTTCTAGTGTCCCGATTTCTTTACTTAATTTTCCACTAAATGCAGTTTGCAATATTATTGCTGCTCCTGCTATCGCAGGTAATAGTAAGTATATCATCTTATTAATTCTCGATTTTGTTATAAGAGTCTTCATATGTATCGCCTCTTGTTAATTCTTTCAATTTATTTGTATTTAAAAATGTTTTTACATTAATGGGAATACCATTTCTCATGATAATCCTCCTCGCATAATATTTATATAATATCCTTACTATATAGTCCTACATCCATCACTTCTAATTTAAAAATTATTTTCTTCTTGAAATCAAAGCAATAAATCTTAAAAGTTCTATATATAGCCAAACTATTGTAACAACAAGACCAAGTGAAAGCATCCACTCATATTTCTTATCTGCACCTGATTCAACTAAATTAGTTATATTGTCAAAATCAACTAATAAATATAATGATGAAACAATTACTGATATCACGACTATTCCAAAATATAATCCATGGCCAACAAAAGTATTAATACCACCAGAGAAAAACATAATCATTAAAATTACACTTGAAAATAATAATCCAATTAACATACTATACATTGCTCTTCTAAAAAAGCTACCAACTCTTATTAATCCAGTACTATATAGAAATAACATCCCAGCTAACACGCCAAATGTAGCTAGCAAAGCCATTTCAACTATTTCTGTTCCGTATAAAAATACAAACAAAGCAGAAATAAACCCTAGAAAAACTCCTTCCATCGTTGCATAAACTAATGAATACATCCATGCTAATTCAATATTACGATGAGCCATTATAACAGCGATAATTGCAATAATTGGAGCTGCGATAATTGTTATTATTGACATTCCTAAATTAGCATCAAAACTAAGAGAAGATCCAAAATATAAAGCAATAACAGCGATAATCGCAAGTAATAATCCAGTTTTTCGAGTTACTCCTCCGTATGTAGCTGTTATATCACTTTCGGAATAAATATCTCCTATTCTACTATAAATGGGGTTTTCACCTCTAAATCTCATTTCCGTCACTCCTTATAAATTGTTTATTAAAAACTATCGAATAAATTCATTTGTGAATTATCTGGAAATTCATCAAAAACATCTATCATTTCTAATTTTGTAAATAATGTTTTAGAAAGTCCAGTTCTTTCTTTTATATCATCTTTTGATTTGAATGACTTTTCTTTTCTGGCTTTAATAATTGAATTAGCCACTTTTGATCCAAGTCCATCAATTGCTATAAATGGTAATAATAATGATTTTTCATCGTCAGTAATTAGAAAATCTCTTGAGTCCGACAAGTTAATATCAATATTCTTAAATTTAAATCCTCTTTTATGCATTTCTAAAGCAACTTCTAAAACAGTATATAGTCTCTTTTCAGTATCTTTAACCATTTTTCCTTTATTATCAATTTCTTTCATTCTTTTTTGAATAGCATATTCTCCTCCGATAAAAGCATAAATATCAAAGTCACTTGCTCTTTTACTGAAATATGCTGAATAGAATAAAATTGGTTTATATAATTTAAACCATGCTATTCGTAAAGCCATAATTACATATGCAGTTGCATGAGCTTTAGGGAACATATATTTAATTTTTCCACAACTCCAAATATACCATTCTGGTATATTGTTTTGTCTCATTATAAGTTTATAACCTTCCCAAGCATCTCTATTAGTAGTTGGTTTTCCTTTTCTTATAAATTCTGCTATTTCAAAAGCAATATCCTCTTGCATTTTTGCATTTATTAAATAAATCATAATATCATCACGACAACCGATAACTTCTTTAAATGGAATTTTACCAAATCTTGGATTAGTTCCCGCTACTAATGTAGCAGCATTATTCAACCAAACATCAGTTCCATGACTTAATCCAGAAATTTTAACTATATCAGAAAATGTTTGAGGACGAGAATCCCTTAACATACTTCTTACAAAGTTAGTTCCCATTTCAGGAATTCCGAAACTAGCAACTGAACTATTTAAATCTTCTTTTGTTAACCCAATAACATCTGTTGAATTTAATAATTTATATACTTTTGGATCATCAACTGGTATTTCAGTTGCTTCACTAAAATCAAAATCAATTTGATGACTTTTAACATATTCCATTAAATATCGAATCATTGTTGGATCGTCATGTCCTAAAACGTCTAGTTTAAATAAATTGTCTTCAAATGAGTGATAATCAAAATGAGTTGTCATCCAAGTTGATTCAATATCATCAGCTGGATATTGAACTGGAGTCACATCAATTATTTCTTTATAATTAGGTACAACAACTATTCCACCTGGATGTTGACCTGTTGATCTTTTAACTCCAGTGATATGTTTAGCACGTCTTTCTATTTCTGCTTTTCTCATTGTTATATTTTTCTTTTCTAAATATCCTCTAACATATCCAAAAGCTGTTTTATCTGCGACTGTAGAAATAGTTCCAGCTCTGAAAGTTCTTTCTTTTCCGAAAATACCTCTAATATATTCGTGAACAATAGGTTGATAATCTCCTGAAAAGTTTAAATCAATATCAGGAACTTTATCTCCTTTAAATCCTAAGAAAGTTTCAAAAGGAATTGAATGCCCATTTTTAATCATTATTGTTCCACATTTAGGACATCTCTCAGTTGGAAGATCAAATCCACTTTCAACTTTATCTAGTAAAGATTGGAGTCTAATTTCATCATCACTTATTCCATATTTTATTTTTTCTGGATTTGTCATTTTAAAAGAAGAAAATCGGCATTTTGGACAAACATAGTGTGGAGGCATTGGATTAACTTCAGTAATATCCATTAAAGTAGCAACTAAACTACTACCAACACTTCCTCTACTTCCTACTAAATATCCTTCATCAAGAGATTTCTTTACTAGTAAATGAGAAATATAATAAACTGTTGAAAACTTATTACTAACAATACTTCTGATTTCTTTATCAATACGGTCTTTAACAATTCTTGGAACATTAGTTCCATATATTTCTTTAGATCTATCTCCTACCATTTTAATTAGTTTGTTTTCAATACTTGGAACTCCTTCAAGTGCTAAAAAGTCATCAGTTGGAGCATATAATTTGTGTTTAAATGCTTCAACAAAATCAATTTTATCATTAATAATATTTGGATTTTTAACAACAACATCCATTTTTGTTTCTTCATCTAAAAAAGAAAACTCTTCCAACATTTCACTTGTTGTTCTAAAATATTGGCTTGGTATATTATCATAACGAGCTAAAGGATGAAGCCCTCCACCAACTATTGGTGTTTGAGTATAAATAGCTCTATATTTTTTGTCATCTTTTAGGAGGTGATGAACATCTCCAGTTGCTACTACTGGAATATTTAATTCTTTACCTACTTCAATAATTCTTAAAATAGTTTTTTTAACAATTTCATCAGCATTATTCATGTTTTCTCTAAAATGAATATAGTTTGAAAGGGGCTGAATTTCTAAATAATCATAATAAGTAGCTTTTTTTAATAACTCTTCTTTACTTTTATTTAATGCTATCTCAAAGAAATAACTATTCATGCATCCACTACCAACAAGTAATCCTTCATGATTCTTATCTAATACACTTTTTAATAGTCTTGCTTCCTTAAAGAAATTTACTGTATTAGCAGTGCTAACAATCTTAAAAAGATTTTTTAATCCTATTTCGTTTTGAACTATTAAGTTAATATGCTTAGGAAAAGCATATTTGTAAGCATCAGATTTCTTTGATAACTGATTAAAATCAATAATATTCTTTATTCCTATTTTTCTTGTATCTCTTAGCATATGTAAGAAAATATCAGCAGTAGCTCTTGTGTCATATATAGCTCTATGATGTTGAACGAGTTCTACTTTAAAATATCTTGAAACAGCTTTTAGATTAAATCTTCTCATTTTTGTGCCATAACAATTACGAGCTATTTGAAGAGTATCAATTGTAGGTAAAACAGAATCATAAAGATTAAATTCTTTTAATACTTCATAAATAAATCCCATATCAAAATGAGCATTATGAGCAACCATTATTGTACCTTCAAAGAATTTTTTAAATTCAGGAATAACTTCAGCAATTTTAGGAGCTAATGTAACATCACTATTTCGAATTGAAGTTAGTCTTGTGGTTAAGTCTGAAAGTGATCTTTCAGGATTAACATATGTTTGATATTCATCAACAATTTGATTGTTTTTTATTTTAACAGCAGCAATTTCAATTATTTTATCAAAATTTACAGAAAGTCCTGTAGTTTCAAGATCAAAAACAGTATAAACCGCATCTTCAAAAGGCATATCAATTGGGTTTTGAACAATTTGTAAATCTTTTTCATCTACAAAGGCGAATTCTACTCCATAAATCGGCTTTATAGCGTGATCTTTTGTTGCTTTATAGAAATCTGGAAATGCTTGTACATTTCCATGATCAGTTAATGCAATAGCACTATGTCCCCATTTTTTTGCTGATTCAACATAGTCTATAATACTTGTAATCCCATCTAATGTTGACATTTTTGAATGCAAATGTAATTCGACTCTTTTTTCTTTTTCCAAATCTTTCCTATGATCTTTAATATTAACAAATTTTGTTCTTTGAATAACTGTTGCGGTAATAATTACTTCACCACTATAGGTATCATAAGATGCATTTCCAGCAACTTTAATTCCCATTCCTGGTTTTGTTTGATTTAAAAAGTCAATTTCAACATCTTCTTTTACAAATTTTTTAACGTAAACGCTGTCTTCTTCATCGCTTACAATAAATGCGAACAAATTTGTTTTATTACTAATTTTGCGATAATCAACGCTTATTACTTCACCTTCAAATGTGAAAAAAGCTTTTTCTTCTACAGATTTATATTGAAATAAATCATTTTCTGTTATTGGTATATCAGAAATCTTATTCTTTATTTTTTTAATTTTATTATCATTAAATCCAATAAAAATATTTTCTTCTTTTGATAATTCTGTATTTTGATTAACTACATTAATGAATTCTTGATCTTGTTTTATCATTCTATCTCTTATTAATGGTTTTTGGTCACAAATTCTAATTGAAAGCATTGTATTAAATCCTATTTTATGTAGTTCTATTTTTACTTCACCAAGCATATCCTTAACAAATGTCCCATCCTTTGGACAAACAACTTCTATTGAATTACCTTTTTGTTCTATTTCAAAATCTAAAATTGAACTAAATCTCGGTTTTTTCTTAGTGAGTTTTCTTAAAATATATTCGTAATAATCACCAAGATAAGAATTATTATTATTTTTATAGTTAATCCTATAATCAACTTTAGTTATATATTTTAATTTCTTAGGTAAACTTTCTACTCTCTCAACAAATATTTTAAAATATTCTATTTCTAAAACTTGATTAAACTCAATATCAAAAAACCAACTATTGTCGGCTTTATTCACAGTGATTCCATTTAATTTCCCATTATAGATTTTACTGTTATCAGCTAAATCTATAAGCTCTAAAAGTTTCTGTAATTTGTCATTCATGATGTCAACTCCATTATCTAAATTTCTACAAATAATTATATCATATATTATGCCTATTTTTGAAATAAATATAAAAATAGACAACATATTAATTGATATATTGTCTATCATTTATTTATTTTCATTTTGTAAATTTGGCTTTAATATTAGTTACTTTATTCAAATTCGATTTTAATTTTTCCTTCAAGTATTTCTTCTAACGCAATCCCAACAGGTTTACTGCATTTAGGGTCGATAGCCGTATAACCATCTTCTTTAATTTTTTTAGCTCTTTTAGCTGATGCATAAGCTAATTTGTACTTTGAATCAATTTTAGTTAACAAATTATCAATTGATGGATAACGTAATCCTTCTTTATTTCTCATATTTATTTAACCTCCAACATTTCTTTATATTTATAAATTGATCTTCTTGTTTTTGCGTGTTCAGCACGAATAATAGCCATAATTCTATCTGCAGCATTCCTAACTTCATCATTAACAACAATATAATCATACTGATGTGCTAGAGGAAATTCTCTATTTGCTTTATCCATTCGCTTTTGGATTGATGTTTTATTTTCTGTTCCTCTTCTCGATAAACGTCGATATAAAGCATCTCTACTAGGTGGAGCAATAAAAATAAAAACTCCATCTTTCGCTTTTTCTCGAACTTGATTAGCTCCTTGAACTTCTATTTCTAAAACAACTTCTTTTCCTCGCGCTAGTTGTTCATCAATTTTATCTTTTGGTGTTCCATAATAATTTCCGACAAATTTAGCATATTCTAAAAATTTGTCTTCTTTAATACGTTGTTTAAATTCTTTAACTGATACGAAGAAATAATCTACTCCGTCAACTTCGCCTTCTCTTTGTGGTCTTGTTGTCATTGAAATTGAGTAAACTAAATCGTGACCTTCCATCTCAAATAAAGCTTTTCTAACAGTACCTTTTCCAACTCCAGAAGGACCACTTATAATTATTAATAACCCATGTTCATTGAGCTTCATTTACAATGTCCCTCCTTTGCAATAAAGTGTCTATATTATTTATTATATATCATAACACTTTTATACTTTAAATGTAAGTATTTGAAAACATTTTTTTTATTTTTTTTACTGTGTTATAATATTTTTGGTGATAACTATGAGTTTTGATGGTAATATTGTAAAAAAAATTACAAAAGAGTTATATGATTCATTAAATACGGGAAGAATAAATAAAATTTATCAATTATCAAAATACGATTTATTGTTTAATATAAATACTAAAACTGGTAAAAAACAATTATTAGTTAGTAATTCTCCGAGTTATTCAAGAATTCACTTAACTGAAATGGTTTATGAGAAACCTAATATTCCCCCAATGTTCTGTATGTTTTTAAGAAAACATTTGGAAAATGGAATCATTAAAGATATTTATCAAATCACAAACGATCGTGTGATTATTTTTATTATACAATCAAGAAATGAATTAGGTGATTTAACAACTAAAAAATTCATCATTGAAGTAATGGGAAGACATTCGAATATTATTATTACTGATGAAAATAACAAAATACTTGAGGCTATTAAACATGTCATGCCATTTGACAATAAAGAAAGAACTGTATATCCCGGAGCAATCTATTCAGAACCAAAATCAAAAAAAATTAATCCTTATGATAAAAATTTAAGAAATAGTTTTTTTACAAATCCAGAAAATATTAATGAAAAAGCATTACTCGATAATTTTATTGGTTTTTCACCACTTATTGCTAAAGAAATTATTTACCGTTTTGAACACTCAAAAAAGAGTATCACAGTAATAGTAGATAAAATATTAAATGAGTTTGATCCTCAAATTATTATTTCGAAAAAAGATTATTTTTACTATACTAATATTACTCATATTGCTGGAGAAAGAAAACATTTTGATTCAGTCAATTCTATGCTTGATAGATTTTATTACGAAAAAGATAAAATTGATATTGTAAAACAAAAATCAAAAGATTTAGTTAAATTTATAAAAAATAACATCATTAAAGCGAAACATAAAATAGAAAAACTGAATAAAGAATTAATTAATACAAAAAAAAGAGATAATTTACGAGTAAAAGGAGAACTTATACAAGCAAATCTCAATTTGATAATAAAAGGAAATACATCATTCACATGTATTGACTACTACACTAATAAAGAAGTTACTATAGCCTTAGATGAAAAATTATCTCCTATTAAAAATAGTGCTAAATACTTTAAAAAATATAAAAAGTTAAAAGCAAGTATCCCATATATAAATATCCAAATAAAAGCAGCACTATTAGAAATTAAATATTTTGAGCAGTTACTGCATCAAGTCGAAAATGCTTCTTTAAAAGACATTGAAGAAATCAAAGATGAACTAATAGAAAAGAAATACATTAAAAGGAAAACTACAACTAAAAAGAAAAAAAGAAAACCAAATTATGATACTTATTATGATAGTGAGGGAGTGGAAATCCTTGTAGGTAAGAACAATATACAAAACGAATATATTACACACAAATTAGCACAACACAACGAAATATGGTTTCATACAAAAAACGCGCCCGGTAGTCACGTGGTTGTTAAAAAAACTTTTCCTCTATCTGAAACCACAATTAGAACCGCTGCACAACTTGCATCTTATTTCTCAAAAATGAAGAAATCAAACAGCGTTCCTGTTGATTACTTAGAAGTTAGATATTTAAAGAAAGTTCCTGGAAGAATAAATAGCTTTGTTACTTATAAAAATAACAAAACCATCTATATTGACCCAGATGAAGACTTTATCATTAACTTAAGAAAAAAATAATAAAAGAACTATGAAAAATCATAGTTCTTTTATTTTGTATATTCAATTACTTTAAAATATCAAAATATATTATTTCCCTTTGTTAAAAATTTCTTTTTTTACTAAATCAATAAAATCTTCAACTGTAACTGTTGTTTGTTCTTTTAATCCAAATTTACGATAAGTTACTTGATTACTATCAATTTCGTTATCTCCAACAACTAATTGATATGGAATTTTTAATGTTTGAGCATCTCTTATCTTATATCCTAGTTTTTCTTCACGAAGATCTAATTCACTTCTTAAATCATAATCTATAAATAAATCATTTAATTTTTTGGCATAATCTTTATGAACTTCTAATGAAACAGGAATAATTTTTATTTGAATCGGTGCTAACCATGTTGGGAATGCACCTTTATATTGTTCTAATAAAATGCTCATCAATCTTTCCCATGTTGAAATTAATCCTCTGTGAATAACTACCGGACGATGTTTTTCCCCATCACTACCAATATAATTCAAATCAAATCTTTCAGGCAATAAAAAATCTAATTGTACTGTTGACATCGTAATTACATGTCCCATCGCTGTACGAACTTGAACATCTATTTTAGGTCCGTAAAAAGCAGCTTCACCTTTCATTACAGTATGTTCAATATTATTTTCAGCAAGTAATTCTTTTAAAATTGCTTCCGCCATATCCCAAAGTTTATCATTTTCATGAAATTTATCTTTGTTTTTATCTCTTAAAGCTAATTCTACATATTCTATTTTTAAATCTAAATCGTCAATTGCTTTAAGAATTAAATTATATGCAGCTAGTACTTCTTCTTTTATTTGATCATGTCTCACAAATAAATGAGCATCTGTTAATGTCATAGCACGAACTCTTTCAAGACCACTTAAAGCTCCACTTGCTTCGTAACGATGTTGTGTAACTATTTCAGCATATCTTATTGGTAAATCACGATAACTTCTTAAATCAGATTTATAAACGAGCATATGATGTGGACAGCTCATTGGACGAAGAACCCATGTTTCACCGTCTCTTTCCATTAATGGAAACATATTTTCTCTATAATGAGACCAATGCCCACTAATTTCATACAACTTTTTAGTTCCTAAAATCGGAGTAGAGATATGTTGATATCCTGCTTTTTTTTCTAATTTATAAACATAATCCTCTAAAACTTTTCTAACAGTATACCCATTTGGTAACCACATTGCAAGTCCTTGACCTGCATCGTTATTTAATTCGAAAATTTTAAGTTCTTTTCCAAGTTTACGATGGTCTCTTTCTTTTCTTTCAGCTAAAATAAGAAGATGCTTTTTAAGGTCTTCTTCTGTAAACCAAGCAGTTCCATAAATTCTTTGAAGCTGTTCACGTTTACTATCACCTCTCCAATATGCGCCAGCTAAAGATAATAGTTTAAAGAATCTAATATTCTTAGTACTACCAATATGTCCACCTCGACATAAATCAGTAAATTCTCCTTGTGTATACAAACTAATTATTTCACCTTCTGGGAGATCCGTAATTAGTTCAACTTTATATTTATCATTTTTGAAAAACTCAAGTGCCTTTTCTTTAGATAATTCACTTCTAGTAATTGATATTTGTTCTTGAGAAATACGTTTCATCATTTTTTCAATTCTAATTAAATCTTCTTCTTTAATTTGTTCACCGGCATCAATATCATAATAGAAACCTTCTCTAATATTTGGCCCTACTCCAAATTTTGCATTTGGATATAATCTCTTCACAGCTTGCGCTAATAAATGGGCTGCACTATGATTTAATACATCAAATGCTACTTGATCCTTCTTTGTGATAATTACTATTGAAGCATCTTTAAATATCGGTCTATTAAGATCATAAAGTTCATCATTTACATATCCTGCTACACTTTGTTTTTTTAATCCAGAAGAAATGCTAGAAGCTATTCCTTCAATAGTTATTCCTTTTTCATACTCTTTTACTGATCCATCAGGAAATTTAATTTTTATCATATTAATCCTCTTTTCTTAATATTTTCTTTTAAAAATATAAAAAAATCGCCCTAAATAAGGGCGAATTATTATCCGTGGTACCACCTTTGTTCTAGATTTCTCTAGCACTTAAAACTGTAACGTAAGTTATCGGGATTCTTTTTCAAGTCCTACTCAAAGGGAGTAATTAATAAGATATACTAGTAGCTTTCACCATTCTACTTCGCTTTATAATACATTACTTATTAACTTTATCCTTATCACTGTATTTTAATATAATTATAATACAATATAAAAGTTTGTCAAATTATATTACATTTTGATTTCTTCTGTAAGTGATCTAATTCTCGTTATTATTCTATATGCTTTTATTTGTTCAGCTTTTTGTCCGTTATCTACCATATAAAGTCCAAGTTCTTTTAAAGATACATTTGATGAGAAAAAAGTAGGTTTTTCATCTAATAGTCGATACTGTAATATCGGTCCAAGTATTTCATCTCTTATCCATGCACTTTTTGCTTCTCCACCAATATCATCAAGCATAACTACATCTGCTTGTTTAATTTTATTAATAAGAATCTCGAGTCCTCCTGTACTTATAGAAGATTTAAACTCCCGTGCCAAATCTGGATAATAAGCAATAACAACGTTATATCCTTTTTTTATAAGTTCATTAGCTAAAGACGCTAAAGTATATGTTTTACCTTTTTGATATTCTCCCCAAATATATAACCCCTTTACTTTTTCTCCCATTGGAAATAATCTTAAAAAGGTCATCATGTATTTGTAAATCCCCATACGGGATGTGGTATTTGTATTATAGTCTTCAAACGAAGCATCATAAATCATTTTTGGCATATACATTGCGGTAATAAGATCGTTTTTTTGAGCTAATAAATTTTGATGATGTAAATAATTACATTCTTTATACAATATTTTTATTTTATTATTTTCATATTTCAATAAAGGTTCAAGACCAACGGCATCTTGTTTACATTCGTTTAATCCATTACAATTTGAACATCGATCCTTTTCTATCTTATATGATAATAAAGTAGATAAGAACTCCTCAATAACCATACTATTTAAATCGTTTTCAATAAAAAAGCGACTTAAATACGGGTCTTGAAAAAGACCTTCAATCAACTCTTCTTTATTAAGTTTTTTTGTGTTTCCAAAATTTAGTTTTTCCATATAATCACCTAAAAATTCTTAATATAGTCTTCTAACCAATCTGATTCAATATCTTTTGGCAATAGATTTTTTTCTTTTATATTTTTTGTTGACAAACGTTTATTTCTTGACTTAATATATAATATTGTTTCTTCAATTGTATTAAATCCTCTTCGTTTCCAATCAACTGCAATTTTCTCGAAATAATTGTATGATGGAAATCCATCAGTATTTCCAACAACATAAACAATTAGAAAATTTATTAATTCTAAAGATAATCCACTATTTTCAAGTAACTGTTCAATAATTTTTAATTCAACTGTGGCAGGTTTACTGCCAAATAATTCATTAAGTATATCTAGTGGATTTGATGTTTTACATAGTTCTATACTTTCATTAGGGGATAAATCTCCAGCAACTAATTCTCTTGTTTCTTTTCCTTTTTCTTTAAGTTTTAAATTATCTGTTTTTTTCTCGAATTTAAACCAATATCCAGCTCTTTTAGATAATAAATCTAAATTAATTCCTTTATCTTTCCCTACAGCATCCATAAATACTTTTTGCATTGTAAATTCATCTAAATTATAAACATATGATAATCTTGATATTTTTTCTTTTACTCGTGAAGTTATCTTTCGATGATCAACAAAATTTTTTGATAATCCTTCAAAGAAAATATCAAAGTCGAAATTATGATTAATAGTAATTTTTGATTTAGAACGATTAATAAACTCATCTTTTGTTTCGATTAATTTAGGGATAGAATCGAAAACTTCATCAAATGTTGAAGTAATATTTGTAAAGCCTGTTTTTTCTATACTACTTATTTTAAATAAGTTTATTATTTCGTCAAAATTAGCTTTTCCAATTTGAGAGAATAAATACGCTCCTAGACTACCATCTTTAATAAATTCTTCTGCCGATAACGGAGCTTTTAATTCATATAATAATAAGTCTTCATTTTGATAAACAACTAAAAGTCCAATAGCTTCTAGTTTTTTTCTAATTTCAATAAAAGCAGATGGCGAAATATTTACTAAATCAAATAATTTCGAATGATAATATTCTGGAGTTTTTAATTTAGAACGATCAATTAATGACCACAAGGTTAAATACAATCCAAATGCACTTGATCCAATAATAGGTTGATAAAGTAGCGTAACAACGTTGCGCTCATCTATATCAATATTTTGATAAGTAATTAACTTAAATCTATCTAATTTACCAATCTTCACTTATTGGTCCTCCTATATTTAAGGATGTAGTCCTACTCCTTTAAAGTCTAACGCTTTATCTAAAAAAGTAAATAGCTGTTCAATAATACTTCGTGGTTTGTTCAGCCCAAGTATTGTATATGTTTGAACCTTTACGTCTACAGCAGTCTCTAATGCGTTAATTTGTAATACAGAAATAATTAAATGAAACTTAGTAGTTTGAACAAAAATTTCTCCATGTTTATCATCAATACTATTAATAATATAACTATTCTTTTTTGCATAATCACCTATTGCTGATTTAACATTTTTATAACTTGTTCGATAATATCGAGTTTTTAGTATTTTATTCGAATGTGTTTCACTTGTTTCAGCAAAATTCGTTATTAAATCCATTAATCCCATTATTTCACCTCTAATTCTTCCATTATTTTTCTAAATGCTTTTTTTGTTTTTAAAATGGAATAAGAATTGTCAATCACATAATCAGCTAAATCAATTTTTTGATTCAAAGGCATTTGTGCATTAATTTTCAACTGCGCGTAATCTTTATCAATTCTTTCTCTTTCCATAAGTCTCTCTTTTTGTTGTTTATCGGTTGTATAAACAACAACTGTTTTATCTACTAAATCAATAAAATCAGTTTCAAATAATAATGGGACATCTAAAACAATAATTTTAGTACCTAATTCCTTATGTTTTTGAATTTCATTTTTAACAATTAATTTTATCCTAGGGTGAATAATATCATTAAGAATTTTTCTTTTTTGAGGATTATTAAAAACAATTAAAGCTAACTTCTTTCTATTAATCTCATTATTTGTTAAAAGAATGCTTTTAGAAAAAGAAATCAACACCTCATCATATCCCTTAGTTCCTTTCATCAACATATCATGAGCTATTCTATCCGTATCAATAACCGGTATATCAATTTCTTGAAACATTTTAGTAACTGTTGATTTTCCTGTTGCAATACCCCCTGTTAAGCCAATAACTAACGTCATAATAACTCCTCCTAAAAAAGGTTAAATAATTGATAATGCCTTATAAGAATTATACCATAACTTATAGAAAGTAAAAAGAAGAGATTGCCCAATGATAGTGTAAAATTATTTTTGACAGTTAGGACAATAATAAGTCCCTCTACCATTAACTCTTATCTTTTCAATTATAGAATTACAAACTGGACAATGTTCTCCTTTTTTCATATGAACATTAAGTTCGTTTTGAAACCTTCCAGTAACACCCAAACTAGATGTATAACTTCTAATAGTTGTCCCACCTAATTCAATCGCTTTAGTCAATACACTTACAGCATTATTAATAATATTCTCATAATCAGTTTCTTTTAATTTAGAAGCTTTTAATTGTGGATTCAGTCTACATAAAAATAAAACTTCATCAACATATATATTTCCTAATCCTGCAAAAATATGTTGATTTAACAAACATGTTTTAATTGCAACTTCTTTATTTTGAAGTTTTCCTTTTAAATAATCAACTGTCATTCGTTTATCAAACGGTTCAAGTCCTAATTCATTTAAAGGATACGTCGAGTAGATTTCATCAATATTCCTTAAATTCATTGTTCCAAATTTACGAACATCATGATATCTCATAGATAGTCCATTAGTAAAATTAAAAATAATATGTTCATGCTTTTCTACACGTTCAGTTTTATCTTTAATAAAATATTTTCCTTCCATTCTTAAATGAGAAATCAATGCAACATCATCTAAAATAAAAATAAGATATTTACCATCTCTTTTTATATCTAAGATTGTTTTTCCAACTAATCTCTTGATAAAACTAGTTATGGTTATATCCTTAATTATTTTTGTATAGTAAACATCTATACTTGCAATTTCACAGTTAATAATTAAGTTTTTCAATGTTCTTCTTACCGTTTCTACCTCTGGTAATTCTGGCATAATTATTCCTCCAGTTTATTATAATAAACTCGTGATTCATTATATCTGATTTTTGTTTTCCGATAATTCTTCGGATACCCTAATGCAATCATAGAAAAAGGATGTTTACCACCTTTAATATTCAATACTTTTTCAACATGATTTACTCGTTCTTCTAAAGGGTAAACGCCAATCCATACACTTCCAAGTCCCAGATTTGTTGCTTCTAACAAAATATTTTCTGTAGCAGCTGCCATATCTTGAACTGCAAAATGGGGAGATGCTTCTATAGGTATTAATACAGGCACTATTGCAATATTAACCTGTTTTAGCATCCAAGCTCCATCACTAGCAGATGATAGTTTATCTAGTAATGATCTGTCATTAACAACAATAAATTCCCATGGTTGTTGATTATGTGCTGATGGTGCTTGCATTGCCGACATAAGTAATTTATCAATTAATTCCTTATCAATTGTTTTATCAGTAAAACTTCTAATACTTTTTCTTTCCATTAGTAAACTCATTTCGTTACTCCTTGCCTTCTTCAGGATTAACATGAACTAATACATTACATATTTTTTCGGTATCATATAATTTCTTAGTAACTTTTTCTGCAATATCATGTCCTTCAGTTACCGTTTTGTTTCCATCAACTCTTATTTCTACTAAAGCTTGATAATATGGGCCATAAGCTATCATATTAATATGATCAACATCAATTACACCTTTGATTTTTTTTATTTCTTCTTTATAAATTTCACAAATGGCATTATCAACAGATTTTCCTTGAATTGATTTTACTGCATCATAAACAATAATAATCCCAATTCTAATAATAAAAATAGCAATTATAATTGAAGCTATTTTATCACCTTTTAATAAAATATTAAAATCATATTTTTCTCCAATAATAACACTTATAACTCCAAAAAAAACAATAATACTACTAAAAACATCAGTTAATGATTCCTTTCCTGATGCACTAATAATCTGAGAATCATTTTCTTTTCCTTTATTAATTAAGTACATTGCTAAAAAAAGTTTTATGACAACAACAATTATAACAATTATTAAACTTGTTATATTCGGAATTTCAGTAATATCATTAAAATTAAGAATAACATTTTTAGCTAAGTTATAAGCTATTAAAATTACCGATATTCCTAAAATGAAACTTAAAACATATTCAAATTTACCATGTCCAAAAGGGTGTTCAGCATCAGCTGGTTTTAATGAATGTTTTATTCCCAAAATAACAAAAATATCGCTCATCAAATCACTAGTACTATGAATCCCATCAGCTATAAGAGCATAACTGTTAAAAAGTAATCCACTAATAATTTTCAACACTACTAAAAATATATTAACAATAAAACTTCTCTTCATAATTCCTTGTAAATTCATCTTAATCATTCCTTATTTTGTTTCATATAGATTTTTACCAAATGATTTATCAACTTTCAATGGTACTAATAAAGTAATGCAGTTTTCCATAACCTCTTTTACTAATTTATCCATTAAATCTATTTCATTATTATCAACATCAAAGACTAATTCGTCATGAATTTGAAGTAATAATCTTGACTTAAGTTTTCTTTTTTTCATCTCATTAAAAATTTGAATCATAGCTATTTTAATAATATCTGCAGCACTTCCTTGTATTGGTGCATTCATCGCGTTTCTTTTACCAGCTTCACGTTGCATATATACACTACTTTTTAATTCTGGTAAATATCTACGTCTATTCATTAAAGTACTAGCATATCCTAAGTTTGTAGCATCTTTAACAACTTTATCCATAAAAACCTTTATACCTGAAAAAGTTTGATAATATTTAGTAATAAATTTTTCGGCATCTTTTGGTGAAATATTTATTTCTTCACTTAGACCCCAGGCAGATTGGCCGTAAATAATACCAAAGTTTACAGCTTTAGCTTGTCTTCTTTCTAAAGAAGAGATTTCTTCTTTATCGAAAATTTGTTGAGCTGTTTTAGTATGAATATCTTCGTTGTTTTTAAAAGCTTCAATTAGTGTTTCTTCATGTGCCATATGAGCGAGTACTCTTAGTTCTATTTGTGAATAATCACTTGCAAGAAATCTATTCCCATTGCTCGGAATAAATACTTTTCTTATTTCTCTTCCTTCAGGATATCTAATCGGAATATTTTGAAGATTAGGTTCAACACTTGAAAGTCTTCCTGTTGAAGTAAAAGCTTGACGATAAATCGTATGTATTTTACCATCTTTTAAAATAGCATTTTCAAGTCCAACAATATAAGTTGAATATAATTTTGATAGTGTTCTAAAAATCATCACTTTTTCAATAATTGGGTGGTATTTTTTTAATTTATTTAATACATCTACTTTGGTTGAATATCCTGTTTTTGTTTTTTTAGCAAATGGTAGTTGCAATTTATCAAACAATATTTCTCCAAGTTGTTTGGGACTCGCAATATTGAATTTAACTCCTGCTAAATAATATATTTCTTCCGTAATGGAATCTATTCTATTTTTAATATCTTTATTTAATGTTTGAAGTTTAGAATGATCTATGTTTATCCCTTCTGCTTCCATATGCGCTAAAACATTTGCAAGTGGTAATTCTATATCATTTAACAAAGATAATTGATTATTTAACTTTAATTCTTTTAATAAATCATCTTTTAAATATTTTATAGCAAATGCTTTTTTAACTGCGTATTCACTATATTTTTCAGAAGACGGAATACTATATTTTACTCCTTTTTGATAAACTTCTTCTAAGTATGGTACGTTATCATAATCAAAATTCGTGACAATAACCCTAAAATCTTCTTTCGTATTATTAGGATTCAAAATATACGCTGCTAATAGTAAATCAAATTTCACTCCTTTAATATTATATCCATCTCTTAATAAGATGACTTCTATCATTTTAACATTAAAAACAAATTTAGAAATTGTTTTATCACTTAAAAACATTTGCATTCCAATAGATTGATGAAGCAATTCATAAGGGACAAAAAAGTTGCCTTTTCTATTTACAATTCCAAATCCCAGTGGAGTAGCTAAATGATAATATGGATTATATGTTTCTAAAGTTATAAAAGAATTGTTTATTAATATGTTATCTAATTCAAAAATGTCTTGAATAACTTCATAGTCGAATTTCTCAAATGATTGTTTATTTGTTTTTTTGTTATATCTTTTAATTAATGAATGAAGTTCTAATTCTTTGAAAAACTCAAGCATTTTTTCTTCATTAACTCCAGTGTATCGAACTTCATCTAAAGTGAATTTTAAATCAACATCAGTTTTAATAGTAGCTATTTTTTTACATAAAATAGCGTCTTTATAATACTCTCTAACTCTTTCTCCAAGTTTTCCTGAAAGACCATTTCGTGCTTCAAGAACACCATCAAGCGTATGATATAAATTTAATAACTTAACAGCTGTTTTTTGTCCAACTCCAGGAATACCTGGTAAATTATCAGAAGCATCTCCCATTAATCCTTTTAAATCTGTTATTTGGGAAGGATTAACTCCCATTACCTCTTTTAAATATTTTGGGGTGTATGAAATATAATCTTTCATTCCTTTTATAGATGATCGCATACTAACCTTATCATTCAATAACTGAAGTAAATCTTTATCATTACTAATGATTTCGATTTCATCAAAATCATTATAATACTCTTTTGTGTATGTTCCTATAATGTCATCTGCCTCAATCAAAGCTATTTCTCTTTGTTTTACTCCTAAAACATTTAAACTCTCTTTAATTAACTCAATTTGAGAACGAAATTCTGGTGGCATTGGTTTTCTCCCACCTTTATAGTCTGGGAATGATTCATGTCTAAATGTTTGTTTTCCTTTATCAAAAGCAACCAAGATATGAGTAAAATCTTCACGTAGAACTGAGTTTATCATATTAACAAAACCAAAAACAGCATTAGTATACTGGCCTTTAGAGTTTTGCATTAAATTTCCAGAATAAGCTGTTCCATAATATGCTCTGAACATAATATTAGAACCATCAATTAAAATTAATTTTTTCATTAATATACACCTCGTTCTTTATTCTATTTTAACACATGTTCTTATGTTTATAACAAACATTTGCTTTATGTTCACTTCAAAATTAATGTTTAAATAATGCATAAAAAAAATACTCAGTAATCTGAGTATTATTTTCCTGCATCTTCTAAAAACTTAACTATATCTGAAACTATTTTAATTTTTGTAGCTTCATTATCAGGAATTTCAACATCAAAAGCTTCCTCGATTGCCATAATTAATTCAATAGCGTCTAATGAATCTGCCCCTAAGTCATCCGAAAGATTTGACTCAATTAAAACCTTATCTTCCTCAACACCTAATTCTTCAATAATAATGTCTTTAACTTTGTCAAAAATCATTGTTTCACTCCTTCTGTTTGATATTATAATTATTATAATTTGAAAACGCTTTTTTGTCAATTGAAAATAGTCATTTACTTCTTAAATAGGCAATTTCCTTTTAAAATAGTTGTTCATTAGAAAAACAAAAAAACTGCACCTTCTCTTTTTCATAGTTTCCTATGTCCAAGTTTATAGGTGCAGTTCAATTATAGTACAAGGTGTTTTGTTTTTTTGTTTGATTAAAAATTTTGATATCTTTTTAGTTAATTATTTTTATTGTAAATAATTGACAACCCTTTTAATAATAATAAATCATCAAAAATGTAACTATTGTCAAACATATTTTTAACGAATCTTGACGTTCCTCCGCTTATAATAATGATTGGATCTTTTTTGATTTGTTTTTTAATTTCTTGAATAATTCCTTTAATCATAAATGAATGTCCATATAGTAATCCCGAATTTAAACAATCGATAGTATTAGTCGCAATTACCTTAGTTGGAGTTTTAAATTCAAATTGAGAAAGTTGTGATGCTTTTTTGACTAAGGCATCTTTTGATGTACCTAGCCCTGTTGTAATTGAAACTCCCTTTATAACTTTATTTTCTACATAAGTAAAAGTTGTAGCAGTTCCCATATCAACAATTATTGCTGTATCACCATATTCAGCAATGACAGCTGCGGCACTAACAACTAAATCTGCCCCAATTTCTTTAGGATTATCAACAACAATTTTAACTCCGGTTTTGATACCAGGACCAATAAACATTGGATTAATATCTAAGTATTTAAGTGCTAAATTTTTAAATATACTATTTAATTCTGGAACAACACTTGATATTATCATTCCTTTTGCGTTTTTAACAACATCTTTTAATAAAACATAATATTCATCAATCGATTTTGATGTATCAGTTGTATAACGATATGTTTGATTAATACTTTTATCGTATTTTGCGATTACAATATTTGAATTACCAATGTCAACTAAAACAATCATATATTTTCCTCCAAATTATTCAGATTATTGAGAATTAGCCTCTTTATATTTTAGTAATCTATAAGCAATTGGTGCGCCAACTACACCGGCTAAGATTGCTTCTAATATTCCATTCGAAGCTAGAATCAAGAATATAAAATCAAATATACCTGTAAAAGTTTTTGATTCAAAGAAGAAGATGTAAAATGGAATTAAAACTAACACCGTATGTACAATTGTCGATATTACAAATGATAATGATATCGCTAATAATTTATTTGAAATATATTTTGTAAATATTTCATAAATTAAATATAAAAAATATCCAAACAATACTCTCGGCAATACAGAAACTAATGGATTTTGAAAAATATAATCCGCTGGTAAAACCGGTCTTATTAATGCAATTATTAAACTCGATACTCCAAATGCTAATCCAAGAGCAATACTAACTTTTTTTCCTCCGAATATACCTCCAATTAATACCGGGATATGTATTATTGTTAAGGATACTACCCCAATTTGAATGTATCCTAACCATGGTACATTTGCCATTACGAATATTAATGCTGAAAACGTAGCAATAGTAGTTATTTCTAATACTTTTTTATTTCTCATTCTTTTCTCCTTTTTAGGCCAATTAATGGTCCCATAATTTGATTTATTTTAATAATTAATTATACGTTATTTCTGATTTCCTGAACAGTTTTTTCATTAAACATTTTAACGATTGTGTAGACGATTTTTTTAACTTCAGCATAATCTTCAATACTTATCATTGAAGTTGTCGAATGAATATAACGGGCAGGCATTCCAATTGTAGCAACTAGTACGCCACTTTGTGCAAGTTGCACTCTTGCAGCATCTGTTCCTCCTTTTGATTGATAGTATTGATACTTAATTTTATTTTTATCAGCAGTTTCTGTAATAAATTTTTTCATACCTCTATGCATAATAGCACTTGGGTCGATAAATCTCACTAAAAATCCGCCTCCTATTTTTCCACTTATTTCATCTCCATCAAATGAATCCGCGCAAGGCGAACAATCAATAGCAATAAAAACATCTGGCTTAATCATATTTGCAGCTGTGCTAGCTCCTCTTAGTCCTACTTCTTCTTGAACTGTTGCGCCAACATATAATTCGCAGTCTAATTCCTCTTTTTTAATATCTCTAGCTATTTCTATACTCATTCCACAACCAAAACGATTATCCCATGCTTTTGAAAAAATCTTTTTGCCATCTTTTGAAACTGTATAATCATTTCTTGGAATTACTTGTTGTCCTATTTTAACCCCTAATTCAATAGCGTGTTCTTTAGAATCTGCACCAATATCAATTAATAAATCTGTAAATTTGATTTGTGGTGGTATTTCTGTTGAGCCTCTTGTTAAATGTGGTGGTTTAGATGCTGTAACACCTGGTATTTTTTCTAAATCAGTAGTAATAATATCAAAATGTTGAGATAAAAAAACATCTCCCTTTACTCCTCCTAAATTCGATATTTGAATTAACCCCATTTTGTTAATACCAGTAACAACTGCACCAACTTCATCCATATGTCCAGCAATCATTACTTTCGGACCGTTAGATCCTTTATTAATAATACCAAAAATACTTCCTAAACGGTCTTGAATAATTTCTTCTACATGAGGAGTAAGATGTTCTCTCATATAATCTCTCACTGGTTTTTCAAAACTAGCTGCTCCAGGTAAATCTACTAAATCTCGATATAATTGATCCATTTTATGCCTCCTTAAAAATTGCGGTTAATTTATATATTAATTTTCCTTGTTTTATAAATTTTTCTTCAAATTCTGTTGTAATATTATCTTTGTACCCACTTTTATTTAAATCACCAGTTAAATAAATGATTTTCATTGGATAATTTCGAATTTCTTCAACTGAATAATTAAATAAATCAGGATTATCTGTTTTGAAATGCAATTCTGATAATGGTTTCACTAGATTTTTATATACTTCTAAAAAATTATGATTTGTTAATCTTCTTTTCTCATGTCTCGCTTTTGGCCATGGATCAGAAAAGTTAAGATAAATTCTATCAATTGAATGTTCTTTAAAAATATATTTTAAATAAATAGCGTCCATTCTTACCAGCATTAAGTTTTTTAAAGGATTCTCAATAACTTTATCTAATGCTTTTACAATTGCACTATCAAATTTTTCAATTCCGACATAATTAATATTTGAATATTTTTTCGCAAGTTCATATATGAACTTACCTTTCCCCATTCCTATTTCAATGTGAATAGGGAAATTATTGTTAAATAATTTCCTAAAATCAATCATTTTATTATCAACATTATTAATTATATATTTTGGATGAGCTTGAATTAATTCTTTAGCTCCTTCAACAAATCTTAATCTCATAACCTACCACCAAAGACATTATAACATTTTTATTTTTAATATAAACAATTATTATAATGTTTTTGCTTTCATTAGTTTTATAAACATTTCTGCTAATTTAGGATCAAATTGTGTTCCTTTATTTTTTTCAATATCTTTTAAAGCATCTTCTTTTGAAATTGGTTTTTGATAAATTCTTCCTCTAATCATAGTATCATATGAATCCGCTATCGCTAAAATTCTAGCATGTAAAGGTATTTCTTCTTCCATTAAACCATGTGGATACCCTGTTCCATCATATCTTTCATGATGATATAAAACTCCAAATGCAATATTTTCATTATCAATTATATTTTTAATAATTTTATACCCTGCTTCACTATGATATTTAATCTCTTCGTATTCTTCTTCAGTTAATTTTGTTTTTTTGTTTAATATGGCTTCAGGTGTTGCGATTTTTCCAATATCGTGAACATTACTTAAAAATCTAATATCTTCTAAATCAGCAGTTCTTTTATATCCCGCCTTAGATAACAACATACTAGCATAATCTCCAACTCTTTCACAATGAGCTTCTGTTTCTTCAGTTTTCTCATGTAGTGTTTGCATAATTGTCGATAATGCATTACTTTTTCTTGAGGATCTATCTGTCAATTTTCTTCGATACATCATATTTTCAGCATTTTTAAATACTTTCATAAAATTATAATGTTTTTTAGTAAGAATATCATGTCCTAAACTAACTTCAAAATTCATTCCGAAAAATCCTAAATCTTTAATTGATTCTTTAATTTCTAATTCAATATTTTCCAGATGTTCTTCATCAGCATTGTCAACCAGAATAGCAAATTCATCTCCGCCTATTCTTGATATAGTATAATCGGGTGCTAGACCTTTTAAAGTTTTGGATAATGACTGAAGTAATTCATCTCCTTTTTGATGACCAAAGGCGTCATTAATAAGTTTTAATCCATCAACATCACATAAAATTAGTCCAAGTGGATAATTTTTATTTTTCTCAACAACAAACTCTTCAAAATAATTTCGATTATATAAGTCAGTTAAAACGTCATGAGTAGCTAAATATAAAATTCGTTTTTCATCTTGAACTTGTTGAGAAATATCTGTCAAAGTACCTTCATATCCATTAATAATTTCTTCATCAATTTTTATTATTCTAATAACAAAGTAATACTCTTTATTATTAATAAAGTGTTTTACTCTTAAATTTTTAATTATTTTAGTTCTCTTTAATTTTCTAATTGTACTATCATATTGTTCACCAATTAAAGCACTAAAACTCATTTCACCTGGCTCAATATTAAACAACTCTCTAAATGTGCTATTTTCCATTGTTATTTCAAAATTGGAATTCAAAATGAAAATACCACTAGGAGAATGATCAAAAATTTGTCGGAAAGACTTTCGCGCGTTTTCAGATATTCTTCTAGCTCTTTCAATTTCACTAACATCTTTTAAAATTCCAAAAACTTTTACTACATTACCTTTAGAATCTAGTTTGCTAAAAACAGAACTTTGAATAAATTTTATTTTTTCATTCTTAATTATTCGATAAACAGTCACCTTATCTTGAAGACCGTTTACTATTGTATATATATTTGATTTATCATATTCCTCTAAATCTTCAGGATGTACGGCTTTGCGATATTGTTCGATAGTTCTTAAATTATCAATACCTATAAATTCATCAAACTCTTTAGACGCATCAAAACGAGAAGAATCAACATTATAGATAAATGTTGTTAAATCTGCGACTCTTCTTGCTTCGGTAAATAATTTTTCTATTTCTTCTGACTCTTCAATTAATTTTTTCTCTTTTTGGATATCTCTTACCATTCCAGTATAACGAAATGGCCTTCCACTTTCATCATATTCAATAGCGAAAATAAAAAAATTAATCCATTGATAATAACTTTTTTTACGATTATAAAATTTGAATTCGGTTTCCACTTCTGAAATATCCCCTTTTAAAATATCTTTAATTAAACTTGATATTTTATTGTAGTAATCTGGATGAGTTAATTCTAATAAAGTTTTTCTGAAAAATCCTTTTTCTATTTTATTTAGTCCAACAACTTCATTAAGTAAGTCAGATACTTTTGCTTCAAATGTTATTCTATTTACTTCAAAAAAACCAATTTTTGAAATATCTCTCATCATTTTTCCAGTTGGAATTTTTATATCAAACTTATATGAATTTTTAAGAATTCCAGTGATATCAATAAAACTAATAATAAATGTTGTATCACTTGTTTTATATACATAAATTGTAAAGTAACGCTCAACACTTTCTTCATACCTTATTGTTTCTAGTGAAGTCCCTGTCTTCACAACTTCGTAATATTCATCAATCCAATAATTTTTAGAACTAGGATATAATTCAGTTGCTTTTAAGCCAATAATATCTTCAGGTTTTTTATCTATTAAATCAGCATAAGTCTTATTTGTATAAATGAACCGATAATCTATTGGTTCTCCTTTTTCATTAAAAAGAAATTCACGCTCAGTTATTGCGAAATTTAGATTATCTAATATAAATTTAAAATGACTAAAATTATAAACTGAACCATCCATTTAAATTTCCCCCTAAAAAAAGACTTTATCATAATATTGTATGTGAATACTATATATATTTTACCATAAAATATTAGTATTTTCAATATTTGATAAAGTCTCTGTTTTACTCTTTAATACAGGCTAATTGATAGATTGCTTCCATATAAATAGCTGTTGCTTTTAAAAGATCTTCAATATAAAAATATTCATCAACTTGATGAGCAACATCTTTTCTTCCAGGCATTGTTGCTCCAAACGCTACTGCTTTTTTTAAAGCTCTTGCATATGTTCCTCCACCAATTGTCATTAATGGTGTTTCATCATCATTTGTATATTTAATATACGCATTATGAAGTGCTTTTATTAAATCATCTTCTTGATCAACATAATGAACTGGTGAATCACTAACTATTTTATATTTAAATTTTGGCCCAATGACTGAAGCTTCAATATTAATTAAAGCACTATCTTTATCCCATCCTTTTGGATATCGACAGTTTATACCAATTGTAAATCTGTTATCCTTATAATTATATACAGCTGGATTAATTGTAAAATCTTTCATTTCATCGTCATGATGATTAATATTTAATTTTTCACCTAGATGATCAAATGTTAGAAATTGACAAATATACTTAATAAATTGATTATCAATATGTTCATTTAGAAATTCAGCTAAAATGAAAGCAGCATTAATTCCTAAATTTGGTTGCATCGCATGAGCTCTTTTTCCATAGACAATATATTTATTTCCAACAACTTTTCCTTTAAGTCCGTTAAAAGATAAATACTTTGTAAATTTATCTTTTAAATCAATACTCAACGTACATTCAGCATAATCAGGAACAACATTATATCTATCCCCTGCTTTAAATGTTAATAAATGTTTGTCGTCTATTTTTCCACTTATATCAAAACTTAAAATCCCTTTTTCAGCATAAATTAATGGAAAACTAGCATCTGGTGCAAAACCAATTGTTGGCATTTCTTCAGTTTTAAAATATTCACTAATCCCACGCCATCCTGTTTCTTCATCTGTTCCAATAATTATTCTAACTCTTTTATCCATCTTGAATCCTAAATCCTTCAAAAATCTAAGAGCATAATAAGCCGCGATTGTCGGACCTTTATCATCACTTGAACCTCGAGCATAAATCTTATCTTTTTTTATTATTGGTGAAAAAGGAGGGTGACTCCAATTATCTCCAGTTGGAACAACATCAATATGACATAAAATTCCTAAAATTTCTTTCCCCTTACCATATTCAATATGAGCAGCATAGTTTTTAACATTCTTTGTTACGAAGTTATCAGACTTAGCTAGATTAATCATAAAATGTAAACTATTGTTTATTTCAACTCCGAAAGGAGTTTCGCTTTCAGGATTAAACTCAGTTAAAACACTTGGTATTCTTAATATTTCTTTTGTTTTATCAATAATAAGGGTCTTATTTTCTAATACATATTTATAAAAGTCCATATTATCACCTCTTCATTGTAAGATAATATCATTTTCTCATCTATATTTCAAGATATAAGTTTTAAAGAAAAATTAATTTTTATCTTATAA
>CAZWIZ010000006.1:7166-39683 GCA_964634385.1 uncultured Candidatus Izemoplasmatales bacterium | reverse complement strand
AATTTTTATCTTATAATAAATTATTAATGTATACTAGGATCTTACATGTTATAATATTTAGTATACTAGATTTTAATATTTAAAAAATACATCTCACTTGACATATGATTATTTATTCATATAATATAGATTGTACATTCTAAGAGGTGAATAATATGATTAAAAAAGTTATTATGAAAAATTTGATTTGTTCGAATTGTGCCAGCAAAATTGAAAAGGCGCTTGCCAATCTTGATTATATAAAATCTGCTAGTTTTAATTTCCCTAACCAAGTAATGTTAGTTGACGCTACTGATAGTTACAATGATAATGATGCTATCAAAGAAATTAAGGAAATTGTTGATTCTATTGAAGATGGAGTTGAAACATATCCATACGAACAAAGACATCTAAAAGAAACTGTCAAAAATGTTGAAAGTTACTATTCAATCTTTATTGGTTTAGCTATCTATATTGTTGGATTTATTTTTGATCATTTTGATATACCGTGGGGATTTATTCCATTATTTTGGATAGGATATTCTTTTATTTCTTATAAAATATTACTTAAAACAATAAAGGGTATAAAAAGAAAAGACTTTTTTAATGAAAATACTTTAATGTTTATTGCGACGATTGCAGCAATGTTTTTACAATTCTATTATGAGGCAATATTAGTAATAATTTTTTATACTTTAGGAGAATATTTACAACATCGAGCAGTATTTAAAAGTAAACAAGAAGTTTCAGCATTACTAGATCTAAAAATAGAATACGCTAATGTTTTAATTGATGGAAAAGTCATCATTAGAGATCCTTTATCAATTAAAAAAGGTGATATTATCATTGTTAAAAATGGTGAAAAAATCCCTGTTGATGGGGTTTGCATCAAAGGTGTTACCTCTTTAAATACAAGTGCTTTAACAGGTGAGGCTAAACTAACAAATGTTAAGGTTGGTGACTATATTTTAAGTGGAAACTTAAATGTAGGAACCGTTATTGAAATTGAAGCATCTAAAGAGTATCGTGAATCAACTATTGCAAAGATTATTGATTTAATTGAAAATTCGACAAATCACAAATCTAAAACAGAAAATTTTATTACCAAATTTGCTCGTTATTATACACCAGCTGTAACTTTTGCAGCTTTCCTTATGTTTTTAATTCCGACTATTGTTGATTCTGCTAATTATCAAGAATATATTTATCGAGCAGCAATTTTCTTAGTGATTAGTTGTCCTTGTGCTCTTGTATTATCTATTCCTTTATCATATTTCGCTGGAATTGGTGCGGCTGCTAAACAAGGTATTTTATTTAAAGGAAGTACTTTCTTGCATATGATGACTAATGTTGATAGTATTGGTATTGACAAAACTGGTACGTTAACGCATGGTAATTTCACTGTTGGAGAATACTCAAATGATGAAACATTAAAACTGGCAGCTAGTATTGAAAGATATTCTAATCATCCAATTGCTAAATCAATTATTGAACATTACAAAGGTGATTATTACGACTTTGAAAACGTTGAAGAAATTCCGGGATTAGGTTTAGTTGTCAAAGACTCTAACGGAACTATTTTAGTTGGAAATAGAAAACTAATGAACAAACATAAGATTAAAGTTAAAGATAAAAAAGTAATGATTGGATCGAATGTCTTTGTAAGTAAATATGGTAAATACTTAGGAAGAGTAATCGTTAAAGATCAAATAAAATCTTCATCTTTAAATGTTATTAGAAGATTAAGTAGAAAATATAATATTACTATGTTAACTGGAGATAATAACTTAATTGCTAAAGAAGTTGCTGAAACACTTGGTGGAATTAATTATGAAAGCAATTTACTACCTGAGGACAAAGTTAATATATTTAATAATATTAAATCGAAAAAAATAAAAATGTATATTGGTGATGGAATTAATGATGCTCCCCTACTTAAAAACGCAGATATTGGTGTTGCGATGGGTAACGGTAGTGAAATAGCACTTGATGTAGCTGATGTCATAATTATGAATGATGATTTAAACTTACTTGAAAAATCATTTAAAATTGCTAAAAAAACTAAAAATATTGTTTATCAAAATATTACTATGTCACTAGGTGTCAAATTTACTTTCCTAATTCTAGCAAGTATAGGCATTGGTACAATGCTTACCGCTATATTCGCCGATGTCGGGATTACATTAATCGCAGTTGTAAATAGTTTACGAATAATTTATTCGAAGGGGTTGAAATAATGAGTGAAGAACAAAATGTTAAAAATTTAATTGATACTGTAAATTTATTTAAAATTTTCAGTGATTTAACAAGACTTAGAATAATTGATTTACTTAATACTGGCGAACACGCAGTTCAAGCTATAGCTGACGAACTTGAAACAAGTCAATCTGCAATATCTCATCAATTAAAACTATTAAGAGATTTAAATGTTGTTAAAACTAGAAAATCAGGAAAACAAGTGATTTATTGTTTAAGAGATTCTCATATTAAAGAAATATTCTTAATTGGATATTCTCACGCAACTCAATGTGAGAAAATTGTAGAAGAAAAAATAGGTTGTTAAAAGATTATCTTCAATTAAATACTTTACGACTTTTTAAAAAAACAGGTGAATATTTTTGATATTCTACCTGTTTTTTTTATTATTTTTTTACCAATATTTGTAGTTTTGTATTAACACCTTTTTATGCATGTTTAACTAACGTATATTTTTTCTTTCCTCGTCTTAATATTGTAAACTGTTTATCAATTGCATTTTCTTTTTTTACTACAAACTCTATATCTGATTGTTTTTCACCATTAACTGAAATTGCATTATTTTTAATAAACTCTCTAGCTGCCCGTTTGCTAGACGCAAGTTCTGTTTCAATTAATAAATCTACTAAATTCATATTATTATTTATTTGCATAGAAGGAACATCTTTAAATCCATCTTTTATTTGTGATATTGATAATGATTTGATATCACCACTAAATAGTGCTTTTGAAATTTTTAATGCTGATTCATATGCTTCTTTTCCATGAACAAGAATAGTTAATTCTTCAGCTATTTTCTTTTGTGCTGCACGTTGATGTGGGGCTTTTTCAAACTCTTCAATGAGTTTTTTTGTTTCTTCAACAGTCATAAAAGTAAATTTTTTCAGATAGCTTACTGCATCTTTATCTGGAGTATTAATCCAAAATTGGTAAAACTCATAAACTGAAGTTCTATTAGGATCCAACCAAATAGCTCCTCCAGCAGTTTTTCCAAACTTTGTTCCATCAGATTTTGTAAGTAAGGGCCATGTAAATCCATAACCTTTACTTTCATGTCCAAGAACCTTTCTTATAAGTTCTAATCCAGCTGTAATATTTCCCCATTGATCTTGACCACCTATTTGTAATATACAATTTTTTTCTTTGTATAAATACATAAAATCAAGTGATTGAATTATTTGATAAGAGAATTCAGTAAAACTTATTCCATTATCTAAACGAGATTTTACAGAATCTTTACTCATCATGTAATTAATATTAAAATGTTTTCCAATATCTCTTAAAAAAGTAATAATATCGTATGTTGAAATCCAATCATAATTATTAACAACAGTCGCAGTAGGCAAGATTTTCTTTACTTGTGCTGTGATTGCTTCTCCATTTTTTAAAGATTTCTCTAATGTTAATAATTGACGTTCTGTACTTCTGCCACTTGGATCACCAATAAGTCCGGTTCCACCACCAATTACTAAAATAGGATGATGGCCTCTATCTTGTAATCTTTTTGATACCAAATAGGAAATCAAATGTCCAACATGCAAACTATCTGCAGTTGGATCAGCTCCAACATAAAAAGTTACTTTTTCTTTTTCTAAAATATTTTTAATTTCATTATCTGTGACATCAAATAATAAGTCACGCCATTTAAGTTCTTCGATTAAATTCATTTTCTTTCCTCCTAATAATTAACAAAAGTTCGTCCTAGAAAAGGACGAACTTTAAAAATTCGCGATACCACCTTAATTCTAGATATAATATCTAGCACTTAATAAGATAACGGATTTACCGTCTACGCTTTTCTTCGTAGAAGCTCATAAGGGTATAGAATACAAGTTAACCTTAGTTTTCACCAAATACTAAGTCTCTTTCGATAACAAATATATTCTTCTTTTAATCATCGCTTTATAATGTTGTTTTTCTTAAAACTATTGAATGTGGTAATTTAATAACTTTTTCAGATATAACTTCACTATTCATTAATTTTGTTAATAATCTCATTCCTACTGCGCCCATATCATAAATCGGAACATCAACACATGATAATTGTGGTCTTGCTAAACGAGCATATTTTGTATTTTGAAATCCACATATTCCTAAATCCTTAGGTATTTTAACATCATTTTCAAAAGCTACATTCATAAATGAGATAGCGATTGAATCTCGAACTGCGATAACACCATCAACTTCAACATCTTTAAAAAATTCATTAAAGTGTTCTGTATTAATAGAAATACGACCAGAAGTTCTCATTATTCTACTTTCAAATCCTGCTTCTTTCATTGCACGAGTGTATCCAGCTTCTTTTAAATCATTAACCATATATTTTCGAACAGTTGAAATCATATAAATGTTTTTTCGACCTTCTTCAATTAACTTTTTAGCAATTTCATATCCAGCTCTTTCATAGTCAATTGAAACTGATGGTATTTCATCACTTTCTGGATAAAAAGTATTTGTAAGTACAACAGGAATTTGGTAACTATTTTTTACTGTTTTTAGAAAATCATATTGTTTTTCATTTATTTCATCATTTAAATATAAAATTCCATCAACTTGCGCAGCTATAATTTCTCTTAAGATATCTTCTTCACTCGCTTCTTCACTTTCCAAAATATATAATAAAATCGAATACTTATAAACACGTGCAATATCAGCAATTCCATTCATCATTTCAGCAATACTAGCACGTCCCATATCCGGAACAACTACTGCGACAGTCGTTGATTTTCTACTCGCAAGTCCCCTAGCAAAGGCATTTGGCTTGTAACCAAGTTCGCCAATTACTTTTAAAACTCTCTCTCTAGTTTCCGGTTTAACCTTTTCAGGATTATTGATTGCTCTTGAAACTGTAGCTAATGATACTCTCGCAGCTCCAGCTACATCATAAATAGTTGCTTTACTCATAAATAAGCACCTTCTTTCACATTTATAATTATATCATAAATGAAAAAGCTTTCAAGATAAATACCTATTTTATGAAAAGTTTTCATAAGCTTTTCACATATATTTCACATATATATATAAAAAATACCATCAACGATGGTATTTTTTTGTTATCTACGTTCTTTAATACGAGATTTTTTAGCAGATAATCCTCTAATATAGAATAGTTTAGCTCTACGAACTTTACCTCTTCTTATTACTTGAATTTCAGCTATTGATGGTGAATGTATTGGAAAAGTTCTTTCAACACCAATACCATAAGAGACCTTACGTACTGTGAATGTTTCCCCAATTCCTCCACCTTGTCTTTGGATTACTAAACCTTCAAAAACTTGAATTCTTTCTCTATTACCTTCTTTGATCTTAACAGATACTTTTACAGTATCTCCAGCTCTAAATACAGGTACATCTTGTTTTTGATAATCTTTAGTAATATCATTTAATAATTGCTGAGACATAATATCACTCCTTACTTTTACATTTGCTCATAAGGATTTTCCAAAGCGGAGCAAAATTTACTTAGATTTAACAGCGTTTTTTATTATATCATATGTGTTTCTTTTAAGCAAGTAGTTATTCTCACTTAAAACCACCTTTTAAATACTAAAAAACATTAGAGATATAAGGACTATAATAAAAAACTAATTCTTTCCCAAATTGGTATTTTTGAGTTATCATCATTGTAAATGTATTAAAGCTATAAATTACTGCTCTTAAATGATTATCTTTTGCTTGTACATCTAAATCTCTTAATTTAGAACAATTATTTCCATTATCAAATAGAAATATATCTCCATTTTCTAAAACCGTTGCGGAATATTGACCATATGGTCATTCAAAATCATCATCTTATGGAATGAAAAAATGCTTTTGGATTAATTCATTATTCCAATTTGTTGGATCACCAATTATCCATTGTCCATATTTCAGATTTTCTTTCTGTTATTGATATATAATCTGAAATATCTCGCAATTTTACTATTTACCGATTATTTTATCTATTTCATATGATCATATTGTATAGTATGGTGAAGCTAATAATTTATCTGTTTCAAGTAATAAATTTCCGTTTTCAAGCACTGGTGGTATCCCAAGTGCTTGTATTATATCATAAGATTTTTCCCAAAATATTCATATGTTGTATCAATTACTGTAGCTAATAAAATATCATTTGGTAATTGCTTTGTTAGAACAATGATAGCTGATACTACTGTTTCATCATTATTATCAATTATCTCATGCAATTTAATAATATTTTCTATCAAAAGCTTTTTAAAAAATATTTCGATCATTTATTAGACTTGTTTCGATATTTATTATATAAATCCATTCTTCTTTCTTTTGTTCTTTTAATAGATTCTGTTTTACGCCATTCTTCTATTAATTTATGATTTCCACCAACTAGAACATCAGGGACTTTTTTACCCATGAATTCACTTGGTCTAGTATAGTGAGGATGTTCTAATAGGGAATTGTTAAAAGAATCAAAAAGATGAGATTCATCTTTATTAATAACATTAGGAATTAATCTTGTAATTGAATCAATTAAAACCATCGCTGCTACTTCTCCTCCAGTTAGTACATAATCTCCGATTGAGATTTCAAAATCAAATAAATCTCTAATTCTTTCATCATATCCTTCATAATGTCCGCAAAGTATAATAATATGTTTTTCTTCACTTAACTTATATGCATATTCTTGATCAAATCTATCTCCTTGTGGAGTTACTAGTATTTTAATTGCTTTTTCAAATCCTTTTATATTAGTTAAAGCATTATAAACTGGTTCGACGCTAAGAACCATTCCTGCCCCTCCACCATATGGTGTATCGTCTACCTTGTGATGTTTATTCGTAGAAAAATCTCTAAAATTTATAATGTTAATTTCAACTATTTTTTTATTAATTGCTTTTCCTAAAAGAGATTCACTTAAAAATCCATCAAACATTTTAGGAAATAAGGTTAAAATATCTATTTTCATAATAGCCCCTCCCAAACAATAATTGATAGTTTATTTTCTTTAACATTTACTTCCTCAATAAATTCTTTTCTGAATGGGATAAGTCTGTTTTTTCCATCAACATTAACAACTAATATCTCACCTTGTGGATAATCTCTTATATCTGTGCATTTACCAATTAAATTATCTTTTTGATATACATTCATTCCAATAATTTGATCAAAGTAAAAATTATCTTCTTCTAATTCATGAATAAATTTTTTATCTATTACTAAATCGCAACCTTTAAACTGTTCAACTTGATTAATATTATCGAATTCTTCAAATTTAATTAAATCTAAATTTTTAATCTCTTGTTGAGAAAACACTGTCACTGGAATATATTCATGTTTAAAAGAGATATATAATGTTGTCCCTTTTTTATATCTTTGTTCTTTGAAATCGGTAAATGATTTTACTTTAAGCGATCCATTTAATCCATGAGTATTAACGATTTTTCCAATTGTAATTAATTTCATATTGCACCTCTCATTTTTGAAACATTATTTTTTCAGACTGAAATAGTCTAGTTAAAATATAAACAAAAATAGCAACATATATTAAACTAGTTGAAACTGTAATAAAAAATGCTGTAACAGAAATATCAAATGTTAAAATAGCGATAATAAGATTGACAGAACTATATATCGGTAAAAAATAAACCCATAAATTAGTACTTGCTTCCCCACTAAACATTGTTGATATTCCAAGTGCCATACTTACAAAATAAAATGGTAAAATCAACATTGATGCTTCCTTAATACTTTTAGCATAAGCACTTAAAACTGCGACAAGACCTGCTATTACAAGTACTGTAGCTAGTAAAACTGAAAATAACATTATAATGTCCCATGCATCATAAATAAAGATATCTAGTTGTCCACCTGAAGCCATTAACTTAGGTAAACTAAACATTATTCCAATGAACGAACTTGTTGCGCTAAGCATTGAAATAGTTGTTAAACTTAACACCTTGCCAATTGCTATTTCACTTCTTTTCACAGGAGTTATAAGAAGTGTAGCTATTGTTCCTCTTTCTTTTTCTCCAGCGATAGAATCAGGCCCAATGCTCATTGCACCACTAAATAAAAACATAATAATTAACATTGGTAATAACATCGCAAACTGTTGTCCAGATGCTTTTTCTGAATCCATTATAATTTCAGATTCTAATGTAAAAGCATAATAAGTATCTCCATGCCTTTCAATCCCGATATTATCACTATATAAAGAAATAATATTAGTAATTTGATGATAACTAGACTCACTATATTTTTCCCCAGGATTATAATAAATCATTATATCAGAAACAATTTGATTTTCAATATCTTGTTCAAAAGTACTAGAAAAAATAATTATCATATCAACTTCTCCGGTTAAAATTTGTTGCTCTACTTCGTCATGATCTGCTAAAGCATAATCGTGAAATTCAGGATTGACTGTTTGAGCATACAAAAAGTTTTGAAAATCTGTTGGCATGTTTTCAGTATAGATAATCATTTTATGTTGTGTAATATCTTCAAGTTCTCCACCTATTGCACTACCAATAAAAGAATACATAATATAAATGGCAAGTCCGGGTAATAAGATAGCTGTAAAAACTAATCTACGATCACTAATTACTCGATAAAATTCTTTTCTAAAAATCGTTAAAATATTCTTCATTACAAGACACCTTCTTGTAATTTTTCTTCTTTAACAAGATTAAAAAATATCTCTTCTAAATCGCTGTTTTCATCTCTTTTTAAAACATTCTCAATTGTATCGCATAATTTCATTTTACCGTTAATAATAATACCAACTCTGTCACACAATTTACCAACAACACTTAAAATGTGAGTAGATAAAATAACTGTTTTACCATTTTCTTTTAATTCCACCAAATAATCCATAACACTTCTAGCTGTTAAAACATCTAGACCGTTAGTTGGTTCATCAAAAATTATAAAATCAGGATTATGAACTAAACTAATCGCAATACTAACTTTTTGTTTCATTCCTGTTGATAAATCACCTACTTTTACTTCTTTGAATTCATTAATACCAAACTTCTTAAAAAAACCATCTTTTCTTTCTTCAATTATATTATCTTCAATTCCATGAAGTTTTGAAAAATATGTATATAAGTAATTAGGTGTAAAATGATCTTCTAATTTTAATTCACTAGTTAAAAATCCTATTTTACTCCTAACACTAACAGGGTCATTAATAACGCTACTATCACCTACAAAAATATCACCTTTATCTGGCTTAATCAAAGTAGAGATAGCTCTTAAACAAGTTGTCTTTCCAGCACCATTCGGTCCTAGTAATCCAAATATTTCACCAGGATAAGCAGTAAATGATAAATCGTTTACTGCAATCTTTAATTTTTGATTTGTTTTTTCAATTTTTTGTTGTTTTTTTGATAGTTTAAATGTCTTTTTTAAATTTCTAACTTCAAGTGTGTTCATATGATCATCCTCCTCGTAGTTATTTTAAGTATAATATAACTAACACTTTATATCATACATCATTATACTACATTTTAAGATGTTTCTTCAATACAACTAAAAAAATAGACCCGAAATTCGGGTCTAAAATGAATCAATATTAATTGATATCTTTTTATGCTCTCTAGAAGCACTTGCGTAAGCAATTGTTCTAATTGCGTTTGCGATTCGTCCGTTCTTCCCAATCACTCTACCAAGGTCTTCTTGGTTTACAATAATTTGAATAGTAAGTAGATTGTCATCTTCTGAAAACTTTTTAACCATTAAGTCATCAGGATGAATAACTAATGGCTGAACTAAGTCGTGAATTAATTTTTCATAATTAACTGCCATTGTTATATACCCTATTTATCTTCTTTTTTTGATGTGATATTAGCTTTTGCAAAAAGATTCTTAACTGTATTAGTAGGTTTTGCACCAACACTTAACCACTTTTTAGCTTTCTCTTCATCAATCTTAACTGCTACTGGATCCTTTGTTGGATCATAGGTACCAATAATTTCTAGGTATCTACCGTCTCTAGGACTTCTTGAATCAGCTGCGACTAATCTATAGAAAGGACGTTTTTTAGAACCATGTCTTTGTAATCTAAGTTTAACTGCCATTTTTTGTTTCCTCCTTAATTTTTTTAACCTCTCAAAGTATATCATTACAATGAGTGGTTGTCAAGTATTTTTACTTGACATTGAATTCTAATTTGTATTCATCATTTTCAAATAATGTTTCTTCAACTCTTCTTACTAATTTTATCTTTTTTAATTGTTCAGTAACACTGGGAACATCTTTTTTGTTTAAATAAAGAATTGCGTATTTTCCTTTTTTAGTATAATATTTTATTTCTCCAAAAGATGCGACATGCTTAATTACTTTTGGATTTTTAAAATAAACTACTAAACTTGTTCTATCTACCATTTTCATACTCCTTTAATGTTTATTTATTATGCCAATCTCGTTAGGATATTTCACTTTATACGAAATACTTTGTGCAATTTTTTTTGAAATAATGTCTAATGTTTTTTGGATTTCTTTTTCAAATTGTTTATATTCAATTACAACTACATTACTTAATAATGCTTCTTTAGTTTTTGCTAAAGTGTTTTTAGCATCCTTTAAATCAGGATGATACTTTCCATATTTTGATACTTCATTATATGTTTTTTTTGCATTATTGAATTCTTTTACAAGATTGATAATAAGAGGATCTGTATTAATTATTTTTTTTAATTCTAATAATCTTTTATATTCCTTTTTATCTTTAATTTCATCAACTAGGTTGTATACTGCAGTTATTATTTTATCTTTCATTTTATCACCATAATAACAGTATATAGGTTATAGGTTTTTGTTTCAAGTAAAAAGATATATATACTATGGATTTATCTTCATGTTACTATACTGAATCATTACAATTAATTAGGGCAATCCAATCCACAGTTTATGTTTGATTCAGTTTTAACATTTTGTAAATTTCTTTCCAAATGATTAAATTGTATTATCTATTTCTTTTATCATTGTAATAAATATTATAGCTTTAATTGACACTGAAATATTTAAAATTTATAATAGATATGATAGTATAAGTATGTGTCTTAGAAAGAAGTGCTTACAATGAAAAAAACTAAAATATTTATTACACTTTTACTTTTTATTTTATTTTCTATAACAATTACGAAATTACCGGTTAGCACAGCTGAAAGAAGAGTAATTTACTTTAAAGAGAACAATTGTTTAGTATGTAATGAACTAACAGGTCATCCTAATGGACCTAGTGGAGTTTATAATGAAGAAGATGACTATATTAAAAAACTTGAAAATCAAGGAATTACTGTTGAAATTTATGATGTTGTAGATGAAGAAGCAAGTGATTTATTTGTTGCATATAACATTGCTTATAACATTGATAAAAATGATGCGACTGTTCCTATCATTTTTGCTGGGAATCAATACTTTAGAACATTATCTAATATTCGAAATGCTGTAGATGATAATACTATTTATGAATTAAGTGATGACCCATTGCTTAAAGTAACCGTTAATCAAGGACAAATATTTGATGATATTACCGGTATTGCTGGATTTGCCGTTGTTTTATTTGCGGGACTTTTAGATGGTTTTAATCCTTGTGCTATTGCGATGTTATTGTTGTTTGTTAGTTTACTTGGTTTTAGTGATAATAAACGTTTTTTAATTTTAGTAAGTATTACTTATATTTTCGCTTTATTCGTATCATATTTTTTAATAGGTACTTTTTTACTTAATTTCTTACTTAATTTTTCTACAGAAGCTCATATTATAAGTATTATTATTAATTGGTTTATTGCTTTGCTTTGTTTATTTTTATTCTTCTTTAATATGTATGATTTCTTTATGTCAAAAAGCGAAAAATACTCAAAAATTAAAAACCAACTACCTTCATGGTTACAAAAATATAATAAAAAAATCATTAAAGCTTTTACAAATGTTATTAATAATGAAACAAATAAAAAAGGTTTATTTGCTGTTTTAGGACTTACTTTTATTTTAGGAATAACTTTAAGTGTTACAGAATTAATATGTACTGGACAAATCTATTTAGGAATAATTTACGGGATTCATTATTTAGATAGTTTTTATGCTTACATAGCATTATTTTTCTATAACTTAATGTTTATTTTACCTTTAGTTATTATCGCTATTATCACTATTAAAGGTAAAGGTGTTATGTCTACTAGTAACTGGATAAGAGAACATCTTCATCTAATTAAGTTATTAACTGCTTTATTCTTTTTGGGTATTTCTATTTACTTCTTTACAAGAATCTTTTAATTGGGGGAAATTATATGAAAGAAAGAATTATTATTAAAAGATTAGATAAGGTTTTATACCAAGGAAAGATTTTAAACCTTCCTATAAAAGAGAAATATATTATTAAAAAAAGTATTGAAATATTTGGTGATGAAGATCCATGTATTATCCATATGTCTTTTATCATTAAAGAATTTGTTACTACTTTATTAATGTTATTTAAAAACAACAATACTAAGTTAATATATGCTAAAAACTATTTAAAAGAACTCAGTTTTATTAACCTTGAAGATTTATCTACCATTACAATAGAATTAGAAGGGAGACATAAATGAAAGTTTATTTAGATAATGCTTCTACTACTAGTGTCAGCAAAGAAGTACTTAATGTTATGTTACCATTTTTTAAAGAAGAATATGGTAATCCATCTAGTTTACACGAAATTGGAATAAAAAATAGAAAAGTTATTAATAATGCTCGAAATAAAATAGCTAATTTGTTAAATTGTCAAAGAAATGAAATATTTTTTACTAGTTGTGGAACAGAATCAATTAACTGGGCATTAAAAGGAATTGCCTCTGAAAATAATACAAAAAGTGATATTATTACCACTAGAGTAGAACACCATGCTACTCTTAATTCTTGTGAATATTTAGAAAAACAGGGGTATACAATCTTATTTGTTGATGTTGATAATAAAGGATTTGTTAATTTAGATCATTTGAAATCATTAATTTCAGAAAGCACTTTGATTGTAAGTATTATTATGGCAAATAACGAAATAGGTACTATTCAAAACATTAAGAAAATTAGTGAAATATGTAATAAAGCAAATACTTATTTACATATTGATGCTGTCCAAGCGATTTGTCATACTACTATTAATCTTCAAGAAACAAGTATAGATTTACTAAGTATCTCAGGACACAAATTTCATAGTCCAAAAGGAATCGGTCTTTTATATATTAAAAAAGGAACTCATATTGCACCTTTAATTCACGGAGGTCAACAAGAACAAAAAATGAGAGCAGGAACTGAAAATGTTGCTTTTATTGTTGGAATGGCTAAAGCACTAGAAATAGGTTTAACTAACCTAAAAGATTACGAAGAAAGATTGAATACTTATGCAAAAATGTTTCTAAAAAGATTAGATGAAGCCAAAATAGATTATTTGTTAAATGGAGCAGAAATAGGTAAAAACAGATTACCCGGTAACTTAAATTTATCATTTAAAGGACTTGATGGACAAGTACTAGAATATTTGCTAAATAAAAAAGGAATTTATGTATCTACAAGTAGTGCCTGTGACTCAGAATCAATTGAGTCAAGTCACGTTCTAAAAGAAATAAATGTCCCTAAAGAATATATTAATGGAACAATAAGATTTTCTATAGGTAACTATACAACATTTGATGAATTAATCTATGTAATTGATAATCTTATAGAGATTATTAATCAAGAAAAATAATATAAAAAAGCCCGATGGGCTTTTTTTTATATTAAATAATCAATTATTTCTTTATATTCTCCTAATTTAAGATTTTCGTCTAATTTAATTTGACCAATTTGAACTCTCTTTAAATAAGTAACTTTATTACTAAAGTGTTCTACCATTCTTTTAACTTGATGAAATTTTCCTTCTTTAATCGATAAATAAAATTCAAAATCATTAATTCTCTCAGTAATAGGACTCGAAGGCACAAAAGTAAAACTTCTACCATCTAAAATTTCATAGTTACCTTCTAACTTCTTTAATTTTCTAAATGGTTTTTCAACTCTTACAAAATATTTTTTATAAACATCTTTATTAGGAGATATAATATTATGAAGTAATTTACCGTTATTCGTTAAAAGTAATAAACCTTCAGTATCTTTATCTAGTCTTCCAGCAATATTTAAATCAAATCTTGAATATGGAAAATCAATTAACTCAAGAACTGTTTTTTCTTTTCCATCTTTTGTGGCACTTACATATCCTTTTGGCTTGTTCATCATTAGTAATATTGTTTCTTTATAGTAGACTAATTCATCATCAAAAGTAACTTTATCAATATTTTGGTTGATTTTTATTGAACCATTAGTAACAAGGTTATTATTAAGAAAAACTTGTTTTCTTTTAATTGCCTTTTGAATATCTTTTCTTGTTCCATATTTTAAGTTTGACAAAAATCGATCTATTCTCATTATATATACCTTCTATCATAATAAACTTTATAATATCTATTTCACTTAAAAAACTTGTTATGTTTATTATATCTTTCCTCTATATTTTATCATAAATTGTTTATTATAAACAAAAAATCTTAGTTAACTAAGATTTTTATGTATATTTTTTTATTGTTTTATAAATAGAATATCCCGAAATTTTTTCAAACTCTCTATCTAACTGTTTTTCAGTTGATATTGAATTAATAATTTTTCTAAATTGTTTGTACTTTTTTATAAGTTTAGAACTATCTGTTTTCCCCTCATTCGCATCTTCAATAAGTGCTAAAAACTCAACAAGAATAACTGCTTCTTTTTCAGTATATAATTCAAAGTCTATTGGATATGGATACATTACTAATCTCCAAAACTAATTCCTATAGCTTTTGCTGTTTGAACATATTGTCCTTTAGGATCAACTAGTTTTTTACCACCTTTAGATGTTTCTCCAACATCACCAGAACCAACTACTTCTGTAAGAGGTATACTTGAAACCTCGCGACCTTTTAATTGAACCATCACACCTGATTTACCTTTCATTAATAAATCAACTGCATGAACTCCAAATAGTAATCCAAGTGATCTATCAAATTGAGATGTTACTCCCCCACGTTGAAGATATGCAAGATTTGTATATCTTACTTCATGTTCAGGAACAAGTTTTTGAAGTTGTCTTGTAATAATATCACCAATTCCACCTAATCTAACAGAATCAGGACTATCTTCTACCATTTCTCTTACGGTAACTTCCCCACCAAGCGGTGTTGCTCCTTCACTAACAACAATAATTGTGAAATTTCTACCAAAAGCATCACGTTGAGCTATTTTATCAACTACTTTATTAATATCATAAGGTATTTCAGGAATAATAATTACGTCAGCACTTCCTGCAAGACCTCCTTCTAAAGCGAGCCATCCACTTAATCTACCCATTACTTCTACAACCATAACTCTATCGTGTGAAAAAGCTGTTGTATGAATTTTATCTAATGCATCGCAAATTGTTTCAAGTGATGTGTTAAATCCAAAAGTTACATCAGTTTCTGGCAAATCATTATCTATTGTTTTTGGGACACCTATAACTGGAATACCTTTACGAGCAAAATCTCTCGCACTTGTTAGTGTACCATCTCCACCAATAATAATTAAACCGTCAACTCCTAAGTATTCTAAATTTTTAACAGCTTCATCAGATATATCTTGATATTCAATTGATCCATCTTTTTGTCTTACTGGATAATTAAATAAATTATCTTTATTAGATGATTTTAGAATTGTACCACCTTCATGTAAAATACCAGAAACAGCCTTTAAATCTAAATCTTTATATCCGTGTTTTACAAGCCCAGTAAATCCTTTTGTAAATCCAACTACTTCAACACCATACTTTGATATAGCTGATTTTGTTATTCCGTTAATAACTGCGTTAAGACCACTACAGTCTCCTCCACCAGTAATAATACCAATTTTTCTAATCTCTTTCATTACTTCTCACTCCATTCAAAAGTCCAAGTTAATTATACTTGTTTTAGTTTCCATAGTAAACAAATTTACATAAATGAAAACGTTTTAATTACTTTATTTTAAATAAATACCATTTTCATTGAAAATAATAAGTACTTTTAGTATAATCTTTTTATAGTTTTTGATATAATAAGAATGAGGTGTTAAAGATGTTAACAATGAAAGATATTATTAGAGAAGGTCATCCGACTCTAACACAAAAAGCTAAGGAAGTTAAACTTCCTCTAAGCAAAAAAGATAAGCAAACATTAAAACTTATGATGGAGTTTATTGAAAACTCGCTTGATCAAGAATTATGTGAAAAATATGAATTAAGACCTGGAGTTGGGCTTGCTGCTCCACAAATCAATATTTCTAAACAAATGCTTGTTGTAAAAGCAATGGATGAATTAAACGAAGTTGAACATGTTTATCTAATGGTTAATCCTAAAATCATTAGTCATAGTGTTTCAAAAACATATATCGCTAGTGGTGAAGGTTGTTTAAGTGTTGATCGCGAAGTTGAAGGAGTTGTTCCAAGACATAAAAAAATTACTGTAAGAAGTTATTTTTTCGACCCTGATACTGAAGAATTAACTAAAAAAATCATTAAATTAAAAGGGTATGTTGGTATTGTTGTTCAACATGAAATTGATCATATTAATGGTATTTTATTTGTAGAAAGATTAGTAGATGAATTACATGATGTTGAACCTATAAAATTTAAAGAATTAAATATTAATGAATCAGAAATCTAGGAGGAAATAATAATGAAATTATTTATTGATACAGCTAATGTAGAATACATTAAAGAAATGGCTGATTTAGGTATTATTGCTGGAGTTACAACTAATCCTAGTTTAATAGCTAAAGAGGGAAGAGATTTTAATGAAGTAATCAAAGAAATTACAGAAATTGTTGATGGACCCATTAGTGGCGAGGTAATTAGTCTGGATGCAGAAGGAATGATTAAAGAAGGAATTGAAATATCAAAAATTCACAAGAATATGATTGTTAAAATCCCTATGACAGAACAAGGAATAAAAGCTACTAAAGCATTAACAATGCTTGGAATCAAAACTAATGTTACTTTAGTCTTTAGTGTAAATCAAGCACTTCTTGCTGCTACTGCAGGAGCTACTTATGTTAGTCCTTTTGTTGGAAGACTTGAAGATACATTACATGATGGTATTCAAGTAGTTAGTGAAATAAGAGATGTTTTTGATATTTATGGATTTGATACTGAAATTATTTCAGCTAGTATTAGAACTGTTAAGCAATTAGCCGATAGCGCCTTAGTTGGAGCGCATATTGCTACTGTTCCCTATCCAGTATTAAAAAAAGCATTTACTCATCCTTTAACTGATAAAGGAATTGAAACATTTATGAACGACTGGAAAAACGCTTTTGATAAATAACTATAAAAAGGACTTTGGAAATATTTCCAAAGTCCTTTATTATTAATATAATAAATAATTCCTCTTACACTTCACATTTATACTTATTTATTCCCAATCAAATAATCCTAAATATACTGCTGAATCTGTAATTATTGTAAAAAATATCAATAAATAAAACAAGGTTAATATAACTGTATAAACATTTAGAATCTTATTATATTTTTGTAAATAATATGCTTTTCCAAAAATTAATACATTTACAATCATAAAAATTATGTTGATGATTCCAAAAATCCAATATGAACATAGAAATTGATATGTAAAAGAAGTATCAACATTTAATCCAATTAAATAAATAATGTCATATAAACAAAGAAGGATTGGAATAAAAAGTCGTAATAATACATATGCTCTAACATATTCTTGTTTTTTATATATTATATACACAGTTATATACAACATAGTAATAGTAAGTAAGACACCAATGAAAATTGTATCGTAAATATATGATTGTTCTAATTCCATACCAAAATATGTAGTACTAATATGGTAAGCATTAGTAAATGCAAAAGACAAAAAAATTAATACTACAATAAAAACTATAATTTCAATTCCTTTAATACTTTTGTCAACCATATTATCACTTCCTTAAATGATACATTTTATGTCTTATTAAACATTTACATTATAACATAAAAAAGAGTTCTAAAACTCTTTTTTTGTTACTCAAATTTAAATATATATTTTGATAATTTCATATTTCATACTGCAATATATACTTAAAATACATAAACTATTACGATTATAATAAATTCATTTTATTATTTTTGATAAGAAAATATTTTATTATTATAGAACTATAATTATCATTTTCATTAAAGAACCCATCAAATATGATAACATGAATTTTTTGGCTATTATTGAATATGAATTTCAGATTTTTTATCTATTCCAAAAAAAAAGGTATAAAATCAATATAGATTTTATACCTTTAAGACTTTTTTTAAAAGTCTGTTACTAATTTCCTAAATTTTCAATTTCAGCTGTTATTTGAGCAATAAATTCTTCTTTGGTAATTCCTGAAGAATCGCCTTTAACACCTTTTGCATATAATTCATAGATTGGTCCTAAAGTATCCATACCAAATCCACTTGGTAAATCATTTTGCCACCATGCATAAGCATTACCAGATTGATTCCATTCCATTACAGCCGCACTAAGTGGTGTAGATGGAGTTAATGTAACACTATTGAATGCAGGAACCATATGTGCTTTATTAACCATGTAATCATGTCCTTCAGTTGAAGCAGCTAAATCATTTAAGAATAGTTTAGCATCATCAATTGAATCACTATCTTTATTAATTACATAGAATGATGGAGCTCCGATAAAGATTGAATCATTTCCTGTTTCTAAAACGGCATGAGGAGCATACCCCATTTCGAAATCTGAATCTGCATAACTTGAGTCAGTCCAGTTTCCTTGATGAAGGAAAGCTGCTTCGCCATCAGCGAATTTACCAACTTGATCATCATAAGTACCAGTTAACAAGATACTTTCGTCTCCCCATTCAAATAATAATTCTACCCAATTAGCATACATTGCTAATCTGTCAGCATCAACAATACCATTATTAACATCATCAATAACAGATGAATCATCATAATCTAACCCAGCAGACAAATAACCATTGAAATTATGAAGTCCTGTTACCCAAGTCATACCACTTGCAGCAGCCATTGATACTACTGCGTAGTCTGTTAATCCTTCTGTGTCATAATAAGCTTGAATATCTGTAAATGCTTGTAAATAAGCTGCTTGACTAGTTAAATCAGCAGGATCTACACCAGCAGCTTCTAAGATATCAGCATTATAAGCCATACCCCAACCTTCAACTGCTACAGGGAATCCATAAACTTTACCATCAACTGTAAATTCTAAATCTGTATTATCAGCCCAAGCTTCTCCAGTAAGATCTAAAACTTTATCTTGGTAATCTAGATACCCACCCATACCTTCAATAACAAAGATATCTGGTTGTTCTGCACCTTGGAATTCTGCTAAAATTTGAGTTCCATAAGCACATGAATCTCCACCACAAGTTTGAATGTCAACTGTGACTCCATTAGTTTCTCCCCAAGCTTCTGCATAGTCTCTTAAAACTCCATCAATTTCAACTTTGTTTTGAAAAACTACTAATGTTTTTTCTTCAGCTTTACATCCAGCTAAAGTAAAAATTAAAACTGTTGCTACTACTAGTAATAATAATCTTTTCATTTTTTTCCTCCTATTTTTATTTTTTTGAAAAATTGAAAACCGTTGTTTTTTTTAAAGTTGTTTGATACCTTCCATTAAGTTTGATTTCTTTACCATAAACCTTTAACTTAACAGTCTCTTTTGTAGTAATTATCAATTTTTTCTCTGCTATAATATTAACGTTTTTACCTTTATACTGAACGTTTAATTCATAAGATGATATCTTTTCAGTAGATAATGGATTAAGGACTAAATAATTTTCTTTTATTCTCAATCCAACAATACCATACACAAAACCAATATAAGAGCCTCCCATATTAGCTACATGTAATCCGTGACTAGTATTTTTTTGAGAATTTAATAAATCAGTTTCTAGTACATTTTCAAAAAAGTCGTTCGCTAAATCATATTTTTTAAGTTTAAAAGCTAAAATGCTATAGACACATTTAGACAAACTTGAATCATGAGTTGTGATTGACTCATAATAATCAAAAGAATCATTTAATATTTTTTCATTATCGTAGTCTAGCAACATCATTGAAAGCATTGTGTCTGCTTGTTTTAATACTTGATGTTTATATAGAAATAATGGATGAAAATGCATTAATAGTGGGAACTTATTGCTTGGTATTTTAGTTAAATCTAGTTTCTTTTTGTTGAGAAAGGAAGCATCCTGAATAAAAATATTTAAGTTCTCATCAAAAGGCAAATATATTTTTTTTGCTATTTCTTTAAAGCATAAAACTTCATCTTCTATAAGTTTTATTTTTTTTATTACTTCAGATAATTCTTGAGTGTATTTTCCATATAAAGTTTCAACATATTCAAAATGATATTTTAATAGTTGATTTGTATAATAATTATCATCCACCACAGTAGTATATTCATCTGGTCCAGTAACTCCATTTAAATGATAATATTGACCATTAAAATTCACAGCTTCTTTCAAAAATCTAGCAGTTTCTACTAACATTTCAAACCCATAACGGATTATAAAGTCTAAATCGTTAGTCGCTTCAAAGTATTTGATTATGGTGTATGCAATATCACTATTAATATGAAACTGAGCACTCCCTGCAGGATAATAAGGGGAAGCCTCTTCACCATTAATAGTCCTCCAAGGAAATTTAACGCCTTTATCATATCCTAAATTTCGAGCTTCAACTCTAGCTTGTTCCATAGTGTGGAAACGATACATTAAAAGGTTTCTTGCTTTCAAAGGATTTGTTAATATAAAGAATGGAATCATATATATTTCCGTATCCCAAAAGTAGTGTCCTTCATACCCTTCTCCACTTAACCCTTTCGCTGAAATATTGTGATATTCACTTTCACCTCCACTTGAATTCAATTGGTAAATATTATAGTTAATTAATAATTCTAAATATTTATTGTTTGGAATTTTGATCTCTAGTTTTTTCCAAAAATCATTATAATAATTTTTTTGTTTTTCAATTAATTTTTCAAAACTAATTTCAGCTACTTTTTTACTAATTTCTTCACTTTTCTTTAAATAATTTTCATGGTACAAACTAGATGTATAAATCAAATATTTATCAAGTTTAATTCCCTTTTTAGGACTTATTAGATATTCTTTTTCTGCGATTATTTTTTGATTAACAACAGAAGTTTTAAATAATGTGTTATGAATCATTTTTGTATGTACTATCAAATTACTTCTTAATGTTTTTACTGTTATAAAAGAATCCTTTTTAGAAATTCCAACAATATTTAAAGACTGATTTTCTCCTCCATAAAGCCGAGGATCATTTTCTAGATGTTTTTTTATTGATTCTTCTAAATATGATTTTACTGTAATTGTCCCATTATAGTTAATTGATTCAAGTAATACTTCTACTGCAATAAGTTCTTTAATTTTAGTACTAACTAATTTTCTTTCAGTTAAAATAAATTCATAATTTTGTTTTGTTCTATAATGAATTTTTCTAATTGTTAATCCTTTTTCTAAGTCGTATTCTCTTATTAATGAGATTACTTCACAATTATTGATATTAAGAGGTATTCCTTCTACGAGAAAAATAATCTTTTGCCCGTCAATAAGATTAACAAGTTTTTGTCCCATTTGAGGAAATCCAAAAAGATTCTCTTCATAAAAATAATTATATTTATCGTAAAATCCATTTAAATATGTTTGATTATACTCGAAATCTTCCCCATATCCCTCTATAAATGTCCCTCTAGTTCCTAAGAATCCATTAGCTTGTGAATAAATCGTTTCATCAACTAGTAATTCTTCTTTTGTAACTCTGTTATTTCTATATAATTTATTCATAATCACCTACAATCAAATTCTATGAGAATTTAAAGTTAATTTTAAACTTTTTGTTTATTTAATTGCTCCAGAAGTCATTCCTTTAATAATATGTTTTTGAGCAAATAAGAACAATATTACTACTGGTAAGGCTGCCATTAAAACTGAAGTTAGAATTAATGACCATTCTTTATCATAAAAACCAGCTAAACTAGCAACTGAAAGTGGAAGAGTCTGAATATTCCCCCCCATTCCTAAAACTAGCAATGGTAATAAATAATCATTCCAAATCCACATCCCGTTAAGCACTAATAATGTTACATAGATTGGTTTTAATATCGGAAACACAATCTTAAAAAATACTTGAGATTTTGTGCAGCCATCAATTATGGCAGCTTCTTCAATATCTATTGGAATTGATTTAATAAATCCATGAAACAAGAAAATACTTAGTGGTGATCCAAAACCAATATATACTAATATAATTCCATAAAGAGTATCTTTAAATTGAATTCCAAAAATATCGTTTAATGTTTGTAATAACCTTACCAACGGTAACATTACCACTTGAAAAGGAATTACCATCCCGCTTAAAAAGAGCATAAAGATAACAAATGAATATCTTGTTTTTGTTCTTACTAGAACCCATGCTGCCATTGCACTAAAAGTTCCAATTGCTATCAAGCTTACAGTTGTAATAATTAGAGAATTAAAGAATGCTGAAAAGTAATGAATATTATCTCTCCCAATTATTTCTGCAATATTTGTGAAAATTTGGAACCAATTACTCGGTAATAATAAAGGATTTCTAATAATCTCTGCAGCACTTTTAGAAGAGTTAATTATAATCATTGCAAATGGAAACATAAAAACTAACAATAAACAAAAAGCAAAAATTTCTAAAATGATTTTCTTAGTACGTTTACTTTTCATTATAATTCCACCTCTTTTCGTTTATTATAATAAACTTGAATGAGTGCAACTACTAACAAGATTATAAAGAAAATAATTGATTTAGCTTGTCCTACTCCCATGTTTCTATTTACAAATGCTTCATCATAAATATTAACAGCAATCAAGTCGGTAGATTGAACGACAGGTAGTAATGTTTTATTATAAATCATTCCTAACCATGAAGGTAATTGTGTTGCTGGACCACCATGAGTTAAGGAAACTACGGTATCATATTGTTTAAAAGAAGTAACAAGTGTTAAAAACATTGATACTGTAAATGCCTGTGCAACTAGTGGTAGTGTGATTGTTCTAAGTCTTTGCCATGCATTTGCTCCATCAATTTCGCTTGCCTCAATTAAATCTTGAGGAACATTTTGGATAGCGGCGATATAAATCATCATAATATATCCAGCATATTGCCAAGTTACAACAATTATCAATCCAACCAACGCAGTATTACCGTTAATTAATAAGCTTGATTCAAAAATTCCACCAAACTGTACTAGAACTCTATTAAATATAAACTGCCAAATATATCCAAGTACTAATCCTCCAATTAAGTTAGGTAAAAAAAATCCCGCACGATAAATATTTTGTAATTTTAGTTTTTGAGTAACTATAAGTGCAAGAGAAAATGCAATAATATTAATAACAAATATATTCAAAATCGAATATAATGCTGTTCGAAAAAATGAATAACCAAAACTATAATCATGCAAAATTGTTTTATAGTTATCAAGTCCAATGAATGTGGGATCGTTTAACCCATTCCAGTCTGTCATTGAAAAATAAATACCTTGCAAGAAAGGAAGTGCTACAAATAATGAAAAAGCTGTAAATGAAGGGAGGATAAAATATACAAAAACCCGATTTTTTTGAGCTTCATATGTATTTCCAAGCCAGTATTTAACCACAAAAGTCCCTACTATTCCCCTTTTTTTAGAATCATCTATTTTTAAAATATTAACTTTCAGCAATGATTCTAATGCTCTAATAATCAAAATAAATGGTAAAGCTATAATGACTAAAATAGAAACTAAAAAATACATTAGTTTAAGCCCTTTATTAGTATTCTTTTTTGTTTGATTTTTCATATTTCGCCTCTTTTTATTATTTTAATAATTTTTTTATCTCTAAATTACTAATTTTATTTTCTAATGGATTAATAAAATATGCATCAATTCTTATTTCTTCATTTCTAATATTCTTAAAACTTTCTTTTATGCTTTCCAAATATATTTTAGCTGTTGTGTTCCAGGTATATTTACTTAAAACTCGTTTTTTTCCTTGAAGTAAATAATAATCATAGTTATTAATTGCTTTTAAAATTCCTTTTCCAATATCATTAATGTCAAATACATCAACTAATACCCCAAACTCTTCATTGTTTTCTTTTAAAATATCTATTGGACCACCATATTTAGTAACCACCACTGGGAGTCCAGTGCTCATTGCTTCAATCGGCGCTAAGCCGAATGGCTCATATAAAGAAGTTAGAGCAAAAATACTTTTCTGATTTGACATAAACCGGTATGTCTCAGCTAATTCAGTTTGAGAATTTATACTTATAAAAGATACTTTTCCAAATAAATTATTCTTTTTAATAATTTTCATTATCTCATCTAATATTATTATTTCTTCCTTGGAGGTATTAGAGTAATCATTAAAAGCATTTTCAATTCCCCGAAGAGAGATTAACAAGTTCATTCTTTGATTCACTTCCTTATTTTTAGCATATGCTTCAACTAATCCTAGATGATTTTTTTTAGGATCTAATCGACTTGCCAAAACAATAAAAGGAAGCATTTTTCTTTCTTTGGTAATATCACGTTTAATTGTATAAATAATTTTTTTAGTTGTTTTTTCACTAATGTTACTGCCATTGCTTGGGGCAAAAACTTTCGTATTTGCCCCAGGCGGAGCAATAACAATATTAAAAGAGGAGAAATCATTAGTTCTTAGTTTATACAATTTATGGTTATATTGTTCTTCTTTTTCTTGAGATGTAGAAACAAATATAATGTTTGCATATTTCATTACAATTCTTTCTGCAGAAAGCCTCTTTGTAAATTGGTATTTAATATCTAATTCATCATAATTTTTTAAATTTCCACCTAATTTTTCAAATTTTTGAGCTCCTAAGCTATGTCCTGTAAAAGAAAACGGAATATTTGTTTTTGCTTTTATCATAACTGCCGCTAATCCACCATCACTATAATGACTAGTCATAAAATCAAACATTTTATTTTCTTGTTTATAAAATTTAATAATATTTTCTGTCCATTCATATATATGTTCCCACAATAATTCCTTATTCATAAATAATTTATTTCCACATGGGATTCTAATAATTCTTAGACCAGAAACTCCTTTATAAGAATCATAGGTATTCTTAAATTCTGGATAATGAGGATCATTTATTTTTCTCGTTACTATATCTATTTTATGTCCTAAATTAGCCATTTCAATCGCTAATTCTTTTACGTATACTAACTGTCCTCCAAAATCTGGATGCATTGTCCAATATGAATCATTTTGATCAAAGTTGCCTTGTGGATTTAAAAAAACTATATGCATAATGCTAATATTCTCCTATCCAGTTAATTCTTTAATTATATATTTGATATTCGGGATATTTGTGATTGCTCCAACTTGTTTAAGGCTGTATGAGCTACAAATTAAGCCTATTTTCAAAGCGCTTAAAACACTCTCTCGTTGAAGGATTCCGGCATACAATCCACTCCAAAATGCATCTCCTGCACCAGTAACATCAATAACATCTTTTGCCACGGATGCTATTCTTATTATTTCGCCAAAGTAACTTGCTACTAACCCATCTTCACCTAAAGTCATTATAATTAATTTACATCCTAATTTTTGATATTTTTGAATGTATTCTTCAACCGAATATCCATCTCCAAATATTCGTTTCGAATCATCTAAACTAGGTTTAATAATATCAACTTTTGAAATAATATCCATTAACTCATCTTTTCCTACACTATCTAAAGATTCTAAATCCTTATGATAATTAGGATCAAATCCAATAATTATATTCTCCTTTTTAGCAAAATCCAAAACCTTTTTCATAGTAGTTTTAGAAGGTTCTTTTGACAAAGGCCAATATGAAAAATGCAAAATTTTAACTTTTTTTAATGCAGTTTCAAGTTTGTTAGTGTAATAAAGATAATAGTCAGAGGCACGATCAAAAGTAACATCCATCACATCGTTAATATTTCTAATTGTTACAATTGAAGTCTTTACATTAAAAGTCGTTATATTATTAATATCAATCCCTCTTGTAACTAATTCATTTTTCAAATAGTCACCATATTCGTCATTTCCAACAGCCCCGAAAAATTGTGGTTTAAATCCTAATGAATGTAAGTTTATTGTAACATTTGCGGGACTTCCTCCAAACTTTTCCATAGGTTTAACAGCATGATTAATGTAAATTTTATCAACCAAAATTTCGCCGATAAGAAGAATATCATTTACTTTATTAGATAAATCAAAAGGGTTTGTAAATATCATATTAAAACTCCTTATCAGCTCGTTTTTTATAAAAGGGAAAGGTTTCCACATAAAATATAAAAAATAAAATGTGCTCTTTATTTTAGTATAGCACCTTTTGAAAACGCTGTCAATTATAAGTCTAAGAAGATAGTGTAAATGTTTTTTTGCAATACACATATCACGTTCCAGCGTAATGTAACCCGTAGTGTTGATTTATCAAACATGTGGACCACAATTTTTAAAATTTAAAAACTTTATGTAGTATCTCCATCTTGGAAATATACAGGAATAATTTTATTTTCTATAGTTTTATTTTTATAAAAACTATCAATAATTTCTCCAATTGCTTTTGCAATAAGCTTTGGTGATTGTCCGATTGAAGTGATTCTTTTTCCTAGATTAATAAAACTTCTTCCTCCATCAAACCCAATAACTTTTATATCTTCCGGGACTCTTTTACCTCTATTAACAAGTTCTTTGATAACATCACAAGCTGCAGCATCTGAAATTACAAATATTCCATCAACTTCTGGATATTTCGCTATTTCATCATGTACCTTATCATAGATTTTCATATAATTACCTAGAGGATACTCTATGTTTACAACATCATTATATCCCTTCGACTTTAGATAATCAATATACCCTATTCTTCTTTTACTAACCTCAGTAATTACTGTAGTGTTTTCTCCTTGCGCATCATCTCCAATAAACATAAATTTCTTACATCCACTTTCAATTAATTTTTTAGCAGCAAGTACCCCCCCATTATAATTATCACTAGCAACGAAAGGAACATCAGAAAATCGTCGATCAAAAGACATAACTGCCATTTCTTTATCTAAATATTTTTCAATATCATTATTTGTTAAAAGAATAACAGCATCAACGCGGTTATTTTTAAGCATATCTAAATAAACTAACTCTTTTTCTAAAGATTCACTAGAATTACAGATCATTACTTTATATCCATATTTAAAAAGTTCCTTTTCAACAAAGTAAAGAAGTTCCCCAAAAAACAAATGAGTACTATTAGGTAATATAAAAGCAACAATATTATTTTTTTGTCTTGTCATACTTCGAGCAATTTCGTTAGGGATATAACTGATTTCCTTAATAACTCTTTCAATTCTTTCTCTTGTTTCTTTTTTTACATATCCACTATTATTAATTACTCTAGAAACAGTTGCGATTCCTACTCCAGCTTTTTTAGCTACATCTTTGATATTAGTCATAAAAGTTGTTTCCTTTCTTTTTCAATTCTATTATACACTCAATAAATCTTAAAAAAAAGAAGAATGTGGAAACGTTTTTGCACTGCTATGATTTTCTAGGACACATAGGTACCACCATAGACATAAAAATAGCGACATGCAACTTTCCTTTGTTGCCTCTATTTTATCATTTATTTGTGTTTAAGTAAATCCATTTATGGTTCTGTATTCTACTGGTGTTAAATAATCTAATCTGTAAGATACTCTATGATGATTAAAGTAATCTATGTATAATTCAATAGCTGTGTTGATATCTTTGAAATCATGAAGCTTTATATAGTGTTTCAGATCACCTTTTATCCAACCTATTAATGATTCAATAACTGGATTATCTGTAGGTGTTCCTGCTCGTGACATTGAACGTGATATTGGATAATCTTTATGTGCTTTTTCAAACTTCTTAGATGCATACACTATTCCTTGATCACTATGTAAGATGGTATGGTTGTCACCATATCCTCTTTCTTCTTTTATGCGCAGGAAATCTTATAAGCTTCTAAGATGATTCATAACTCCATTTTCGTGTTTTGAATTCGCACAATCATGTCCAACTATTTCATTATTAAACACATCAATATGTAAGTTTAAATCATATTTCTTACCGTCATGTTTAGTAATGTTGTATCACTACATACTTTCTCAAATGGCCTTGTAGTACTCCAATCTCCATTGATTAAGTTAGGAAACTTATCCGACACTCCTTTAGGTCTTCTAAACGCTCTCCTACGCGCTCTACTATATATTCCCATTTCTCTGAAACACTGATACATTAAGTAATATGATACTATCCATCCTGTTTTATTTATGATATCTTTTCTGAGTGCCTATATCCTTTTTCTGGATGGATTGAATGATAATTCTTTATGAGCATCTTAAGTGTTTCTTTTGTTTCTTGTCTAGCTGTTTTATTTTCTCTTCTACGTAGCCACCTATAATATCCACTTCTACTAATTTCCATATATTCACATAGATTATTTATATAATATTTCACTCTAAACTTATGAACTAACGTATACTCATAATTTAATATTTCTTTTTTTTTACGTATTTCGCATCTTCACGATTATATCCTCTTTTTAATCGTTCAATTTCTACTTTAAGCATTAGTATTTCGTGTTTCAAAGATTCTACTGTTTCCTCTTCTTGATTCGTTGGAATTTTATCTCTAATTTTTCTTTTACTAATTAGTCCACTTATCCCCTCAGTCTGATACTTATGTACCCACTGTCTTTGTGTTTTAGTTGCTACATTATACTCTCTCATTATTGATTTCTTACTTATATGTTCATTTAATATCATCTTAACTATCTTTAGTTTAAAGTCTACACTATACTGATTCATCGGCTTTCAACTCATTTGTATAATTATTATACATTATTCTCTTTTATGTGGTACCTATGTGTCCCACTTTTTCGTAGCAGAGCAAAACGGCCCTATATAGCGCAAAAAAAGGCCTGATACAATTGTATCAAACCTATGCTTTCAATATGGTGCGGTCGATGAGATTTGAACTCACACATCACTAGGATACTACCCCCTCAAGGTAGCGCGTCTGCCGTTCCGCCACGACCGCATAATAGTTTTGTTTACCTACTTAATATATCAAATATTTTTGTAAATATCAATACAAAGGCAGAGGATTTTTCTCTCTGCCTTTGATTAATTTTTAACCTTCAATAATAAAATCTAATTTATCATTTTTAGCATCTAACTTAACAATAGTACCATCCTTTATATCACCTTTTATAATTAGTTTACCGAGTTCGGTTTCAATATGTCTTTGAATATATCTCTTAACTGGTCTTGCTCCATATGTTGCGCTATAAGAATGATTACTTATTAATTCTTTTGCTGATTTTGTTACATTGAGTTTAATACCTTTTTCATTAAGTTTAATTTCTAATTTATCTAATACTAAACTAATAATTTGAATTATTTCATCTTTTGTTAATGGTTTGAATAAAACAATATCATCAATTCTGTTTAAAAATTCTGGTTTAAATTTTGTTTTTAAAATATTTTCAACTAGTTCTTTTGTTTCTTTTTTTAGTTCGCCAGATTGATTAATTCCTTCAAGTAAATATTCACTACCAATATTCGATGTCATAATAACAATTGTGTTTTTAAAATTAACAGTTCTTCCTTTAGAATCTGTTAAACGACCATCGTCCAATAATTGTAGTAAAACGTTAAATACTTCAGGATGCGCTTTTTCAATTTCATCAAATAAGATTACACTATATGGTTTTCTTCTAACTGCTTCAGTTAATTGTCCACCTTCATCATAACCAATATATCCTGGAGGAGCACCAATTAGTCTAGCTACTGTATGTCTTTCTTGATACTCTGACATATCTATTCTAATCATGTTATCTTCGCTATCAAATAATGCTTCACTTAATGTACGAGCAAGTTCAGTTTTTCCTACTCCAGTTGGTCCTAAGAAAATAAAACTACCAATTGGTTTACTTGGATCTTTAAGACCGCTTCTCGCTCTTAATACAGCGTCACTCACCGATGTCACTGCTTCATCTTGACCAATTACTCTCTCATGTAAAATTGCTTCTAAGTTTAATAGTTTTTCTTTTTCACTTTCCACTAATTTAGTTACCGGAATATTTGTCCATTTTGAAACAATATCAGCAATTTCTTCTTCAGTTACTTCTTCTTTTAACATTTTAAAATTAAAGGATTCTAGTTTATCAGTTAACTCTTTTTCTTTTTGTGGTAATTTACCATGTGTTAAAACTGCTAACTCATTTAAATCATATGCTCTTTCTGCATCTTCTATTTGCTTTTTAATATCTTCTATTTCTTCTTTTATTTTTTTAATTTCTTTGATATTTACTTTCTCTTGTTCCCATGTTGCATTTAATGAATTAAGTTGTTCCTTTAAAGTACTTAGTTCTTCTTTTACAAGTGTATATCTTTCTTTTGAGGCTTTATCTTTTTCTTTTTTTAAAGCTTGTTTTTCTATTTCCAGTTGCATTACTTTACGGCTTAATTCATCTAATTCACTTGGCATAGAATCAATTTCAGTACGAACAAGAGCTGCCGCTTCATCCATTAAGTCGATTGCTTTATCTGGTAAGAAACGATCACTAATATACTTATTAGATAATGTAGCACAAGCAACAACAGCGCTATCGGTAATTCTTACTCCATGATGGATTTCAAATTTTTCTTTTATTCCTCTTAAAATACTAATAGTATCTTCTACACTTGGTTGATCTATCATTACTGGTTGGAATCTTCTTTCTAATGCAGCATCTTTTTCAATATACTTACGGTATTCATCTATTGTAGTTGCACCTATACAATGCAATTCTCCTCTAGCAAGGAGTGGCTTAAGTAGGTTCCCAGCGTCCATTGATCCCTCAGTTTTTCCAGCTCCTACGATTGTATGGATTTCATCAATAAATAGAATAATTTTACCATCACTTTTAGTTATTTCATCTAAAACAGCTTTTAGTCTTTCTTCAAACTCACCACGATATTTCGCTCCAGCAATGAGTGCTCCCATATCTAGTGCAAAAATAGTTTTATTTTTTAACCCTTCGGGAACATCTTCGTTTAAAATTCTTGTTGCGAGCCCTTCGGCTATAGCCGTTTTCCCTACCCCTGGTTCTCCAATTAAAACAGGGTTATTTTTAGTTCTTCTGCTTAATATTCTAATTGTTCTTCTAATTTCGTTATCTCTTCCTATTACCGGATCAATTTTACCTTGTCTTGATAATTCTACTAAATCTTTTCCATATTTTGATAATACGTCATATGTATTTTCTGGGTCTTCTGATTTAACAGATTGATTCCCCCTAACTTTACGTAAAGCTGTTAAAAAATCATTTTCATTAATATGATGCTTTCTAAGTATTTTTGCTGATTCAGTATTATTTGATGACAACATACTTAAAAAAATATGTTCTACCGAAACATAATCATCTTTAAATTGTTTAGCTTTTTTCTCACTATTTACTAATATTTTATTTACTTCACCTGTTAAATATGGATTTTGTATTGTTGAGGATGTTACACTAGGAAGTCTATTAAGCGTTTGTGTAACGTCACTTCCGAGTAATCCTAAATCAATATTCATCAATCTAAGTAATTTAGGTATTAAAGAATCAGGTGTGTTTAACATTGCATAAAGTAAATGTAAATCAGTGATTTGTTGATGATTTTTTTCAAGCGCATAATCATTTGCACTATTTATTAATTTTTTTGATGCATTTGTAAATTTCTCAATATTCATTTTGTTTCCCCCTTAGATACAAAGCACTTCAAGTGAAATTACTTGAAGTGCTTTGTAATATTACTCAATATCAATTAAGTATTTTGTTGTTTTTGATTCAAGTTTTGGTGCAGTGATAATTAAAATTCCATTATCTTGTTTTGCTGATAATTTAGAAGCATCAATATCCTTTAAATAAATACTACGAGTTGAACTTTCTGTATATCTCTCTTTGTGAATATAATTTTTCTTTTCTTCCTCTTTGATTTCTTCTTTTTTAAGATCAATTGTAAGATATTCATTCTCATAATGAATTTCAATATTTTCTTTTGTAATTCCAGGCGTTTCTACTTCGATAATATATTTATCTTCCTCTTCTAGTACATCGATCTTAAAGTTTGATTGAGGATTTCTAGTTTCACTAAAGAAATCGTCAAATAAATCAAAGACACT
>CAZWIZ010000006.1:0-7066 GCA_964634385.1 uncultured Candidatus Izemoplasmatales bacterium | reverse complement strand
TTGATTGAGGATTTCTAGTTTCACTAAAGAAATCGTCAAATAAATCAAAGACACTGTCGTAATTCATTTTTTTTGGATATGAGCTTCTGTATGGTGTGATTTTAAACATAACAATTCCTCCTTTTTCTTTTTTTAGCACTCTCCTTCTAAGAGTGCCAATTACACCTGTATTATATCCCTGTTTTTACCAAATGTCAATAGGAAAAATCATTTTTTTTATTTTTTTTAAAGAAAAAAGAAAGACATTAACAACGCCTTTCTTACTTGCTTTAACACTGTTTTTATTTTATATATATTAGAAAATTATATACATTTTATGATTTAATTATTGTTTTTTTTATGTTTTAAATATTTTAGAAATTTCACCACCAAATAAAGGAATAAATCCTAAACTTAAAGCAATTATAAAACTAGATAATGATAAATTAACATCAGTTCTAAATAATGTGTTAATTCCTGGAACAAATAAAACAATTAATAACAATAACATCCCTAGTAAAACTGAATAATTAATCCATTTATTAGCAAATATTTTCATTTTAAAAATAGTTGTTGTTTCACTACGTGCAGAATATGTTCTTAATAATTCACCGGTAATAATAGTAATAAATGCGAAGGTTTCACCAACATGACTTCCACCAATAATGTTGTGACCTATATAATAGGATATTAATACCGCTATTGCTAGAAAAATCGATTGGAAAGCTATTGCTATTCCCATTTTCTTATCAACAATTGACGCATTTGGATCTATTGGATCAATATCCATTATTCCTTCTTCTTTTTTCTCTAGTCCAAGAGCGAAAGCTGGGAATGAATCAGTTACTAAATTAATCCATAAAATCTGAATTGGAAGTAAAGGTGATCCCCATCCTAGTACCATGGCAATAAAGATTAATAATACTTCTCCAACATTGCAACTTACTAAATAACCTACAAATTTCCTAATATTAGAATAAATTACTCTACCTTCTTCAACAGCTTCAACAATTGTAATAAAATTATCATCCATTAAAATCATATCAGCAGCTTCTTTAGAAACATCTGTCCCGGTAATACCCATTGCTACTCCAATATTTGCTTGTTTTAAAGCAGGAGCATCATTTACGCCATCTCCTGTCATTGAAGTAATTTCTCCAGTTTCTTGAAGGGCTTTAACAATCATTACTTTATGATTTGGTGATACTCTTGCGAAAACATTAGTAGTTTTAACCAGTTCGATAAATTCAGGATAACTTAATTTATCGATTTCTTCACCACTTAATGCATTATCACCTTTTTTTAAAATTCCTAATTCTTTACCAATTGCTGTAGCTGTAATCTTATGATCTCCAGTAATCATGACAACACGTATTCCTGCTTTATGACACACTTCAATTGATTCTTTTACTTCTGTTCGTGGTGGATCAATAATCCCCACAAGTCCAGTAAAGATTAAATTGTTTTCTTCTTTAGTTATATCATTTTCTTTCTTTAATTCTTTATAAGCAAAACCTAAAACACGTAAAGCATTTCTTGCCATCCCTTGATTAGCTAATTCAACAGTTTTAATAAATTTATTATCAATTTCTTTTACTACTCCATCTAATAAGTAATATTTACATTGTTTAAGCAGTTGATCAACTGCTCCTTTTGTATATAAATATTTTATATTATTTATTTTATGAGCTGTACTCATTAATTTACGATCACTATCAAATGGATATTCATCAAGTCTTTTATATTTACTTTTTAAATCTTTTTGCATTAAATTCTTTTTAGCAGCTAAAGTTACTAAAGCAAGTTCAGTAGGATCTCCTATTAACGTTTCACCTGAAATACTTGAATCATTACATAAAGCTCCTATTTCGAGTAATCTTGAGATATTTTTATTGTCTCCTTTGATTTCACCATCAAATGAGTATCCAACTCCGGTTACTTCAACCATTCTTACGTTATCAAATATTCTTGTAACAACCATTTTATTTTGAGTTAATGTTCCAGTTTTATCACTAGAAATAACTGTTGTACTTCCCAGCGTTTCAACAGCGCTTAATTCTTTTACAATAGCGTTTTTACTAGCCATTTTTTTCATTCCTATAGCGAGAACTACTGTAATAACTGTTGGTAATCCTTCAGGAATAGCCGCAACCGCTAAACTAACACTAATTAAAAACAAATCTAAAACATCAAAATCATACAATAGTCCAACAATAAAAATAACAATTACAACTACAATACTAATCATTCCTAGTAATTTTCCTAATTTATCAATTTTCATTTGAAGTGGAGTCATTTCGTCAACAACTTCATTTAATAAAACAGCAATATTACCTATTTCAGTATTCATTCCAGTATGCACTACAACTCCAGTAGCTCTTCCGTATGTAACAATTGTGCTCATGTACCCCATATTAATTCTATCTCCTATAGGGGTAGCATCTCCTAAGATTACTGAGCAATCTTTTTCAACAGGAACACTTTCTCCTGTTAAGGCAGATTCATCTATTTTAAGATTAATTGTTTCAATTAATCTTAAATCAGCAGGAATATAATCTCCAGATTCTAAAACAACTATATCACCAGGCACTAGTTTTTTAGAATCAATTTCAGCCATTTTTCCATCTCTTATTACTTTAGCATGAGGAGCACTCATGCTTTTTAAAGCTTCTACAGCGTTTCCTGCTTTTCTTTCTTGAAAAACAGATAAACTAACATTTAAGATAACAATCGCAATGATAAATATTCCATCAGTAAAATGCCCGCTCGCTATCATACTAATAACTGCCGCAACCATTAATAATACGTTTAAAAACTGGAGAAGTTCACTTACAATCATTTTCATTATTGACTTTCTGCCTTTTGTTTTTAGTTTATTTTCACCAAATTGTTCTCTTAAAGATAAAACTTGTTTTTCAGTAAGTCCACTCTTTATATCTACTTGGTAATCTTTTAAAACTTCGTTAATCTTTTTCCCGTATGTTTTCACTTTCTTCACCTCAACAAATAATTTATATTTAACTATTATACCATGTTATTTAATTATATTCTTTAGGCATTTTATATCTTTATAGTTCCCGTATTTCATTATTTTTTCTTTCTTCAATTGTTTCTATATATTTACTAGATATTCTTATATTTTTTCTACCTAGTAAAAAAATTAAGGAGTTATCTTTAATTATCGCTTTTATTATTAAAAGACGCAATTCTCTTTTCACCTTCAAGATTTTTTATATGTGTAACGTCTTGTGATACTTCTAAAATACCCATATAGTTATTATTTCTATCTCTAACAGCATAATATGTAATATATAACATAACATTATTAAAAGTAATCCAAAACTCTTCAAGATCCTTTTCACCTTTTTTAAAACTTTCGACTATTTCTTCGACTATTTTAACGCTTTTAGGTGGATGACAATGTTTTACTAGCCTTCCAATAATTGATGGATTTCTAGGAAAATGTCTTTCTTTCCGATCATTAAAATATTTGACTTTATCATCCTTATCAACAAACGTGATATCAAGTGGTAAATAATTCAATAATAAACCTAATTCCTTCATATTTAAAACACCTGTATTTGTTTTAAATAATCCATCAGAATAATATGCTTCATTTACTATTTTTATAGTTTCATTTTCCTCTACTTCAATCATGGCATATCCATACTCATGTGATTCATTAAACATCTTATTTAAAGAATCTTTATTAAGTAATTTTACAGCAACTGGATATAGAATTAATTGTTCTTTTTGATTTATTCCATATAGAGTATAGTAATATTGTCCGATTAATAAAATAGTTTTCTTTTCATCTATAACGACTCTATTTAATTCTTTCAAGATCTCTCTTAAAGTTTTTCGAGCAAGATCATGAAGAGCCCACATTACTTCTAAAGGTTTTGTTGAAGGGATTGTTTTTTCTAAATGTGGAAACAAGATATTCTCTTTTTTTAAAAACTTTTTATCAACTTCTAAACACTTTTCAAAGCCTTTTAATAACAACTCTTTATTTTCTGTTATTTTCTTATTTTTAAAAAGTGGTTTTAAACTTTCTAAATGTTTATTTATAGCAAGTGTTTCTAAATATAAATATTTAAAAAAATTATTTTTATATTCTTTTATTTCATATTGTTCCAATCTTTGATGAAAGACATTAACAAATTTATCAGCGTTTTTAATAATATCGTCAATTTTATAAACTGATTCTTGTTTATACATTTCAAAATAAAATAAATCAATTGGCATTATATTGTTTATAGTGTTTTCATATTTTAAATAAATCTCTTTTTTTTGTTTTGATGAATTAGGTATTAAAATACTTCTCATAAATTCATCTAATTTTTTAATTTTTATTTCATTTTTATTTAGAGTTTCCATTTCACACCTCTCATAATTAAAATTTGAATACCTTATATCAATATCATAACATATCTTTCTTTTAGGAAATTATTTTTTTACCTTTATTTTTATATGATTTAAGATATAATAAACATAAATATCGTAAAAGATTTTTTATTTGGAATATTCAATAGTCATTATAATATCATATTTAATTGGTTCTATTAGCCCTTCGTTAATCTTAACTAACCATCTTAAGAGAATTGATATTAGAGATGTTAATACTAAAAGTGTAGGAGCATCTAACGCCACTATAACATTAGAACTAAAATGGGGAATCCTTGTTGGTATTATTGATATTTTAAAAGGTTTAATTCCTGTTTTAATACTACGTTATATATTCCCTTCTAATGATATAGTATGGGCTATTGGTTGATTAGGTATTATGATTGGACATATTTATCCTATATATTCCAAATTTAGAGTTGGAAAAGGAACATCAACTTATGTAGGAGTAATAATTGGAATATCACCTTTAATAGGACTTGCATTAATGATTTTTCTAATTATTAATACAATTGTAACTAATTACGTTGTTACAGGAACAGTTATGTATATTATCGCCGTTCCATTAGTTTTACTTTATTTTGATTTTAGTATTACTAGTATGCTAATTATTGTGTCAATGTCTTTATTTTTTTATTACACCCCTAAGAAAATTATAGAACCTAAAAAAATAAACAGGAATTTAATAATTTCTGTTTTTATTCTTAATAAATGCATAGAAAAAAGCTCTTTCAGCAAGAGCTTATTGAGCTTTTTTCAAATAAGAGGGTTTGAATTAATTATTATTCAGGTTTATGCAACCAAATATAACCATCAAAATTATTTATGAATTTAATAGTAATTAAATATAGAATCATTAATACAATTTGTGAAGGGAATCCATATAACTGAAGCACATTACCAGCTGCCTGTGCATATCCCAAGATAAGAGTACCAAAGAATGTAAATATTGGATTAGCACCTCTCAAAAACATAGCTGCAACTCCAGTAAATCCTCTACCATTAGACATATTATCTACAAATACACATGTGTATCCCATTGAAAGGTGAGTTCCACCGAGTCCTCCTAAAATTCCAGACACAAACATAACTTGGTATTTTTTATAGTCAGTATTTATTCCCGCAGATTCTTGTTCTTTGGATACTCTTTCAGATTTAGATAAAACCCTAGATACTGTAGCAATAGATAATCCTGCTCTTTTTGCACATCTTTAATAGTACTCGTATTTTTACCTTGCCTTAAATATTTGGCTTTATCATTTTCTATACTAAATTGTATTTACTAGATCATCAGTATCTAATAAAATCACATTTGTAATCGTTTACAAAAGCGTTTACACTTTTAATACAGCACTTCTTTTTGGCTTTGGTAAGTATTTTCGTTGACTTTATCATCCTTGTATATTATTTTTAGATAAAGGAGGAGGTAATTATGAAAAATTATAGAAGAAGATTACATAAAATCCCAGAAACATCTTATAAAGAATTTAAAACTAGAGATTTTTTAGTTGAAGAACTTCAATCTATGGGGTATTCACCAAAAAAATTAGCCCAAACAGGGCTGTACTTATTTATAGATAACGAAAAAGAGAAAACAATTGCTATGCGTACAGATATGGATGCATTACAAATTACAGAACAAAATAATATAGATTTTAAATCAGAATATGAGGGATTTATGCACGCATGTGGTCATGATGGACATATGTCAATGATGCTTGGACTATGTCGATATCTAAAGAATAACAAATTAGATTTGCAATCAAACGTCTTAATAATCTTCCAACCTGCTGAGGAATTTTCAGGGGGTGCTTTACCTATTTGTGAAACTGGTATATTTGAAAAGTATAATACCCAAGCAATATTTGCTAGTCATATTTTTCCATATTTTGATGAAGGCACAATTGCTATTAAAAGTGGTTTCGCTTTAGCAAAAACCGGAAAACTTACTATAACTATTAATGGTAAAAGTTCTCATGGAGAAGAACCTCAAATGGGTATAGACGCAATTGACATTTCAGCTACTTTTATAAAAATGGTTCAGTCAATTGTAGCAAGAGAAATATCGCCTTTAGATGAAGGAGTTGTAACAATTGGAACAATGAATTGCGGATCTACTCAAAATACCATAGCAGAGAAATGCACTATGAAAGGGACAATCAGAGCTTTTGATGAAAATGTATATGATACGCTAATAGAGAAAATCAATAAAATTCTCAAAGGACTTAAAGTTACCTATGGAATCACATATAAGATTAATCATTTACCTCTCTATCCGCCAGTTTACAATGATCCATCTTTATGTGACCAGATTACAGAAATTCTAGCAGATGATGTAAATATTAAAAACTTAGATAAAGGATTTATGGTCACCGATGATTTTTCATATTACCAAAAAAGAGTTAAAGGTGTGATATTCTTTTTAGGAAGCAGAAATAAAGAAAAAGGTTTTATCTACCCACTTCATAATTCTAAATTTAATTTTGATGAAAAAATTCTAAATATAGGATTAGACGCATATATAAGCATTCTTAAAAATATAAAAATTTAAAGATATAATTATTTTAAAGTTTCCTTAAAAAATAAACAGGAATAAAATTCCTGTTTTTATTTTACAAAATGTAAAGAAAAAAGCTCTTTTTAGCAAGAGCTTATTGAGCTTTTTTCAAATAAGAGGGTT
>CAZWIZ010000005.1:0-82362 GCA_964634385.1 uncultured Candidatus Izemoplasmatales bacterium | reverse complement strand
GGTGGTACCGCGGAGTTTAATTCGTCCTTATTTTTAAGGACGATTTTTTATTATAATTATTATACGAGGAGTGAAAAAGATGAACAATTATAAAGATACCTTATTATTGCCAAAAACAGATTTTCCAATGAGAGGAAATCTTGGGAATAACGAGCCAAAGATTCAAGAAGAATGGAATGAAATTGATCTTTACAATAAACGATTAACTAAAAACATAAATAATCCAAAATATATTTTGCATGATGGTCCACCGTATGCCAATGGAAATATTCATATTGGTCATGCTTTGAATAAAGTCTTGAAAGACTTTGTTTTGAGATATAAGAGTATGCAAGGGTTTTACACAAGATATGTACCTGGTTGGGATACTCATGGCCTACCAATTGAAACTGCTTTAGTAAAAACAAAAAAAATTAATCGTAATCTTATTGATAAAGTTGAATTTAGAAAAATGTGCGCTACATATGCTCTACAACAAGTCGATAAACAAAAAAATCAATTTAAAAGATTAGGTGTTTTAGGAGAATGGGATAATCCTTATATTACATTAAACGCAAAATACGAAGCATCTCAATTAACTGTATTTGCTGAAATGGTAGAAAAAGGATTAATCTTTAAAGGATTAAAACCGATATTTTGGTCACCATCTAGTGAAACAGCGCTTGCTGAAGCTGAAATCGAATATCACGATAAAAAATCTCCATCTATTTATGTTGCAATGGATGCCGTTGAGAAATTAAATGTTTTTGAAGATGATTTTCGTTTCTTAATTTGGACAACCACTCCATGGACAATCCCAGCTAATCTAGCAATCGCGGTAGGAGATCAAATATTATATTCATTTATTAGAGTAAATGATAACGTAAATTATTTAGTTGCGACTGCTTTAATCGATACTTTAACATCATTATTTGAATGGAAAAAAGTAGAAATATTAAAAGAAGTAAAAGGTCAAGTATTAGAAGGAATGAGCTATAAACATCCTTTATACGATAGAATAAGCCCGATTGTTATTGGACATCATGTTACTGTTGAAGGTGGAACAGGATTAGTTCATACTGCTCCAGGACATGGAGAAGACGACTTTATCATTGGACAAAAATATGGTCTTGAAACATTATGCCCAGTTGATTCAAAAGGATTTATGACAGCTGAAGCTGGACAGTATGAAGGTCAATTTATTGAAGATTGTAATAAAAGTGTTGTTAAAGATTTAGATGATCAAAACTATTTACTGAAAATGGTTTGGATAACTCATAGTTATCCTCATGATTGGCGTACTAAAAAACCTGTTATCTTTAGAGCAACCGCTCAATGGTTTGCTTCAATTGAATCATTGAAAGATGATATGTTAAAAGAAATCAAAAATGTAACATGGTACCCTAAATGGGGAGAATTAAGAATGACAAATATGGTTAAAGACAGAAAAGCATGGTGTATTTCACGTCAAAGAACTTGGGGAGTTCCAATTCCGGTATTTTATAATGAAGATGGATCTGAGATTCTTGATAAAGCAGTTATTAATCATGTTGCACAAATATTTGAAACAGAAGGATCAAATGCATGGTATACTAAATCCGCAAAAGAACTATTACCTAAGGAATACACTAATCCTGCTTCTCCAAACGGAGAATTTACTAAAGAAACAGATATATTAGACGTTTGGTTTGATTCAGGAACATCTCATCACGGAGGAATGATTGATTATGGAAATCCTTATCCGAGTGATTTATACCTAGAAGGTAGCGACCAATATCGTGGTTGGTTTAACAGTAGTTTATCTACAGGAGTTGCTTCAATGGGTAAAAGTCCTTATAAAACATGCTTAACTCATGGATTTGTTCTTGATGGTGATGGACGTAAAATGTCTAAATCATTAGGTAATGTTATTGATCCATTAAAAATAATGAAACAAAGCGGAGCTGATATTTTACGTTTATGGGTTGCTAGTGTTGATTATCAAAGTGATGTAAGAATAAGCAATAACATGATGAAACAAGTAAGTGAATCATATCGTAAAATAAGAAATACTATTCGTTTTATGCTTGGGAATCTTTTTGATTTTAATCCTTTAAAAGATCGTGTTGAATTTAACGATTTAAATGAAGTCGATAAATATATAACCTTAAAATTAAACAATCTAATTAAAGACACAATTAATAATTATGATCATTTTAAATTTGATACAGTATATCGTGAAATAACTAATTTTGTAACTAAAGAACTTAGTGCTTTCTATTTAGATTTTACAAAAGATGTTTTATATATAGAAAAAGCCGATAATCATGATAGAAGAAGTATTCAAACAGTTCTTTATGATATTACTCTTTCTTTATTAAAACTTTTAACACCATTTATTCCACACACAACTCATGAAGCATACAAATATCTATCTTACAAAGCTGAAGAAAATATGTACTTAGAAAATATGCCTAAATACCAAAACTTAGGTCATGAAGAATTAATCACAAAATATAATAGTTTTATGGTAGTAAAAGATAATGTTTTAAAAGCTTTAGAGATTGCAAGAAATGAGAAAATAATTGGTAAAAGTTTTAATGCTAAATTAACTATTTACCCTCAAGGTGAAGTTAAAGAATTGTTGAATTCAATGAAAGCAAATCTCGGGCAAATATTTATTGTTTCACAATTTGAAATGAAAGATGGAAAAGGAATGTATGAATTTAATAATTTATCAATCGATGTAGAAAAAGCAATTGGAGAAACATGTGATCGTTGTTGGCAAATAGTTGATCATACTAATAATGGTCTATGTCAAAGATGTGAACAAATAATTAAATAATACTTTAAAGTCTGATTTTTCAGACTTTTTTGATATAATAGTATTAGGATGTGATTTAAATGAAAAAAAGTTTATTATTGATATTAGTAAGTATTAGTATTTTCACTCTTAGTTCCTGTTCACAAAACCCATTTAATGCTTTGCCAAATACCGAGATTATTAATAGTAATACCCTTGAATTTAATTACTATAATGGTAAAACAACAGAAAAATTATTTGAATACACTTTTTCAAAAGAATACTATTATTTTGTTGGTATACTTGATAATAATTATCGATTTACTGCGATAAATAATTATTTAGATATTAGCAATGAATTTATAGATTTTTTAGAATATTATGATGATTATATTGTTTATGATAAATTCATTAATGATTCATATGGTGATAAAGTTCGATTATCTTTAGGAGCAACAGATGGTAATTTTAATTTAACTAATATTAGTATTGACAATAATATTTATGATGTTGATGCTTACATGTCAATCGAAAACGGACTTAGAATTGTATTTTCATATACTGAATTTTATCATAATGATGAATTAATTATAATTCCATATTATTTATCTATTATTGCATATGACATTCATGAAGCATATTTAAAAGAATATTTACCAGTTAATAATGATTATGTTCCTGAAAAAGCAATTTTAACAAAATACATTACACATATAATTCCATTACCACCAAAAGTGAGTATTTTATCATCAAGTTTTGATGAAAATGACAATGATCTTAAAAATTTAGGTTATTATATGAAAATAATTGAAGATACTTCGACTAACGAAGTGCATACTGAAAAAGTATGTTCAGAAGAAATAACTGAGAGTTGCTTTGAAAAAGAGTTTTCAGTGGTAAAAGGTTATATTTATGATTACTCTATTGACGAGATACTTAATTTTTATGAGTTAAACTATAATGGGCAATATGATGGAGAGAACTTCATTTTTATTAATAACAACCTAAACTATAAAATTATCTTAGGTGAAAAAACAACAATTAGAATTTATAATGTTGATGATAATAGCTCTCAATTAGAAGATGTCATCAATTTTGAAATTACTTATTATAATAACTAAACAAATTATAAACATAAATTTTCATTATTTTAAGAATATGTTGATTTTATTACGCTTTTTTTGTAAAATATAAATATCGTTAATCCTAAGATATGGTTAGGAGTTACAAGTCCCCTAAAATTGACTTTAGAGCGGTAACTACAATTTTAGGAGGTGTTTTATGAATAGAAAAATTGAATTTAACAAAAAGAATAATTTTTATTACCTTTTTGGTTTTTTTGTTTTAGGCTTTGGTGTAAACACAATGATAATGTCTGATTTTGGGGCAGGGCCATGGGATACTGTGACATACAACTTAAGTGTACTAATCAATCTATCACTTGGGACAACATCAATTATTATTGCTTTAATACTTATGGCTATTGTCCTTGGTTACACTAGAAAGTGGAAACTTATTTTTATGATTGTTCCAATTATACTTGTTGGAATATCTTTAGATTTTTGGGATGTTATAGTTTTTGGTAATTACGAACCAACAACTATTTTACTTAGATTATTGTTTTATTTTTTAGGAGTAATTGCTATCCCACTTGGACTTGCTTTTATTATTTCATCGAAATATCCTGCTTTTGTATTTGATGAATTAATGATTGTAATTATGAATGTTTTAAAAACTGATAAAGTAGCTGGAATTAGAATAGCTATAGAAGTTTTAGGAATTTCACTTGGTACTCTTTTTGGATTTATTGCCGGAATCGGTTTTGGAACAGTGGGAGTAGGTTCCGTCGTTATGGCATTAATACTCGGACCTATCCTGGCAGTGTTTTTGAAAATGCTTGGAGGGTCATTAAATGAAACATCGTAAAATGATTTTTAATATTAAAAATATTTTAATTTACATTAGTGGTTCAATTATTATTTCTTTTGCAGTTGTAATGATGAAAAAAAGTAATCTTGGTCTTAGTTCTTGGGACTCTTTACACTTTAGTTTACATGCATTAACAGGAATATCATTTGGAACAGCAGTTATCTTAGTCGCAACAGTTTTTTTAATTTTTGTAACAGTAATGAATAAACATATTAAATATATTTTAATGTTTATTCCTATTATTTTTGTTGGATATGTAATCGATATCTTCGATTTATATGTTTTTATTAATTTTATGCCACATGATATAATTATTAGAATTTTAACTTATTTAGTTGGTTTGATATTATTACCATTTGGCGGATCATTACTAATAATATCAACGTTTCCAGCAGGAGTGTTTGATGAAGCAATGCTTACTTTTATGCGACTATTTAAAACAGATAAATTAGTATTAGTTCGTAGTTCAATGGAAGTATCAGCAGTAATTTCAGCAATAATAATAGGTTCTATTGCTGGTGTAGGTTTTGGAATGGTGAACGTTGGAACACTAATATTTTCATTAAGTATTGGAGTATTAGTTAAAATATATTTAAAACTATTTGAAAGGATTGGTTTATATGAAATTGAACAAATTAATTGATCACACATATTTAAAAGCTTTTGGCACAGAACTAGAAATTAACAAGTTAATTGAAGAGGCAATAGAATACGATTTTAAAAGTGTTTGCGTTAATCCTTTTTGGGTTGAGCATAGCCACAAATTATTAAAGGAAACAGATGTCTTAGTTTGTACAGTAATAGGGTTTCCACTCGGAGCTAATACAATTAATACAAAAGTTTTTGAAACTATTGATGCCATTAAAAATGGAGCTGATGAAATAGATATGGTTCTTAATGTTGGTAAAGTAAAAGCACAAGACTTTGACTATGTATATGAGGAAATAAAAGCTGTAAGAGAAGCTTGTAAAGAAAAAACACTAAAAGTAATATTAGAAACTTGTTATTTAACAAAAGAAGAAATTAAATTAGCAAGTATTGCAGCTATGAAAGCAAATGCTGATTTTGTTAAAACAAGTACTGGTTTTGGAACTGGCGGGGCAACTGTTGAAGATGTTAAAATAATGAAAGCAGTAGCGAAAGATAAAGAAGTAAAAGCCAGTGGCGGAGTAAGAACTAAAGAAGATTTAGAAAAAATGATTTCTGCTGGAGCTACTAGAATTGGTACCAGTAGCGGTATTTCACTTATTAAAGGTGAAATATCAAATTCGGATTATTAGGAGGAAAAAAATGAGTACACCTCATATTGAAGCAAAAGATAATACCATCGCAAAAACAGTTTTAATGCCCGGAGATCCTCTTCGCGCAAAATATATAGCTGATACTTATTTAGACAACGTTGTAAAATTTAATAATGTTCGTAATATGTTTGGTTATACTGGTACATATAAAGGTAAAAGAATTAGTGTTATGGGAAGCGGCATGGGAATGCCAAGTATCGGAATCTATTCATATGAACTTTTCAAATTCTATGATATTGATAATATTGTAAGAATAGGAAGTTGTGGAGCATATAGTCGAGAATTAGAATTATATGATGTTGTATTAGTTGAAAAAGCATGGAGTCAATCAAATTTTGCAAATATTCAAAGTTCTTCAACTAATATTGACACTACTTACCCAAGTTTAGAATTAAATGAAAAATTAGATAAAATTGCTAATGATTTAAAAATTCCAATCACAAAATGCACAATTCATTCAAGTGATGTATTCTATCGTGATAACTTTAATGAATTTAAAGAAATTCACGATAAACATGGATGTTTAGCTGTTGAAATGGAATCATTCGCCTTGTTTCATAATGCGAAAGTGACAGGTAAAAATGCCGCTTGCTTATTAACTGTAAGTGATTCATTAGTTACTCATGAAGCAACTACAGCAGAAGAACGTCAATTCGCTTTTACTAAAATGATGGATATAGCTTTAGGAATGGCTGAATAATAAATAAAAAAGTGCTAACGCACTTTTTTTAGGAGAATAATTATGGAAAGTAAAACAATATATGGAAACAATTACACATTAAATATGGTAAAAACAACAAAATTCAAAACAACTAGATTACAATTGTCTTTTGCTAATAGTTTAAATGAAAAGACAATTTCAAAAAGAACATTATTACCATATTTATTAAAAGCAATTTCAAAAAAATATCCTTCACGAGAACTAATGTCTGCGTATTTAGAAAATATGTATGCAACTCGTTTTAACGTAGGTGTAAGTAAAATTGCTAAAACACATTTTATTAATTTTGATTTATCTTTTATCAATGACGATTATACCTTGAATAATGATTTACTTTTCAAAGATGCATTACTATTTGTTAAAGAGGTTTTATTCAACCCCTATTTTAATGAAAAAATATTTCAAGAAGAATTAAGATTAATGAAAGAATACTTTAATAGTATTTACGCAAATAAACTAAAGTATGCTGTTGTTGAAACAAATAAAATAATGTTTAAAGATGAGATATATCGTTTAAGCGCACTTGGTGAAGAAACATTACTTAAAGGTATTACGTTAGACGATTGTATTGCTGCGTACCACGATATGATAACTAATGATATGATTACCATTAACATCATTGGAGATTTTGATTTTGCCAAAATAGAAAAAGAAATAAAAACTACTTTTCCTTTTTCTGAACGTGATTATATTCCAACATTAGTTGATAAATCAACAAAAAACATTACTAAAGTAACAAAAATAAATAAAAAAATCGCGATTAAACAATCAAAATTGGTCATAGGGTACCGTCTTAATGCCTTTTATCATACAAGTAATTATTTAGGAGGAATTTTATTTAATACACTTTTTGGTGGAAGCGGAGAAAGTATGCTTTTTAAAGAGATAAGAGAAAAACTAGGACTAGTTTACTTTATTAGTAGTAGTTATGACCCTTATAAAAGTGTTTTATTTATAGTTTCTGGTATTAACAAAAAGGATTACAATATTGTTTTGAAAACTATTGATAAAATATTAGAAAAAATAATTAATCAAGAATATACCGATGAAGAATTAAAAATTGCTAAAACAATGCAAACAAACGGAATAATCGAAAGTCTTGATTCAAACATTGGAATACTATCAAGAATAAGTAGAGATTCCCTCTTTCATGATCGTTTTGATTCAAACAAGTTAATAGAACAACTAAATTTAGTAACAAAAAACGATATTACTCGCATTGCTAAAAGCATAAAGAAAGATACTGTTTTCTTATTAAGGGACGATGATAAAGATGAATAAAAAAGAATACCTTAAAATCAAAGAAACTCTATATACTGAAATATTAGATAATGGATTAAGTGTTTATTTATTACCTAAAAAAGGGTTTCATAAATCCTATGTTACTTTTTCGACAAGTTTAGGATCAATAGCGACTAAAATTAAGGATGAAAATAATATATACTATGATCTGCCAAAAGGAATTGCTCATTTTTTAGAACATAAATTATTCGAACAAAATAATCAAGACGTATCTTCGAAATTTGCAACAAATCAAGCAAGAGTTAATGCATTTACCCAAAATAATCGAACAACCTATATGTTTTCTTGTACCGCAAATCTAGAAACCAATATTGAGCTATTACTTAACTTTGTTCAAAACCCTTTATTTACAGATGAAGGCGTTGAAAAAGAAAAAGATATTATTATTCAAGAAATAAGAATGTATCAAGATGACCCAAATACTATTGCTTATATGAATTTAATAAAAAACATGTTTGAAACTCATCCGATAAAATATGATATTTTAGGAACAGAAGAATCACTAAAAGAAATTAATGTTGACATTTTAAAAAAAGCACATCAAACATTTTATAATCCCAAAAATATGATTTTATTTATCACAGGTAATTTTGATCCAAAAAAACTAATTAAATTTATTAAAAAAAATCAAGAAAAAATAACTTTTCAAAATCAATATATAGATGCTAGTAATATTTCAAATCAAACTAATATTGTTTACAAAAAAGAATCTAATATGAATTTAGAAATTTCCATTCCAAACTTCTTACTCGGAATTAAACAATCACCAACTAATTTTAAAGAAGAGAACATTATGAAAAAAGAACTAACAATGGCTATATTAATTGATCTTATTATAGGTAAAAGTTCCCAAAACTATAGAAGTTTGATTAATAAAGGATTAATAAATGATAGTTTTGGAATTGATATAACCTTTGAGGAAAGTTATGGTTTCTTTCTAATCGGTAGTGAAACATATTCACCTGTTGAGTTAAAAACAACTTTAAAAGAAATATTTCTTAATCTAGAAACATTTGAAATTAAAGAAACAGAGTTTAATAGAACAAAAAAACAAATTATTGGCAGCTTTATTCAAGCTTTGAATAGTTTAGAATATATAGCTAATCAATTTACTAAATATTACTATATTGGTTCTTCACTTTTTAATATCTTAGACGTCGCTGATTCAATTACAATTAATGATTTAAATGATTCAAAAAAACTTCTATTAAATGAGGATTCATATACTTATATAACTGTTTATCCTAAAAAAAATGATGCATAAGCATCATTTTTTATATATTATATTTCATCCAATCACCAATTCTTCGATAAGTACTTTCTTTTTCGACTTCATTGATAATTTCATGTCTACAATCTCGTAGCACTGTATATTTTACTCTTGAATATCCGCATTCTTTATAGTAATTGTAAAGTTTTTTAACAGCTCCACCGTAATTTCCAAGAGCATCTAAATCACCACTAATAAAATATATTGCAGTACTTGAAGCGCTATCCTTAATTCGTTTTTTATCCTGAACTTCAAGAATGAAATTTAATAAGTCTAATTGTGCTCCTATCGTAAAAGGCTTTCCACAATACTCTGACTCTTCAAATTCGCGTTGAACAGCTTTAACACTTGAAATCCACTCTATTCTTTTATTAATGATTCCATTACGTTTCATAGATCTAATAGCTCCATCAGCAATTTTATTATTATAATACTCACTGACATATCTTTGACCTTTTGATCTAATAATGAATTTTGTTATCCAAATAGAAATATGTATTTTTATTGGATTAAACCATCCTGTTCCTGAAAAAATAGCTTCATCATATCTTTTGTGATCATACAAAATAGCATATCTTCCAATAAAAGATCCCATTGAATGTGCAAACATAATAACTGGTAAATCAGGATAATGTTCTTCAATATAGTCTCTTACAGTTTTAACACCCTCATAAACTTTATGAAATCCGATACTATCGGAAAAATGAATTGAATCATTATCTATATTATTTTTACCGTGTCCTAAATGATCATTTCCAATTACAATAAACCCAATAGAATTAAGATATGATGCAAATTCATTATATCTTCCCATATACTCACTAGCTCCGTGAATAATCTGAACTACGCCCTTTATCGACTCAGTTTTTGGCACCCATAAATATACATGAATTTCATTTTCATATGGGTCAGTAAGTTTAAATTCTTTTTCCATCTAATCACCTTCTAAAGATAATTATATCATATATTTGACAAATAAATTTTCAAATTATGAATTATTTGATAAAATAAGACTAAGAGGTGGTAATATTGAAGAAATATATTCTTGCGATTGATCAAGGAACAACATCATCAAGAGCGATTTTATTTAATAAAAAAGGTGAAATAGTTAGTTCAAGCCAAAGAGAATTAAAAATGATTTATAAACAAGCTGGCTATGTCGAACAAGATGCAGAAGACATTTGGGAATCAGTTTTATCAACATTAGCAGAATGTATAATGACTGCGGAAGTATTACCTGAAGAAATTAGTAGTATTGGAATTACTAATCAACGTGAAACTACAATTCTTTGGGATAAAAGAACAGGAGAACCAATATATAAAGCTATTGTTTGGCAATCAAAACAAAGTAATTACATTTGTGATAATCTTAAAAAAAATCATCTTGAAAAAGTTTTTAAAGAAAAAACAGGACTATTAATTGATCCGTATTTTTCCGCAACTAAAATAAAATGGATTCTAGATAACGTTGAAGGTGTTAAAAAATTAATGGATAATGGAAATTTAATGTTTGGGAATGTAGATTCCTGGTTACTTTATAAATTAACTGGCAATAAGGTTCATAAAACAGATTATACTAACGCATCCAGAACACTCTTATATAATATTTTTGAAAAAAAATGGGATTTAGAACTTCTTGAAATTTTTGGAATAAATAAAAATATTTTACCAGAAGTTTGTGATTCTAATAGTATTTTTGGTAAAACATCAAGAAAAATTTTTTTAGGAATTGAAATACCAATAGCTGGTATTTTAGGTGATCAACAAGCTGCTTTATTTGGGCAATTATGTTTAGAAAAAGGAGCAATAAAAAATACTTACGGAACAGGTTGTTTCATGTTGATGAATACTGGCAAAATACCAACATTATCAAAAAAAGGATTATTAACAACTATTGCTTACTCTATTAATGGCGAAATAACTTATGCTCTAGAAGGAAGTGTTTTTGTCGCAGGAAGTGCAATTCAATGGCTTCGTGATTCACTTAACTTTTTTAAAGAAGCTAAAACTTCAGAAACACTCGCAATTAGTGTTGATGATAATTATGGAGTTTATGTTGTTCCTGCGTTCGCAGGACTTGGTACCCCTTATTGGGATACTGAAGCAAAAGGTGCTATTTTCGGGTTAACTAGAGGAACAACTCCGGCTCATATTACTAGAGCTACACTAGAGTCACTTGCTTATCAAACAAAGGATGTTATTGATATTATGGCTTTTGAATCAAATATTACTCCTACTATTTTGAAAGTCGATGGTGGAGCCTCAATGAATAATTTTTTAATGCAATTTCAAAGTGATATTTTGAATATTAAAATAAGTAGACCAAGAATAAATGAATCAACTGCACTTGGGGCTGCATTTATTAGTGGAATTGCTACAGGATTTTATAAGAATACCAAAGAATTAGAGAATTTAATCCTTTTAGATAAACAATTTGCACCAGAAATGTCAAAAAATGAAAGAAAGAAACTCTATCGTAATTGGCAAACTGCTGTTAAAGCGACTAGAACCTTTAAATAATTGTTTATTTTTAGTACTATTTGTTGTAAAATAACAAAAGAAGGAGGTAAGTAATGGAAGACAAATTACTAGAGTTTCAATCGTTAAAGAAAAAAGCTGAAAAAAAAGTTATCATCGGAGGATTCTTATTAGTTTTAGGATTAATCCTATTTGTTATTCTTATTAATCGTGGTCCGATTGGTCTTTTATTAATACTACCTGGTCTGATTCTTGGAGGAATAGGTATCGCAAATTTCAATAAAATTAGAAAAAGATTTAAAATTGAAGTCCTGCGAGAAGTAATTGAATCTTTTGTTGAAGATGGAGTATTTGACCCTTCTAGAGGGTTATCACAGAGCGTTGTATATGATACAGAATTTATCAAAAGAGCAGATGTCTTTACAACAGAAGATTTTTTATCTGGTAAAATGGATGGAGTTTCCTTTATATCAAGTGATGTTAAACTTCAAGAAAGACATGTAGAATACACAAATAACGGAACTAGAACAACATATGTAACTTATTTTCTTGGAAGAATTTTCCGTTTCGAATTTAATAAATCGTTCGATGGTTATCTTCAAGTCCTTGAAAAAGGAAAACCTGTTAAGAGAAGAAAATACCAAAAAATTAAACTCGAAAGTGTTGACTTTAATAAAAAGTTTAAAACATATTGTACAAGTGAACACACCGCTTTTTATGTTTTAACTCCACATTTGATGGAAGCATTACGAGATTTTGAAAAAAATAACAAGGGTAAAATAAGTTTTTCATTTATTGATAACTATCTTTATATTGGTATTAATAATTTTAGAGATACTTTCGAATTAAAAATGTTTCAAGTGTTAAATGAAGCAACATTTAATAGTTTTAAACAAGATTTATATGTAATACAAGAAGTTGTAAAAGAGTTAAAATTAAATAATAATATATTTAAGAAGGAGTGAGATAATGGAACCAGGATTAATGATTTTATTAGCTATTGTTGTTATAGTAGTAATTGTTCTTATTTGGTATATTGGTACAATGAACAGTTTGAGACGTTTAGAAGTTAAAGTAGAAGAAGCAGAATCAGGTATTGATGTAGCTTTAACAAAACGTTTTGATGTATTAACAAAACTTGTGGGTAGTGTAAAAGGGTATGCAAAACATGAAGCTGAAACTTTTGAAAATATTACCAAATGGCGTGCAGGTTTACCTAAGACACTAACTTTACAAGAAAAACAAGAGTTTATGGGAAAGATGAATGCAGTTCAATCAGGAATAAATGTTGCTGTCGAAGCATATCCAGAATTGAAAGCTGAAAAATTATTTTCTAATTTACAAAAATCAATCGCTGATGTTGAAGAACATTTACAAGCATCAAGAAGAGTTTATAATTCAAATGTATCAAGAATTAATTCAATGATTGTTACGTTCCCTACTAGTATTGTTGCTGGAATGGTTAATATCAATAAGAAAGAATTTTTCGAATCAGAAATATCAAAAAGAGAAGATGTTGAAATTAGTTTCTAAAAAAGAACTTTCAAGTTCTTTTTTTTTTGACGTTCGATGCAATTAGTTGATAGAGTTCCTGTTTTATCAACTAACAATGCTCCATATCGGTTTTTTTATTTTCGGAATATTTATTTGTGAATTATTACTTATTTTTCAAAAAAACCGTTCAATCTCTATCTAGATAGTTTTTGATTTGTATCAACTTTTTATGACACAGGTTAGTTTTTTTTGCAAAAAATACTATATTTTATAAAAAACAGAATAAAAATAATAATACAATCATATTTTTAATGAAAAAACATTATTTTGTATAAAATATTACTTTTTATAAACACTTTCTATCAATTACGCAAATGAATAATTTTTATTATTTAAGATATACTAATACAAAAGGAGGTTTTATGTTAAACCAAGTTATCTTAGTAGGTCGTTTAGTTTATGATGCAGAACTCAAAACATTGGATGATGGAAGAAAGGTTACAACAATTACCATATCCATCGAAAGAGGATTTAAAAATTCTGTAACTGGAGAATATGATACCGATTTCTTAAAATGTACATTATGGAGTGGAATCGCTGAAAATACTGTTAAGTATTGTAAAAAAGGTTCTACAGTAGGTATTAAAGCCCGATTATCTCAAAAATATTACGAGTGTAAGGATGGTAACTCATTTTCATATCCTGAAATTATTGCAGAAAAGATTACTTTCATAAGCTCCAAAAACGACAAATAATGTTATCCCCAGAATAACACTATTGAAAGAAGTGCTTTTCGCACTTTTTTCGTATTAATTTGGTTTGTTGCTTTCAATATAAGTGATATTTTGGTATAATATTATAGTTCTATTTTATAAAATAATCTTGCGAACGAATGAAATTCGAGAGGATTGATCTCTATGAAACAATATCTTGATTTATTACAACATATTTTAAATGAAGGTTCTTTAAAAGAAGATCGTACAGGTACTGGGACGATTAGTACATTTGGATACCAAATGCGATTTGATTTAGCGAAAGGTTTCCCTTTGCTTACTACTAAGAAAATTCATCTAAAATCAATTATTTATGAACTTCTTTGGTTTATAAAAGGAGAAACAAATATCAAATATCTTGTTGATAATAATGTTAGAATTTGGAATGAATGGCCATATCGTAATTTTCAAAAAACAGATGATTATAATCATGAAACACTACAAGAATTCGTTGATAAAATTAAAAACGATGATTTATTTGCTGAAAAACATGGCAATTTAGGTCCGGTATATGGTAGACAATGGCGCCATTTTGATGGACCTGATGGTAAATATGTTGATCAATTAGAAAAAGTTATTCACGATATTAAAACCAATCCTCATTCAAGAAGATTAATAATTAATTCCTGGAATCCACCACTTGTTCCTGAAATGGCTTTACCACCTTGTCATATGATGTTTCATTTTTATGTTAATAACAATAAGCTGAGTTGTTTATTATATCAACGTAGTGCTGATTCATTTTTAGGAGTTCCTTTTAACATTGCTAGTTATGCTCTTTTGACATTAATGATTGCACAAGTAACTAATTTAGAACCTGGAGAGTTTATCCATACATTAGGTGATGCACATATTTATACTGACCATTTAAAACAAGTTAAACTCCAATTATCTAGAGTACCAAGATCATTACCTAAAATGACTTTAAATAAAAATATTAAAGATATCGAAACCTTCAAATATGAAGATTTTACATTGTCAGATTATCATCCCCATCCTTCAATTAAAGGTAAGGTAAGCATCTAATGATTAGTTTAATAGTAGCAATAAGCAAAAACAATGTTATTGGCAAAGGAAATAAACTTCCTTGGCATTATAAAGAAGATATGAAGTATTTTAAAGAAATGACTATGAATAATACTGTTATTATGGGAGAAATGACTTTTAAATCAATTATTTCATATTTAAAAAAACCTCTGGTTGGAAGAAAAAATGTTATCGCGACATTAACTGATTATGAATATAAAGGTGTTGAAAAAACTAATGATATTGTCTCATATTTAAAAAAATTCCCAAAAGATGAAGAAATCTTTATAATTGGTGGGAAAATAATATATGATTTAACTCTAGATATTGCTGATAGACTATATATTACTCATATTAATAAAGAATTTGATGGAGATGTCTTTTTTAAAGAAATCGACTATAGCAAATACGATAAAATTAGCGAAAAAATAAATGGAGATTTAAATTTTTCCATTTATGAAAGGATTCGATAACATGTATATTTTAAGTTTTTATTTATTTTGGGTATTAATCGCTTATTTATTTAGTATGCTTTTTGGATTAGATTTTAATAGTTTTAATGAATTAAGCTTTTATTTACTAAGTATTGCTAGTCTTTTAATTGGAGTAATTCTATCATTTATATTTCAATTAATTATTTTAACCTTAATGGGTGATATTCGTAAAGGATCCAGTTTTGATAATAATTTTAACCATAAATTCGTTAATTCATTTTTCTACTTAATTCTTCACATTTTAAGAGTTAAAGTTATTACAACAGGAAAAGAAAATATACCTGAAGATAAATTTGTTTTAATTGGTAATCATCAAGAAAATTATGATATTATTGTTTTGAAGCCAATCTTTAAAGATAATAATATAGATTTTATCGCAAAAGAATCCTTAATGAACGTTCCAATAATAGGAAAATGGATATTATTATTAGGAAATATTCCGATTTCAAGATATGCTGACAGAAGTGCTGCAGAATCAATTGTTAAAGGAATAAGACAAGTTAGAGATGGAATGACAATGGGAATATTCCCAGAAGGTAGGAGATCATTTGGTAATAAGTTAATTGATTTTAAACCTGGTGCATTTAAACTAGCAATTAAACCAAAAGCTGATATTTTAGTTGTTACAATCTATAACTGTAGTAATATTTTAAAATCTTATCCTTTTAAAAAACAAAAAGTTTATGTACATATTCATAAATTATTAAAATATGAAGATTATAAGGAATTAAACAGTCATGAGCTTGCAATAAAAGTTAAAAATGATATTCAATTGCAATTAAATATTTTTGAAAAAAAATATGGCAAAAATAATAATCAATAAAAACGATACCCAAGGAGATGAAAGAAATGAGAATGGTTGACCTTATTGAAAAGAAAAGAGATGGCTACTCGCTTACAACAGAAGAAATAGAATTTATTATTGAAAATTACGTCAATAAAAAAATCCCAGATTACCAAATGAGTAGTTTATTAATGGCTATTTATTTTATCGGGATGAATAATAAAGAGAGTAGTGCCCTAACAAAAGCTATCTTAAACAGTGGTGAAATCATTGATTTAAGTAGTATCAAAGGAATTAAAGTAGACAAACATTCCACAGGTGGTGTTGGAGACAAAACGACTTTAGTATTAGGCCCTTTAGTAGCTAGTTGTGGTGTTAAAGTAGCTAAATTAAGTGGGCGAGGATTAGGACATACTGGTGGAACATTGGATAAACTTGAAAGTATTGATGGGTTATCTGTTAATATTGATATTCCTGATTTTATTAAACAAGTAAATAAAATCGGAATAGCTGTTGCAGGACAAACAGCTAAAATTACACCAGCTGATAAAATGTTATATGCTTTAAGAGATGTTACCGCAACAGTTCCGAGTATACCTTTAATTGCCTCAAGTATTATGAGTAAAAAACTAGCTAGTGGAAGTGATGTCATTGTATTAGATGTCAAAGTTGGTGAAGGTGCATTTATGAAAACAATTGAAGATGCTCGCGAATTATCAAAAATAATGGTTAATATTGGTACTTCATTTGGTAAAAAGGTTGTTGCTTTCATCACTGATATGTCACAACCCCTAGGATATACTATCGGGAATAAACTAGAAGTAAAAGAAGCAATCGAAACTCTTGAAGGTCATGGACCAGATGATTTAACGGAATTATGTATGGCAATTGGTAGTTATATGGTATATAGTGGTGGAATTACTAATACGATAGATGAAGCAAAACAACTTATTATGGAAAAACTTAATAATCACGAAGCATATAATAAACAAATGGAATTAATTAAATATCAAGGTGGAACAATAGAAGATTTAGATACTTTTATTAACGTTAAAGAAATTATTGAGGTTAAATCGAAAAAATCAGGATATATAAAAGAAATAAACGCTTTAGCAATCGGCATTGGAGCAATGAAACTAGGTGCTGGCCGTGAAACTAAAGATGATTCAATTGATCCTGACGTTGGAATAGTTTTAAAGAAAAAGGTAGGAGACCAAGTTGTTATTGGAGAAACATTAGCGCTACTATATAACAATAAAAAGAATATTCAAAATATTAAAAAAGAAGTTTCTGATGCTTTTGTAATAATAAAAGAAAAGGTAGAGAAAAAATCAATTATTTTAGAAATTATTACTGACTAATACATTTAAACTAGATTTTGAGCCCAAACTCTCAAAGTCTAGTTTTTAATATAACAAGTTAATTAAATAAATCGTTAAATGATTTACTATTAAAATATTCTTTTAATTGAAATACCAATTATATATGTTATAATAAACCATAATAAAAAATACGGGAGCTGAATCAAGCTGAGAGGGCGTATACGCCGACCGAACTTATTGGATAATGCCAAAATAGGATAAATGAATACAAACCTTATCTTTGGTACTTTCAAAGATTTTTTTATTGTCTAAAAATAGAATAATATTTGAAAAGGAGATTAACTATTATGAAAGAAACAAAAAGAATCACAGAAATCGCAAGTTTAATCGCAATTGCGGCAGTACTAGAAGCAATTTCGACTTTTATTCCTTTTCTACATATGCCACAAGGTGGTAGTGCAAGTATTGGAATGTTACCAATTTTCTTGATTGCTTACAAATATGGTGTTAAAAACGGAATGATTGCTGGATTTATTTTTGGAGTTATTAACTTCGCATTAGGAGGATTCTTAATACATTGGGGTTCAATATTCTTTGATTATTTATTTGCTTTTAGTTTCTTAGGTTTAGCAGGTATTTATAAGGAATCCGCTTTTGAGAATAATAAAAGTTTTATTAAAGGAATTTTATTAGGTGGGTTTTTAAGATATTTAATGCATAGTTTAAGTGGCGTAATCTTCTTTTCACAGTACGCAGGAACCGAAGGAGCATTTATTTATTCATTTATCTTTTATAATTTACCTTATATGTCTATTTCAATCTTTTTATGTATAGTTATTGGATTGGCTATAAAAGATCGTATTATAAATCGCGAATAAAAGGCATATTTATTATGTCTTTTTTTTTTTCGATAATTCATTATTAATAAATGAAAATATTTGATATAATAAAAGTGATAATAAAAGGAGGAATAGTATGAAAATATTATTTGTAGGTAGTGAAGCAACCCCTTTCTCAAAAACAGGCGGATTAGCTGATGTTCTTGGAGCTTTACCAAAAGAATTAGTTAATCTTGGAATTGATACTAGAGTTGTTTTACCAAAACATGGAGTTACAAAAGAGAAGTTTAATAATGAAATGAAACTACTTTGTAAATATCGAGTAACTGTTGGTCCAAAAAAAGAGTATTGTGGTGTTGAATCAATTAAAAAAGATGGAGTAATCTATTATTTCATCGATAACGAATACTATTTTGGTTATCGTGATACATTATACGGCCATTATGATGATGGTGAACGATACGGATTTTTTAATAATGCAGTGATGCAAATGTTTGAACACCTTAATTATTATCCAGACATCATTCACGCAAATGATTGGACAGCTGGTCTAATTCCTTATATCTTTAATAAGAATTATAAACATTTAGAAAAATATAAACATATGAAAACTATTTTTACGATTCATAACATTGCTTATCAAGGTGTTTTCTCAAAACATCTATTAAAGTATTTAAATATTGATTTTGGAAATGAACTTGAATTCAATAATAATATTAACTTCTTGAAATCGGGTATAAATTCAGCTGATTTTGTCACTACAGTCTCTGACACATATTCAAAAGAAATATTATATGATTATTATGGATTTGGAATGAGCGAAATCTTAAAATCAAGAGAAGATACATTGTTTGGAATTATTAATGGTGTAGATTATGATAACTTTAATCCTAAAACAGATCCAAACATTGTATATAACTACAGTCCTTATAATTATATAAAAGGAAAAAGAGAAAACAAGGAAGCCTTAAGAGATTATTTTAATTTAGAAAAAAACGATTTACCAATAATTAGTATGGTTACTAGACTTACTGAAGCAAAAGGATTTGAATTAATTAAAGAAATAATTGAAGATTATATTGCTAATAATAAATTTCAATTTGTATTGCTCGGTAGTGGAGATTCATGTATTGAAGACTTTTATAATTATTTAAGAGAAAGATACTCAAATAACGTTGGTGTTTATATTGGATATAATGAGTCATTAGCTAGAAAAATATATGCTGGAACAGATATGTTTTTAATGCCTTCACGTTTTGAACCTTGTGGACTTGCACAATTAATTAGTTTAAAATACGGTTCACTTCCAATAGTACGAAAAACAGGTGGTTTAAAAGACAGCATTGATCCATATAACAAATTTACCAAAGAAGGTACAGGTTTCAGCTTTGAAAACTATAATTCAAATGATCTATCACACGCTATTGAAACCGCGATAGATGTTTATCAAGATAAAAAAATATGGAAATCACTTGTAAAAAGAGGAATGGAAAAAGATTTTAGTTGGAAACAATCAGCTCTAAAATATCTTGAATTATATAAAAAATTAAAGGAGGAATAAAATGGAAACGTTAGCGTTAATATTAGCCGGAGGTAGAGGAAGTAGATTAGATATTTTATCTGAAAAAAGAGTTAAACCTGCTGTACCATTTGCTGGAAAATATCGCATTGTTGACTTTACATTAAGTAATTGTACTAATTCTGGAATTTATAATATTGGAATTCTAACACAATATTTACCATTATCTTTAAATGAACATATTGGAATGGGTGCAGAATGGGACTTAAATAGACGAGATTCAAGTATTAGTTTATTGCAACCATATAAAGAATGGTATGCCGGAACAGCTGATGCAGTCTTACAAAATATAGAATATATTAAAAGAAAAGATCCTAAATATGTTCTTATATTATCAGGGGATCATGTCTACAAAATGGATTATAAAAAAATGATTGATTTTCATATTAGAAATAACGCTAAATTAACTATTGCTGTCCAACCAGTGGCTTGGAAAGATACTCATCAATTTGGAATCCTTACAAGTGATGAAAATAATAAAATACTTAAGTTTACTGAAAAGCCTAAAAATGCGGATAGCAATTTAGCTTCAATGGGTATTTATGTTTTTAATACAGATGTTTTATTAGATGCTATTACAACTGTAAAAGACCCTAATTTAGATTTCGGAAAACATATAATTCCTCATTTATTAAAAACAACTGATTTGTACACATATGTGTTTGAAGACTATTGGAAAGATGTTGGAACATATGATGCTTACTTAGACGCAAGTATTGAGTTAACCACAACAGTTGATAAAATAAAACTCGATATGTATGATAAAAAATGGAAAATTCATACTAAAAGCGAGGAAATGCCTAGTGTAAAAATAGGTAGTAAAGCTTTAATAAGCCAAGCACTTATTTCAAACGGATGCATTGTCGCTGGAAATGTTACAAGAAGTGTTTTAAGTCCTGGTGTTGTTATTCATCCTGGAGCTACAGTAATTGATAGTGTCATCTTAAATGATACAGAGATATTTCCTGGAGCATATATTGAAAGAGCTATTATTGATAAAAGATGTAAAATTATGGAAAATGTTATCATTGGTGATGGAAGCGACTTAACTCCAAATATTGAAAATCCAAAAGTTCTATATAGTGGAATAAATGTTATCGCAACAGGAGTAACAATTCCTAAAAATACTATTATTAAAAGAAATTGTCGTATATTTTCAACTGCCAAATTTGATAAATTAGTTATCGAAACTGGAAGCACTCTAAAGTAAAAGGCTGATCTTCAGCCTTTTTCTATAATTTTATCAATTATTTTTAAGTAATCAATTCTAGGACTGTACCCTTCTTTTATAAGATACCCAAACTCTTTAATTTCGTCATACTTAATAGATTTTCTTCCTTCGATACTTCGATTATAGTATTTAATAATATATTTTGTTTCCAATAAATATATTTGATCTAATGTTTTAAAAAATATTAATAAAAAACTAATTCCGCCATGATTAACAATACTCTCTAAATGATTAATTTGATGAAGATGGATATTTGATAACGGAAAACTTGTTTTATTAGCTGTTTCTTTTGCTTCAAAATCAATATATTTACCTTTATAAACCCCATTATAATCAGTAGTAGAAGGAACTTTATAATATGCTTCTTTTATAACAGCTCCACTTCGAGAAGGATAGTCAACTTTTACAATTTGAATAGGAATCGGTTTCTTATGGATAATAGCTACATCATTAACTAAATAATATTCATTTGTTTCATTAATAACATTTTCAAAAGTCATTCCTCTATTAGAGTAATTAGTTTTTGATTTTATAAAATCAGTTTTCTTATTAGGATAGTTTATCATCAAATCACTCCTCATTTACAAATATATCATAAAGCACTATCAAAATATACAAATTTATGTTGATAAAAATTCTTTATTACGATACATTTATTACTATTTATTCTGTATTGTGGTATAATATTTAAGAAGAAATAACGATTCATAAAAGGAGGTACACTATGAGCAGAATTAAAATATTTTCCCTTGGTGGACTTGGTGAAAACGGAAAAAACATGTATTGTATTGATATTGATAATAAAATATTTATTTTAGATGCTGGATTAAAGTATCCAACCCATGAACTTTTTGGTGTTGACTCAATAATTCCTGATTTTAGCTATTTAGAAAAAAACAAAAATCGAATAATCGGTCTTTTTCTTAGTCATGGTCATGAAGGTCACATTGGTGCTGTTCCTAAACTACTTAAAACATTAAAAATTCCAATATATGCCTCTTATTTTACGTTAGCAATCTTAAAAGATTCTATCGTTAATCAAGGACTTGACTTAGATGATTATAAATTTACTACTGTATCATCTAGAAAAACACTAACCTTTGATAACATTAAAATTGATTTCTACCGTGTAACACATTCAATTCCCGAAAGTTTTGGAATTGCTATTTCAACAATTGACGGTGTTATTGTTTATGCTCCTGATTTTACGTTTAATCAAAATGTTCATGGAGTTTATAAAACTGATTTTGAAAAACTATCTAAAATTGCAGGACAAAAGATACTAGCTTTACTAGTAGAGTCTTTAGGTGCAGAGAGAGTTGGCTATTCTCATAGTACTGAAGCTTTAGATTATGCTTTAAATCAAGCTTTTTATCAAGCAGGAAACAGAATAATAGTATCTGCATTTTCAACAGATTTAGTTAGAATTCAAAAAATAATTGATATTGCTTTGAAATACGAACGAAAAATCGCAATTATTGGTAGAAAAACACAAAGAATAGTCGATATTGCGGTTAATTTAAATTATTTAAAAATACCAAAAGACAAATTAATAAGTTTAAAGTTTATTGATGATAAAAATAAAAATGAATTAGAAGATGCAGTAGTACTAGTTACCGGTGTCAGACATGAACCTTTCTATATGTTACAAAGAATGGTAAAAAAACTAGATAGGTTAATCCACATAAATAAAAAGGATACTATCATTTTAATGACTCCCCCAATACCCGGAACTGAAAAAATAGCAGCGAGAACATTAGATATTTTATATCGTTATGATACAAATATTATTAAAATAAACAAAAATATCTTACCACCATCTCACGCTGGCAGTGAAGATATAAAATTATTAATAAATTTTTTGAACCCAAAATTCATTATTCCTGTTATTGGAGAATATCGACATCAATATGCAATGAAACATCTTTGTATTCAACATGGATATACTGAAGATAGTATTTTCGTCTTAGATAATGGTAAAGTATTACAAATAGAAGAAGGTAAAGTAGTTGAAACTAATGAGAAAATTAAAAATGGAGATATTTTAGTTGACGGTATTTTAGATGGTGACTTAAATGATATCGTTTTAAGAGATCGTGAATTGCTTTCAGAAGATGGAGTATTACTTATCATAGCTAATATTGATGCTAGAAAGAAGAAGGTTATTACAGAAATAGAAATTGTATCAAGAGGTTTTATTTATATGAAAGAGAATGAGGAATTAATAAAAGAAGTAGAAGACATCTTTTATAAAGTTTCTAATAAAATTTTAAAGAATAAATATGTTGACTGGAAGGCATATCGAGAAATGCTAAAAGATGATATTAGTAGACACCTTTATCAAGTTACAAAAAGAAGACCAATAATAATTCCTGTTCTCATAGATACACAACCATAACACTAAATTAGTAGAAGCTTTTTATCTCCTTTTTGGTTTGGTTTTCAAAACAAATGAGTAAATCTTCATATTAAAAAAAAAATAAATGAAAACACTTTACAAAAACACCTAAATTAACTATAATTAAATAAGAAATAAAATTAAAAAATAGGAGGAAAAAATGAAAAAATTATTAGTTTTAGTTGCAGCTATGGTTTTAGTGCTTGGTTTAAGTGCTTGTACTAAAGTTGAAACTTACAGAATTGCAATGATTACCGATTCAGGTGGTATCGATGACGAATCATTTAACCAAGGGACTTATGAAGGAATTATCGAATTTGCTGAAGCAAATGACATTTCTTACAAATATTATAAGCCTTTAGAAGTATCAGATGACGCTTATTTAGCTGCAATCGATTTAGCTATCGAAGGTGGAGCTGAAATAGTTGTTACACCTGGTTTCTTATTTGAATCAAGTATTTATGCTGCTCAAGATTTATACCCAGATGTTAAATTTATCTTAATCGACGGTACACCTCATGATGCTGCATGGTCTACTTGGAATACTGCTTCTAATACAATGCCTATCTTATTTAATGAACATGAAGCTGGATTCTTAGCTGGATACGCTGCTGTAATAGATGGATATACTAAATTAGGATTTACTGGTGGAATGGCTGTTCCTGCAGTAGTTAAATTTGGTGTTGGATTTATCGCTGGTGCTTATTATGCTGCTGATGAATTAGGTATTGATATTACATTTAATGATGATACTTATCATTACTTTGGAGATTTCGGACCAAGTGATGATCACAAAAACTTAGCATCAAGTTGGTATGTTAGTGGAACTGAAGTTATCTTTAGTGCTGCTGGTGGAGCTGGAGCTTCAGTAATGGCTGCTGCTGCAGATAATAGCGCAATGATGATTGGTGTAGATATTGATCAAGCTGATCAATCAGATACTATCTTAACAAGTGCTATGAAACAACTTGGAAACGCTGTACAACAAGGTCTTCAAGCTTGGCTTGATGGAGAATTTGTTGGTGGAGCTACTGTTTACAAAGGTGCTGCAAACGATGGTGTTGCATTACCGATGGAAACTTCAAGATTTGAAAATTTCACAACTGCACAATATGCTGCAATTTTCTCTGACTTAGCTGATGGAACTATTGTTGTTCCTGCTGATTATGCTGCATTAGTAACTTTCTTAGCTGAAACTAACGCTGTAGATTATCCTAGTGAAGCTGTTGTTAACGGTACAACTGCTGAATAACACAAATAATTTTAAAAAAGGGAAAGCAAAATTGCTTTCCCTTTTTTTATATGATATAATTTTTGCACTAAATACTGGAGGCTATTATGAAAAAGTTACTTGTAACTACTTTGATTATTTTTCTATCAATTAGTCTTGTTGCTTGCGATAAAAAAGAAAGATTTGAAATCGCAATGATAACAGATTCTGGATCAATTGATGATGAATCTTTTAATCAAGGCACATGGGAAGGTATTAAAAAGTACGCAAATAATAATGAAATAACTTATAAATACTATAAATCAGCTGAAAGCAGTACTGAATCCTATTTAAACGCAATCAATTTAGCTGTTGAAGGTGGAGCATTAATTATTGTTACTCCAGGATTTTTATTTGAAAATAGTGTCTTTATTTCTCAAGATAAATATCCTGAAATAACATTTATACTGATAGATGGAACCCCTCATAATTCTGACTATAGTGAATTCAAAATTGGTAAAAATACTTTATCAATTATTTTTAAAGAAGAAGAAGCTGGTTTTTTAGCAGGATATAGTGCTGTTATGGATGGATTTGAAAACTTTGGGTTTATGGGAGGCATTGCTGTTCCTAATGTTATTAGATTTGGAATCGGCTATTTAAGTGGTATTTATTATGGAGCGCATATTTTACAAAAAGATGTAACCTTTGATAATGAACATTATACTTATTTAGGTGATTTTCTTCCAAGTGATGACCATAAAAATAAAGCTCTTAGCTGGTATATTAGTGATGTAGAGATAATCTTTTCAGCTGCTGGCGGTGCAGGAGCATCTATAATGTCAGCTGCTGAAAATAGTAATAATTATGTAATTGGAGTAGATATTGATCAATCTAATCAATCTAATTCTGTTTTAACAAGTGCCTTGAAAGAACTTGGAAATGCTATTTTTTTAGCGCTTTCTGATTATTATAATGGACATTTTAACGGCGGAAGAGTATTATCAATGAGCGCAAATAATGGTGGTATAGGATTACCAATGGAAACCTCTCGTTTTACATCATTTACAGTAAAACAGTACTTATCTATTTATCAATTAATTAATTTTGGATTAATAAATATTCCATGTAATTATGAAGAGTTTTTATTATTCGCAGATGATAATGGTCTTAATATTACAAATGCACCAATAGAAGAAACTATTACCCCCAGATAAGTAATTACATAGATTATATACAGTATTTAATCTGTTATTTTTTATAATAATATGTTAAAATTTATAATAATATGTTAAAATTAAAAAAAGAAAAGGTGGTTAGTATTGATTAATGGTAATAAGTGTTTATTGTGAGTTGAATTATCATCAAAAATGGTCTATATTAGCGGACAGTTTTGGGAAAGTACTTCATAAAATACACTAGTTCAACAAGAAGCATATAAAAATTAAGTATTATTTGTTTTTTTTAATACAAAAAGAGATGAATATAAATTTAAGAGATAGTGTGAAAAGAAAAAATTGACACTATTATTTTTAGAAAGAGGTATAAAAATGGAATATATTGTTGAAATGCTTAATATTACAAAAGAATTTCCTGGTATTAAAGCAAATGATAATGTAACTCTACAATTAAAAAAAGGTGAGATTCATGCTTTATTAGGTGAAAATGGCGCAGGAAAATCAACATTGATGAGTGTTTTATTTGGCCTATATGTACCAGAAAAAGGAATTATCAAAGTAAGAGGTGAAGAAGTAAAAATTCAAAATCCAAATGATGCGAATTCATATGGAATTGGAATGGTTCATCAACATTTTAAATTAGTTCATAATTTTACAGTTGTTGAAAATATTGTTTTAGGATATGAAGACACTAAACATGGTTTTTTACAATTTGATGATGCGATTAAAAAAATTACTGAGTTAAGTAATAAATATAAACTTAAAGTTGATCCAAATCAACTAATATCTAATATTAGTGTTGGTATGCAACAACGTGTTGAAATATTAAAAATGTTGTATCGTGATGCTGAAATATTAATTTTTGATGAACCAACAGCTGTATTAACTCCACAAGAAATTGAGGAATTAATGTTAATTATGAAAGACTTAACTAAAGAAGGTAAATCCGTTATTTTAATAACTCATAAACTACAAGAAATCAAACAAGTATCTGATAGATGTAGTGTTCTTCGTAAAGGAAAATATATTGGAACTGTTGATGTCAAAACAACTTCTGTTGAAAAAATGGCAGAAATGATGGTTGGTCGTAAAGTCGATTTTATTATTGACAAAGATGTTGCAAATCCAAAAGATGTTGTTTTAGAAGTTGAAAACTTATCTGTTTATAATCACCGTTTACGTAAAAATGTCGTTACTAATGTTTCTTTTAATATAAGAGGCGGAGAAATTCTTTGTATTGCTGGTATTGAAGGTAATGGTCAAACACAGTTAATCGAAGGAATTACCGGATTAAATCCTATCAGTAATGGAAAAATAACTATAAATGGTATTGATATATCTCATTCATCAGTTCGTCAACGTAACCTAGCTGGTATTTCTCACATTCCCGAAGATCGTCATAAACATGGTCTTGTTCTTGATTATAGTTTAGAAAAAAATCTGATTTTACAAACCTACTTTAAAGAATTATTTCAACATAAAGGATTTCTAAAATTTAATGAAATTAGAATTAACTCAGATAATTTAATTGAACGTTTTGATATAAGAAGTAGTAAAGGATCAGTAACATCAGTTAGAAGTATGAGTGGTGGAAATCAACAAAAAGTTATTGTAGCTCGCGAAATAAATCGTGATACAGATCTTTTAATAGCTGTACAACCAACAAGAGGATTAGATGTTGGCGCAATCGAATATATTCATAAACAACTTATTGCTCAAAGAGATGCTGGTAAAGCAATTTTACTTATTTCTCTTGAACTAGATGAAGTAATGAATGTTTCCGACAGAATTATGGTTATGTATGAAGGTGAAAATGTTGGAGAATTTGATCCTGCCGTTGTTACTGAAAATGAACTTGGATTATATATGGCTGGTTCAAAAAGGAGAGATCAATAATGCAAAATAAATTAAAAAACTTCTTTTTAAATAATTGGATTGGAATTAGTGTAGGTCTATCTTTATTTATTTTAATCTTTATTTTACCGCAGTTTTTTGTTGATAACACTTCAATACTTATGAGTATTAGAGGACTAATTGCAGGAATAACTGTTGCTTATATTATTTATAAATTTATTATATTTAAAAAAGAAAATCCTACTTTTAAACCTAGTGAATCAGTTTTACTTGTAGATATTGCTGGAAGTTTAATCGCAATTGTTATTGGATTGTTATTTGGTCTTATATTAATGTTAATTGTTAATCCAGGACAAGCTTTTCAAGGATTTTCAATTATTATTATTGGTGGATTTAATCGTGGTTTTAAAAGCTTTGGAGATATGATATATTTTTCAGTTCCACTTGTATTATCTGGATTAAGTATCGCTTTTGCATTTAAAACAGGATTATTCAATATTGGAGCTACCGGACAACTTACTATGGGAGCATTTACTGCTGTGTTTATTGGTGTTAAATGGGGAGCTATTGGTGAATTATCACCATTTCTTCATTGGTTTGTTGCTCTTTTTGGAGCAATGATTATAGGTGCATTATGGGGAGCTATTCCTGGTTTTTTAAAGGCGTATCGAAATGTAAATGAAGTAGTTACCGGAATCATGTTAAACTATGTTGCAATGTATTTAAATTCATTATTAATTATTTCATATATTTATAACCGTGATTATGCAAGAGCATTAGATATTAAGGATACTGCGGTTACTCCATTAATGAATTTACAATATCTTTTTCCTGATTCAACATCTATTAATGGTGGAATTGTTGTTGCTGTTGTTGTTGTTATAATTTTACATGTTATATTAAATAAAACAACTTTCGGATATGAATTAAAAGCAGTAGGATATAACCGTGATGCTAGTAAATATGCTGGTATGAATGCTAAAAGAAACATTGTTTATGCAATGGTTATTAGTGGAGCTTCTGCTGGATTAGCTGGAGGTTTAATGTATTTAGTTGCTGGTAAATATTTACAACCAGTAAATATGCTAATTCCTGAAGGTTTTACAGGAATTGCCATCAGTTTACTTGGATTAAATACTCCGTTTGGTACTTTGATTGCTGGATTATTTTATGGTTCACTTGAACAAGGCGGTTATTATTTACAATTATTAAACTTTACACCTGAAATTATTGATGTTATTATCGCCGTTATTATTTATGCTAGTGCTCTTGGACTATTTTTACAAAAATTTGTTATTCGCACATTAAAAAAACGTGAAATGTTAGTAGAACAAGGTTTAATAGATACCGAAAAAGAAAAACAGAAAAATATTGAAGGGAGTGATAAATAATGAGTTTTGCTGATATAATATATTTTATATTACCGTTGGTTATTGCTTCAGCAGTTCCTCTATCATTAGTTGCTCTAGGAGGATTATTTAGTGAACGTTCTGGGGTTGTTAACATCGCCTTAGAAGGGATAATGATCATGGGTGCTTTTGTTGGTGCATTAACGATTAATTACCTTGAATTAAATACTCATTTACCAATTCAATTAATAGCTATAATAGGCTTAACAATTGGTGCAATAATTGGAGTACTATTTAGTTTATTCCATGCTTTTGCTTCAATAAATATGAAGGCTAATCAAGTTATTAGTGGGACTGCACTTAATATGTTCGCCCCAGCATTTGCTATTTTTACTGCTAGAATCATATTTGGGACACAAAGAGTCCCAATTGAAAATAGTTATCTTATGAATATTCCTATTCTTCAAGATATTCCAATCATTGGAGATATATTTTTCAAGGGGGCTTATATTTCAACTTTTATAGGAATTATTATCTTTATAATCGCAGTTATTGTTCTCTATAAAACAAAACAAGGATTGCGACTAAGAAGTTGTGGTGAAAACCCACAAGCTGCAGATTCACTTGGAATTAATATTTACAAACTTAGATACGTTGGTGTTATGGTTTCAGGTGCTCTAGCTGGTATGGGTGGAGTTATCTTCGTTTTAAGTTTTTCAACAAACTTTAATGCATCAGTTGCTGGATTCGGATTCTTAGCATTAGCGGTATTAATCTTTGGTAACTGGAACCCTAAACGAATTATTATGGCTGCTTTATTCTTTGGATTTATGCGTGTTATAAGTAGTACAAAAGCAGTTATTCCATTCCTTAACGATTTGCATCTTGAAGATGAAATATATTTAATGTTACCTTACATAGCAACTATAATCGTTTTAGCGTTTGTTTCTAAAAACAGTGCTGCACCACTTGCGGCAGGAGAACCTTACGATTCTGGTAAACGATAAAAATTATTATTAAAAATTCAATTTAACTAAACTGCACCTATAATTTTAAACATAGGAAACTATGAAAAAAAGGTGCAGTTTTCTATACAAAGTAATTTACAAATATAAAAAAGGAATGATAGCAATAAAATCGCTATCATTCCTTTTTTACATATAAATTAATTCAGATTAATTTTAATTCTTATCGATATTGTTTTAATCTAACAAAGTTCTTCTACTTGAACATCAGAAATTCTATTTAATAAATACGCCGCTAATCCCATCATTACTGCGACTACAACAAAAGTAACATTAAATCCAAAATAATTAATGATAAGCGCTCCGACCAAAGGTAAAATAACTTTTAAAATATTTAAAGATCCTCTAATTCCTAAATATTCAACTCGTTCTTTTGTTGGGACAATATCTAATAAAAATGGTTCGAATCCGATTCTTCGTCCACTAATCATAAATCCTAAAATAAAGAAAATAATTGCAAAATATTCAGGAGTTGTAGTTCCTAAATAAATGGCTAATAAAGGATTTAATCCTCCTAAGATAATACAAATCCGCATAAGCGATTTAGCATATAATTTAGTAGATAAAAATCCCCAAATAACATTCGAAAAAATCGTTCCGATTGTTAATGTAATTAAATATTTACCAATAAAAGAATCATCAATCGCAAATACTTCTTTTGCGAAAACCATATAAAACGGTAAAATCATAATACTAAACCCAGCTAAATTTTCAACAATTATAAAAAATTTAAAACTAGTATCTTTTTTTAAAATAATTGGAATTCGTTTAATAAAATCTTTAAGCGATTCTTTGTTTTCTGTAACATGTGAAGGAGGTTCTGGTAAAAATACAAAACCTAATGAAGCAATTATTAATCCAGCTGTTCCAATTAATAAACTAATTGTATAGTTAACTGGAAAAACAATTCCCATTGAGAATATTCGAGCAATTAAAAGTCCACCAAGAAATGACGCAGATCCACCAAAGAATTGTTTAAGAGTATATAGTTTAAGTCTTTTTTCTCGATTCAATATTTTCGCAACAATATCCGTATAGGATATACCCGCAAAACCAGCACTAATACTGAATAATGAAACAAAGAAGAAAAAACTAATCAATGTTAATGATGGATTATCTTTACTAAAATAATAAGTAAAATAAGCCATTCCCAAAAAAGCAAAGCTTCTTAAATAAATTCCTAATAATAAATATTTTTTCTTTTTAGGTTTATTTCTTAAATAATGTCCAAAAATCACATTAAAAATAACGGGTACTCCCAACATAATACTATAAAAAGCAGCGAAAATAATTTTCGATTCAGTTAAAGTAGTAACCAAAGCCGGAAAAACCGTATTTAGATCTAGCATTGAAACTGTTAATGCTAGAAAAAAGCCATGCCAAATAAAAGCAAAATAAACAAATTTAGGTGATTTAGTAATCTTCATATGCATTCTCCTCTTAATTAAATTCATTTTAATTATACAAGGGAACGTAAAAATGTGTTAATACCGTGCATTTTTCTTTTTTTTGTAAAAAGGAATACATATTTATAAACATTTAAAACTAAGTAAAAACTGTTGACTTTATAAAAACATAGTATATACTATAAGTGTGCATATGCACATAGGAGTTGATAAAGTGACTAAAAGAGTGAAGAGGTACGCTAGAAGACTAGATAGTTCTAGATCCTTTAAGCCAGCGGGTATCCCTAAATCAGATTTAACGAGTGTTAATATCATGCTTGATGAATTTGAAGCAATGCGATTATGTGATTATGAAGGATTATCACAAATAGAAGCAGCCTTAGAAATGCAAATATCTAGAGCAACAATTCAACGTCTATTACTTTCAGCTAGAAAAAAAATAGTTGATATTATCTTAAACAACAAAATTTTAGAAATAAAAAATGATATTAAAAATATAAAACTTAAAGGAGAGAGTAAAATGAATATTGAAGAAAAAGAAGTAAAGAAGATTTCTTTTCCAACGAATGACAAAGTTACTGTTAATGCCCATTTCGGTCATGCAAAAGAATTTATCATTTACACAGTTAAAGATAACATTGTTAAAAATATAACCTTTGTTGTTCCTCCAGCACACCAGCCCGGTGTCTTACCACAATTTTTAGGTGAAAATGGCGTTGATGTAATTATTACTGGTGGAATGGGGTCTATGGCAGTTGAACTATTCCAAAAACAAGGAATTGATGTTGTATTAGGTGCTGTTGGTCGCATAGATATTAATCTAAATGAATATTTAGGTGGATTTTTAACATCTCAAGGGAACGTATGTACACATGAAGACGGTCACTATAGTGATCATTAGGGAGAAAAAAAATGAAAATAGCAATTAGTTCTATGGAAAACAATGAACATTCAAAGGTATCAGATAGATTTGCACGTTCTGAATACTTTATTATTTACGATCATGATAGTTTAAGTTTTACATCAGTCGAAAACACAGCTAAATCAGCTGGAAGTGGTGCTGGTGGTAAAGCTGTTAAAATCTTAGGAGATTTAGGAGTAGAAGTAGTTTTAGTCCCTGAATTAGGTCCGAAAGCCTTAGAAGCTTTACAAGCATTTGAAATTAAAAGTTTTCAATATCCAAGAGAGAAAACGGTTAGAGAAGTTCTTTATTTATATTTTGAAAAGAAACTACCTGAATTATTCAACTCTACAAGTAAAGGTCGTCACTAATGAAAATAGCTATCCTTAGCGGAAAAGGGGGGACAGGAAAGACTACTCTTTCTGTCAACCTCTTTTCATATCTAGATAAAGCTACATTAATTGATACCGATGTTGAAGAACCGAATAGTCACCTTTTCTTAAAAGGAAAGCTTATTAAGGAAAAATCTGTAATAAAACATTATCCTAAAGTAAATGACGATTTATGTGATTATTGTGGTAAATGTGGTGATTTTTGTAATTTCAATGCTATAATTCCCACCAAGAAAAAAGTCTTAGTATTCCATGATCTTTGTCATGATTGTGGTGGATGTAGCCTTGTATGCCCTAAAAATGCCATTACATATGTTGATAAAGAAGTTGGAAAAGAATTTCATATCCAAGTAAGTGAAAATAAACTCTTCCTTTACGGAAACTTAACAGTTGGTGAAGTAAGTGGTGTTAGAATTATAGAATCATTAAAAGAAACAACTAAAAATGAAGATTTATTACTTATTGATAGTCCTCCTGGGACTAGTTGTTCAACAGTTGCCGCGATAGATGGGACAGATTACTGCATAATTTGCGCTGAGGCTACACCTTTCGGATTAAGTGATATGAAGATGGTTGTAGAGCTATTACGTGCTGAAGGAAGAAATTTTGGTGTTGTAGTTAATAAGTGTAATCTAGGAAATGATGAAATATATCATTACTTAGAAGAAGAAAAAATAGAATTGCTTGAAAAGATTAAATTTGATCGTGAATTTGCAAGTATTATGGCTGATGGTGAACTCTTAATTAATCATAGCCAATACTTTAGAGATAAAATGGCTAATATAGCTAGAAAAGTGTTAGGTGATAAGTATGATCAATGAAATAGTTATAATCAGTGGTAAAGGTGGAACAGGTAAAACTAGTTTAACAGCTTCTATTATCCCTTTCTTTGATGATTTAGTTTTAGCTGATTGTGATGTAGATGCTCCTGATTTAAATATTTTAATCAAGGGAACAATTGTTGAAGAAAGAGATTTTGTTGGATTTCAAATCCCTGTTATTGATTATGATAAATGTAATCACTGTGGTCTTTGTCATACATCTTGTAACTTTAACGCTATAAGTGAGGATATTATTATTAATACATCCGCTTGTGAAGGTTGTAAAGTATGTGAATATGTTTGTCCAACTAATGCTATTTCGATGCACGATGCTGTTGTTGGTAAAATATTTCACCGTAAAACGATTTTTGGGCCAATGATAGACGCTCGCCTTATCCCTGGTGAAGAATCGAGTGGCAAGCTAGTAGCAGAGGTTAGACAGCTTGCTAGAGAAGTTGCATATGCTGAAAATAGAAATACTATTATTATTGATGGTTCTCCAGGAATTGCTTGTAATGTTATAAGCGCTATAACCGGTGTATCAAAAGCTATTATTGTTACAGAACCTACTATTTCGGGGTTACACGACTTAAAAAAGGTAGTTCATTTAATAAAAATGTTCAGTGTTGAAGCAAAAGTTATTATTAATAAATATGATTTATCCCTTAGTAAAGCTAAAGAGATAAAGGATTATCTTAGTTTGATGGATCTCGAAGTAATTTTAGAATTACCATTTGATCTTAAGTTTGTTGAAAGTATTAGTAATCTACAAATTCCATCTACAACAGATATCCCCTTTTTCTCATCAAAAAAATGGTTTGATTTTATTGAATATTTACGTAGTTAAAAGAGGCAAAATTGCCTCTTTTGTTTTTTACCTATAATATATAAGATAATATATATATAATATACTATATAATACGTGCTTTTTATTTTTGCTTTTTTAAAATAGCTTTTATTTTAATATTTTGTAATTTTAAAGCCCTTTCATATTTACCAGTATCTTTACCATTATAATAAATCTTATTCTTAAGTTCATCTGGTAAATATTGTTGGTAAACTAATGCATCTTTAAAATCATGAGGATATAGATATTTTCCTTTATCTTCAAAATTAGCAACATTAATTAAAGTATTTGGTATTTTTGGTGTTTTTCCACTCATCACATCATCTATTGCCGTATCGATAGCGCTTACTGCGCTATTTGATTTAGGAGAAAGAGCCATATCAATAACTAACATACTTAGAGGAATACGTGCTTCAGGAAATCCAACACGTTCACATGCTCTAGCACACGCATCCATTTTTGTAACTACAGTTGGATTAGCTAACCCAATATCTTCATAAGCAATTATAGTCATTCTTCTTAATATACTCGTTAAATCCTCCATTGCGATTAATCGAGCTAAATAATGTAGCGAAGCATCTACATCGCTACCTCTAATAGATTTTTGAAAGGCACTTAAAATATTAAAATAGTTATCTTCACCCTTATCTAGTGATAAAGCTGGCTTTAATAATATCTTTTTAGTCATTTCTAAAGTTATTCGTGCATTAGGATAAGACATATTTAAAATTTCTAAACTATTTAAAGCCGTTCTTATATCATTATTAGATGCAGCAGCAATATAATCATAAACATTTTCATCTAAAGATGCCGTTAATTCATCTTTAAATTGATTATTTACTTGTTTTAACCGTTTGATTATATCATTAGAACTAATACCTTTTAGTTTTAAAACATGCGTTCTTGACCGAACTGCTGGATTTACTGAATGATATGGATTATTAGTTGTAAGGCCAATTATAATGATATTACCATTTTCGACATGTGGAAGTAAAAAATCTTGAATATCTTTATTCATTCGATGAATTTCATCAATAATAACTAATGCTCCATAGTTTATACTAACTTGAATGATTTCTCTTAGTTGAGCTTTTTTATCAGTTGAAGCATTAAATTTAAAAGAATTAATTCCAAACTTTTCAGCTATAACACTCGCAATTGTTGTTTTCCCAACACCAGGTGGACCATAGAGAATCAAGCTAAACATTTTATTATTATTTATCATTTTTCTAACAACACCGTTTTCCCCAACTATATGATATTGGCCAACAATATCATCTATTTTTTTAGGTCTTGCTCGATAAGCTAGTGGTCTTTTAATTTCCATATATTCATCACCTCACTATATTTTAACATAAAATAATCTAAATAATGTATAATTAATATTAATCTTATAAGAAATATATATTAATTATACAAAAACTATGAATAACTTATTAACCTTTAAAACAAATGAAATATTCCTAAATTAAAGCCTTTATAATTGCAAGACACATTGTTTAGTGATAAAATACATTTGCGAGGTGATTTTTAATGGAAAAATCTATATTGATTAAAGAAATTAAACGACTAAAAAAAGAAAGAAATGCGGTTATATTAGCTCATTTCTATCAAGATGGCGATATTCAAGATATCGCTGATTATACAGGTGATAGTTTATATTTAAGTCAAGTAGCTAATCAAACTAAAGCTGACGTTATTCTTTTTGCTGGAGTTCGTTTTATGGCTGAAACAGCAAAAATATTATCTCCAGAAAAAACAGTTTTACTTCCCGTTAAAGAAGCCGGATGTCCAATGGCTGATATGGCAACTAAATCACGTCTATTAAAATATAAAGAAGAACATCCTGATCGAATAATCATTTGTTATGTTAATTCAACAGCTGAAGTAAAAGCACTAAGCGATATTTGTGTTACTTCTAGTAATGCTGAAAAGATTATTAAACATTATCAAGGAAAAAAAATGTTATATCTTCCCGATAAGAATTTAGGAACTTATTTAAAAGATAAATATGATTTAGATATGGATATATGGCCTGGTTTTTGTTGTATTCATAATGATTTAACTTTAGATCAAGTAGATAAAATGAAAAAGAAATATCCTAATGCTGAGTTTATTGTTCATCCTGAAGCAAAATTAGAAATTGTTAAAGTCGCTAGTTTTGCCGGTAGTACAAAAGGACTTTTAAATTACGTTATTAACAGTACTCATAATGAATTTATTATTGGAACAGAAAAAGGTATTATTCATACAATGGAAAAAGCTTGTCCAACTAAAAAATTTCATATTTTAACAAATAATTTGTCATGTTACGACATGAAATTAACAAAATTAGAAGATATTTATTATGCCTTAAAAAATAATAAACACATTGTCGAAATAGAAGAAAACATAAGAATCAAAGCTTTTTATGCTATTGATAAAATGTTAAAACTAAGTTAGGTGGTATTATGATACAAATTAAAACAGATGTTATTATTGTTGGTGCTGGATTAGCGGGTATATTCACTGCTTTAAATATCGATTCTCAAAAAAGAATCGATATTATTGTAAAAGAATCACTTACTATTGCGAATAGTTCTTTAGCTCAAGGCGGAATCGCTGGAGAAATCGAACTCATTCAAAAAAACATTGATGAACATATAGAAGATACTTTAAAAGCTGGAAGTTATTTAAACAATAAAGATGCAGTTAAAATATTAGTTACTGAAGCAAGTAAAAATATTAAAAAATTAATGAAATTTCATGTTGAATTTGATCGTAATGAAAATGGTGATATTCTTTTAACAAAAGAAGGAGGCCATAGTTCTAGACGTATTTTACATATCGGAGGAGACGCAACAGGTAAAGAAATCATGAATACTTTAAAAAAAGAATGTTTTAATAAGAAGAATATTCATATTCATGAAAATACTATGGCTATTGAGTTACTTCATCATAATAATACATGTTTTGGAGTAAGTTGTTTAAATAGTAACAACAAGATAGTTGAATTTATTGCTCAGAATACTATTTTAGCTACTGGTGGAATTGGAAATATTTATGGATCTACTACAAATAGTGAAATTGCAACATCTGATGGAATAGGAATGGCAACTCGTGCTAATATTGAAATTGAAAATCTTGAATTTATTCAATTTCATCCAACTGCCTTTCATAATGAATTTTCCAAAAGCCGTATAAAATTTTTAATTTCCGAAGCAGTTAGAGGCGAAGGAGCTTATTTACTTAATTCTGAAGGCGAAAGATTTATGAAAAAATATACACCTTTATTAGAATTAGCTCCACGTGATGTCGTATCTCAAGCTATTTTCCGTGAAATGTATGATACTTGGACAGATCATGTATATTTAGACACTAGACATTTAGGAAAAGACTATTTAAAAAGTCGTTTTCCTACTATATACAACCACTTAAAAAATGAAAACGTAATTATGGGTAAAGATCTAATTCCCGTTTCTCCTGTTCAACACTTCAGTGTCGGAGGAATAAAAGTAGATTTAAACGGATTAACTACTATGAAAAATCTTTACGCTAATGGTGAATGTGCTTCCACTGGAGTTCATGGCGCTAACCGTCTTGCTTCAAATTCATTATTAGAATGTATTGTCTTTGGAAATAGAATTGCTAATAATATTAATAAACAAATATCCCATAAAGCAGATTATAATAAGCATATTAATAAATATCCTTATTATAAATATAACTATAAGCCAATTAAAAAGAAATTAGGATTAACTATGGACGAATACGTTGGCATAGTAAGAACAGAAAATGGTTTACAGTTTGCTAAAAAAATGATTTTAAAAATGGAAAAGAACTTAATTAATGATCCAAATAATTCAAAAACATATTTTGAAACGCTTAACATGGTCCAAACAGCACTTATTATTATCAATTGTGCGATAAAGAGAAAGGAAAGTATCGGTTGTCATTACCGAATTAATTAATTATGAAAGCAAATTATCACACACACCATTATTTATGTAACCACGCAACAGGAAATGTTGAAGACTATGTTAAAGAAGCAATTAAAATAGGTCTAAAAGAACTAGGAATAAGTGATCATGCCCCTAATTCAAGAGTACATGATCAAAATGTTAGAATGAACCCTAGTGAATTCTCATTCTATTTAAAAGATATTGAAACAGCACAAAAAAAATATCAAAATCAAATAAAAATAATCAAAGGTTTAGAAGTTGAGTATTTTTATGATCACGAAGATTATTATAAATTTTTAAGAAACAATGTTGACTACTTAATACATGGACAGCATTACATTTCAATGACAAAAAGTATGAACGACTTAATATCTGGATTCAGATTAACAACTGTAGAACAAATTAATAGATATGCATCATATCTTGAAGATGCGATTAAATCCGGATATTTTGATATTTTAGCTCATCCAGATTTATACTTAAACAGCTATGAAAAGTTTGATGAACATGCAGAAGCTGTCGCTCATCGAATTTGTAAACTAGCAAAAAAGTATAATATCATCTTAGAATATAATGCAAATGGATATCGAAGAGGTGGGAAAAAAACAAAAAAAGGATTTGAACCAAATTATCCAAGACTTGAATTTTGGAAAATTGTAAAGCAATATAACTGTAAAACAATTTTGGGAAGTGATGCCCATAATCCTAAATTCCTATATGATGATATAATTAAAAAAGCAGAAGATACATATTTGAGTTTAGGACTTAACATGATTGAGTATTTAGAATTAAAAGGATAAAAAAAGAGATGCATACGGCATCTCTTTTTTTTATGCGAAATTTGCTATCTAATCGACAATATAATAATAGGGTAATATTCACTCTCATTTCAAATAAAGACACAACAGATTTAAAATTTAAATAAAAAATTTATCCCTTTTTAAATAACTTCAAGAGTAATAATTTATTATAGTCATTAAGTATAATTGAATATATTAACTGCCCATAAAACAAGAGAAGTTGTAGTTAATTAATATAATGCAAGATATTTTATCGTCTTTTTTAAAGAAAAGAGGTGTTTTGTCAAACTTCATTTTACTTCCTATAATATATATTATGTTAACTAAATATAACAGCTCATTTACGGTGCTTACGGGATAATGTGCATAATGTGGAAATTTAAAACACCGCTTCTCTCTCCCTCTATTTATCAAAAAGCTTAAATCAAATTAAACCTTAACAATAAATAAAAAATAAAGAATAGAAATTTTACATTCTATTATATTTATATTTATTGTTACATAATTCATAAAACTATCATTATATCAGTTTTTAGATTTTTAATATAATTAAAATATTTATAATAATCTTTTTTTCTCTTGTATTTTTTTTTAGTAAAATTAACATCTTTAATTAATTATATTTATATTCTTTTGTTGTTTAATTTCGTAACCATATTTTCATATGCTTATATTAATAATATGATTCATTTTTATATTTTATCTTTCCTCGGTTTTTTATTCGTTCATTACTTATTTTATAATTTTTAAATTACATATCTTAAACTCTATTTTGTTTCTCTTTATTTTTTTTCTTTAAACTTATTCTCAATTTGTTTCTACTTATTTTAAATTTATTTATAATCTATATACTTAATATTATTTTACTTTGTTTTCCCACGTCATTTTATTTTTTATTTTTAAACTATTTACTTCTCCTTTAATTTTGTTTTAATTAACATTATTATATATTTAATCTATAGGTAAATGGTATTACATATTTATGAATTGTATATATTAAATAATTTTTTGATATTCAATTCAAAAAATACTTTTTTAAATAATTGTTAAAAATTTGTTTAACCGATATTTTTTGTGTAATCAATATTTTTGTATGACCAATAATTTTCATAAGTTTAGCTCATCTGTCTTTAAATTACTACATACGTTGTGATATCTTATAATAAAAAATCCATACATACTTATCTCTTACGTGCTATAATATTATACGAGGTGGTTCATATGAATAAAGTTGCTTTGATATTTACTGGCGGTACTATAGGAATGAAAGTCGATACTAATTTACATGGTGCAATTCCTAGTTTGTCTCCTAACGAGATTATTTCTGCATTAAGTGGCATTGATGAGTTTGAAAATTTAATCATCCATGAATTTTCAAGAAAACCATCACCTTCTATTACTCCTAAAAATATGATGGAACTTGGTAATATAGTAAACGATTATTTACAAGAAAAACATATTAGCGGAGCTGTTGTTATCCATGGAACTGATGTTTTAGAAGAAACCGCTTTTTATCTTAATGCCGTTTTAAAATCTAATAAGCCCGTAGTTTTAACAGGTTCAATGAAAAACGCAAGTGAACTAGGCTATGACGGACTTACTAATTTAGTTTCTAGTATTAAAGTATGCATGTCAAAAGAATCATTAGATAAAGGTGTCTTAGTTGTAATGAATGACACAATCAATAGTGCACTTGAAGTTACTAAAACTCATACAATGAGTTTAGATACTTTTAAAAGTATTGAATTTGGTCCACTTGGCATAATTGATCATGGAGAAGTTATTTATTATCGTGATGTTACTCATAAAGAGAACTTCACTTTTAACAATATTATCAATGATGATACTCACTTGCTTAAAGTATATGCAGGAATGAATGGAGATTTCATTGATTATCTAATATCTATTAAAGCTAAAGGAATTGTTTTAGAAGCACTTGGTAGAGGAAATGTCCCGCCAATGATGCTGCCATCAATTAAAAAAGCTCTTAAACAAAAGATTCATATTGTAATTGTTTCAAGATGTTATTCTGGTAGAGTGCTGGATACTTATGCATATAAAGGTGGAGGAAGAGATTTAACAAATATGGGATGTATTTTAGGAGGTAATTACAACGGGCAAAAAGCTCGTATTCTCTTAATGCTAGCGATTAGTAATAATTATTCTCATCAGCAAATAATTGATTTATTCAAATTATAGTATATTTCTTTATTGATCTTATTAAAACAATAATAAAAAGAGACTTTTTAAAAATTATGATTCAAAAAAAGAGTGAAAATGAGATTCACTCTTTTATTTTACTTTCATTTTATGATACACCGCAAGTGGTAAATATCACACTGTCATTATACTCATTGCTACTAAGATATATAAATTAAATATATAGTATATCCATATCATCAAAAAATACTAAAAGGAGTATCTCCTGATTCTAGTAATTACATAAAGTTTGTTCCAAATATAAGATTTGTCAAAACTATAATAAACAAACAATTATTATAAAATAAAACTATTTTTTAAAAGAACTAATCCCGTTTGAATAAAATGATAGATACCTCATATAATAAATTCAATGACTGCAGTGTCTCCAAAAAAACCAGTCATTATTTTCCTTCCTATTTAAGCATACGTGCTAGCGCTTCTTTAAGTAATACATTTGTTGCTTTAGATCCATCTAAAGATTTCACTGCTTTTACTATTTCTTTTGTTTTATATCCTAAAGATTTTAATGCTTCTTCAACTTCTCTAATATTAGTTGATGAAGTACGAGCTTCCATAGTTAAATCAATTTTTCCTTTTAAATCTAGAATAATTTGCTGACTTGCCTTTGGTCCTATTCCAGGAAATTTACTTAAAAACTTTGCGTCACCTCTTTCAATGGCTCCAACAACATCATCAACATTTCCACTTGCTAAAATAGCAATAGCACTTTTAGGGCCAATTCCTTTAACACTTAAAAGTTTAATGAATAATCCTTTTTCACCAATGGATTTAAATCCATATAACTTAATAGCATCCTCTCTAACATAATGATGAATAAACACTTTAACTAATTCATCTTTTTTAAAATCATAAGGATTCGGAGTAATTACTTCATACCCAATATTTCCAACATCAACTATGATTTTATTTGGTTTAATCTCAGTAATCTTTCCATTCAAGTAACTATACATATTATCACGCTCCACATATTATTATAGCATATATTTAATAATATGTTGTTGATAAATAAGTTCGTAATGCGAACTGTAATAAAAAGTAGACTAGTTTCCTAGTCTACAAATTCAAATTCATAATCGAATATTCTCACAGTGTCCCCGTTTTTCACACCTTTATTTCTTAACTCTTTATCTATTCCAAGACTTCTTAATATTCTAGCAAATCTTTTAATTGATTGATCTTTTGAAAAATCTGTCATTAAGAAAATCTTTTTAAGTCTATCTCCTGTTAAATCGTAAACCCCATCATCTCCCAGATTAATCTCAAACAAGGTTTCTTCTTTAGTAAAAGTATATTCGACAATTTCTTCATAATCATCATCTTCATACAATTCAAAGCTTTCTGTTTTATCTAATAAATCAGCTGTTTTGTATATAAGTTCTTGAATATTATCTTTAGTTGCAGCACTGATAGGAATTATTTCGTAATCTTCTTTAAGCTGTTCTTTAAACAATTCTAATTGCTCTTCTGCATCAGGTAAATCCATTTTATTCGCAACAATTATTTGCGGTCTAGCAAGTAAATTATATTTATATGTTTTAAGTTCTTTATTAATTACTTGATAATCTTCAAAAGGATCTCTTCCTTCACTACCTGACATATCAACAACATGTAAAATAACTTTCGTTCTTTCAATATGTCTTAAAAACTGAAGTCCTAATCCGTGTCCTAAACTTGCGCCTTCAATTAATCCAGGTAAATCAGCCATGACAAAACTACGTCCTTCTTCAACTTTAACTACTCCAAGATTCGGTACTAAAGTCGTAAAATGGTAACTTGCGATTTTAGGTTTCGAGTTAGAAACAATACTAATAATTGTTGATTTTCCAACTGAAGGTAACCCTACAAGCCCAACATCAGCAAGTACTTTTAATTCTACTCGAATATGTTTAATTGTCCCTGGTTCACCTTTTTCAGCAATTTCAGGAGCAGTATTACGAGAAGTAGCAAATTTAGCATTACCACGTCCACCACGTCCTCCAGCACAAACAATAACTCTTTGTTTATGATTAGTAATGTCTCCATACACTTTATTTGTTTTATCGTCATAAATTGTAGTACCAACTGGTACTTTAATTATTTTATCCTTACCATTAGCTCCATCCATTTTTTTAGGTTTCCCATTTTCTCCTGGAGGGGCAACAATTATTTTGTTATATCTTAAATCAATTAATGTCGAAAGACCTTCTTGGCCTTCAAAAACAATACTACCACCTAGTCCACCATCTCCTCCAGCTGGTCCACCCATTGGAACATATTTTTCACGGCGAAAAGCAACAATACCGTCTCCACCTTTTCCTGATTCTACTTTAATTTTAACTAAATCTACAAACATTTTTTTGCCTCCTATATCTTATAAGGTCTTTATCCATTCAGACATTTTTCTTCTTGATTTGAAAATTAAAACTTGTTTTTTATTTTCATATTGTTTAATAATAGCTTTTACATATCTTCCTTTATTTTTATAGAAAGCTACATATTTTAAAAACTCTTGATCAATACCTTCAATACATCCTTCAGCCATATCACTACGATGACGATGTTTATAATTTTTGGCTCTTTCATAAATTCCTTTTAAAGAAACTTGTAGACCATAATCTAACAAAATAATTGTATCAGCTAAATCTAATCGATATTGCCAATGACGGTTATTTGTATAATTACCATCAATTACCCATTCATTATTTTTTCTAAAATAATCTTTCATATAACTATCAAAGTCTTTTTTATTAATATTATTCCAATTCTTTTTCCAATAAATGTTATCTAAATGTAAAGTTTTTATTCTTAATTTTTCTCCAAGTAATCTACAAACAGTTGTTTTTCCAGTCCCACTTGACCCAAGAACCATAATGCGTTTTAACATCTTTTATTCACACCTCTAGTTTTTTTAATCATTATTAATCCTCCAACACTTTTTCATAAGCAACTCGGTCGATTGTTTTTAGATATCCAATTTCAATAAAATTATTTTTCTCTAAAAAGTTACGCATTTTATAGTTTTTTAAATGTGTATCTATTTTAATTGAATCGTAATTGTTTTCTTTAGCCACTTTAATAGCCATATCTAATAATTTTTGAGCAACCCCTTTATTTCTAGCACGAGGGTGTACAAGCATTCTATGAATAACAATACTTTTATCTTTAACCCAAGAATCAATTGTTTTATAAGCTGTTTCATTTTCAGGAAGTATTGTGATTGATCCTAAAATAATATTATCAACTTTATATATATAGAGAGCATGATTATTAATATCCTTTTCAAAATGAGAATAAGATGGATACCCTTTCTCCCATTGTGGAATATTTGATAATTTCATATCATCGATTACTAGATTAGCTAAATTATCAATTTCTATTAAATCCTTATAAGTAGCAAATATCAACATCAACTTCACCTCTATTATTAACTTATAATTATTATAGCGTTTTTCAAAAAAAATGGCAAACCACATTTGTGATTTGCCAACTAATTATACTGGGTATACTGAAGCCTGTTTTCTTTTTCTACCAATTTGTTCGTACTTAACAATTCCATCTAGTTTACTATATAATGTATCGTCTCCGCCGATACCTACATTGTTCCCTGGATGTACTTTTGTTCCTCTTTGACGATAAATGATAGAACCAGCAGTACAGAATTGACCATCTGATAATTTAGCTCCAAGTCTTTTAGATTCTGAATCACGACCATTTTTAGTTGATCCAACACCTTTTTTAGAAGCCATACATTTTAATATACTAATTTCTATTAACATTTAAGTCACCTCCATTTTCTTTATCTAAACATTTATTTTTGTTACTGTTAATTTTGTGTACGATTGTCTATGTCCTTGTTTACGACGATATTTCTTTTTAGGTTTATATTTAAAAATAATAATTTTCTTTTGTTTTCCGTGTTTTTCAACTGTAGCGTCTACTGTAACACCGTCAACATATGGATTTCCAATTTGTAAAGATTCTCCACCAACCATTAAGACTTTGTCGAATGTGAAGTTTTCTCCAGCATTTACATCAAGTTTTTCAACATAAATTACTTTTCCTTCAGAAACTCTTACTTGTTTTCCACCTGTTTCGATTATTGCGTACATAAAGCACCTCCTCATTATTATAGTTAAGACTCGCCATTAAGGTGCATATTTGCTTAAAACCTTTTCTGTGCGGTATGCCGTTATTCAGCGTTAAAATAATACCTTATTATCATTAATTTGTCAATGATTTTTAAGAGTTATTATTGAAAGCCATACTAATTATACATAATATATTTTTTTTTACAAGAAAATAACTTATTTAATGTAAAAAAAACAATGCTAATTATTATTCTTTCCTTTTAAAATATAACATAACTTTTATTATTGTTGTTAGTGTAATAAGTACTATCTATGTTTTACTTAATAATAGACAGTATTTTTTGAACTATATCTATAAACTTAGAATAGGAAATTATTCTATTTATTTTAAAGTTATCTTAAATATTTCATCAAATAAAGTAACTCTTTTAAGTTTTTTTATTTGTTATATATGAATACAAGATTTATATAATTCCTTTTTCTTTAAATGAATAATAGCGATCTTTACCTATGATAATATGATCTAATAATTCAATATCCATCATAATACTATTTTTATATAATAGTTTTGTAATTTCAATATCTGCTTTAGAAGGAGTTGGGTCCCCTGAGGGATGGTTATGAGATACAATGATTGTCGCTGCACTATAAAGAACAGCATATTTAAATAGTTCTCGAGGATGGATCAATGAACTATTAAGGGACCCAATAAATAATGTTTCTTTTTTAACTAGTTCTCCTTTTGTATTTAAATATAAAGCAATAAAGTGTTCTTGTGTTTTCATTTCAAGATCATCTTTTAAATATTGATAAATTGACTCTGGTGAATATAATTTAACTAGTTTATTAAAACTCTCTTTAGTAACTCTTTTCCCTAATTCAAAGGCAGCGAGTAATTCAATCGCTTTTGATGTTCCTATACCTCTTATCTTCACTAGCTCTTTAATTGAAGTATTACTTAGAGATTTCAAGTTATCATATTTATATAGTAATTTTTTAGAAAGTTCAATAACACTTTCTTGTTTTGATCCAGTTCTTAAAATAATCGCAATTAATTCGTGATTACTAATTGTTGATTTCGGATATTTTAAAAATCTTTCTCGAGGTCTCTCTTCAAATGGTATTTCTTTAATCATAAACATTTTATTCCTCCTCATAAATAAAAAATAGTGCATAAGCACTATTTTATTTTTTTCCTAACTAGGCTAACAAAATATAAACTACCCGTAACTAATAATATTTCATTTTCCTTTAAGTCCTTTAAAGAACTCAACGCATCATCAACATTATTTTCTAGGTATTTTAAAGGATGGCTTGATACATCATAAAGATTTTGTGCTTTTTCACATCTAGGATAATTAAAATCTGTAAAATGGATTTCATCAACAAATGATTCTAATACTTTAATGACATCAAAATATTCTTTATCTTCCATTGACGTAAATAACACTTTAATATATTTATCTTTATAAAGAGTTAACATAGAATCTTTTAGCACAGTTATTCCACCAATGTTATGAGCACCATCTAATATAATTCTTCCAAATGTTTCAAGTCTTCCAGGCCAAGTGGTTTTCAATAGTCCTATCAATATATTACTTAAGGACACGTTTGTTTTCTTTATTTTATTTAATTCTTTTATGATTTCAATTGCTAAAGAAGCATTTACTACTTGATGTGTACCCATCATTTTAATAGAATATTCTTGGTTTTTATAATTAAATGTTGATATTTTTCCAAAATGACAATTTGTAATATTCTCTTTTTCAACAATTATTAATGGTGCTTTTTTATTTTTAGTATAATCCTTAAAAAGTTCTAATAACTCAGGGTTAATTTCTGATGTCACTAATGGGATTCCTTTTTTAACAATTCCTAATTTACATAAAGCAATTTTATCTAATGTATTACCTAAGATATGCATATGATCAAAATTAATATTTGTAATCGAAGTTATTATCGGCTTTACGACATTAGTCGCATCTAGTTTTCCACCAAGTCCAACTTCATAAATAACATAATCACATTGTTTATCCTTGAAATATAATAATGAGATTAAGGTAAGTAATTCGAAAAATGAAATAGCATCATTATACTTTTCTAATACTTCGTAATGCAAACTATATACTTTATTAATATAATAGAGTAATTCATCCGTTGAAATATTATTATAATTATAGGTAATTCGTTCATTAAAACTGACAATATATGGACTAGTAAAAGTACCTACATTATAGCCTTCAGCTAATAGAATATTTTTTAAATAAGAAACAGTTGATCCTTTACCGTTAGTTCCAGCTATGTGAATAACATTTAAACTATTTTCTGGATTCCCTATAATATTACAAGCTAACTCCATTCTTGATAAATCATATTTGTCACCAAATCGTTTAATTGATTCAATCCATTTAATTGCTTCGTCTAACTTATTAAACATTATTTAGTTAATTCCTTAATTCTAGATTCAACAGTGATTGCTTGATTTTTATAGTTTGTTAGTTTTGTTTTCTCAAGATCAACTTTACTAGCTGGTGCTTTATTAATAAATTTTTCATTTGAAAGCATTTTTTCACCACGTAATATTTCTGATTTTAATTTAATTAATTCTTTTTTTAAGCGCTTAATTTCCTCTTCAATATTAATTAAACTTCCAAGTGGCAAATACATTTCTAATTCAGGTAACACGATTGTTATAGCTTCAGTATTTAGTTCAATGTGCGAACTAATAATAAATGTTTTTGGATTAATAAATTTATTTAATATTTCCATATTTTTTTCCAGCAATTCTTTTGTTTCAGTATGTTTAATTTTAATTAAAACATCAATTTTTTTGCTAGGGGCAACATTATATTGTGATCTTGTATTTCTAATATTTTTGATTATTTCTTGGATTAATTCAAAATCTTTTATAGCTTCATCATTATTGAATTCTTCAATTTCGATTGGCCATGTAGTAATCATAATTGATTCTTCAACATGTGGTATTTTTTGATAAATTTCCTCTGTTACAAATGGCATAAAAGGATGAAGTAACTTCATAATATCAAGGAGAATATAACTAAGAATAGATTTTGTACGCTTAACTACTTTAACATCATCACTATTTAAAGCTATTTTACTAGTTTCAACATACCATGACGCAAAATCTTCTTTACTAAAATTATTAATACTCTTGGCTGCTTCTCCAAATTCGAATTTTTCATAATTATAATCCATTTCAGAAATTGTTTTGTTTAATTTCGCTAAAATCCATTTATCTGGCAAAGATAACTCATCAGTATCAATTTCAATGTCGTCAATTGAAAAATCATCTAAATTCATTAATGTAAATCTTGAAATATTCCAAAGTTTATTAATAAAATTCCAACTGCTTTCTACTTTTTCAATTTCAAATCTTAAATCTTGCCCAGGAGCACTATTCGTTGTTAAAAAATAACGAAGTGTATCAATTCCATATTGTTTTTTTATATCTAATGGATCAATACCATTTCCTAAAGACTTGGACATTTTACGTCCATTATGATCACGAATAAGTCCATGAATCAAACATTGTTGAAATGGTGCTTTTCCTGTGAATTCTAATCCTTGAAAAATCATTCTAGCAACCCAAAAGAAAATAATATCATATCCTGTAACCATCACAGATGTAGGGTAATATCTAGCATAGTCGATTGTGTTTTCAGGCCATCCTAAAGTACTAAAAGGCCAAAGTGCGCTACTAAACCATGTGTCTAACACATCTTCATCTTGTTTCCATCCTACTCCATCAGGTGCTTCTTTACCAATAAACACTTCGTCTCCTCTATACCAAGCAGGAATTCTATGTCCCCACCATAGTTGTCTAGAAATACACCAGTCATATGTTCCATCCATCCATCTTAAAAATGTTTTTTCAAAACGAGAAGGAATAAATTCTGTAGTGCTTTTTTCTCTTGCTTGTTTGCTTAGTGGTTCCATTTTTACAAACCATTGTTTTGATAACCTTGGTTCAACAATTACTCCTGTTCTTTCACTATGTCCAACATTATGTAATAATTTTTCAATTTTAGGACATAGCCCTAATTCTTGTAAATCTTTAACACATTGTTTACGACATTCAAAACGTTCCATTCCTTCATATTTATGAGCTAAACTATTCATAGTTCCATCTTCATTCATACAAAGAGGCATTTCTAAATGGTGTCTTTTTCCAACTTCAAAATCGTTAGGATCATGAGCTGGAGTTACCTTGACACAGCCTGTCCCAAATTCCATGTCAACATAATTATCTTCAATAATAGGAATTAATCTGTTAGTTCCAGGAATGTATGCTTTTTTACCTAAATACTTTTTATATCTTTCATCCTTAGGATGAATCATTAACGCTGTATCAGCATACATTGTTTCTGGTCTAGTTGTCGCAATTTCTAAATATCCTGATCCATCTTCTAGTAAATATTTAAAATAATAAAAAGCTCCTTCAATTTCTTTATGTTCAACTTCAATATTACTTAATGCAGTTTTAGCCTGAACATCCCAATTTATTATTCTTTCCCCACGATAAATTAAACCTTTTTCATAAAGTTTAACAAAAACTTCTGTGACAGCCTTATTCAGTCCTCTATCCAAAGTAAATCGTTCTTTTGAATAGTCTACACTAATACCAAGCGCAGCCCATTGTTCACGAATATGCCCGGCATACTCCTCTTTCCAATCCCATGCGACTTCTAAAAATTTTTTTCTTCCTAAATCATATCTAGATATTCCTTGTTCTCTAAGTTTTGCATCTATTTTGGCTTGAGTAGCAATACCGGCGTGATCCATTCCAGGTAAATAAAGAGCATCATACCCTTGCATTCTTTTTCTTCTAATTATCAAATCTTGGATAGTATTATCCCAAGCATGTCCTAAATGTAACTTTCCTGTTACGTTTGGTGGAGGAATCACAATAGTGAATGGTTTTTTGCTTAAATCACCACTCTTAAAATAGCCACCTTCAAGCCAAAAATCATATTTCCCTTTTTCAATTTCTTGATGTTGATATTTTTTATTTAATTCTTCCATTATTCTCCTCCTTTATTATATAAAAAAATCGTCCTAAAATAAGGACGAATCTATAATCCGTGGTACCACCTTTGTTCTTAGAATATCTAAGCACTCAATAACTTTAACGCAGTTAACGACTATAATTACTATTATTTCGCTATAGTTACTCCTAGGCTACCTTCAATTGAACTATTTATTAGTTTTCACCGTCCACTAACTCTCTATAAAAATCATTCAATTTACTCTTCCTATTCCCTGTATTTACCGTAATAGTAACATAATGATATGAAATTGTAAAGATTAATAAGAAAGAAATTACAACATATTTTTCAAGAGTTATTATACTTATATTTTCCGGTAATTAAAAAGCCTTAGGAAACCCTAAAGCTTTTTCATATTTAATCAAAATGGTAGAGGATGTAGGTTTCGAACCAACGACCCCTTGATTAAGAGTCAAGTGCTCTACCAACTGAGCTAATCCTCCATATATTGATTAATTAATTAGCCAGTTTTTCGTACTCACTAATGATAATATCATACCACTTATTAAAGTCTTCATCAATAGTTTTTTTAACCTTATTTTCTAATATCTTTTGTAGAGCAAATGGAGCTATTTCTTCATAACTAGTTTTCGCTTTAAAATCGCTACTAATCTCTTTTATTTTAGAATTATTAAAAACAGCACTCCATATTTTATCACCCAATAAATCTCCTTTTAAAAATGGTGCATATTTAAGAATAAAATCCGTCGGAATATGGATTATATTTGGAGTTACTCCTAAGTTTTCACAAAGAATTTCATTTATTCTTTCCCAAGTATAAATAAAATCACTTGTTATATGATATACTTCCCCATAAGTTTTTTTATTTCCAAGTACGTTTACGAAACCTTCAGCAAAATCAACATTATAAGTTAATGTCCAAAGAGATGTTCCATCTCCAGGAATAATAATTTTTTTGCCTTTTAATAATCGATCAATAATTGTATATGGTGAAACATGACTTTTCATTATTGAAACTATCTTTTCATCATCATAAGTATGTGATGGTCTAATAATAGTAACATTAAATTGTTTATTGTTAATTGACTGTAAATAATCTTCACATAATTTCTTGTTTTCTGAATAATCCCAATACTTATTTCCTATAGGATGTTTTTCAGTTAACGGATATTTTAAAAATGGTTTTTGATAAACTGACGCACTACTTATAAAAATATATTGTTTAGTTTTACCATTAAAAAGACGATAATCTCTTTCTACTTGATCTTTTGTAAAAGCAATCCATTGTACTACTACATCAAAATATAAATCTTTTATTAATTCTTTAATACTATTTTCATTGTTTATATTTCCAATTAAAATCTTTACTTTTTTTGGTAAAAAATCATTATTATTTCCTCTATTAAGTATATACAATTCATTATTTGATTGTAATACTACCTTTGATACGGCTGTGCTAATCAATCCTGTACCACCAATAAATAATATTTTCATTATATATTTATCTTACTTCAATATAACTTTCTATAATGTTTGAAATTCTATCGATATTCGTTTTTAATATTGATGAATACGCAACAAAATAATCATTCGCATCTAACTTAAGTTCATCTTTTATAATCTTTTCATGTTTTAGTTGTTGATTTTTAGAAATTTTATCTTGTTTAGTTCCAACTACTAGACAAGGAATATTATAACTTTTTAAGAAATTATACATTAAATAGTCATCTTCTGATGGCTTATGTCTAAAATCAACTAATAATACTACTAGTCTTAAATTTTCACGATTCAATAAATAATTCTCAATCATTTGCCCAAATTTTTCTCTTGCCGTCTTACTCACTCTAGCATATCCATAGCCTGGGACATCCACAAAACGAAACAACTCATTTACTAAATAAAAATTTAACGTTTGCGTTTTCCCTGGTCTACCAGATGTATGCGCAATATTCTTTCGATTTAAAAAAGAATTAATAAAACTACTTTTTCCAACATTACTTCTTCCAGCGATTACTATTTCTGGAAGATTTCCTGTTGGACATTTATCTAAATCGGTATGACTACCTTCAAACTCAACACTATGTATAATCATCTAATCACCTTTTCTCTCATTATTAATATAACATATATTATAATAATTATTAATACTATTGAGTTTTTTTTATAAATTAGTATAATAACCTTATGGTAGGTGAGAATATGAACTCGATAATAGATAAACAATCTATTAATACAATCAAAAAAACAGAAAATAATACTTCTATCCAAAAACAATTATTACTTGAAAGACAAATTAGAATTACAATTATGAGTTTATTGCTTGCAGCATTACTTTTTACAACAGTTTTCGGAACATTAGAAAATCCTTTTCAATATACTTTTAGTAAAATTGGAAATCGATTTAATCATCGTATTCTCTTTATTGTTTGGGCTATTTTTACTGGTGGAACCATTGAAATAAGTGTTATTTCTTTATTTATACTTGAAAAATATACTGTGAAACTTGCATATTATTTCGTTGCGTTCGGATCAATTTTTCTTGTAGTGTCCGCTATTGTTCCATCATTAGAAGAAATTTATCCATTATGGACTTGGATTCACGTTATTGCTGCATCTTTATTTGCGTTATTTTTATCACTTGGAATTGCTCCGTTTATTATCCATGTATCTAAAGAAAATCCTCGGTTACGTTTAGTTATTAAAATATGGTCATTAATTGTTTGGATAGGATCGATTTCTTGGATGTTTATTTTAGGAAACACTGGAATCTTTGAATTATGGTTCTTTGGAAGTGTGATTATATTCTTATTATATTTAAGTTTAATATTATTTGAGGAAAAAATCATTAAACAAAGTATATTTTTATTAAAAGGTGAAAAAGATTTAGATCAAGGTATTGAAAAAATATTTATTAAAAACAACAAGACCAATAAAAAAAGCTAAATCTCATAATTTAGCTTTTTTATTTTTTTTAAAAAGAAACCTTTTCTTTCTTTGAAAGAAAATTCCCAATTGATTCATATACTTCATATCTTTCATCTCCTAAAACAAGTACATGTCCTGATTTTTTAAAATCTAATCGGGAAATGTATTTAGAACTTGTATATTCAGTTAACATACTAGAACTTATTTTATAACGATCGATATCTAACTCACTTTGAATTATTAATAATGGTGCTATAATCTTTGATAAATTATTTACTTGTCCTGTTTCAATAACAAATTTATTATACTTTGATAAAGCTTTTTTCGCTTTTTCCAAATTATTAACATTTGTGATTTCTTTCTCCATTTTGTCAAATCTTTCTTTTATAGGAAGTCCTATTAATGGTGCATTCATTGTTACTAATCCTAATATATCATAATCTTCTGCAATTCTTACTGTAAAAGCACCACCCATTGAAAGACCTATCACATAAATTCCATTAACTTTAGAGGATAAATCTAAAAATGCTTTTTCAATATCTTCAAACCACATATCAATAGATGTAAAAGAAAAATTATCGGAATCCATTCCGTGGCCTCGATATTGTGGACAAGCTACAGTATATCCTAAATTATTTAAATATTTACCCAATTCTCTCATTTCATCAGGTGCACCAGTTAATCCATGACAAACTAAAACTCCTAGGTTATTATTCCCTTGAAAATAATAACTTCCTTTTCCTTTCCCCATTATTAGATATCCTTTCTTTCGAAATATTTGCCAAAAATAGATACCAGATAATCAATATTTTTTATTGATATATCATTATGAACAACTAATCTAAGAAATTGATCTTTGTAGCCTCCTAATAATATTCCTTCTTCTTTAAAATAATCAAGCAAATCTGGATAATCCTTATAAAATTTGATAAAGACCATATTAATATCTAACCGATTATAGTCAACTTCAATTCCGTTAATTCTATCAAGTTTATTAGCCAAATATTTCGCATTTTCATGATCAATATATAATCTATTTGTCATTCTTCTTAAAGATATAAGTCCAGCTGCCCCCAAAATTCCAACTTGTCTCATTCCTCCACCAAGCAATTTTCGACCATGTCGTGCTTTTTCAATAAACTCTTTTGATCCACAAATCATACTACCAACTGGACTAGCTAATCCTTTTGATAAACAAAACGTTACACTATCCGCATATTTTGTAATTTCTTTAGGATCAACATTTAAAAACGTTGCTGCATTAAATAATCTAGCTCCATCTAAGTGAACTTTTAGTTCATTTTTTTGAGCTAATTTATAAACTTCTTCCATATATTCAAGTGGTAAAACTTTTCCACTACCGTGAGCATTTTCAATACAAATTAAAGAAGTATTAGGAAAATGAATGTCTTCTCCTCTTATTCCTTTTTTTATTTTATCTAATGGCATCATTCCGTCAATTTCTTGAATTAAATGATAACTTACTCCACTAATGACAGCACTAGCTCCTACTTCATAATTCTTAATATGAGCTGAACTTCCAACTATTATTTCATCTCCACGTTTTGTTTGAGTATAAATAGAAAGTTGATTTCCCATAGTACCACTTGTGACAAATAGCGAAGCTTCTTTACCTGTCATTTCAGCAGCTAAAGATTCTAATTCTTTTATTGTAGGATCATCTTGATAAACATCATCCCCCACAATTGCATTAGCCATAGCTTTTCTCATTTCTGTTGTTGGTTTTGTTACTGTATCACTTCTAAAATCAATCATTTTTTCACCTCGTTAAGCACTTTTATTATATTTTGTTTTGCTAAATAAACATTGTTCTTAGTAACTTCTGAAAATCGATAATTAATAATATCTATAATATCCAGATACAAAATTAATCCAGAGATTGTTCTATTTACAAGACTAATTTTTTCGATTCCGAATGCTTTTTCAATTAATCTATAAATTTCATTATTATTAAAAAAATTGCTGAATGATTCTAAAAAACCATTTTCAGAGGTTATTATGCCTTCACTAACCGCTAAAACATTTAACATTCCGTATGTTAGTCCATGAAGACCAGCAAGCATTTTAGTTGGATTATTATTAAAATATCCATTACAAGCTTTATTCACTTCTTCAATCCAATCAATTACCTCTTTATTTATATATTTGTCTATTTTACTTTTAAAATCATTAAAATAATCAATATTCATACATTTATTTTGAAAAATATTTAATTTATTATGTTCATCATATAAAGGAATCAAATTAACTATTCCAGTATGTCCATTAATATATTTTAATGGATCTGTATAATTTTTTTTTATTTCATTATAAGAATCATAGTTTAAGGATACATATGTTCCATCGATATACTGATTTTCATTATAACTTGCATTTCCATCTTTTAAGGCAATTATTATGTCAATATCACTAAATTCATTTTGATTATTTCGTGAATAACTTCCAATCAAATATATAAAATCAACATTCGTTTTGTCAATTTTAGAAACTATTTTTCGAATAAATTCATTCATATTTCCACCTCATATTTATAATATCCTTTTTTTAATTATAACACTCATTTTGAAATTTTATAAAAAAAGTTAGTAGTATCAATTTTTAACAGACTTTTGACAAAAAAATAGTAGTGAATAAAATTCACTACTATTTTTTTTATTTTAATATTCTTGTAATAATTTCATCAATTGAAGCAACGGGGACAATTTCTAATGCTTCCTTGATTTCTTTTGGTATATCTTCTAAATCCTTTTTATTATCAAATGGAATTAAAATTGTTTTCAATCCACTACGATGAGCTGCAATTGATTTTTCTTTCAACCCACCAATTGGTAAAATTCTTCCTCTTAAAGTAATTTCTCCAGTCATTCCGATAAAATGATCAACCTTTTTATGTGTTAAAGCTGACACTATGGCAGTTGCCATCGTTACACCAGCACTTGGTCCATCTTTAGGAACAGCACCTTCAGGTACATGAATATGAATATCGTTTTCGATATAGAATTCAGGATCTATATGATATTTTTCACTATTTGATTTAACATATGATAAAGCAGCTTGTGCTGACTCTTTCATAACATCTCCTAGTTTACCAGTAAGTACCAGTTTACCTTTACCCTTATAATAAGTTACTTCAATTGCTAAAGTATCTCCTCCAAATTGTGTATATGCAAGACCTGTAACTACACCAATTTGATCTTCTGTTTCACTTTTTGTATTTGTAAATCGGGGTTTCCCAAGAAAATCTACTACTGTTTCTTTTGTTATTTTTACATTTTTCTTTTTATCCCCAAGAATAATTTTAATTGATTTTCTAATTAATGTTCCAAATGTTCTATCTAATTGTCTTACTCCAGCTTCTCTTGTATAAGATCTAATCAATTCCATAATTGCTTCATCGGTAATCGAGAATTTTTTCGCTTCTAATCCATGAGTATCTAATTGTTTCTTAATTAAATGTTCACGAGCAATATTAAATTTTTCTATTTCCGTATAACTTGATAACTGAATAATTTCCATTCTATCGCGTAAAGCCGCAGGAATATTTCCTAAATAATTAGCTGTTGCGATAAATAATACTTGTGATAAATCATATTGTTCTTCTAAATAATGATCACTAAATTTAGCGTTTTGTTCAGGATCTAGCACTTCAAGTAAGGCAGCACTAGGATCACCTTTATAATCGCTTCCTAATTTATCTACTTCATCTAATAAGAAGACAGGATTAATAACTTGTGCTTTCTTAATTCCTTGTAATATTCTTCCAGGTAAAGCTCCTAAATATGTTCTTCTATGTCCTCTTATTTCAGCTTCATCTTTTATTCCTCCAAGAGATTGCTTAACAAAGTTTCTTCCTAAAGCCAAAGCAATACTTTGTGCTAATGTTGTTTTACCAACGCCTGGTGGACCAACTAAACATAAAATTGTTTGAGGGTTTTTTCCAGTTAATATTTTAACAGCTAAATACTCAATGATTCTTTCTTTAACTTTCTCAAGTCCAAAATGGGTAGAATTAAGAGCAGCTTCAGCCTTACTTATATCTTTTTCATCAATAGTAACTTCATGCCATGGCAAATCAAGTAAAAAATCTAAATATGTTCTTATTACTCCAGATTCCCCAGATGATACAGGAAGGGACTGATAACGAGATAATTCATACATTGCTTTTTCTTCAATGGATTTTGGCATTTTTTTCTCTAATATTTTAGCTTTTAAATCTTCGATATCACTTTCTTTTTTTACTTTGTCGCCTAATTCTTCTTGAATTGCACGCATTTTTTCTCTTAAATAATACTCTTTTTGGTTTTCATCAATATTCTTTTTAACAGTTTTATTTATTTTGTTTTCTAATTCATGCATATATTTTTCTTTTTCAATATCAGCAAGTAAAAAAGTTAATCGTTCATTTAAAGAAGCTGTTTTAAGATACTTATATTTTAGATTTTCACTAATTCTTAAACTATTAGTAACAACATCACATAATCGATCACTTGAAACACCTTTTTGAATTGATTCTAAACTTAATTTAGGATTTTTTAAAAATGTTTTATTGTTTTCTAAAACTTGTTGAGCAAGCATTCTAACTAATGCCAATTCTTGATCAATATCTTCTTGAATTGTTGGCATTGTTGTAAATCTAGTTAAAAAATACGGAGTGGTTCTTTCAATATCATTAATTTTAGCTCGAATAACTGGATTAAATTTTACTTTAAAATTACCGTTTGGTAATTTTATTTTAATTCCTATTTTAGCTACAACCCCATATTCTAAAACATTTTCTTTAGTTGGTAAATCATGCATTGGGTTTTCTTGAATTAATAATAATACAAACCCTGCGAAATTCTTTTCTGCTTCTAAAAGAGCATTTCTTGATACAATACGTCCTACTTCAATGCGAAGATCTGTATGTGGAAAAGGCGCAATTCCGCGAATTGCGATACTTGGTAATAGTCCTTCTGTTAACACGTTATTTTGATACATTTAAATCACCTCTTGTAATATATACTTTGTACAATTATATTATATCTTATTTTTAATAATTATCAACGCTTAAGCATTAGTAAAACTTTTTTAAATTTTATTTATCATCTTAAAAAAAGCAGTAAATAAAAAAATAAAAAAATAAGTTTCTATTTTGTAATTTAAAATATTAAATTACTTATATAATTCATTATCTCTTTGTTTATTTTTAAGTTTCCAAAATCGGTCAAAATACATCTTATCTCTTGATAACTTAACTAACTAAACAAACATCTTGTTTGTAAAATATTAGTTATACTCATACTAAATTCACTTAATCCTATTCCAAATAAAGTAGAGCACCGCTTTAATCTCCAATATCTTCACACACACCTGTCCAAATTCCTTCTTTATACGAAGCATTATTACATTTTAATAATCTTAATAGTGATGAGTTATATGATTGATATAACACAAAACTCTTCAGTTATTTTATCCGCAATGAACGCATATTGAATGAAATCATTAGTTCCAATACTGAAAAAATCAACTTCTTTAGCAAACTAATCTGTGAGTAATGCGACTGCGATGATTTCTACCATTATACAAACTTTATAATTATCACTTACTTCAAATCATTTTTCTATTTAGTTCATTATGACACTCATTTAAAATCTTTTCCCCATCAAAACAATAGATTCTAACTTATATATTTTCGTAATACTTATTCCATCACTAGCAACAATACCTTTTATTTCCATTACATACTTTTAATTTTATTATCTTTTAATCAAATTAAAGCACTAAAGATTTATATTTTCAAGATTCAAATTTAGATAAATTATTATAATTCTTTTAGAATTATTTTTTTTATAGCAAACGCGACTCCACTTTCATCATTCGTTAACGTAACATAATCAGCTATTTGTTTAACTTCATCTTCAGCATTTCCCATAGCTATTCCTAATCCTGCATATTTAATCATAGTAATATCATTTAGTTGATCACCAAATGAAACTATTTCTTCTTTTTTTATACCATAATGTTTAGCTAGTATCTTAACCGCGTTACCTTTTGTATCTCCTAGAGGTGATACATCTAACGCACCTACCCAGCTTTGAGTATACTCAATATTTCTAAAACCTTTCATAAAATCCCATAATTTTTTGAATTTTACTGGGTCTTTTTCGGTAATTAGTATTTTATTAGGAAAAAAATTATTTTTAATATAATTAGGATCCTCCGTTTGAATAATATGAGCTTTATCTTTCTCCTCATATAATTCTTCTGCTTTTCTAATCAAATTTAGCTTATCGTTCATTTTTGTTACTACAGTATCAATTGTATAAAGAAGATAATCATAATGATTTTCTTCACACATATCTACTATTTTAATTACCGTTTCCTTATTAATTGTATTAATATGTAAAAAATCATCTGTAAAAGGCTTACCAATAACACTACCATTGCATGTTATAACGTATTCTTTTATTTCTAAATCATTAACAAATTTTTTTAGAAATTGGCCTGGTCTTCCAGTCGCAATAACAATTTTTACTCCGTTACTTTCAAGTTCCTTAATTGCATCCTTGTTCTCTTTCGAGATTTCATGTTTACTATTAAGAATTGTTCCATCCATATCAAATACAGCTAATTTATACATTTTTCTCACCTCGCATAATATTTAATTATTAAATTGTCATACTATTCTAACATAAAAAAACATCACAATGTGATGTTTTTATAATTATTTTATAATTTTTAAACTATCCACTAGAAAATCTAATGTTTTCTTATATTCAACTTCTGACGCTACAGCTTCATCATTAACAGCTACTTTAACTTGATTGATGTCCATTTTATATTGAGCAGCTATTTCTTCGTATTTAGCATCTTTTTCTTCTTGTGTTGCTTCTATTTTTTCTTCTTTTGAGATTGCTTGAACTACTATTCTAGTAGCAATTGATTTTTCAGCATCTTTCAGTAAATTTTTATCAAAATCTTCTTTTGAGATTCCTGAATATTGTAAATATGTATCCAAGTCTAAATTATATTGTTTAGCTTGTTGAATAACGTTATCAACTAAACGATTTTTCTCCTCTTCAATCATTTCTTGTGCTATTTCATAAGTTGCATTTTCAACAGCTTTATTTACTGCGAAATCAATTCTAGTATTGTTGTTTTTCAAAATTAGTTGATCCTTTAATTTAGTTAAAGTGTCAGCTCTTAATTCATCAACTGTATTAATACCTTTTTTGTCTAATTCTTTAATAAAGTCATCATTTAATTCTGGTATTTCTTTTCTTTTCATCTCATGTAGTTTTATTTTGAAAACAGCATCTTTTCCTTTAAGATTTTCAGCTTGATAATCTTCTGGGAATTTAATTTCTATATTTCTTTCTTCATCAAGTTTCATTCCTAACATTTTATCTTCAAATCCGGGAATAAATTGTCCACTACCTATTAATAATTCGTAGTTTTCTGCTTTCCCACCTTCGAATAAAGCCCCATCAACAGAACCTTCAAAATCAAAGATTGCTGTATCACCATTTTCTAAATTTCCCTCTTCTTTAAGGACTAATTCAGCATTTTGTTCTAATAATTTGTTAATTTCAGTATTAACTTGTTCATCCTTAACTTCATCACTAAGATTCTCAAATTCTAAATCTTTGTAATCTCCTAAAGTTACAACTGGTTCAACAGCTACTTCGGCAACATATTTAAATCCTTTTCCTTTTTCTACTTTTGTAATATCAACATCAATTTTAGGTTGTGCTACAACAGTTACTTTTTCCGTGGTTACAGCGTCAATATATGATTCTTGAATACAATGATTAATTGCTTCTTCATATAATGATTCAACTCCAAAATGTTTTTCAAAAATAGTTCTTGATACTTTCCCTTTTCTAAATCCTTTAACTTCAACATCATCTTTTACAGCGTTGAATGAATGTTCAAGTCCTTGTTCAAATGACTCTTTAGAAACTTCTATTTCGATTCTAACTTTAGAACCTGATAATTTATCTACTTTTACCATTTTTATTTCCTCCTAATAATCCAAAATCACAAAAACTATTATATCATATTAATATGATTTGTAAACTAAATCACTACAACTTTCGTAACTTGTCTAATATTTCAACCATAGCCCAAGTATCTTGTTGACAATACACTTTTAAGTTAGATCTTGTAACCTCTAGCTCTGATTTATTTAAATCTTTAAATCCAGCATAAGCATAAACAGCTTCCATCCCATTGCCAACTGCCATTCCTTTGTATGTTAAATCACTAAAAACTGGTAAAACCTTTTTAATACTGTAAGACCCAGATAAATCTTCATGATAATAATTAACTGTTTTAGCTCTTTCTTCATCAAAACCAAGATCTACAAATAAATTTTTATTTGTTTTAACAACATGTAATAAATCAAATAGACGACTATTTATTAATAGTAATTTTTCACTATATTCCGGATACATAACAGCTAATTCTTTTATTCTTGTCTTTTCAAAAGCTTCATTATAAACCATAACACTACCATTATCATCTTTAATATATTCACATAGTTTTTTTACTAATTCTAATCTTTGATCAGTAGAATCACTTGCTAAAAATTCATAATGATCATTTTGTTTATCACAAATTCCTGGTTCTTTTTCAATATGTAAACTGAATTGAAATAGACTTTGATAATATGGTTTTTCTCCTTTAAATCTAGGTAATGGACATGGGAAACTTTCAAAATCAAGATGATATATTGGATATTGAATTATTTCAATTACAGCTTGAATTTTTCTTTCATCTAAATGAATTTTTTTCGTTTGTGCTACATATCTTTGAATTCTATTATTTTTCCGTGTAAGCCATGAATCAGGAATATCTTCCATAGTATAATATCCTTCATCTATAAGATCAAAATAGTCATGTTTTATACCATCAGGATCTTTAAATCCATGATGTTTATTGAGATACATTAATATACTGTTTTTTTCAGGAAACATATCATAACATAGATCTTTATAAATACATTGTCTCATTTTTTTAAGTTGACAATGTTTTCCAAGTTTTACACGAGATTCATCATCATTTATAATTCTCTTAATAACTATATTAATATCATTTTCAATTTTATCTTGTAACTCATTTGTAATTATAGATAAATCAACAAATCGGATTATATCATTTGTATATTGGGGTTCATCATTAATATATTTTCCATCAAAAACATACTCATGATTTAAAACAGCTAGATAATATGAAGCATCTTTTGTTTTACCTTCAATAACAAATCTTTGAAAAGCAAGGTCATATACATAAACTCCAGCTGAATCTAGTCGATCAAATAATTTATTTCTTTGTTTTATATATTTTTTATTTTTTAGTAAGTCACGATTTCTAGTTTCTTCTAGTCTTAGAATATCTGATTCATCTAAATAAAATAGATTATATCTAATTTTATCTTCAGTATATCCCAATTTCATAAATTTATTACTTGTAGTTGCCTTTGCTTCAATAACGTTTATACTTTTTTTACTTGTATTATAAATATCTACATAACACATTAAATTAAAATTATTAAAGTCTTTTAAGAATAATTTTTGAACACCATATTTTGTTCCATATATTGTTTCTCCGCCAAATAAAGCCATTACTTTTTTGGCAGCTAAAACCTCTACTTGGGTGAAATAAGGCATCATTGTTCTCAAATGAGATAAATCAGGTTCTAAAAAATCATCTTCATAAACATCTTCACTAATATTTTGTAATGAATCCAATAAATCATTATATCGATCCATTAAAGCATCATCTAAATTTCGTCGTTTATAGATATTATTTAAAGCTGGATATCTATTACAACGAATAAATTCCATAAACTTACTTTTGGTAATATTCATATTTGACATCTTACCCCTCCTCAAATACTGTTAATAAACCCTAAAAATTCCCTATTATGAACATTTGGTCCGAAAATATCATTAGTTTGATGATTCTCTAAAATATCTAGCACTTCATCTAATGTTTTCCATACTACTTCTAATCCAAAAAATATTTCTTCTTTAGTTAAAGAAATATTCTTAGTATTATTTAGGAATTGACATACAAAGTAATGGTTAGTCCAAACGCTATCTTGAAAATATTCGGTAATAGAAACTTTCTTTTCTAATACTAATACTTCAATTCCTGTTTCTTCTAATACCTCTCTTTTAGCACATTCTTCTAATGTTTCGTTTTCTTCAAGTCCACCACCTGGAAAAGTATAAACGTCTTTTTTTATAACATGAACCATTAAGTATTTATTATCTTTTACAATAATTCCTCGGCATCCAGTATGATGATTTGTCAAATCACAATCTTCTTTTAATAAATCATCTGCGAATATTTCAATGTCCATTTTTAACACCTCTTTAAAAAATGCAGCTTAGACTGCATTTTTTATCATTTTCTCAATTTCATCTTGAACTTCCTTAACACTAAAAGGTTTCAACACGTAGCCGTTTGCTCCCATTTCGAGTGCTTCCATAACTTCATCTTTATTCTCAATCCTAATTAAAACAAGATATAGAGCGTTAGTGATTTTACGATTAAGTTTTAATTTTTTTAATGTTTCTTTACCACTTATTTCTGGCATATTCCAGTCAACAATAATCATTTTTAGATTTTCAATTATGTCTGCTTTTTCTAATCCTACATTTCCATTTTCTGCCTCGTAAAAACCATAACCTAGATCTAATACACAATCTTTAATTACTTGTCTTATTGTTTTAGAATTATCGATACATAAGATATTAACCATTAAATCCTCCTTTTAAATATTATTATCTTTTTCTTTTAAAAGTTTGACTTTTCTTTTATTTACTATATGTGATAAAACATTATTAATAATAAACTTCTGAAGTTCATTACTAATTTCTCTTTTAGCAAGTAACATTCCTTTATGTTTACTAAAATACATAAAGAAATAATCTTCAGTTTCCTTAAAACTATAAAATGAATTCCATTGATTCAACAATTCCCCGTTATTGTTTAAATAAGTTATTCCTTCATCATTAATAAGGAAATTAATTGTCATTAAATCAATATTCTTTTCATATGCTTTTTTTGCTCCTACTTTTGCGTAAAGCATAAAAATAAGTAAAAATAGAAAGATTCCAATACCTAAATAGAAAAAGGTATAATCTCCTCCTGTAACTAATGGAGTAATTATTAAATATCCAATACTTACGGTAAATAAAATAACATTTGATAGTTTAAAAACGCTCATATACATATGATTCATCGCAAAAGCAACATAATCCTCTTTTGTCCATGTTTGTGTAAATTTATATTCCATTGTAATTCTCCTCTCATCTTCATTTATATTTTATCATATATTGTATTATTTCTATATGGATAATTTTGACATTTTTTTCAATTTGTATTTGAAGCTATTTGAAAATCAATAATACCTTCTATTTCAGTTATCTCAATATACCCATTTTCAAGGGCATAAACTAATGAATATTCTTCAAATCCTCTTTTTATAATATAATATTTATCACTTAAAACACAATTAAAGTAATAATCATATTCATCATCTGAATAAAATATATCCTTTTGTTCAATACATCCTTCTTCACTTTTATAATAAATAGTCCATTCTTTAACTCTTACTAATTTCTCATATCCTCTTAATTGCATTTGAAAAACACTTAAAAGGAATAAAACTAATACAATAACGAATGTTACTCCAATTCGTAATCCTCTCATAATATAACTCCTTTATAATTGACTGTTTCAATAATATTATATCATTTATTTTCCCATGATATAAGATTTAATTTATTTATTGTAAAAGAGCTACTTTTGAAAGATTTTTTTGATATCCATGAAAATAGAACATCGATTTTCAATTCAAAATTGCATATGAAAAAATAACAATATCTCTTCTTCTATATGATTATTGATAGTCTAATTACCAATGCATACGCTAAATAACTATTTATAATACACCTCTTAGTCCTTTACTATTATTCCCAACAAATAACAAACATGAGGGGCTTGAAAAGAAGAAATAATAGAACCTCTTATGCTTTTATCATCTATTTTTAAATCATATATATCGCATGTCCTTAAATCAACATTTTTTAAAGACGTTTCATAAAATGTTGATTTTTCTAAATTTACTTCGTTAAAAAATACTTGTTTCATCTTATTTGTATAGAAATTTGATTCTAGTAAATTCATGTTGCTAAATTCAACAAATTCTAATTTACACTCAGCCATGTCGAGAAGGTTACCAATACAATCTTTAAATGCGATATGTTTCAAAAAACTATCAATAAAATGACTTCCTGTAAATCTACAGTTAATAAACTGGCATCTAATAAAGGTGGAATTTATAAAACTATTGTTTGAGAAATCACAATTTTCAAATGTACAATCAAAAAATTCACTACGTTTAAATTCATTTTTATTCATTGTTACTCTTTCCATTTTACAACAATCAAAAACAATTCTAAAATCGTATTTATTATTCATAGATTTGTCATTAATTATTGAATACTCAATAATATCAGTTAGTTCTGGTTTTTGTAAGTTTCCTTCATAATTATCAAGTTGAAAATTATAAATCGGTTTCTGTATTTTTTTCATAATATGTCGAGTAGACTATTCTCGACTTTCACCTCGTTTCTTTACCTCGTGAGGAAAGTCTTATAAGCCCCTCACAGAACCCAACGTGCCTTATTAAGACAATAGGCTCTTCATATATTCTTAGTTTACCAAATATTCACATACAGTTTAGTTTTTAAGATTGGATGCTTACCTACGCTTAAACCTTACCTCACAGCTTCAGTTCTAAGGCTAACTATTAGCGACTTTCGATGTCTTACTAGACTAGATTTACACCAGTTATATATGTACAACTGAACCGGCGCACCACTAAATCATATTATAACAAATTAATACTAAATTGCTGATAAAATATTTATTATTTTTTATTATTAATAATATAATGCTATTTAAAAGCTGATAAAAGCCAAGGAGTTAAAATATCAATTTGCATAAAACTATGTATTAATCAATGAAAAATATCTAACTATTTTTCATTTGTAAATATTACGTTGAAATCTTATTCAATCTTTTTTAGTGTTAAACAAGTGCAAAAAAGCATTACTATAGGGTAGTGTAGATTTTTAAAAAAAGCCAAATTGGCTTTTTTTAGTGTTTGTTGCCATTCTGTAATAAATTTTAATCTTTATAGACATCTTAGAAAGTTTCTTATCTATCGTTTGTTTCTATTTTTATAATTTTTAGACTGATTCTTACTATCATGTTTTGAAAAGTTTTTTGGTTCTGTCTTTTTACGTTTCGAACGTGTACGAGAATATGATTTATTTTGTTTTCCTTGAGTATTTGGTCTTTTCTTTTTTGGAGAATTTTGATTCTTTGTTTCAATTGGAATATCTATTAAATCAATAGCATACACAGAATCTTTCATAACCGGTATTTTCATATTGATGTGTTTTTGAATATCTCTTAGTAAGTCTGCTTGATCTTTGGAACAAAACGAGATGGCAAACCCACCTAGTCCTGCACGTCCTGTTCTTCCAATACGATGAATATATGTTTCCGGAACTTCCGGTAAATCAAAATTTATAACATGAGATAATTCATCTACATCAATTCCTCTTGCCGCGATATCAGTCGCAACTAATACTCGTATTTTTTTCGATTTAAAAGCTGCTAATGCTTTTTGTCTAGCACTTTGTGATTTATTCCCATGAATTGCTGTTGCAGGTATATTCAATTGATCTAAAAGTTTTACAATATGGTTTGCACCATGTTTAGTTCTCGAAAACACCAAAACTGATTTTAAATCTCTCTTCTTTAAAAGATCAACTAGTAAATCAATTTTTTTCTTTTTTCCAACGAAATAAACAGACTGTTTGATTTTATCAATCGTCTCTTCTTCAGGAGTTACCATTACTCTTATAGGATTATGTAGCATTTCATTTGATAGGCTTACAATTGCCTTTGGCATTGTTGCAGAAAAGAACATTGTCTGTCTTTCTTTTTTAACCATCGCTACAATTTTCTTTACGTCTTTTACAAATCCCATATCCAACATTCTATCTGCTTCATCTAACACTAGGTAAGATACATTTGAAAGAGTCATTTTTCTTTGTTGGACTAAATCGAGTAATCTACCCGGAGTTGCTACCAAAATATCTACTCCTTGATTTAGAATCCTTACTTGTTTTGATTGTGGAACTCCCCCATAAATTACTGTTGTTCTTAAATTAAGGTTTTTACCATATTCTAAAAAGTTATCATGAATCTGCAATGCAAGTTCTCGTGTCGGTGCTAAAACTAGAGCTTTGATAATTCTTTTTGACGATTTACGATGATTTTCTAAATATAGATTTTGTAAAATAGGAATCGCAAAAGCTGCGGTTTTTCCTGTCCCTGTTTGCGCACTACCTAGTATATCTTTTCTTTGTAGTAAAACAGGGATAGATTCAGATTGAATCGGAGTTGGCACTAAATACTCTTTAAGCTTCAATGCCTTTAAAATAGGTTCGATAATATTTAATTCTTGAAATGTCATTAATTTGATTTCTCCTTTATATTTGTTAACATACATTCAATCAAAGAAATTTCATTTTGAACATACATGTTTTTAATTTCAATCAATAATAACACAAAACTATATTATTGTATGTGTTTTTACTGTATTTAATAACCTATCCGTAATTATACTAAATATATTCTTTAATAAAAGTTATTATCTTTCTTTTTAAATATTTTTTTATAAAAAAGCATAAATCAATTGAAATAAAGATCTATATTCATTATATTTTATTCAAAAAATAAAACTTAAAAATAATATATATAATTCCCCATGATATTAAATTAGCAACCGTAGTATAAATAACTAAACTTTTTAGCGAAATCTTTATCAAGATTCTTTTATAGAGAATAATCCCCATTATAATCTCAATAAATAGCATAATTACAATTGGTAGAAAAAAATTTCCAATGAGATACATTAATGAAATGAAAATAAGAATATTTGCTCCTCTTCTTAGTCCACAATAAATATGGAAATATAATCTCACATCTTTATCTACTAATCTAAAAAACACCAATCCTTCACTAATAATTGGTATTATCGTGAGAACTAAAGCCCAAACAAATATTTCAGTAAATGGATTCATGTAATCACTTCCTATGAATTTAATTTTATCACAAAAATAGAAAACCAAAACTAACTGTACCGTTTAGTGGACACTTAGAAAAGGAAGGAAACGCCTTAGAAGATTTCTATTATGCTGAAGTCACATATTCAAGTATAGATTTTACCTTATTGATTGAAAGTTTTTCATACTTTTCATTCTTTAGGTAATCATTAGTATTCCCATGATTAAGTTTTAAATCTGTATATATTCTATAATTAGTAATACTCTTTTCCTTCTTAATATTAGTTATCCTATTATGATACAGCTTTTTGAGAAGCAAATTCCTATTAACAACTAAGTTTTTGTATGAGTTATATAATTGTTTCAATTCATCAAATCCATCTAACATATCTACCTTTTTAGAAAGATTTCCATAAGTAAACCCTTTATACTTCTCCTTATATAATCTATACATGTCATATAATTCAGGAAGTTTTTCCTTCTTACTTAGAAGTGTTTTTTCTACGTTGCTATTAAATAATACATAAAATGAATATACATTTAATAATCTTTTATCATTAAGAACGTACTTCTCGTTTTTAAACAAACTTAAAGATCGCTCTGGATTCATATCCTTCACGTAATCAACAAGAAAACTTTTAAATGTTTTTAATTTCATAGAATCACTCCTTAAAAAATCCGTTATATAAATCTACCATTTCTAGGTACCTTCTCTCAGTAATTGCAGAGAGTCTTGCTTCTGTCACAATCCTATCTAAGAGAATTCGATTATATTTCTTGCTTTTCTTAATTTTTTCTAAATCCTCTATATCTTTACCTCTATAAGCATATAGTTTAGAAACTATCAAATCCTCAATAGATGGGGTATAGTACAAAATACTCTTAGTCTTTAAACTCACTAATTCGATTCTATCTTCATAATTATATGGAAAACAATCTAAAACAGCTTTTACTCTAGTGTTAAAATCAAAACCAGCAAACAACTCTTCAACTTCCTTAGATACTTCTAAAACATCTACATCCAAAGTACCTCTACTAATTATATCTTTAATTAGTAGCGCGCCCCCTCCAACAATAACACATTCAAATGTTAAGCCAGGATATAAGTCGTATGTAATAGTATCTAGTTCTATCATTCTTTTTTCAAGTTCTTTTTTATTCATAATGTTCACCTTTTATCTTTATTTTAATACTATTAATTTAAACTTATTTTAGCATGTGCTATTAAAATTGTCAAGTCATAAAAAAACTCCTATTTAAAGAACTTTTCGTTTTATATACCCTTCCGTAGTAATTCAAACCAAGGTTTTCTCTTTAGAAGTTTTCTTGGTTTTCAATAGCCATCATAATGATTGCTATCTATGTCTTCAAATATCAAGTCTCCCCATTCTATAACACCATCTCCCTATATTCAATTTATCACAGTAATATTGGTGTGTAAATAATAATTTAAAGCTACAACGGTCGAGGGTAAAAAAATAACCAAACCAATAAACGGCTTAGTTATTTGCTTTAAAATGACATTCCGGGAGGGATCATAGCCCCCAGGCCGAAGCCTTAGAAGGTTTCTTGACGTTACTTATTGACTTAGTATTTAGATTAAGCGATAATAAATATATAGGGATAATTAGAAATTTATCCCACAGGGAGATATTTTTTCAAGGAAGGGGAATCTATGAAAAAAATTATATTATTATTTTTTATATTACTATTTTTAAATTTCAACCAAGTATTCGCAATAGTTGAGTACCAAGAAGAAATAATTGAGTTACGTACTGCGAATAGAAAAATCTATGATTTAGGTAATAACACTTACAGGTACGAGTATTATTCAACCCCAATACACTATTTTGACAAGACAGAATATATTGAATACAATCAAGATCTAACCTACGATTCTAAAACAACAAAATATACAACAGAAAAAAGTAATTACTCTGTAGGATTACCAAATAGCAATTCAGATAATACCAATATTACTTTGAACTACTATGACCTTTTCCATATCGAGATTAATTATTTCGGGAAAGCTTCTATTATAGAAGATGACATAAATACGAAAGCCAATGTTTATGCATCTTATGTAAGCAATCAAACTAATCACTTTATGATTCAACTAAATAATGGGAGTTGGGCAGGTAAACAAGGTACTCTTCCTAGTGTTTATTATACTATGGTTTTTCCATCAATTATGGATTGGAATGCATATACTAGTCAACAATTTGATGAATACTTCGAAAATTTCTATGACAGTTCGACCATATATTTTGCAATTTCTGGAGGATCATATGAATGGTAATTATATAAAGAAAACTCTGTTATTACTACTGTCTGTATTATTACTATGTTCTTGTACCAAAGACCCAAGTGCTGAAGAATCATTATTTATTTCTACTCTTGAGTCAGCAGATTTTTCTGTTAATTTGGGAATTGATTTAACTTCAATGTCTTATGAAGAAGAACTTGATGATTTTAATCAGATTTACAATGATAAGAGTATTAAGTTCAATAACATTTATACCTTCAATGACAACGGATCAGATGATTATGGATATATATATGAAATTAGTGATGGTGATGCACAAAATAGTTTCTTCACTGAGCGAAATGAATATAGTTTAAATGAAAACAATATTATATTTGTATATACACTTGATCATTATATTTTAGAAGCGTATCATTCAGTTGATTCCACATTTCCAGGATTATTAAGACAATATGATTTTGAAGGAAACTACCAATATCACCTTCACTACACTAATGAATTAGAGTATCACCCTTTTACTACAAGTTTAATGACTAGAATGGATGAGATTATGTTTGAATATGATAGAGATATTCTCATTGAAGGGGAATATACATATACCAGTTTAAACATTCCATTACAAAGTGCAATTAAACTATATAATTCTGAACTCTATTTCTCAGTCCTTATAATAGAAACATATAATCAAGACGATGCAGTACAAATATTCAATAATCAATGTGATTTTTATCTTCCTCAATCTTCAAACACAAAGTACTATGCACAATATCAAAATCTTATTTTCCGGTTAACATATGATGGTGTAGATAATTTCGACGATATTCTTGCATATATATTTGAAGACTTAGATTATGACATATATTCAGGCGCCACATGTTTAAACAATTGAACATACTAAATATTTAGAAAAGTCCACTAAGGTGGACTTTTTTGATTTCATGTTGTTCTAGGAGGGATTCGAACCCCAGCCCGAGGCCTTAGAAGGTTTCTTTTTAGAAATTTATAGATTGGAAATCAAAAATAGAATGTTTTAATTTACTATTTCATATACTTTTTTAGTTACATTATGAATAAATTCCAAAGACCCAATGAGTATAAAACGAAAGTTGTTTTGTTCTTTTAGAAATTTCATTGTCATAGTATCAGTTGCATTGTTGCATTCATTCATGATTGCTTGCTTAACATCTTCAATTACATCGTCTTCATTTATAAGATCAATCATTGTGCAAACTCTAGTATTTTGCTTTTCTGGATTTGGCATATTAATAAAATCAACAACTTGTTGTGTAGCTTCTTTTCTTATTTTTTTCATTGCTTCTTTATATCCATAAAAATTCTCTAGTTGAGCATCAGTAAATCTCCATACTCCACCAACTTTTGTACCATCTAATTTTCCTTCTTTTAGATATCTTCTTATTGTTCGTTCACTTAAATTTGTAATTGTCATTATATCCTTAATGTTATACATTTATATCACCTCAACAATATTATAATATCAAAAGAGGTAATAATCAACATGTCGTTGGCATGATTTGGCAGGTTTGAAGAAAAGACGATAACTAACGACATAATACTACAACGGTCGGAGTAAAAAAAATAACCAAACCAGTAAATGGCTTAGTATTTGCTTTAAAATGCCATTCCGAAAGAATCTAAAGACCTCAGTTCGACGCTTTAGAAGGTTTCTTGAAATTATTTAAGTTTTACAAAAGCCTTCCTTTGTTTACTTATATATCATAATTGTATTATAACAAACTGATAATAACTCATACGACTTTCATTCACCTCTTAAATTCTTTGTAATATTCTTAAAAAATACTGCACTCCACAAATCCAGGGTATCTATATCATTAATAAATGGTAAAACATCTTTCTTCGCTTCATTAAAATCAATTATATCGAAGCGGTCATTTAAAATATTAATAAGTACTTTCAATGTTAACCGTTCTTCTTCTATTATAGTATTTGTTTGTCTTAACCTTGCTTCCAAATGTTTTAAATTAATCTTTGTATTTGATGATAAATAAAATATATAATCGTAGAGATCTCGACCCTTTACTCTTGTTTTCCAACTTCTTGCAATAACAGCATGAACTTTACCTGCGAATAAAGATGGTTTATCATATACTTTTACTTGATAAGGAAATGGTAGTAAACGAAACTTTAATTCAGTTATTGCAAACTCAGGCGGATTAATATCAATCTCAAATTTAATTTTAATTTTTTCATTATGAGAGATTAAATTATTTTGATTAGAATCAAGGTAAAAAATTAAAAACTGCTCTTTAGTATTTCCTTTTAAAAAGGCTGATCTGATATTTGAATCAATTTTCTTTTCTTTGGTTGTTATTTCAAATTTAAGACCTAATGATTCTACAACTTGTTTTAAAGCTGGGATATACTTATCTAAAGTAAAATCTTTATCCGTAGTTAACAAAGTAAAGTCTAAATCTTCAGAAAATCGATTTAGTCCGTAAAAAATTCTTAAGGCAGTCCCACCATAAAAAGCTGCATTCTTAAAAAAATCAGTTTTTGAAAGACCTGCTAATGTAAGTTCTTGCATTATTTCTTTAATAACATTTTTCTTATCATCTACTGTATTTATAGAATAGTTTTCAATCATTTGCTCTAGGATGGTCATGATTCATTGTCTCCTTTATTATTATTCTTTTTAGTAATCTCATATTTGTAGATCTATATTTATCACATAAAAATAGTAGATCCCCAAAATTAAGTTCTAAAAATGTTTCCTCACTAATTCTTAAATTTTCAAAAATTAATACTTTTAGATCTTTCATACTAGTTTGAGGTTGTGCTATATAAAGTCTGTCACACAGTGCCTTTTCAGGACTAGCAATAATATAAGAATATCCGTTATTTATATAGGCTTTAACTCCATAAGGATAAGCATTCTGAGGAATATCACGATATGTAAATACACCAAAACTGTTTTTATATTTTTTTGACCTTTGCTTTTTAAAAGTTGCATTTGTAAAAACAGTTACTTTTTCAGGAATTAAACCATGATAATAAAGAGCATATTCAAAAGACAAATATGATGGGCCATAAATGTATGCAGACAAAAAGAGCCCAGGTGTATTTATATCGGTCTCATATAAACCTTTAACAATTGGAAAAAGATTTCCATTTTTTATCTCTCTATTTGTTTTTCCAATTGGATCTGCATAGTTTTCATATGTAACTAGTAAATCATGAATTGTTTTAATCATTTCTATTTCCTCCAGATAATTGCATTATATACCATTATCTGGAGGAAATCAACATATTTATTAATTAAAACATCGAAATAACGAAACATTACCAACTATTTTTCATTTATAAAAACTAAATAAAATCATAGTTAAATACTTTTTATCGTAGAGTAATTAGTTTAAGGGCGCCGTACAGGTGACCGACGCCCTTTTCAAAAAAATATTGAAAAAACAGATAAATAAAAAAGCCCAAAAGGGCTTAGTTAAATTGTTTAATGGCATTCCGGGAGGGATTCGAACCCCCGGCCGACGCCTTAGAAGGGCGTTTAGCCTAGGGCTATTAGAAAGTTACCGAATGCGTAATTTTTCTGATTTAAGTTGACATTATTCGAAATTAGTTTTAAAATAGAAACATTATTAAATGTAAGGGATGGTAATCCATCTCAAAAAAGAAAAACTTAAGGAGATGTTATTTTTATGAAAAAATTATTATTATTCGCATTATTTTTTGCTGCAGCATTTGTTAATATCAACAATGTAAGTGCAGACTCTACAGGTACTGGTATGGGATTCGATGTTGATTCTACAATGTATGGAGTTAAGGATGATTACGACACACACTCATCTTATTCATACTATGTTAAAAGTGGTACATCATACATCATTGGTTGGTCTAGACTCGAAACAGCTGTATACAAAGACTTAACTGATAGTGATTGGGCACTTGTTATTGCAAAAGCACAGGCTGAACCAATGAATATCAAAATCCCTGGTTTATTTGGCATCAAATATACATATGATTCTATTACATATGAGGCTAATTTAAGATCTGATATTGATGGATCATATATGTACACTTATTATGGAGACTTATACACGAATTCCGGTTTTGTTATGGCAGAACCAGAACCAATGATTGAACCACAATCTAATGAATACACTGTTTCTGTTGAAGTTAGTGGTACACCAAAAGTTTCAGCAACTACTTCTTTTACTGTTGACGAATTAGAGTTTGATTTTGATCATTCTGGGGCTAACCAAATATATGATGTTACATTCGAATATATTTGTGTAACTGGTTCTTGTGATTATGCAAATGAATTAACCTATAATAGAGGTTTATTCTTAGTAGATATGACGGCAGGATATAATGGGAATGTTGGAGATTTCTTTAACACAATGACTCTGGAAACTTCTTTTGGAGACAAAGTCGGAAGATTTTCAACTCCTATTGTAGTTTACAAAACTATATTGAATACTTTATATTACTAAATGAATAGTAAACAAGAAAGGCAAACTTCAGATAGAAACCAAATTCCAACTGCTGTATTTCTTACAATTGCATTTGTACTATTATTATCTCTAAACCCATTTTCCAAAAAGATACCTGAAGGATTACCATTAAATTATTATGATCGAATAGAAATTCTTGAAGATTACGATACTAATATCTATATTTATAGTGATGTTATAGATTTAAATGAGCATTATGGATTTTTTGAACTTAATTCAATAAATCCAACATCGGGTTATCAATCTGATACAACATTCATAATTATTGATATGAATAAATTTATTGAAAATTATGATGATGCTTCAAATATTGAAGCACTGTTCAACAGTACATGTAGCTACATTGTAATTGCTAATTATCACTCATCGAATACTAACTATGTTATTGATTTCTATGAGCTTACTGATAAAGACTCTGATTTAGTTTTCTATAAAAACAATGAATTATGTGAATCAGATTTTAACAAACATTCTTTTTCTGATTCATTTCCTAGTATTGTTTATTTGAATTATGCAATATTTGATACAATATCTAGGATATATGGGGAACAGGAATAAATGTATTTGGATAGATGTTCAGCAACAATGTCATTAAACTGGCTTTGTTGCTGATTTTTATATTACTAAATGATGCTAAAGCATTGAATAATACCCATTGCTGAAAGTTGTATACTGTACAATAATAATTTTTGCAATTACTTTATCCTTATCTTCCTCTTACTCACTAACCACTTATACCTTCAGTTTCTTACTTGTGTACTCACCGTCTTTGTGCTTTCCTTGATACTTTATATGATCTTTCTATTTCACGTTTACTTATATTTTCATTAAGAATCATCTTAACTATCTTTAACTTAAAGTCTACACTGTACTGATTCACCATATTATCAACCCCTTTGTATTATTATACTACAATATTTTCTTTGGGGTGGGACTAAGGTCCCACTTTTTCATAGCAGTGCATCCTTATTGGATTTGAAATAAATGTTTAATCATTTTTTTCTATTATTTCTTTCAATGAACGAAAGAAGACTTTGAATTACTCAATTGCAGATTGAGTTCACGCTTATTATCTTGTATACACACTTTTTATCATGTATCAGCAAGTAAATTCAGGGATTTTTATTTGGCATTTTCAAAAAAATAATAATTTAGTTTCCCCTGAAACATTCCTAAATGTAATATGGTACTTCTACAGTTTAATATGAAATGTGTGAACAAGTGCTAAAAATCATTCAAAACCCTATTACAATGGATCCTTTTTGTTAGAAAAAGCATAAATCAAATAAAAAAAGCCAATCTTTAAGGGCTAGCTTGTGCTTTAAAATGGCATTTTTAGAGGAATTTGAACCCCTTGCCGACACCTTAGAAGGTTTCTATCTGTTTTTTCGATTTATTCTACATAATCAATTTCAAAAATATCTAACAATCTCATGTATTTATCTTGTCCTGTTTTACAAGTATCAATTAAGAATCCTTGTTCATTCTTCCATTCCCTTAATCCTCTATAATAAAATAGTTTTATATTTTCATTAATTGTGAAAGGCACAATACCATGTCGCAAACATTCCTTAAAGGCAATAAGACGACCTACTCTCCCATTTCCATCCTGGAAAGGATGAATAGTCTCAAATGTATAATGAAACTCTAATATATCCTCAAAAGTATATTCAGGCTTATTCTCGTAAGTTCCAATTAGTTTTGCCATATCTTTTGCGACTTGTTCTGGCTTAGATGTCTCAACACCACCAACAGTATTTGGTCTCTGTTTATATTCTCCAACATTAACCCATTCGAGTTTTGAGTCACTTGTCCCAGTTTTTAAGATCTTATGTAAGTCTTTAACTATCGTTTCTGTAACTGGTTCAAATACCAAGTTGATAACATAATCTATACATCTAAAATGATTTTGAGTCTCAATTACATCATCTACTTTTATAGTTTTGTCGTTTTCAACTCCAATCGTATTCGTTTCAAAGATATATCTAGTTTGGTCAATTGTTAGTTTACTACCCTCTATATGATTGGAGTTATATGTCATAAGAATTTGTGTTTCGTGATATATTCCACCTTTGATTTTATGATTCATTTCTTCTTTTAATTGTTTTGCCAGAGGTGAATCTGTTTTTTCAATTTCTATAGTAAGAATTTTATTAACTGGAACACCTAAATATTTGCAAAGAGATTCAATCGTTTGTAGTGAAACATACTCCCCTTTATTGAATTTAGCTCTTGTAGCAGATGAAATATTTAAATCTTTACACAATTGAGATAATAATAAATTTCTTTCTTTAAGAATTTTCTTTAATCCATTATAGTTCATTGACATACAAATTCCTCCTAAAAAAAATTTTATAACTTATTATATCGTTTATATTTAGTTTTGTAAATGTATTGTAGAAATAAGTTCATTTATCTAAATATTGTATTCCGCTGTAATATCGAAAATCTCAAAAATCGAGTAGGAGATAATCAATTAATTTGATTATCGTCCTCTCACACCACCGTACATACCGTTCGGTATACGGCGGTTCGTTAAATTCTAAATTTTAACAGTACTGTAATATTTCTGAAAAGACCTATATCCTTGATTATACCAATACTGGTTATTCAAGGATTTTGTCAATATAAAGCTTAGTGATATACGCCAATATGATTTTCTTGTATTAGCCCATTGCCATGCTTTTTGTTCGTTAACTCCTAACCTTTTTAGATTATCGTGTTTTGTTTTAATCTTTTTCCATTCTTTCCATCTTACTGCTCGTAATCTTCTTCGTGTCCAACCATCAATTTCTTTCATTAAGGTTTTCATCTCCGCTAGTTTAAAATATTGTATCCATCCTGTCATTAATTGTCTTAATTTAAATAAACGATATTCTATTTTAACGGACCAGTTACGATTTGTAATTTTCCTAATTTTATTCTTTAATTTTTGAATGGATTTAGGATGTACTCTAAACTTTATTTTACCTGCTTTGTTGTCTTTATAAAAGCCATAACCCAGGTATTTACTTCAGAACACTTGACCTACATTACTTTTGTTTTGGTTAACTTTTAATTTTAGTTTACCTTCAATATAATCGGTTATACTCGCCATTACTCGCTCTCCTGCTCGTGGACTTTTAACATAAATTTGGATATCATCCGCATATCTTACAAATGATAGCCCTCTACGCTCTAGTTCCATATCTACATCATGTAACATAATATTTGCTAGTAAGGGGGATAACGGACCACCTTGTGGTGTTCCTTCTTCTGTTGTTGTGATAATTCCATTAATTAGTATTCCACTATTTAAATATGCACGTATTAATTTTAATACTCGCTTATCTTTTATAACTAATGCTACTTTATACATTAGTTTATCGTGATTTACTTTATCAAAGAATTTTTCTAGGTCGATGTCTACTACCCATATTTTGCCTTCGTTCATATATCCAACTGCTTTTTTCAAGGCATCATGACAACTTCTTTTTGGCCTAAAGCCATAACTGTTATCCGAAAATATTGTTTCAAAGTAAGGTGTTAACACTTGATTGATGGCTTGTTGGATTACTCTATCTATTACTGTTGGTATTCCTAGAGTTCTAATTCCGCCATTTTCTTTAGGTATTTCCACTCTTCTTACTGGATTAGGTTTATACTTGTTGCCAAGTATATCCTTAATCAATTCTTTTCCGTTTTCTTTTAAATAAGGTCCAAGGTCATTGATTGTCATTAAGTCAACACCATGACTTCCTTTATTCCTTAACACATGAATATATGCGATATTCATATTGTTTCGGTCTAGAATTTGTTCTAATACTGTCTCCATTTTAGTTCCTCCTCGTTAATTCTTGCTGATACAATACTACACCCTTTTTCTTTGTTTCACCAAGTTTCCAACTTGTCACACAATTTAAGGTTTCATTTTCTGTGATTATTATATTGTATTCTAAATCAATTAATTAAGTCACCGACTTAACGTTCAGCCCTTCGTTATATCGCATTATAACTACTATGGCCTCTGCTGACTTCTCATATTTCACTCTTATGTCACCACAAGGATTTAAAATAAAATATGAGACCTCACGGGGTAAGTCTAACCACTTTCATTCCATCTATCGGCTACATTTACTTCTCCATTTTTCGGGTTGTTTAGGATTTTGTTTTGTTTAGCAAACTTGTCCAATGGCAAAGCCTCAAATGTAATTCGTGTACCTCCGACCAGAATTTTGTCTCCGACTTCCTTCAGATTCGCAGTCACCCACGACACCCTTGTCTTTGACTAGTAGTTCGCACAACCAACGCCTACAATGAACTTTCATCACCTAGTTGTTAGACATGCCCGTCACACTAAAAAAAGCTAACCTTTAAGGGCTAGCTTGTGCTTTAAAATGGCATTCCGGGAGGGATTCGAACCCCCGACCGACGCCTTAGAAGGGCGATTTGACAATAAAAACAATGACTATAGGAGGCACATAAATGGCTAAACTAATTAGTAAACTATTAAAAGCTAAAGAAGAATATTTAACTGCAGTTGCAGAAATCGAGGACAAAGCAAATCATTCATTTAATCAAGAAGCAAAGAAGATAATTGAGCAAGTTATGATACATGAAGAAATTGCATTGGATCACATATCATCATAAGAAAAAAGAAACCTAGAAGGCTTCTTAATTGAACAATTATAAGTTTGTAAGTTTAAAATTTACCTTTTTGCCAAGACCGTTTGCAATTCTAAATATCATTTTCATTGAAGGTGAGTGTTTACCACTCTCAAATCTAGAAATATTAGATTTAGAAATCCCAGTTCTTAAAGACAATTCTTGTTGAGATACATTATTTTCAATTCTGAATCTAATAAGTTCTCTGATAATTTCATATTGTGGTTCTAACTCGTTATAAGCTTTTGCAAACTCAGGATTTTTCATTGCTTTATTTTTGTATTCTGCAAAACTACTATTTCTCATCTTTACACCTCTTTTCGTACATTTTCTTATATTTATATGCCAAATTAATATGTGTTTTTGGAGTTTTATCTGATTTCTTAACAAAACCATTTAATAAGATTATTTTCTTTCCTTTAACATAGAAGAAAAAAACTCTTGAAATATTTGAGGATTGTTTAGCCCTTAGTTCAAACATGCTACCTCTATCATCGTTAATTGGTTTAGTATGTGGTTCTCTTAATTTACTACCAAATTCTACTAATAATCCAATTTCTTTAACCATTTTCGCTCGTAGTTTGACATCACTAATTGAGTCTAAAAATTCCTCTACAGGTACTTCACCTTTATTATTCTTGAAAAATTCAACATCCCACATATAAGTCCCCTTTATGTTATCAAATTTGATAACCTTTGTCAATAGTAATAGAAATATTCTTTTTTATACCTAATTAGACAATTCATTAACTACTGAATCTCTTTTATAATATACTTTAATAATATTTTAACATAAAAAAAGAAGCCAGTAAATGACTTCTATTCATGTTGCAACTCTTTGTTCACAAAAACCAACTGAATGAGAATACCTATTGCTGAAAATACTTGAAGTATTAAACCAGTAAAATGGTAATTTTCACCATCTACCTGATTCAGAAAAGAGTTTCCTGCAAAAGTATAACTAACTTCATTAACAATTGATCCCCCAATACTAAACAGAACAAGAAAAACAACAAATACAATAACATTAAATACAATAAATTTATTCTTCATATATACATCTCCTTCTTTAATATTATACCATAAAAATCGAAGCTAAGAAGTTTATTGTTTTAAAAATTTTAACATGAAATAGTGAGTTTGAGTCTAGCAGATTACTATATCAAATATAAAAAGAAGCAAGTAAATGACTTCTAAGTTATTACAGTTAAATAAATTTGTTATAATCAAGGCAATAATATGAAATTCTATGAGTATATTAAATGTCATATAAAGACTAACCTAAGCAGTTTAGCTACGAATGAAATTATACCATCAATATCAAACGCCTCACAGGGCGTTGCTCGGGTAAAAAGACTAAATAAAAAAGTAGTAAGACCGATAAACGGCTTTACTACCTTGCTTACAAATGGCATTCCGGGAGGGATTCGAACCCCCGACCGACGCCTTAGAAGAGCGATTTAACAATTAATTTTTATTAAAAGGAGGGTTAAAATGGCTAAACTGATTAGTAAACTTACAAAAGCTAAAGAAGAATATTTATCTGCAGTTGCTGAAATTGAAGACAATGCTAATCCTTCTGTTAAACATAAGGCAAAAAAGATAATTGAGAAAGTTATGATCCATGAAGAAATCGCTTTAAATTATATTACATCATAATAAAAGAAGCCAGTAAATGACTTCAAATTATACTAACGGTGTTGGAGACCTATAATGCAGATATTATTCATTTATCAAATCTACAAATTCATCCTGATAAATTATTATTGCTGATATTGCTCCTCGCACTGATCCTTTTGTAGAAAATGCATAAATGGTTATATCTCTTTCGTACTTAGCTAAATCAACAGTACATTTTTTTAGAAGTCTATCATAGAAAGTAATAATTTCATTTCCCTCTAAATTAAGCTCCCCCTTAGATAATGAACTAATCATTTGCTTTTCACCTTTATTAACAGAAAAAACAATTCCAAAAAATCCACCTACTTGAATAATTTTAGCATTCATAAAATCACTCCTTCTAACTTATTTTATCACAAAAAAAGATGCTAGTAAATGACTTCTAAATTGTAGTTCATCATTTTATCTTTTTATTGATTTATAAGTAATATTTATATAATT
>CAZWIZ010000004.1:75208-87627 GCA_964634385.1 uncultured Candidatus Izemoplasmatales bacterium | reverse complement strand
AATACTTATCTTTGTATACATTATCGATGTAACTTCATGAATTAAATCAGATGCATGTGTCCCAATAATATGACAACCTACTAAAATATCTTCTTCATTGACAATCATTTTTATAAAGCCAGATGTTTCATTTGAGCATTCAGCTTTAGCATTTGTTTTAAATAAATATTTATTAGTGCGATATGTCGTATTATTTAATTCTTGTTCAGTAACTCCTACACTTGCTATTTCAGGGAAACTAAATACAACGCTTGGAACTAAATTAAAATTAATATCCATATCTTTGTTTATTATATTACTAACAGCTTTATATCCATCATACGTTGCTTTGTGAGCTAACATAAGTATTCCGGTAACATCACCAATTGCGTAAATGTTTTTAACAGATGTTTGGAAATTTTCATTTACTTTAATCCCCATCTTTGTATATTCAATATTTAGCGAATCTAAGTCTAGATTTCCAAAACTAGGTGCACGTCCAGTGCTTAGTAATATATAATCAGTTTCTATTTCTACTAATTTACCTTTACTCTCAATTGTTGCGTAATACAATCCATCTCTTTTAACAACTGATTTAAAAGCTGATTTTGTATATATTTTAATACCTTGTCTTTTATATAAATTACGAGCACGCTTTTTAATATCTTGATCAAGCGGTGGTAAAATCTCTGGTTCATATTCAACTAATGTAATTTCTGAATCAAAGTTATTAAATATTGTCGCTATTTCACAACCTATTACTCCAGCGCCGACAATTAACATTTTTCGAGGAAAAACATTTAACGATAAAATATCAGTTGAATCGTGAATTATATCTAGATTATCTCCTTCAAAAGATATCCTCTTTGAAATAGATCCTGTCGCAATAATAATATTTTTAGTCTTAATTATTTCTCCGTTTACTTCAATTTCATTATTAGAAATAATTGATGCTTCTCCTTCAATTAAATCAATCTTTAATTTTTTTAATGTTGTTAAAACATTGTTAACTTGTGATGAAACAATTGATTCTTTTCTACTTTTAATTACGTCATAATCAATTTCATAATTATCTACTTTAATTCCAAAAACATTTAATTCACTCATATTTTTAATACTTAAAGCATTATGATATAACGCCTTAGTTGGAATACAGCCATAGTTAAGACAAGTTCCTCCAACCTTATGCTTTTCAATTAATGTTACATCTAGACCATGTTCCTTAGCAAAAATAGCAGTATCAAATCCACCTGGCCCTGCGCCAATAATTACTAAATCTTTCATTCTAATAAATCACGATATTTTACAATTGGTTTACGAGCAGCTTGTGCTTCATCAAGTCTCTTAACAACTGTATTATATGGAGCTCCTTTAACAAGATCAGGATTAGTTCTTGCTTCTTCTGCGACTGTTTTCATAACATTAATAAAACTATCTAGTGTTTCTTTACTTTCAGTTTCAGTTGGTTCAATCATTAAAGACTCTTTAAAGATTAATGGAAAATAAATTGTTGGTGGATGAACATCATAATCAAGTAATCTTTTAGCCACATCTAATGTGGTAACATGTGCTGATTTATCAATTAATCCATCAAAAACAAATTCATGTTTACATAACCCTTTAATTGGTAATAAATAATCATCTTTTAATGATTCTTTAATATAGTTTGCATTAAGAACACTTAAACGTCCAACATCTGAAATGTTTTCTTTACCCATAGTTAATAAATATGTATATGCTTTTATAACAACACCTATATTTCCATAAAAATGAGATATTTGTCCTATTGTTGTTTCGTTTGAATCTTCAATAATAAATTTATTGTCAACTTTTTTAATTACTGGAATTGGTAAATATTTAACCAAGTGTTTAACAACACCAACAGGTCCACTTCCTGGCCCTCCTCCACCATGTGGAGTTGAAAATGTTTTATGAAGATTAATATGCATAATGTCAAATCCCATATCACCTGGACGAGCAATTCCTAAAATTGGATTTAAGTTAGCACCATCATAATAGAGTAATCCTCCAGCATTATGAATTAATTCAGCTATTTCTAAAATATCTTTTTCAAAAATACCTGTAGTATTAGGATTAGTCATCATTATACCAGCTATTTCATCACTCATCATTTCTTTTAAACTTTCAAGATTAACTGTTCCATCCTTATTTGATTTCACTTCAAGAGGGATAAATCCAGCCGTTACAGCACTAGCGGGATTTGTTCCATGAGAAGAATCAGGAATAATAACAATTTTTCTTTTTAAATCATTACGATCTAAATGATATTTTTTCATAATCATTAATCCAACTAATTCACCGTGTGCACCAGCATAAGGATTTAATGAAAATGTATCTAATCCGCTTAGTTCACTTAAAATTCTTTGTGTTTCATAATATATTTCTAAAATACCTTGTAGTGATTCATGAGGCTGATATGGATGTAAATTAAATCCTGGCATATTAGAAATGTCTTGATTAATTTTTGGATTATATTTCATTGTACAAGAACCTAATGGATAAAATCCTTTTTCAACACCAAAGTTTTTAAAGGAAATGTTAGTATAATGTCTAACAACCTCAAGTTCGCTAACTTCTGGTAAAATAGCTGTTTCTTCTCTTAATAAATTATTTGGTAAATAATGATTTTTAAATTCACTTTTTGGTAATGAGAATCCTTTTCTTCCTGCTTTTGAAATTTCAAATATCAATTTATCATAAAACATTATAATGCCCCCAATATACTGATTAATTTATCAATTTCTTGTTTACTTCTTTTTTCAGTAGCTGAAAATAAAAGTAATTGTCTTTTTGATTTATCATATTTACCAAGTGATAAAGGACCTAAAATTCCTTCTTTATAAAGTTCATTATTTATAACTTTTGGATCTAAAGTTGTTTCAATCAAGCAATCTTTAAAGAAATCGTGTTTGAAAACTTCTTTAAATTTAGGTAATTTAATAATTTCTTCATACAAATAATGTGTTGCATTAACTGAGTTTATTTGAGCTTCTTTAATTCCATCTTTACCCATTATAGCAGTATAAACTGTCACAAATAAAGCTAATAAACTTTGATTAGAACAAATATTAGAACTAGCTTTTTCTCTTCTAATGTGTTGCTCACGTGCTTGCAAGGTTAAAACATAACCTCTTTTACCCTCAGAATCATGTGTAACTCCACAAATTCTTCCAGGCATCTTACGCATAAGTTTTTTTGTTGTTGCCATATAACCAATATAAGGACCACCAAAAGATAATGGGATACCTAAAGTTTGTCCATCACCTACCGCAATATCAACACCATATTCTTTTGGCGTTTTCAAAATGCTTAAGGCACTTAAATCATGATTCATAATAAATAACCCTTTTGTTTCATCTAAAATATCACGATACATTGAATAATCTTCAACAATACCATAGAAATTAGGGTTTTGAACTATTAATCCAGCATAATCAGAAGAATTTTTTGATTTAAAATCTTTAAAATTTGTTATTCCATTTTGTTCTTCAATATAGTCAACAGTAAATCCTTTATATAAAGCATAAGTTTCTACTACTTTAATAATATTAGGATTTACAGTTTTAGAAATTAAAATACTATTTCTTTTTTTTACATGTGTCGCCATAAGCATTGCTTCAGCCGTAGCGGTAGCACCATCGTACATTGATGCGTTTGATACATACATTCCAGTTAATTCAGCAATAATACTTTGGTATTCAAAAATATATTGAAGAGTACCTTGTGATATTTCTGGTTGGTATGGAGTATAGGCAGTTAGAAATTCTTGTCTTTGAATAATATGATTAATTACTGAAGGAGTATAATGATCATATGCTCCAGCACCAACAAAAGGTATTAATACTTTATTTTTAGCTGCTAATTCAGCAAATCTTCTATGGATTTCTAATTCACTATGTGAAGCAGGAATATTCATTCCCTTTCCAAGTAGTTTACTAGGAATTTCACTAAACAAATCATCTAAACTGTTTACACCTATTACCTCGAGCATTTGTTTTATATCTTCTTCTGTATGAGGTAAATATTTAAACATTATAAACCCCTCCTATTCGCAGATTTCTTTATATTCTTCGGAATCTAATAATTTATTTAATTCTGTTTTATCTTCAAGTTCTACTTTAATAATCCAATTTTCATATGGATCTTCATTTATTAATTCTGGGCTATCTTCTAATTCATCATTAACAAGAACAATAATACCTGTTACTGGACTAAGAATATCTGATGCTGCTTTAACCGATTCAATAGCGGAAAATTCTATTCCTGCTTCTACTTGGTCTTCTTCTTCAGGTAATTCAACAAAAACTATTTCACCTAAACTATCTTGTGCATAATCAGTTATTCCAATAAATGCAAACTCATCTTCTACTTTCACCCATTCGTGAGTACTTGTATAATATAACCCTTTTACTATTTTACTCATTAATTTTCCTCCTATTATTTGTATTTAATTCTTATAACTTTTTTTATAGAATTTTTTATTTCTTACTATTACTTTTTTCTTTTTACCACGAACATCTACTAATAATTCTGTTTTCAATTTATCATAAGGTCTATCTATCATTGCCATAGCAACTGTTTCTCCAGTACTAGGTGATTTATATCCTGTGGTTACTTCACCAACAAGCGTGTCATTATGATAAACTTTATAACCATGTCTAATAATTCCTTTATCAATCATTGATAATCCAACTATTCTTCTTTTGGTTTTTTCAAGTTTTTGTTTAACAAGAACATCTTTACCAATAAAATTACCAGCTTCTAATTTTACCGCAAAGCTAAGTCCAGCTTCTAGCGGTGTAATATCTTTTGAAAGTTCATTTCCATAAAGAGGAAGTGCTACTTCAAATCGAAGTGTATCTCTACAACCAAGACCACAAGGAACTATATTATCTTTTCCTGATTCTAAAATTTCATTCCATAATTCAACTATTTTATTATGGTCTCCATATATTTCGAACCCATCTTCGCCTGTATATCCAGTTCTAGATATTAAAACATCTTTTCCATTTATTTTAACATATTGAAATGTGAAAAATGGTAAAGTTGATAAATCGTAATCTGTCATTGGATTAAGAATTTCTTCAGCAAGTGGACCTTGTAAAGCAACTTCTGAAATTTTCTCTGATTCATTTGTTAAAGTACAATTAAATGTATTATTTTTTGTAGCCCAAGCAAAGTCTTTATCAATATTTGAAGCATTTACAATCATAATAAATGATTCTTTATTAACTTTATAAACTAATAAATCATCAACTACACCACCATTTGGATAACACATCATTCCGTATAAAACCTGATGTTCTTTTTGTGTTAAAACATCATTAGTAAAAATATAATCTACAAATTTTTCAGCTTCTACCCCTTTAACATAAAATTCCCCCATGTGAGAAACATCAAAAATTCCTGCTTTTTCTCTTACGTACATGTGTTCATTTGAAATTGAAGTGTAAACAACTGGCATCATAAATCCTGCGAAATCAACCATTTTTGCATTTGATTTAAGATGTGAATCATAAAGAACTGTTTTTTTCATAATCAATCTCCTTCAAATTGTTTTCGTGCTTGGTATGAACTTCTTACTAGAGGCCCGCTTGATGTATATTTAAAACCTTTTTCAATACCTTTTTTCTTATATAAATCAAATGTTTCTAAACTAACATATTCTTTTACCTCAGCATGTTTCATAGATGGTCTTAAATACTGTCCTATTGTTATAATATCGCAGTTAACGCTCCTTAAATCATCCATTAAAGCTAGTACTTCTTCAACTGTTTCACCAATTCCAACCATTATCCCTGATTTAGTTAATATATTGGGTGCAATTTCTTTGGAAGTTTTCAATAAATTCAAACTCCTTTTATAACTTGCACGATCTCTAAATCCTGGATATAGTCGTTCAATTGTTTCTAAATTATGATTAATGACATCCGGTGCTGCATCAACTACTTTTTTCAATGAATCGTAATCTCCCATAAAATCAGGAATTAGTACTTCTATTGTCGTTTGAGGTCTTTCTTTTTTCACTAATTGAATACATTTAACAAATTGATCCGAGCCATAATCTTTTAAATCATCTCTTGTTACAGATGTTATTACAAGATGTGACAAATCCATTACATTAACTGCTTTAAGAATATTCGCAGGTTCATTAGGATCAACTTTTAATGGCCTATCATTTGAGATATTGCAAAAAGCACAATTTCTTGTACAATGATTTCCTAAAATCATAAATGTCGCTGTTTTGTTTGAAAAACACTCTAACTGATTAGGACAATTTGCTTCTTGACATACTGAATAAAGGTTGTATTCTTTAAGTAAATCTCTTATTTTTTTTGTTTCATGATTGAGATTTTTCATATCAATCTTAAGATAACTAGGTTTACTTAATCTTGTTTTCTTTTTCTTACCAAAAAATAATTCTAAAAATTCGCTTGTTTGGAGTTTGTAAATAAAATACATTACTCGATTTTTCTTTAAAACTTCAAGAAAACTAACATAATTATATTTAACCCCTATAAAGTTTTTTTCAAAATCTTCGATTTTTTTCAGAGTGAAAAAATCACCATTTATTTTAAGATCTTTAACAATCTCATTTTTTACTTTAACATTAATTGAAATATTACCTGCATCAAATTTTAATTTGTTAGAAATTTCATATTTTGGACTTTTCCCATAATTCCATTCATCTGTATAAAACTTCTTACTATAATCTTTTACTTTTTCTAAATCAAGTGTTTGATAATCAATTTTACTTGTAGCTATTTCTTCAACTAGAAAATTATAAAACTCATTCATATTAATATCTAATAAATCTCCAATATTAATAACTCTTGATTTAACACTTTTAATAGCGTGTGTATCTAATTTTGCTTTATCTGGTGTTAAACTACCAATTAAATTGCTAAAATTAGTATTAAATAGTATTGTTCCATGCATAACCATTCTTTCTTTATAAATATACTCAGCATTGCCACTAAATTTTTTACCATTTACTAGTATATCGTTACGACCTGTAAATTCCGCGTTAATTCCTAGTTTTCTTATAGCATCAACAATTTTGTTTACTTTTCCTTTAAAAATATCAAAATGACTTTTATTACTTGTGATTATAGAAAACTGTAAACAATGTTGATCAGTATAAACTGCTCCACCACCGCTGTTTCTTCTAACTATATGAATATTATTATTTTTAACAAAGTTTGCATCTATTTCCATATCTGTAATTTGATGTCTACCTATCATGACAGTAGGCTCAACATTCCATAATAAAAAAACATCACCTTTATAGTCATAGTCTTTAATTAAATACTCCTCTAATCCAAAATAAAACGCACAGTGATTAATTGTATTTGTTCTTGTATCTATGAAAAGCATTTCATCACCATCTTTCTCAACATAATCATATCATATCATATTATTGTTAAATTCCAAGAAAAACTACCAAAAAAAAAGACAAGATTTTCTTGTCTTTTTTGGTTAATTAAATTTATTTTTGAATTCTTTTAAAAACCGGAATCTTACCTGTTTATGTGAAGGTACAATAATCTTTTGTTGGGTTTGGGGATTAACCGCATCTTTAGCCGGCATAACGATTGTTATCATTTTACCTAATCCAGTTAATTCAACTTCTCCGTCATTAACTAGTTCTTCAGTAATAACCTTACTAAAAGCAGCTAGGAATTTATTGCTTTTATTCTTGCTTATTTCTCCTGATGAGGCTATTATTTCGATAAAATCAGTTTTCGTTTTAGTTACTATTTTAACTTTCGGAGGTTTTCTAGATACTACTTTTTTCGGAATCTCTTCAGTTTCTAATTTTTCTTCTATTTCTAGTTTTTTATCAATTACTGATTTTTCTTTTATTTGCGACTCTTCTTCTATTTCCGATTGATTTGATTGTAAAGCATTATTACTTACTTGCATTGTATCTAGAGCTATCATATCCTTAAATATTTTGTCAGCATAAAACTTTACTGTATATCCATCTAAAACTTTTATAACCTTACCATTAGTAGGATTAGTTTCATCCTTAGCTTTAACAAAAACCTTTTTAAATCTTCCAAACTTTCCTATTTTAACTTCATTTTCATTTTTTAGTTGTTCAGTAATAATCGATAAAGTTGAATTAATTAATAATTTTGCTTTTACTTTACTTAAGTTAGTTTCCTTAGCAACTATTTCAATAAGTCCGCTTTTATATAATACTAATTGATCAGTTTCTTTAATTTTTTTATTAGTTATTGTATCTTTTAAGTTTTCTGTTTCTACAAAGTTATTATTATCAAAAATATCTTTTTTTGTCTTGTTTAGTCCTTTAGAGGGTGCTTCTTCTGGATATTTTGATTTTTTAGTTTTTATAATGTTACTATATATTTTAGTTTGTGAAAACGAAACTTCTTCTTTTTGTTTTAGACTTTTTCGATATTCACTAACATCCATTAATTTTGCTTCACGTTGTAAAAATAAATCTATTGCACGTGCGATTACTAATGCACCTAAAAATATAATGAAAAATAATATTAGCAATGTCTCATAACCTACATCATAAACACCAGTAGTAAAATTGATTTTACCATTTATAACAGCAAATGCAAAAGTTATAACAAAAAAAGCAAAAGTTCCAATGGAAACTAATACTGATATACTTCTTAGTTTTGATAAAACTAATTCTATTTTCGACATTGCACCACCTCGTATACTATATATTTTATACTATTTAGCACTAAAAGACAAAATAATTTGTTATTTCTGTTAAAATTTTATATATATTTATATTGTATGTAACTATATAATTAAAACATAGTTTATATTAATTATATTATCATAATATTGTTTATATGATAGCAAACAACATTATTTTATTATTTAATACTATTTATTAAAAATATATATACAAATATTTCAGAAAAGAAATATTATTTAATAATCATCTATAAAATATATTTTGAAAACTTTGATCCATTTCCGTATTTACGATATAAATTGATTGCTTCATCTAATTCTTTTTCTAAATTTTGTATTCCGCTAAATGAGATTATGAATAAAAGAATTTTACTAGTTTCATTTGTAATCATCGTTCTTTCTGTATCACTTGTAGTTGAGCCAAAAGGACCAATCGAATCTTCATATAATGGGACACTATCAATATTGATTCTTCCTCTTCCAATTCCATAAAATTCATCTGATTTCAAACCTAATCTAATCTTTATATCACCTTGTATTTTAAAATAGTCTAAAACAGCAACTGATTTTTTTGTTTTTATAGATATAATATTACCAATATCTACAATGTTATTTATACGATAAAGTTTATTTCCCTTCGATATTCTTCTATACAATGATTCTACTGCTAATCTGTATCTACTTGGATCTTTTCCATACTTTTTATAAGCATTTCTTCCATCAATTATATTTTCCAAATTAATTACATCATTAATTTTGATATTATTCATAATATCATCTTCAAGTTCATTAATAATTTCACCAACAGTTAATTCATTATATACTAATACATTACATTCTAATACTCCTATATAAAAATCATTTGTGATATTTTTTATATTTTCATCAATTGTAATATTCATAAAACTATACCTCCTTAATCAATTAATAAAAATAGCAGGAAAATCCTGCTATTTTGTAAGTCTCATTGTATCTCTAGCAATTACTACTTCTTCATTAGTAGGAATTAAGAATAATTTGATTTTCGAGTTATCGGTCGATATTAAACATTCTTCACCTCTAATAAAGTTTCTTTCACTATCTAACTCAACTCCAAGTGGTGCCAATCGTTTCGCAATTAGTTGTCTTGTAAAAATAGCATTTTCTCCAACTCCAGCTGTAAAGCAAATCGCATCAACTGAGCCCATTGTTACATAATAAGCAGCAATATAGTCACATATCATTTTCACTTGTTTTTTTATTGTTAAAAAGCTTTGTTTATCTCCAGAATGCGTTGCAGACCACAAATCTCTTGAATCACTAGAAATACCACTCATTCCTAAATATCCAGACTTTTTATTTAAATCATTTATTACTTCACCAACAGTTTTTCCTTCTTTTTCACACATGAATTCGACAATTGCAGGGTCAATATCTCCACTTCTTGTTCCCATTAAAATACCAGCTAATGGTGTTAATCCCATTGATGTATCAACACTAACTCCACCTTTTACAGCACATAAACTAGCACCATTACCAAGATGTAAAACAATTACATTAACATCTTCAGGTTTTTTACCCATAAGTTCTGCAGCTCTTAAACTTACATATTTATGACTTGTACCATGGAAGCCATATTTTCTTACACCATATTTTGTATACCATTCATATGGAACACCGTATAAGAAAACTTCTTTTTCCATCGTTTGATGAAATGCTGTATCAAATACAGCAACAGCTTTCAAACGAGGTAAAGCTTCTTGAAATGCATGTATACCAATAAGATTTGCTGGATTATGAAGAGGTGCTAAATCACTTACTTTTTCTATTGCTTTGATTACTTCATTAGTTATTATAACTGAATCGGTAAATTTTTCTCCTCCATGAACAACTCTATGTCCAACTCCATCAATTTCATCTAATGATTTTAAAACCTTAAATTCAATCAATTTTTTCAAAACTATACTAACCGCTATACTATGATTTGGAACTTCTAATGTTTCAACTATTTTTTTATCATTTAGTTTTATTTTGAGTACTGAATTTCCAATTCCAATTCTTTCAACTATACCACTAATAATTACCTTTTCTTGTGGCATATTTAAAAGTTGAAACTTTAAAGATGAACTTCCTGCATTTACAGCTATTATTTTCATTTTTACACTCCCTGCGTTTTTAATATTAAATTCTACATTTACGATTGTAACATAATAAGAACCATAAGTCATTACTGAAGTAAAAAAATAGACTTTCAAGTCTATTTTATAGTTACTTTATTTCTTCCTGTTTCTTTAGAAATATACATATTAGCATCTGCACGAGAAATAAGTGATTTTGAATCATCGTTAGCACTGTACATTGATCCTCCAATTGAAATAGTAACGGCTAATTCTTCTTTATTATTAAGTTTATATGAAGATTCGGAAACTAGGAAACGAATTTTTTCAGCAATGCTAAGTAATTCCAATTCATTATGTACTTTTAGTATTGCGACAAATTCTTCTCCTCCCCATCTTCCAATTTTATCGTCTCCTCTAACATTAGCTTTTAATGTTTGAGAGATTAGTTTTAATATTTCGTCACCTACATTATGTCCATAAGTATCATTTACATTTTTAAAATGGTCAATATCAATAAATAATACTCCAAATTTTAAATTAAACTCTTTTGCCTCAGAAATTGTGTTTTTAAGATGAAATTCTAAATATCTTCTATTAGATATACTCGTTAATACGTCTATTGTTAGTAATTCTTTTAATCTTCTGTTTTCATCATATGAAGATTTTCTATATCTTGAATCAGTAAACACTTCTATAGCTGCCACAATATTACCATCATCATCGTAAACCGGGATTGCTTTCACAGTAACAGGAATACGATGTCCATCTCGATGATGAAGAAAAACAGGAGTTTCTGTTATCTCTCCTGTTGCGAGTGTATGATGTAAAGGACATCCACCCATACACAATTGTTTACCTTCGTAGTCAACATGTTGAAGAATATTATTATAACAAAACTTATTTACAACTTCTTCGCTTTTATAGCCTGTTATTTCTTCACTTCCGCGATTCCAAAAAATTATTTTTCTTTTAGAATCAACTACGTAAACACCTTCATATAGATAAGATAAAACTTCTTGATAATTCTTTTCAATCATAACTCCACCTCAAGACTATTAAAATACAATTTTATTCTATTATATCATAAAATAATAAAAAATAGCTTTATGATTTAATTCTTTCGAATTTTAAATTTTTATTTATACTTTATTCTACTGCAGTATTTATTTGGTTTTTATACACTATATATTTAGTTACTAAAAATTCAGTAATAAGATTTGTTACCATTGTTAAAAACAATACTAAATATTCATTCCATTCTATTTTAGTTAATGCGTCCCCCCACCAAGTTGATATTGGTGTGAAAATTGCATAATAAATTGCTATTTTAGTCATAGCTACTGGAATATTTGCGGCTGATTTAAAAGTGAATTTTCTATTTAAAGTAAAATTCCAAACAACTGATAAAATCAGAGCGATTAAATACGCTGGCCAGTATATAAATCCGACCAATTCAAATAATAATGTAAAAGTTAAAGCTTGTATTGTTCCAGCTGACATTGAAAATAATAAAAATTTTATCATTTGTTGAAGATTTTCATGTTTTTTATAGTTCATAAAAATAGTCCTCTTTTCTAAATGTCTTCTATGTGATTATATCACAAATACCATATATGCATAAAGTTTTTTTAAAAG
>CAZWIZ010000004.1:69795-75108 GCA_964634385.1 uncultured Candidatus Izemoplasmatales bacterium | reverse complement strand
TTTTAAAAGGGTAATAAATATAAAACACTGTTGAATAATTTAGTTAAAATAAAAACGCTTATAAAAGCGCTAATAAATAAATTTGGTACCAGTAGTCGGAGTCGAACCGACACAGCCGTAAAGCCACCAGATTTTGAGTCTAGCGTGTCTACCAATTCCACCATACTGGCATCACTTATATTATTATACAATAAAATTGATAAAAACAAATGATTTTTATAAAAAAGTGAAAGATTTTCCACTTTTTTATAAATTTATAATACTACCTGTTTTAATTCTTTCAAGTTTTTCTTTCATTTGTGGTTTTAATGCCTCAAAGGCATTATCTCCAGTACAGTGACATGAATAATAAGTTTGTGTTTTTTTATTATAAAATCTTTGTCCTAAATTTTTTAAATAAGTTGTTTGAATTAAATCTTGCGGATCATAATGAGACATATGAAATCCACCTAAGACATGAGTTATTGACTGTTTGTCTTGTTTTTCTATTTCATTAATAATATTTTCTATTCCTTTATGAGAACAACCTGAAAATAGAACATTATTTTTTTCATTTTTAATTACCATATATATTTCATGATTGAAATCATCGATTACTATTTCGTGATTGATTTTTGCATATAAAGAACTATCTCCTATGACTTTTTTAGTATTTTTTATTTTTGAATAAATTTTTATATCATCTGTTAAATTTGTATTTGTATTTATAAATACAAATCGATCTAATTTTTGCGGTTTTTTTAGTCCTATTTGAATACGAACCAATCCGATTTTTTTATAATGCTTATTAAAAATATCTTCTGATACGAAAATTGTAGCTAAAGAATTTATTTGCATAAATTTTTTTAATCCTCTTCCATGATCATAATGGCCATGTGAAATTACAACTGTATCGACTTTAGTTAGATCAACTCCTAATATTTTAGCATTTTTAATTAAATCATTGTTTGGTCCAACATCAAATAATATTTTATGATTCTTATGTTCAATATACATACTTAATCCATGAGCACTTTTTAATTTTTCATTAATTGCCTTATTTTCCATCAAAACTACTATTTTCATAATATTTCTCTCCCCATTCAATATGTATATAGAAAGTATTCTATTTATCTAACCGATCAATAATCATCTTATATCCACCAGGTCCATAAAAATATGATTTTGATATTTTACTTATTGTAGCTGCACTAATACCTGTAGCTTTTTCTATTTCTTGATAAGTATGTTTTAGATTCAACATTTTTGCAACTGTTAACCTTTGGCCAAATGCTTCAAGTTCATTAATTGTACATAAATCATCAAAGAATTGATAGCATTCCTCTATTGTTTCTAATTTTAAAACAGCTTCAAATAAGTCATCCATTTCTTTATTTTGAACTTTAAATCGATAATTCATTAAACCACCTCGAATAATTATTATACTCTATTATAACATGTATGCATAAAGATTTATACACAAATAAGCAGTTCAAGAATTACTATTTAACTTTATTTAATGCAACAGCAATTACATCCCAAACTCCAGCAAAAGGTGGAGCATAAGCTAAATCTAAAAATCCTAATTCTTTCGTTGTCATTTCTTTTTGAATAGCTACTGCGAAAACATTTATCCTTAAAGCAGTATCCTTATAGCCAACTAATTCAGCTCCTAAAATAACTTTTGTCTTTTGATTATAAATTACTTTCACAGTTATTGGTTGTGCATTAGGATAATATCCTGCATGGTTTTTACCAGTAATAGTTACAGTATTGAAATCAAGTCCAAGTTTAATAGCTTCTTTTTCAATAATACCTGTTTTAGCAGCTTCCATATCAATAACTTTTATAACAATAGTTCCTAAAACGCCACTAAATTCAAAATCTCGTCCACTTATGTTTTCAGCAATAACTCTTCCTTGTTTATTGGCATTATTTCCCATTGGCAAATATCTATTTTCTTTAACTACTAAATTATATATCATACTACAATCTCCGCCAGCATAAATATTATTTATACTCGTTTGCATTTTTCGATTGACAACTATTGCTCCTTTTTCTAAAATAATATTACTATTCTTTAAAAATGATGTATTAGGGTTAACTCCTACACTTATTAAAACTAAATCTGCATCATATGATCCTTTATTAGTTATTACTTTATTAACTTTATTTTCACCTTCAAAACCAACTACTTCTTCGTTTAGTTGTAAAGAAACACCTTTACTTCTTAAATGTTCTTCAAGAGAAATAGTCATGTTTGGATCTAAGACACTTAATATTTGTTTATCAAGTTCAATAAGCGTTACTTTTAATCCTCTAGTAAGAAAAGCTTCAACCATTTCAATACCAATAAATCCTCCACCTATAACTACAACATTGTTAATTTTCTCACTATTAATTTTATCCTTTATTATAATACTATCTTCATAAACACTAAGTTTAAATACATTTTCTAAATTAACATTTTTCCATGGGGGAATAATAGCGCTTGCTCCAGTACCAATTATTAAATAATCATATTTAACTAAAAATGTATTATTTGTTTTAATATTTAAAACTTCAATTTCGTTTTTTCCATCAATAACATTAATTACTTTATGTAGTGTGTGAACTATAATATCCATTTTTGCGAATTGTTCTTTTGTTCTTGCGATAAGTTTTTTAGCATCTTTAATTTCATCACTAATATAGTAAGGCATTCCACAAGCACCATAGCTCAAAACAATTCCTTGTTCATAAACGATAATTTCAACATCCTTATCTAATCGTCTAAGTTTGCTAACAGCACTCATTGATAAAGCATCACCACCAATAGCTATTACTTTCATTTATATCACTCCTCGTATATCTATTATATAATAACACTTACTGCCTATTTTTTATATTACATTCTAAAAAAATAAAAATATTACCAACAAAAACAAGATTTCATTTGTTTATATAGTGAAGAGAAATAAAAAGGAGGAATTATTATGTTTAAAAAATTAGGAATGGTAGTACTAGGTATAACATTATTATTTGGTATCGCAGCATGTACAGAAGCACCCCCAGTTGAAGTTGAAGCGGCAGGCACTTATGTATCTATTGATATTAATCCATCAATTGAATTTATTGTTGATGAAAATGATATTGTTATTTCATTCAACTTGTTAAATGAAGATGCTGAAATAATTTGTGTAGATACTGATTTTGTTGGTATGAATATCGAAGATGCTGCTGCATTGTTTATTGAATTAGCTACCGAAGGTGGGTATATTGATGTTACTAGTGATGACAATGCAGTTTTAATAACGGTAATTGGTGACGATGAAACAGAACCTGAAAAACAACTTACCACAAAACTTAAAGAAAGAATAAGAAATCGTGTTATACATTTTATGGCAATGAATTATATTAATGGAGAAGTTTTAACAGAAGACTTCACACAAACAGATTTAATTGCTCAGGCTGATGAATTAGGAGTATCACCTGGTAAATTAAAATTAGTATTACTTGCTCAAACAATTGATGAAGATTTATTACTTGAAGATGGAATTGCAATGCCAGTAAGAGACTTAATGAAAATAATAAGAGAATATCATCAAGATAAAATATCTCAAATGAGCGAAGAAGAATTTGCTTTAAGAGAAGAAAAAAAGGAAGAATTATTCAAGCAATTTAAACAAAGATTTATTGACCACGTATCTTCAAACCCATCTTTAACTGATGAACAAATCGAAAATCGCGTTAATGCAATTAACGATGCTCAAAGAACAGAAACAAGAAATAAATGGCAAGAAAGAATCAATAAATGGCAAGAAAGAGTGGAAGAAAAACGTAATGGATCATCTGATAAAAATGATAGTGATTCATCAAGTTAATGAGTATAGTATAATTACAAAATAGTTATTACGTTGAGTAGGTATATTACCTACTCAACAACTATTTTATCTTTACTATCATAATTTGTCATGTTAAAATATCTTTAAAAGCGAGGTGATTTAAGATGGCCAATAATGATATTAATGTATTAATAAAAGAACTGCAAAATGGAAATATTGAAGCATTTGATAGTATTTATTATCAAACTAAAAATATCGTTTTCTATACAATATTTATGATTTTAAAAGATTATCAATTATCTGAAGATATTATGCAAGATACTTACTTAAAAGCATTGAGCAAAATTCACACTTATAAACGAAAAGCTCATTTTAAATCTTGGCTTATTACTATCGCTAAAAATCTCGCAATTAACGAATTTAATCGTCGCAAACGAGAAATGCTGATTGATTTAAGTGAAAATGAATACCTGTTAGGAAGTTCTGCCAGTACTGTTGAGAATGAAATATTAATTAATCAAATATTTAAAGTTTTATCAGATACAGAAAAAGAAATTGTATTACTTCACGTTATTGGTAATCTTAAACACCGCGAAATAGGTAAATTATTAAATAAGCCAATTGGAACTGTTACTTGGATATATAATAAAGCAATTAAAAAACTTCAAGATGAAGTTTAGAAAGAAGGTGGCTAAGATGAAAAAACAAAATATTGAATCAAGAATTGTTGAATCACTTAATGAACGTACACCTGACACTTTAAATGCAATTAAAAAATCCCATGATTTCCGTATTCCTGAAAAAACAAAAAAATCTTTATTTGATTACCTATCATTAAAAAGATTTTCATATTCTTTAGCTACAATTTTTATTCTTGTTGTTTTAGTTGTATTAGCATTTTCATCTCAAGCCAGTACTCCAGTTGTTGCTTCAACAATTACTGTTGATATTAATCCATCAATCCAAATAACATTAGATGAAGATGATATGGTTATTAATGTTACTGCTATAAATACTGATGGCGAAGAAATAGTGAATAAAGATATAGAATTTAGAGGATTAACACTAGATAGAACAATTGAAATAATTATTCGCTCTGCATATGAACGCGGTTTTATAGTTGAGAGTGATGAAGAAAATATCATCCTAATTAGTGTTGAATCCAAAAATGAAGAAGTCAGAGGACGACTAGAAGTTAAACTTGAAGAAAAGATATCTAATGAAGTAAACAAGTACGGCCCAGTCGTTAGAGTCATAAAAGAAAGACATTCAAATATTACTAATGAACAAATTGATCAACTTGTCCAAACTGCAAAAAATAATAATATAAGTGTTGCTAAATTATTATTGATAAGAAAAATAATCGCATTAGATAGCACTCGTTCTTTAGAAGAACTAAAAAGTTTTTCAATTAGACAATTATATCGTATTCAATGTGAGTTGCTAAATCTGACAGATGAGAACAATTCTAATAATGATTCAGATGATAATGGTAATCCATATGATCCTG
>CAZWIZ010000004.1:42445-69695 GCA_964634385.1 uncultured Candidatus Izemoplasmatales bacterium | reverse complement strand
AATCCATATGATCCTGGTAATCCATATGATCCTGACAATCCATATGATCCTGACAATCCATATGATCCTGGTAATCCATATAATCCTGGTAATCCTGGTAATCCATATAATCATACTAATTAAAAATATAATTGTAAAAAACTGACGATTAGTAAAAAAAAAGCTTAATTCAAATTAGAATTAAGCTTTTAATTTAGTATTATTTACGTAATTGTTTTAAAGTTAAAGCTGGTGTATTATCCTTTGCTGCATTACGCATTGCTTTAACAGTTTTTGATGCATTTTTTTTCTTAGCTTTTTTATATAAATAGTCATCAATGCCTTGCGCAGCACGATGTCCATCTGAAATACCGGTAATTAAATCTGGTCCACGTAAAATATCTCCACCAACAAACAACCATGGTATTCCTTCAACTTGTCCTAGTGTAGAGGCTTTAATTTTTCCTCTAGCAAAAGAAAGCTTTTCAGAAATTGATTCAGGTAAATAACTGTAATCAGGAGATTGTCCAATTGCGATATAAACTTGTTCTCCCTCAATAATTTGTTCACATTCTTTATCAAATTCAGGATTAAATCTTCCTTCTTTATCAAAAATACATAAACATTTCCATAATCTTAATCCAGTAACCTTACCTTTTTTAACCATAACTTCTTGAGGTCCATTTCCACAGAAGAATTCGATTCCTTCTTCTGCTCCTTCAATTAATTCATCTTCAGAGCATGGAAGTACATCTTGATCTTCAAGTGATGTAAGTTTTACATGACTTTCACCATATTTTAATATTTGAATTCTTGTAGCACTTCTTGCAACATCAAATGCTACATCTCCACCACCAATAACAACAACTGATCTAGCTACATCTAAATCTTCTAATTTTAATATTCCTCTTTCGTAATCTCTAACTTGAGGTAAGAAATCCATTGCACCAATCGCATCTTTATGATCAGCTCCAGGAATATTAAGAGCTCTTGCTTTGAAGAATCCTGTTCCAAGGAATACAGCATCATAATCTTTTTCTAGTTGTTCTACTGTAATATCTTTACCTACTCGTGTATTAGTAATCATATTAACTCCAATAGATTCAATAAAATTAATATCTTTATCAATAGCGCTATCAGGTAAGCGATATGCTGGTATACCATATCTCATAACTCCACCAGTTAATGGTTTTTCTTCATAAACATCTACTTTATAACCCATAACTCTTAAGTAATATGCAGCACCAAGTCCAGCAGGACCTGATCCAATTATTGCTACACTAGCATCAATTACCTCACTAACAGGTTCCATTAATACTTTTTCATAAATATCGTCTGGAGCAGAATCAATAATATAACGTTTTAACCAACGAATTGCGATTGCTTCACCACGAACAGCAATAGCGCATGATGTTTCACAGTTATGCGTACAAACTCTACCACAAACTCCAGGTAATGGATTTGTTTCATAAATTTGACGTAATCCACCTTCGATATCGTCTTCCCAAATAGCTTTAATATATTCAGGAATATTCATATGAACTGGACATGTTGATGTACAAACACCGCAGGCAACACAACGAGCAGCTTCTTGTTTAGCGAAATCTTTACTATATCCTCTAACGATTTCAATAAAAGAAGATTTTCTTTCATTAGTTTCCTCAAGGTCCATTTGAACACGTTCTAAATCAAGTAATTCACTTACTTCATCTTTTACCCATCCAGTTTCTACTTCTTCACCTTCCCAAGTCTCACGAGGCATTTGTAAAAAGGCATCTGCATCACTATTAATATAAACATACTCTTTACTCATTTTAAGTGATTCAGTTGTACATGTATCAACACAAAGAGCACAAAAACAGCAACGTCCATAATCAATAACAGGGCGTAATTGATGATGTCCATCTTCAAGAGGTAATTCTAGACGTTCTGTCATAACAATTGCTTCAGTTGGACAAATATCAGCACATGTACCGCAACCAATACATTTAGACCAATCATTCGTATGGAATCCGCGTAAATTATCGGCTCCAGTACGAGGAGATGATTTTAAATATTGTTTTGATTTAATTATTTTATTATCGTTTAAATATTTAGCATTATGTTTAGTAAATATATTTTTAAATTCCTTTGAAAGAGGTTTTTTAAATAAATATTTAAAATGACGCCACGGCGTGAATATACTATAATGTTTTTTCATTTTACTCACTCCTATCGATCAATCTCAGGAGCACATACACCCATTGTATCAACCCATAATGCGGCATCATCAAGTCGTGTTCCTGGTAAATATTTTTCTATTCCTAATAATCCTTGAGGATAGCTGGCACCTCTAACACCAACACGATAAGGATTTGTTCCACCGTTACTTACTACATAATACCCAAATTCACCACGAGCTGATTCACAGCTTGAATAAACTTGACCTTTTGGTACTCTCCATCTCATAGCTTGACCATGATCAAGTGGTACACGAACAGGTCCAGGTTTCATTTGAGCAAAACATTGACGAATAATTCTTATTGATTGAGAAATTTCTATTAATTTACATTCAATTCGTGCCTTAGCATCTGAATAATCCATAACTGGAACATCAAATTCTACTTTATCATATTTTAAATATGGTTTCACTTTACGTAAATCATAAGGTTTATTAACAGCGCTTCTCATACCAATTCCGGTAACTCCAAGTTCCCACACAACTTCTGCAGGAAGTGGAATAGTTTTTGTAATACGTTTTAAAACAGAAGGATTCTCAAGAACTAAAGCGCGGTAATCATCATATCTTTTTTCAAAGTCATCCATAAATTCATTAAGATCATCTTCAACACCAGCTGGTAAATCTTTACGAACACCACCAGGTACTATATACATATGATAAACACGATGTCCTGTAATTTTTTCAAATATATATAGCATACGGTTTCTATCTTCTTGTGCATGATACATTACTGTATAGTTACCAGTTGGTCCACCACTACCGCCATAAGCCATAATATGTGTAATAATTCTTGCCATTTCAAGAATTATCATTCTAATATATTGTCCACGTTCTGGGACTTCAATTCCAGCCATCATTTCTGCGGCTTGAGCAAAAACAAATTCATTTATATCTGGTTCAACAACACAAACACGAGGAATTAATCCAATATTATTAACCCATGAATGTCTTTCCATCCCTTTTTCAAAACCACGATGGAGCATTCCTGGTAACATATATGCTTTTTTAATAATATCTCCATCAATATACATATGAACAGAAGCATTCCCATGCATACCTGGATGTTGAGGACCTAAAAATAATTTTATTTCTTTCATTTTTTAGTACCTCCTGTACGAAGTTTTTCTACTCGTTCATGCGTAATATCTCTTTTAGCTTGTTCACTTTCTTTTCCTTCAAGATTAACAAACTTTTCAGGATAATCTCTTTTAGGAAACTTTCTTTCAGCGTAAGCAAGTGGATCAAAATCTTTACGAAGTGGAGGAAGATCATCAAATTGTTCTAAAATAAGTTGTTTATGATAATCTGGATTTCCTGGGAATTTAATCCCGAAAAATTCATGAACTTCTCTTTCGTAATATTTACATCCTGGATAAATCGGTAAAATCGTATCCATTGATGCGTTTTCTACATCACGTTCAATTCTAGTGCGAACTTGAATATGAACTGGCTTATCCCAGTTAAATACAATATATACTAATTCAAATTCATTTTCTTCAATCCAATCAACAGCTGTTAAATACGATAATTGAATCCAACCATTTGTTTTTAAGAAAACTAACAAATGATGAACTTCTTTTTTATTAACAATTAAACTAACTTGATATTTATCAATAATTTCATGATTTAGTAAATCAAAGTTTTTTTCAACTGTACTAATGATTTCTTTAACATTATTCATGGAATTCATCATGGACATGTACCTCCCCAACTGCTTGGATTTGATTAGCTTTATACCATTCATAATTTTCATGATATTTTATCCAACCATTAGCGGTTTTATTTTTCATCATACCCATTAAATCAACAAACCCATTTAAGATTGATTCAGTATTAGGCATACATCCTGCCACATAAACATCAACAGGAATATAGTAATCTAATCGATTAATAACAGCGTACGAATCAAAGTAAACGCCACCATTAATTGTACAAGATCCAAATCCAACAACATATTTAGGTTCACTCATTTGTTCATATGTATAAATAATACGACGTAAAGTTTTAACTGATAAGTAACCAGTTACTAACAAAACATCAGCTTGTCTAGGTGTGGCCATTGGACCCATTCCTAAACGTTCCATATCGTAAGCAGACGTCATTGCTGGTGGTAATTCTATTGCTCCACAACCAGTACAATACATCAACATCCAAATGGAATTACGACGGAAATAGTTTCCTATTTCCCACCATTTTGCATCGGCCTCTTTAGCCGTGTAATTAGTAAATTTAGTAGACTTCATTTAAATCACCCACCCTAAATATATTGCTATAACAGCTTGTGTAACAGCCATTATTAATGGCCATTTATAGAAGAATAAAACTACTTGATCAATTTTCATACGACCATTAACACTTGATATCATATTTGCAAATGTATAAATTAAAACATATTTAATTAAAAACATAATAATACTTTCTGCTCCACCTAAGAATAAATACATAAATAAAGAGACTTCAATGAAAACACTTAATTCATGCATAACAAGTAGCATTCCTAGTTGTTTTCCACCATATTCAACCATTGGCCCTGATGCGATTTCCGCAGGAGCAACATATGTTTCAAATGGCTTTTTACCCAGCATTCCCATTAATGATATAAATCCAACGATCCCACCAAGTGGTAAAGCAATAGCAAACCAATTAAATTGACCTTGTTGCATTAAAGCAATTTCAGTCAAACTACTTGTTCCAGTTAAATTTATAATTGTTAAAGCAACAATCATAAATGGAACTTCATACGCAAGCATTGTTGTTAAAGCACGCATAACGCCTATACTAGCTAACGGGTTCCCTGAACCTGATGCACTCATAGCCATTCCTAACATTCCAACAGCTATTAAATAAACATAGATAAAGAAATTATCATAACCCGCAAACGCTAATGTATGTGTTGTTAATGGAATAAACATTGCTGTTCCAATAGTTCCTCCAAGTGCCATAATAATTCCAAAATCAAAAATCCAACCATGTGTGACAGATCTTTTTGTAAACAATTTGAAGATATCACGAAATTCTTGATACCAAACTGGTCCATAACGTTTTTGAATACGTCCGGTAACCTTTCGATTAAATCCAGCAACACTAGTTTGTAAAACAAAACCAAAGAAAGCAATTCCAATTCCAGCTAAGATATTTAACATCATAATAAGTCACCACCTAATAGTAAACCTATAATTAAAATTATTATCCAAAAGACAGTAATTTCTGGCTTATTTGAAAAGAAATAATATTTAAAGAATCTTCCAATTTGATTAACTTTTTTAGAAACACCTTCATAAAAGTTTTCCATTATATCAATATATTTTTCATATAATCTTTCAAGTGGTGCATAAAAGTTATTACTATAATGTAATAATTCTTCTGTATAAATAAACTCCGCAGCTGTATATGTATCCATTAATCCAACCTTTCTTGATTTTGGAAAAATCAAGAAAATGATTAATGCGATAACTGCTCCAACTCCAAATACTGAGGCAATTAAAGTTGGATATAATGTTCCATTTAAAATATAAATAACACCATTATTTAAAGTTATTGGTGCTACCCCAACCTCAACGATAATCTTATTGATAAATCCTAGGAAAAAGTTAGGAAATACCCCTGTATAAATGATAAGTACACTAAAGATAAGCATTGGAACTAACATAAAGAAAGGTGCTTCTTTAATTTTATCTTTATATTTTGGTAATTCTTGTCCTAAGAATAAAGAAGCAAGTGGTCTGAAAACGTAAAGGAATGACCCAATACTACCAAAGAAAACGGCAATTGCCACAAATATTAATCCTTGATCAATAACAGCTTGGAAAATTAACCATTTACTAATAAATCCACCCATTGGCGGAATTCCTGCCATTGAAATAATAGCTATTAAGTAAACAACATATGTAATTGGCATTTTATGAATCATACCACCTAATTCACTCATCTTAGTTGTTCCAGTTTGTCTTGATACAGCAGCAATTGCTAAGAATGCTGCAGCACTTGATAACCCATGAGCGACAACATGATATAGTCCACCAGCAATTCCTAAACTAGAACCTAAAGTTAAAGCAACAAGAATATATCCACCATGACTCATTGAACTATAAGCAAGTAATTTTTTAGCATCATCTTGTCTAATTGCCATTAAAGTACCAAAAACAATTGTAAGCGCCCCTAATATAGCAATAATATAATGAGCAGTATCAAGTCCAATTGCATCAATAAAATATGTACTTGAGCCAATTCTTAATAATCCCATAACGCCAACAAATGCTCCAAGTTTTACTAATGCACCAGATAACACCGGTGAAAAATGGTGTGGTGCATTACCATGAGCAAATGGTAACCAAATATGTAGTGGGAATGCTCCAAGTTTACTAAATGCTGAAATCATAAATAAGATGAAAACAAGAGTTGCATCTGTTCCACTTATTACAGCAAGTCCAGCATCAATGTTAAATGTACCCGCCGCATTATGCATAATAAATATAGCATAAAGTAACGATAATCCTCCAACACTTGAAAATCCAAAGTATGAAACCGCAGCTTTTCTACTTTTACCAAATGAAATCAAGAAGAAACTTGTCCATACAAGGAATTCAAAGAAGAAAAACAAAACAAGAAAATTATTAGTAAAGAAAACTCCAATAATTCCAACTAAATTAAACAAGTAAAACATTGAATAAACAGCTGGTGATTTATATTTCTTTGCAAAGAATGGATTATAGAACGAAACCATTGAATAAATAAACGTAACAATAATCGCAAAGAATAATCCAGCATAACTAAATCCAAATGTTACATATGGTAAATATGATACTGACATATCAAGTTCGCCGTTATATCCAAAATAAGTAATGCTAACGAAAACAAACAAACTTGCTAAGATTGTAACTATTGGTCCTAGTAATTTATGTATCTTACTAGCAAAGAATGCAAGGACTCCAGCAGCTAATGTAAATAACAATAATAATTCAATACTCGCCATTATTGGATTCCTCCTTCATATACTATCGTATCTTCAACTTCATCATTCAAAGCAATAACCGGTGAAGCATAAAGACCAAATACAATTAATAAAACTGCTAAAATAGTTACAACATATTGAAAACTAAATTCAAATTTAATTTTTGGAGCTATTTTATCAGTAAACCATAATTTAAGAATTAAACGCATATAATAAATTCCTTCAATAACACTTGTAATTAAAATTACAGCAGCAAGAAAATATCCGTCTTTAGCAAATAAATCAGTAAGCATATTCATTTTGACAATAAAACCAAAAAATAATGGTAATCCACTAATATTTAAAGCAGCAACAGTAAATGCAACTCCAATTGTTTTATTATTAAGAAACATTCCTTGAACATCCTCTATCTCATCAGTTCCAAGAACATCGTTAGTATGTGATGCAATTGAGAACATAATAAATTTACTAACAATATTAACAATGATCATCATTGTAGCCCAACCAGTAATTCCAAGAACAAATAACATCACAATAAGACTTGCTTGAGCAATACTTGAATAAAGTAATACTCCACGAATTTTCTTACTGCTAAACGCCATTGTTTCTCCAGCGATAATTCCAACAATTAAGATAACACTTAAAACTAAGACTAGTTGATCACTATAAATAAATAATGTTGTTAATATTCTTCCAAAAACAAATAAAGTAGCACCAGCATAAACTGAAGCAATCATTGGCCCTGTTAGTTTATTCGCAGATAATAATATTCCTTTAGCCCAACTATTAAATGGTAAAAGTTTTGCTTCTACTCCTAACCCTATAAACATTAATAAGAATGGAAACGCAAGAGCATTAGCACTAACACCAGATATTGCAATTTCATTTGCCATATCTGCCATATTTAATGTTCCAAACATTCCATAAAGAATAATTAATCCGAATAAATACAAACTACTTCCAACAGTTCCTGCTACTAAATAATTAAATGTTGCAAGTGGTTTTTTATTAGTTGTAGTAATTAAATATGCAGCGATTCCACTTACTTCAAGAAAAACAAATAAGTTAAATAAGTCTCCAGTAAGTAATAATCCATTTAATCCTGCAAGTGAAACTAATAATATTGTTGAAAGTTTCTTAAATTTAATACAGTTTAGAGCAATAACTAAGAAAAACATTGAATCTACAATGTAAAGCCCAATTAAACTATAATTATCTAATACTAAATTAATACCATAAGGTGCAGTAAATCCACCAATATTAATTACTTCAAGTGGTACATAATTAAGTGTAACAACACTAGCAAATGAAACTATTAATAAAATATATGATGAAGCTTTTTTAAATAATATTGAAACGAAAGCAGCAAGTAAAGGAACAACAATTAATAAAATTGCACTCATATTATTCTTCCCCCATTTCGTCTATTTCAAAAGTTCCATACTTTTGATATATTTTTTTTGCTAATGCAAGTCCTAAAGCTGTTGTTCCAACACCAATAACAATTGCTGTTAAAACTAATGCTTGAGGAAGTGGATCAACAAATAATAAATGATTAGAGTTATTTATACTTGTAAATATAGGAGCAAGTCCATCAGTTACAAATCCTACACTAACAATAAACAAATTTAATCCAATTTCTAAAATGTTTAAGGAAATAATAATTTTAATAATATTTCTTTGTGTGAGTAAGCCATATAGACCTAACATAATCAACACTATAGCAGCATATTGTAACATCTTAAACACCCTCCTCTGTAAGGAAATTATCAATAATACCAGAGATTTCACTACCAACTTTTAATCCAATTAAAACATAAATAATTGGAATCATTCCAGCACTAAGTAAATTACCAAGAACACCGTTATCTAATAAGTTTACTAAGAAGTAACCTCCAAAGATTAATCCGGCTAACCCAATAAGTACATAAGCACTACCAGCAGCGCTTTCTAACATTTTGAATCCTTTTAGTTTTGCTCTAAATTCATCATCAGCAAGATATAATAATAAAACAGATGATGCAATCATTGTTCCACCAGGGAACCCTCCACCAGGAGTTAAATGACCATGAATCGCAATATAAACTCCAGTCATTAAAATAATTCCAAATAAAGCACGAGATCCTACTTTCAACATGAAATTAGGTTTAAAATTTAATTCTAAACGTTTTTGTTTTGCTCCACCAAGTAATAATGCAACACCTAGAGAACTAACAAATAATACAGTAACTTCTCCTAATGTATCAAAACTACGATAATCAGCAACAATAGCAGTGATAGTATTTGCTGGACCACTTTCTAAATTAGTAGCTTGTCCATAAATTACTTCTTCTGATCCACCGTTAACGTTTCTGTCAATATATTTTTGACTTACTCTAGTAGTTACATCTACATCACCATAAGCTGGGAAAAAGTTATTATTCCCTAATGTAGCAACAATGAGAAAACCTAAGAATAATGTTAATAATAATGCTAAGAAATTTTTCATATTTTTTTATCCGCCTTTCTTACTGCAAGTAATGTAAAGACAAATAAACTTGTAACGAGTCCGCTACCAATAACTGCTTCTGTTATAGCAACATCTGGAGATTTCATTAAAACAAATGCAATAACTGCTAACATACTTAATGAAGATAAAAACATAACCGATTTAATTAATGTTTTTGAGTTTATTGCTAAAAAAGCAAGAACAATTAATAAGACAGATACTACTATTTCAATAATACTAATTAGAGTCATTATCTTCACCTCCAAATAGTTCTTTTAAATCATCTTGTACTAAATTTTCAGGTAATGCACAGCTTTTATAAGCAGCTTTTGCAAGTACGCTTGATCCAATCGGATTAGATAAAGCTATGAAAACAATAATTAAAAATATTTTCAATAACCAATCAGGATTAGCAATTCCTATTCCTATTAATAATGTAAATGCACCAAGTGTAGTTGCTTTAGTTCCTGCTTGTATTCTATCAAATGTATCTGGCATTCTTAAAACACCAAGACCTCCTAAAAGGTAAAATAATCCACCGATTATCATAAATATATAACTAACAATCTCCATGATTACCCTCCAAGTATCTAGCAAATACAATTGTTTCAATAAATGACAAAATGGCGTAAACAATTGTAATATCTAAATATAACGAATTTTTAAAATAAAAAGCAAGTAAAGCAATTACTCCCATAACAATAATATTAAATGTATCAAGTGCTACAACTCTGTCTGCTGGAGTAGGTCCTTTTAATAATCTAATTACGGCGAATAAGATTCCTAACCCAGTTAGTGAGAAGACAATAATATCAAAAACTATCATTTAAATATTCCTCCCAACAATTTTTCAAATTTACCACTAATATTTTTAGTGTTTTCTTCAAGAGTTTTACCTTTAACATCAACTGTATGAACATAAATATATTCATTATCAATGTCAACTGATAAAGTTCCTGGAGTTAGTGTAATTGAATTTGCTAATGTCAACTTCGCAAAATCACCTTTTAAATCCGTCTTGATTTTTACAAATCCTGGATTTAAAGGAATTTTAGGGCTTAAAACTCTTCTCGCCACATCAAAGTTTGCTAGAATTAATTGCCAAATGAATACTGGTAAATAAGCAAAAACAAACACTAGAAGTTTAACTGGAAAACGATAGTCAATTGTGTAATTAACAAGTTTCGCCAAAATAATTGTTAATATTGCACTAACTATTGCTCCAAGTATCAACTCTTGTACATGAATCCCAGCTAATACTACATAACTAGCAAATAGTACTAAAAAAGTTGCTACATACTTCATAAATATTCCTCCTTTATAATAACTTTTTTTTATATATTTTTAACTTAACGATAAACGCACTTTTATTACCATATGGCCAAATCAACCATTTAGATAAATATGATGCTAATTTTTCATCAAGATTTAAAAGACCATAATCCCCAAGTCCAATCCCATATTGATTTTTATAATCCTCATAAATTTGTTCCATTACTTCATAATCATTTATCCCATTTTTTATCTTCAAGTGAAAATCAGTTCCAATATCTACTTGAAATATATCACTTAATACCATTAGTTGTCCTGTTGGATTTAAAGTATTAATTATATTATCATTAAAACGATTAATTATACTCACCATTTCTTCTAGCATTATGCTTTCAATATATTTAAGCATGTGCTCGGGGTATTTATTCTCTCTTAAAATAGCGCACTCCCTTAAAATTTGATTATATACAAGTTGTGTATATATCGGGGAAACATAAATGAAATCGGCACTACCCTTATAATCCTTTAAAAATTTGTAGTTGGCTAATCCTAACAACTTATTATTAATAACCTTATCAATTTTTTCGAAAGAATGACAATTAATAATTTTCTCTTTAAAATCATCAAAGAATTGGTTTTTTTCAAATCCTGTATAATCCATTCTAATTTTAGTGATTTTATTTAACTTATCACGAGAAAGTTTAAGTTTTTTAATTTCAGTATTAACTGTTATTAAATCAATATCAGTTAAAATAATACTGTTAAAGTTTTTCACAAAAAAAGTAAGGGAAAAATCTTTCATCTTCCCCGTTCCAATTATAATTGCACTATCATTCCTAGGAAGTAGTTCGCACGCAGACTTTATTAGTGAATCAACTTGTAATCTTAAGGCTTTTGTTTCGCTGTTGTTGTAAATAATACTTTGATTTAATTCATGATTAAATATTTCAATTACCTTCATTTTTATCACCTGCGCTACTTATATTATATATAAGTAAAAATGAGCATACAAGTGGTAATTTGTATGCGAAATTGTTTATTTTTTAAACAATTGATTTAAACGGCTTTGCATTGCGATTAAATATATTTTTTTAAATAAGTAAATTATAATCTTTCTATTTAGGAATGGGCATATGCTCTTAAATATACGCTTTTCGTAATAAAAAACGGGTAAATACCCGTATTTTTATTTCATTATTGATTTAGATTGGAATTGATTTGTATAAAGTTTATAATATTGTTTTTCAAGTTTTATTAAATCAGAATGAGTTCCAGATTCTTTAATAATTCCATCTTCTAAAACAATTATTCTATCACTTGATGTTATCGTTGATAATCGATGTGCAATAACAAAACTAGTTCTACCTTTTAAAACAATTTTTATAGCTCTTTGAATACTTTTTTCTGTCTTCGTATCAACACTAGATGTTGCTTCATCTAGTATTAAAATTTTAGGGTCGGCAATTAGTGCTCTTGCGAAACTAATTAGTTGTTTTTGGCCAACACTTAACCTTGTTCCACCTTCTCCAACTTCTGTATTATAGCCATCCTTAAATTTCACAATGAAGGTATCCGCTTCAACTAACTTTGCCGCGTAAATTACCTCTTCTAGTGTTGCTTCCGGTCTTCCATATTTTATATTTTCTAAGATTGTTCCACTAAATAAATGTGGAGATTGAAGAACATATCCTAAATTATCATGAAGCCATCCAAGTGAACGCTCTTTATAATCTTTTCCATCAATAAATATTTTACCTGATGTTGGTTCATAAAATCGACAAACTAAATTAACTATTGTTGATTTTCCGCCACCTGTATGACCAACTAATGCGATGTTTTCGCCAGCTCCTACTTTTAAATTAAAATGAGTTAAAACTGGTTCCCCTTTGCTATATTTAAAAGTTACATCTTTGAATTCAACTTCACCTTTCAATTCTTCCCAATTTTCCTTCTTAAAATTGATAGTATCTCCGTATTTTTCTATCACTTCCGGGGAATCAAAGATTTCTGGTTCCATTTCTATTAGATCCAAGAGACGTTCAGCACTTGCTTGAGCTTGTTGAAAACGTGCTAAAATGTTCGCAAGTTGCATAACTGGTTCGAAAAACGAACCAACATACGCTGTGAAGACATATAACATACCAAATGTAATAACACCTTTCGCTACTTCCATACCTCCATAATAGATTACTAAAGCTATCGCTATTGTAGCAATAAAGAGGATTGAAGGGAAATATAATCCAGCAAACATTGCTGCTTTTATCGAGTGTCTTCTCATATTTGATGTCAATCGATCAAAATCATTAAAGTTTTCAGATTCTAGTACTAATGTTTTAGTTGTTTTTGCTCCCATAATCCCTTCATTGAAAGACCCAGTAATTTTAGAATTTTCTTTTCTAATCTTTCTATATGCGCTTAGTATTTTTTTCTTAAAATAAATACTAAGCATTACTAAAATAGGTAATACACTTAAAGCTATTATCGCTAATTTTACATTTAAAATAAACATTGCAATAGTTATTCCAACCATCATTAAAAGTCCCCATGATAAATCTATTAATCCCCAAGATAAGATTTCACTTAATTTACGAGAATCACTAGTCATTCTAGCCATAATCCATCCGACAGGTGTTTTGTCATAATATGAAAATGGTAATTCGTGTAATCTTTTAAAAGCACGTTTTCTAAGAGAAAATGAAAGTTTTTGTTGGACTTGTCCAGCATTAATAATAAATGTGTAGACCATTGAGCCAATTACAAACATTAAAATAATGTAAAACCCAATAAAATATGGTAATTTTTCTAAATTTCCAGTGTTTATAATTTCATCTATAGCATATTTATTAATAAGTGGGTATATAGTATCTGTCGCAGCTAAAACAATTGCGGCCATTACTCCTATAATAACATTTTTTTTAAATGGTTTCATATATGAAAATATTTTTAGCCATATTTTGATGTCAAATTTTGAATCTTGATATTCTTCTTCTTCATAGTAATTCATTTTTATTCAACTCCTTTATCGAGTTTCATAAAGTCGTATTCAACATTTGTTTGAATATCCCATAACTGAGCATAAATACCGTTTTTCTTTAATAGAGATTTATGTGTACCTGATTCAGCTATTTCACCTTTATCTAAAACTATTATTTTATCTGCTTCCATTGCAGTTGTAATACGATGGGTAATAATAAAGACTGTTGTATCTTTCCAGTGTTTATCTAATGCATTTCTAATTTGAATATCTGTTTCTGTATCAACCGCACTTAAACTATCATCAAATATTAAGACGGGCTTATCGTTTAAAAGCATTCTAGCAATAGCTACACGTTGTTTTTGCCCACCACTTAGTGTTACTCCTCTTTCACCAACCATTGTTTCATAGCCGCTTTCGAAACCTTTTATATCCTGATGTAAACTAGCTATTGATGCTGCTTGGAATATTTGATCTTCAGGTGCTGTTTTATTCATTATACTGATATTTTCATATAATGATCTACTATATAAGAATGGTTCTTGCATAATAATTCCGATATTTTTACGTAGATGCTTTTTATTAATGTTTTTTATATCTATACCATCAAATTTAATGCTTCCTTTTTGATTTTCGAGTAATCTAACCATCAAATTAATTAATGTTGATTTACCACTTCCTGTTTTACCTATAATTGCTATATTTTCACCTTTATTAACTTTAAAAGTAATATTGTTTAATAATGGTTTATCATCATCCTCAAATTGAAAGCCAACATTTTTAAACTCAACAATTCCTGTAATCTTTGGCGTATTTTGTGAATCATTTAAATGTTCAGAATCTTTTAACATAATTTCATCAAGTCGATCTAGAGCTACTGTTGTTTTCCCAAAATCTCCAACAATTCGCCCCAGTTGACGCATTGGCCAAACTATCATTCCAACATACGCTAAAAAAGCAATAAATTGTCCAGGATCAAGATGTCCGTTAACAGAATAATAAATTCCTAAACTTAAAGTTAAACAGTATTGAATAAAAATTATAAAATCTGTTCCACCCCAAAAATATGCCATTAATCTTAATAATTTAAAATCTTCTTTTAAATATGTTTCTGAATTCTTATTAAACTTTTCAATTTCGACTTTTTCTTTTGCGAATGCTTTAACAACTCTAATTCCAGTAATACTTTCTTGAAGAGTTGTTGTCATTTTGCCTTCTGCTTCTTCAACTCTTTTAAATACTTTTTTTACCATCATAAAATATATGAATGATGCACCGAAAATAACTGGTGTAATCATAATTGATATAAGAGTCATTTTCGGACTCATTCCTATCATTTGATAAATTGAGAATCCCATTAAAAAGATTAATCTTAATATTTCAATTAATTGTTCTCCAACAAATGTTCGATAAGTTTCAACATCTGTTGTACATCTTTGAATTAAATCTCCTGTTTCAACATGAGAATGATATGTAAAAGAAAGATTTTGAAGTTTTTTATATAATTTATTTCTCATATTATAAGCAATACGTTCGGTATATATTGCATTAATAAATCGTCTAACTACCATAAGTAAAACTCTCATTAAAGCAAATAAAACATACGCAATAGCAATTAACATTAACTGTTTTTGTATTGTATTAGCTTTTACTAAATTTTGAATAAAGATAGGCAAATTAGATTCTTTACCTAAAATAATATGATCAATTGTATGTTGAATAAATAATGGTGTTAATGTTCTAAAATATTGCAATGAAATCAAAATTAAAGCTGCTACAAAATAGTAGCGTTTATTTCCTTTCATCCATTTTAAAAACTGTTTAAGTCGTTTCATTAATATACCTCCAAGCAACTCACTTATATGTCTAACAATTTATAATAACGTTCATAAATTATTTTTAGTTCATCTTTTAATTCTTCTATCAATTTATTAATTTCATTTATCTTTTTGTAATCTGTAAAAACAACTTCTTGATAACTTTCATTTTCTAATTCCTTTATTTTTTGTTCAATAGCATGAATAGTCTTTTCTAAATTTTTAACTTCTTTGTTATTATCACTTTTTTTCATATTTGTTTTATTTTTCTTTTGGATTTTCTTGTTTGTTTTTAATTTAATAGATTCTTTAAATTCATCATATGTACCTTCAAATTCAATCATTGAATCTTCTGATAAATGAATGATTTTTGTACCTATTTTATTAATAAAATAACGATCATGAGAAACAAATAAAATAGGACCAGTAAACTCATTAAAAACATCTTCTATAATGTCTTTAGTCTCAATATCCAAATGGTTTGTTGGTTCATCTAAAATTAATAAATCAGGATTTGATAACATTAGTAAAAGCAATACTAATCTAACTTTTTCTCCACCGCTTAAAATACTTATTGATTTTAAAACATCGTCATTTGTAAACAAAAATCGTGCTGCGACACTTCTCACATCTTTATGTGTAAACATTGGATAATAATCATGAATTTCTTCAAAAATTGTTTTATTACGATTTAAATGTTCTTGATTTTGATCGAAATAACCAATTTTATAAGTTTTTAAAAATTCTACCTTACCCTTTAAAGGCTGCAATTTCTTTTCAATAACTTTTAATAGTGTAGTTTTTCCTGCTCCGTTAGGCCCGATAATTGCTAGTTTTTCATGACCCCTCATTGTAAAATTAATATTTTTTAATATTGGAAAATCATACCCAATTGAAAGATTTTCAGCTTTTAAAATAACATCTTTTGTAACACGTTTATTTTCAAATGCCATTTTAACTAATCTTGTTGAATTAGTAGGTTTTTCTAATTTCACCATTCGCTTAATTTTCTTAACTCTGTCTTGGGCTATAGAAGCTCTCTTTGAATTGTATCTAAAACGATCAACAAAACTTTGAAGATGCGCGATTTCCTTTTGTTGACGAGAATAATTTCTCAAAAGCAACTCATATCTTTTAACTTTTTCTTCTAAATAATTTTCAAAAGTACCATAATAAATATTACTTACTTTATAATCAATTTCAATTATTTTACGGCAAACTTTGTTTATAAAATATTTATCATGAGTTACTATTAGAACTGCACCTTCATATTTATTTAAATAATCTTCTAACCATTCTATAATAGTAATGTCTAAATGATTTGTTGGTTCATCTAATATCAAAAGATCAGGATTTATTAATAATAGTTTCGCAAATGCGATTCTTGTTTTTTCTCCACCACTAAATGTATCAATATTTCGGTTATATTCTTCTTTATAAAACCCGAATTTGCTTAAAATTAAATCAATTTTGTAATGATATTCATACCCACCTTTAAGTAAATATGTGTTTTCAAGTGAAGCATATTTATTTATTAATTTATCATTGTGTGGATCTTCTTCTAATTTCAGAGCTAAATCCTTAATTTTTTCTTCTATTTGGATTAACTCCCTAAATACTTCATTCATTTCGACAATAAGATTATTATGTTTATTACTAATAACATCTTGTGATAAATATCCTATTACTGCTTTTGTATTTTTATGAACCTCTCCACCATCAATTTTTAAATCTCCTATAATCATTTTAATTAATGTTGATTTACCACATCCATTTTTACCAATGACAGCTATTTTATCTTTACTGTTTATATCAAAAGAGATATTTTTAAATAAAACCTCTCCATTAAATTCTTTTTTTAATTTTGATACACTTAAAATATTCATTTACCTCACCTCTTTCAAAAAAATGTCTCTCATCTACCGATGAAAGACATTAAATTAGCATTATATTAAATATATTTTATAATATATAAATTAAGCTATAATCTATTCATAAGTGATGGTTTAGGCATAATTAAAAAACCTTTGTTTAAACTATTATCTGTAAATTTCACACAATTTGTTTTAATCATTACCATCACCTCTTTCTTTTTTTATTTGTTTATCTATATAACCTTTTTTAGTTTAGCATAGTTAAAAAGCATTGTAAATACTTAATAAGTATTTCAATGCAAATTCTTTTAGATTTCGTTATCAATGATAACTTCTTTAGGTGACTCCAATAATTCTTCTGGATGGGTCATATAATGTTTTGCTAGTTTAATTGCATTAGCAAAATAGAATCCATCGACAACACGCTCGTCAACAGTTATTTTAATATCCATTGCCTTTTTGATTTTTACATTGTTATCTAAATCAATAACTTGTTCTCTTGTTTTTGTTCCAAACGCAATAAACACTGTATTTGTTCCAAAATTATAAATATGATGATATACTGCTTTAATTCCAATAGAACCTAAATCAGTTATAAAAACACTAGAGTGAAAAGGGCTTAATTCAGTTAAAAACTTAGGTAAGCGTCCTATATCATCTAAACGTCTAACTAAAAACATGAAGAATTTAATTAAAAATCCTGGCATTAAAGTGATTAATTTCGCGGCCTTATCAGTACTATTATCATCAGATACACCCTTATTTATTTGAATTTCATTATTTATTTTTTTAACTACATCATAAATGGTGTCAGTAGGTTCGAAAATGATTTTAATTGTAGTTTCTTCTGTTTCTTCACTCATTTCTTTTTTAACTGCTAAAGAAAATGATATTTCATTTCTAGCGTATATTTTTCGACCAATTACAAATCGATTAATTTTCGGCTTTTGACTTATTGTTCTTACAATACTTGCAATTACTATATGTAAGAATCCTACTTTAAGCCCTTCTTTTCTTAACTTTCTGATAAATTTATCAGTATTTTCTAAATATATACGATCTTCAAAAAAAACATGAGCATCATTTTTTTCCCGCATAATATAAGGGATAATTCTAAAAAACGGGTCTGCATGTCTTAATTTATATCCATCTTTTCGATCTCCGATTCGTCTTTTCATTTAACCATCTCCGATTGTCATTATAACCTATAATTATGAATAAATAAAGAGAAAAAGCCTAAAATTAGGCTTTTACATCTTTTACTAAATCATGAAACTGTGTCATATACAAATCATAATAGAATCCTTCTTTATCCATTAATTCATTATGTGTTCCTTTTTCGATTAGTTTTCCATCATTAATTACCAGAATTCTATGTGCGTTTCTAATCGTTTGAAGCCGATGAGCAATCACAAAACTTGTCCTATTTTTCATTAGGTGTTTCATGCTTTTTTGAATTTTAGATTCCGTTCTTGTATCTACATTTGATGTTGCTTCATCTAAAATTAAAATATCAGGATTTGATAAAATAGTTCTCGCGATTGATATTAATTGTCGTTCACCTTGAGAAAAGTTTTGACCACCTTCATATACTTCACTTTCATATTCGTTTGGTAATTTCATAATAAAATCATGTGCATTAGCCATTTTTGCGGCTTCAATAACTTCTTTCTTTGTGGCCTTAAAATTACCATAAATAATGTTGTCATAAACATTTCCACTAAATAGATTAGTATCTTGTAGTACAACTCCGATTTTCTTTCTTAGATCATCCTTTTTGTACTCCAAAATATTTTTATTATCAATTTCAATACTTCCGGAGTTTATATCATAAAATCGATTTAGAAGATTAATAATTGTTGTTTTTCCACTGCCTGTTGGACCAACTATAGCTATTGTTTTTCCTGCTTCAACTTTAAATGTTATATCTTTTAAAACAATTTTATCTCTTACGTATCCAAACGTAACATTATTAAATTGAACATGTCCTTCAAATTTATCGATTATTTTTATTCCATCGTTAATATATTCATCATCTTCATCAATTAAAGTAAAAACTCTTTCTGCTCCAGCAAGCCCTTGTTGAAGTGAATTGAATAATTGTGCAATATTCGCTATTGGTCTAATAAATTGTCTAGCATATGATGTAATTGCTGAGATATCACCTATCGTAATTGCCACTCTTCCAGAAATAAAAAGTAATCCTCCTAAAGCAACGATAACTAAATATATTAAGTTATTCATAAAGTTTATTACAGGCATTATTAATCCAGCATAAACTTGAGCTTTAAATCCAGCTTTTTTTAATTGTTCGTTTTTAATACGATATTCTTCTATAATTTCAGGTTCTTGGTTATATAGTTTAACAACTTTTAATCCTGAAATACTTTCTTCAACAATACTATTTAAAGCACCTAAATGTTTTTGTTGAGCAACAAATCCTTTTTTTGTAGTATTCGCTACTTTTTTAGTAAAAATAACCATGATAGGTACAAATAATAATACAACTGTTGCTAATACCCAGTTTAATATGTACATCATAACAAGCGAACCGAACAAAGTAATAATCGATGTCATTAATTCATTTACAACACTAGCTAATGAATTAGATATTAAATCAACATCATTAGTAATTCTTGAAACTATATCTCCAGCTTGATTTGTATCATAGTAATTAACAGGAAGATTTTGTAGTTTATCAAAAGCGTCTTTTCTTATTTTTTTAACTGTCTTTTGAGAAATTATAACCATTGTATATTTCGATATAAATCTTACTACACTAGTTAATAATGCAATACCTACAATATAAAACCCAATTCTAAATGCACCATCTAAATCAAATGTTAAAATATAATCATCAATAGCTTTGGCAAATAGCCAAGGAATAAAGATTGCTAAAACGCTTGTTAATGCTGTAGCAAAAAAGACGATTATTAATCCTAATCTATATTTCCCTAAATAATCCCATATTCTTAAAACTGTAGCTTTTGAATCTTTTGCTTTTGCACCTAAATACATTCCTTTTCCAGGTCCTCTTGATCCTCTTCTTGATGTTTTAGATAACATTTTAGAATAATCTCTATTTGCTTCATTTCTTTTTTTTATATCGTCTTTGCTTAGAATAATTTTTGAATGATCAATATTTTTAAATGGATTATCCTTTTTCTTTTGTTGTATCTTTTTATTTTTTTGTTTTTGATCTTGATGAAGCATCTTTCCATTTCCTTGCATTTTTTGTTTCATTTGTTTTTGTATTTCAATATCTTTTTGCATATCTTTATTATTCATCAAGATCACTTCCAAATCCTACTTGAGAATGAGCGATTTCTTGATATACTTTACTAGTTTTAAGAAGCTGTTTATGTGTATCAAATCCGTCTAGATAACCTTTATTATTTAAAACAATTATCTTATCCATGTTTTTTATAGTAGAAATCTTTTGACTTATAACTAGTGTTGTCATACCTTTTGATAATTTGTTTATAGAAGATATTATTTTCGCTTCACTTTTAGCATCTACTGCACTTGTAGAATCATCAAGTATTAAAATTTTTGGTTTTCCAATAAATGCTCTAGCTAAAGATAATCTTTGTTTTTGCCCGCCTGATAAATTACTACCTTTTTGTTGAATTTCATGATTATACAAATCCTCATAGTCATTAATGAATTCATTTGCAGATGCATTATTCCCTGCTTCTACAATTTCAGCAAATGTAGCATTATTTTTACCTTGAGTGATATTTGTTCCAATCGATCCACTAAAAATAGTTGCAGTTTGTGTAACAACACTTATTTGTGACCTTAATGTTTTAAGTTCAATATCTTTAACATTGACACCATTTACTAATACTTCTCCTTCACTAACATCATAAAGTCGTGGAATAAGATGTATTAATGATGTTTTCCCACTACCTGTTGATCCAATAATACCAACCGTTTCCCCACTATTAATTTTAAAATTAATATCTTTTATAACTCTATTTTCATCAATTCCATATCCAAAACTAACATTTTTAAATTCAATTTCTCCTGACAACGAAATATCTTTTATAGCATCTCTTTTAGACACTAAATCAACTTTTTCTTCAAATATTTCCGCAATTCTTTTAGCACTTACTCCCGCTCTTGAAATGAAAATCATCATCATTGCGAACATCATTAATCCAAATAATATTTGCATACTATAATTATTGAAAGCAATTAGTACTCCTACTTTCGGTAAAGATGTTGCAGCATTTATAAGTCTACCTTTATCTATAAAATATGCTCCTAAAAATATTATCCCAGCAATACTAGAATTAAAAATAAACATAATTATAGGATCTGTGAATGCCATTATTTTATTAGCTGATGTATTTGTAAGTCTAAATGTTTCGTTTGCTTTTTCAAATTTTTCATTTTCATGTTTAATTGAAACAAACGATTTAATTACTCGAGGTGCATTAGCAGTTTCTAATACTACTTTATTAATTCCATCAATTGTTTTTTGTACTTTTACATACCGTGGAAATGCTAAAATCATTATCACGATTACTGAAATAATAAGAACAGGCATTGAATAATAAAAAATATTAGATAATTCAAGGCTCGTTCCAAGTGATAAGAATAATCCCATTCCAATCATTAATGGTGACCTTACAATAATTCTTAAAAGCATTTGATAAAACTGTTGAATTTTAACAATATCATTTGTTGAAGATGTTATTAATCTACTTGTTTTAAAATGATCAATATTAACAAATGATAACGATTGAATTTTCTTAAATAAGTCAAGTCTTAAATCAGCACTAGCATATTGTGAAACATATTGTGAAGTATAATTGTTTATTAATCCGAATAATAATCCTATCAAAGCAATTCCTAACATTAATAATGAGGTTGTTATTAATAACGTTGTATCGTTGTTAGGTATAGCATCATCAATTATTCTAATCATTAAAAAAGGAACAATAAATCCAACAGCTACTTGAATTAGCATTGAAAATATTGAAACAATAATATACCGTGAATATGGTACCATGTATTTCATCATTTTTTTTAAATTAGCCAATCTACTTCACCTCCACTAATCCATATTTTACAATTTTTAAGAACCATTCAAACTCTTTAGATGCATCTTCTATTGATAAATTTTCTACTACAGCTCTCTGAATAACATTTCGTTTTAGCTCTTGAATCATTCGATACATTTTAATTAAATCTTCTTCTTTTTCAAAACGAATACCAGATAAATCCATTCTATTTAAAATTCCCATAATATAATCTTTTCTCATTTTATTAAAAGCTGAAATATATTCATCATTTGAAGAGACGCTTTGAAAAACATTTAACATAAATCGATGTCTCATATCATTTGCAAATCTGTCATAATCATATTCAAATGATATTTTTGCAAACTCAAAAATATCATTTGTAATGTCACAAAATGTTGTGCCAACTTTATAAACATTATTAAATACATTATTAATAACATAAAAATATAGATCATCTAAATCATTAAAATATTGATAAAAACTTCCTCTTGGTATTCCAGCTACTTTTATAATGTTTGAAACCCGTGACTTTCTTAGAGGGTTAGTTGTAAACTCTTTTGTTGCTGCTTCAATTATCTTGTTTCTTTTTACTTCATTAAGATGGAAAAATGTTTCTTTTGGCATTTTGTGACCTCCTTATAACATTTAGACACAATATTATCTTATATGACAGTTTGTCATAAGTCAATAAAATACTAGACAAATACTTGCAGCAAAGATATATTTTCTTACAATAGTTACTTCAATATCTTCACCTCTTATCTATTCACATAAAAAACCTCCTATGGGATTAGGAGATTTTTTACAAACTTATTTCTATAAGGGTATGAAAAGGATGTATTTAATTGTAACGATTTTATATGTATATATTATGAAAAGTATATGAAAAAAATGTGAATTCGATATTATCATGTAAATTATTATTAAATGAGTATATTCTTTTAGTTAGTTACTTATATTTGTTAGAATAGAATAAAGAGGTGATTTTATGCATCATAATAAAGTTGTTATTGTTGGAACAGGATTTGTAGGCATGAGTTATGCTTATGCATTAGTAAATCAAGGTACTGTTGAAGAACTAGTTCTAATTGATATAAATAAAGATAAGGCCGAAGGTGAAGCAATGGATTTAAATCATGGTCTTGCTTTTGGCCCACGTAAAATGAATATTTACGCTGGAGATTATAATGACTGTAATGACGCAACAATCGTTGTTATTACGGCAGGTGTAAATCAAAAAGAAGGCGAAACAAGAATACAATTACTATCTAGAAATGCAATTATAATTAAATCTGTTGTTAAAAATATTATGACATCAGGATTCAATGGTATATTAATTGTCGCTTCTAATCCTGTTGATATACTAGCTTATGTTGCATGGAAAGAATCTGGGTTAAACTCTTCAAAGGTTATCGGAAGTGGAACTGCTCTTGATACTGCTAGGCTAAGATATGAGATATCTAGTTATATCAATATTGATTCAAGAAATATTCATGCTTATATTTTAGGTGAACATGGTGATAGTGAATTTGTTTGTTGGTCTAATTCTAATGTTGGTGTTAAGCCATTAAATGCAGTTATTAATTCAATGGATGAAATCAATTTTGACGATTTAGATCATATTTATTTAAAAGTTAGAAACGCAGCTAACGAAATAATTAAAAGAAAAAAAGCTACTTACTATGGTATTGGAATGGCACTTGTAAGAATTACTGCGGCAATTTTAAACAATGAAAATAGAATCATGCCTATTTCTGTGCTAAATAATGGTGTTTATAATACTGTGAATGATATTTATATTGGTTTACCTGCCGTATTAAATAAAGATGGAGTACATCACATTGTTTGGCTTGATTTAAATAAAGAAGAAAAAGAAAAATTAGATATATCAGCGAATATTTTGAGAAATAATTTAAATAGTATAAATTACTAAAAAAGATCGATGAAAAAAAGAATAGTAAATTCCTTTTCAGGAATTTACTATTCTTTTAATTTATATTATTTTTTATCTTACGAAATTTTAATTTAATTTTGTTAAAGTTAAGAAACGGAAAAGACATTAAAACCCATGTTGGCATTAATATAATAAATGCGGCTGGAATAATATAGAAAAATGGTATTGCTTTTTCCACTATTTCTCCAGCAACTAATTTTTCATATGTTAACCATGGTGCAAAAACAAGAGCATAACTATATACAGTTCCTTCTTGTCCCCAAATACCCATATAGTTTGTATATGAGTGGCGTAATCCTACTTCAACAAAAAAACTTGTAAGAGCCATATTATATATTGCTCCAATCATAAGAAGTATAAACATCCATCCAATATTTTTAATATTAGGAGTATGTAATTTCCAGGCGACCAATAAAATAGGAACCATCATTAAAATTACATGAGCACTAAAAAATCTAATTGTATTATAAATAAATACTGGATCACCATCAATTGTATTTGGATAAGCTAATGACAAAAAAGCAAATAGACCTCCTAAATAATACATGTAATCCTTTAATACTTTATTTTTCAATAACATTAAAAACGGATATAGCATAGTTGAAAATCCACATAAATCAACAAAAAATAATTTATATGTTGCAAATTCTGGATCTAACCAATATCTAGAAAAATGCACTATCCAAGCTAATATTGTTAAACTAAATATAAACCAGTATTTAAATCTATCAGACCTATTCCTAAATACATAGTAAACAGTATAAATTATTACGGGTATACAGATAAGCCATAAAAAATGATAAAAGCTATACATATTCAACATATTTTTCACCTCATATATTTTTTTAACTGTTTATATTAGTCGCAGCGCTATATCCTGTTGAAAGAGCAATTGTAATATTAAAACCCCCAATTGGTCCATGAACATCTAATGTTTCGCCTATAAAATATAATCCCTTATGTAATTTTGATTCCATCGTTGCTGGATTTATCTCATTCGTTGATATTCCTCCACCATTTACGAAAGAATTCTCTATTTTTTCAACTTCATCTATCTTGATTTCAAATTGTAATAATTTATCGATGATTAATTGTTTTTCTTGGTTAGATATACTAGCTATTAATTTATCTTCTTTAAATTCAAGGTATAATAATATAAATTTCGCTAATCTCTTAACTGCTAATTTTTCCAAAATGCGAATCACTCTTTTATTTTGATTTTCTTTATTTTTAAATATACTTCTTATTTCGTCTTCATTATAATTCGTTAATTTTAGTTTTAGTACAACATAATCTTTTATTAAATCAAAATATATTAATTCAGAAATATTTTGAATCAATGGTCCACTTAATCCATAATGTGTAAAAATTAATCCGCCACTATAAATTTTCTTTTGTTCATTTATCTTTATTTCACAATCTTTTAATGAGATCCCTTGAAGATACTCCTTGTTCTTCTTAACAAAAGTACTATAAACATGTGTTTCAGCAGGATAAAAAGGGACAATCTTATGATTAAATTGTTTCCCCCAGATTACTCCATCACCCGTTGATCCAGTTTTTGGAAAACTTTTTGATCCAGTCGCAATAACTACGTTTTTTGTATAATACTCTTTTGCTTCTGTTTTAACAGAATATCCGTCATTTGTTTTTTTAACTGAAATGACATTTGTTTTAAGTTTTATATTTTCCTTTGTTATTTGATCTGATAAAGCATTTATTATATCTTGGCTTTTTGAGCTTTTTGGAAAATATTGATATTCTTTTTCTAGAGATAATTGAACGCCTTTATCTTCGAAAAATTCAACTATATTTTTTGTTCCAAAGTTATTTAATGTACTATATAAAAATCTTCTATTCTTTAGTTTTAAATGATTGATAAATTCAGTAATCCCAAAGTAATTAGTTACATTGCATCTTGTTCCACCTGTAAGAAGCAGTTTTCTTCCAATTGTCGCGTTTTTTTCTAGTAAGAGATAACTAACCCCTTTTTCTTCTAATACATTGGCAGCCATCAATCCTGAAGGGCCACTTCCAATTATAATGCAATCAAGCATAGACATATCCTCAAATCTGACAATTTTGTCTTTTTTACCCACTAATACGGGAATCTTTATATACTACTTTAGTTTTAAATATTAAATCATGAATACTTCTTTTATCAATTCTTTTGTTTAAAAAATAAAACGATAAAACAAAATAGATACCTACTGTTAAAAATCCTAATATCAATACAAAGAAAGATCTTAAATGAATAGTTTTTAATGTTACCTCATTACCTGATTCATCTAATATTTTTATTCCTGAATTTAATTTTCCAAGTGTGATACCTCTTTTAATAAACGATGGAAAAATATTCATCATATACCAAACAATAAGTATAATAAGAAATTTTATTATAGGGTTAATATACATGAATACAACTATTAATACACTTAAAAAAACAATTCCATAATCAATACTAAAAGCATGGATTCTCTCATTATATTGAGCTGGCAAATTATGAATTTCTTTCACAGAAAATCACTCCTTATAAACATTATAACATTGTTAATTCTTTTTTTGATATTGTAATTTATACAAACTATAATAATGTTTCCTATTCGCTAGTAATTCTTGATGTGTTCCTTGTTCAATTATCTTACCTTTACTTAAAACAATAATCTTATTAACGTGTTGAATTGTAG
>CAZWIZ010000004.1:0-42345 GCA_964634385.1 uncultured Candidatus Izemoplasmatales bacterium | reverse complement strand
TCAATTATCTTACCTTTACTTAAAACAATAATCTTATTAACGTGTTGAATTGTAGTTAAGCACAGAACATGCACCTATTACATTTGCCTAGTTAAGCCGTCTAACGTCAATAATTCTGTAAAAGTCATTTACTACTTTCTTTTTTTATGGTAAAGTAATTGAGAAGGGGTTGATTTATTATGATGGTAGTTGCTGTATTGTTTTACATTGTTAATATTTTTATTTGTCTTTGGGCCATTGAAATTATAATTAGAAACAAGAATATGTGGTTCATTTTCCATGCTGTTAGTTCTTTGGTGCTCTCTATACTCTATGTGATATGGTACTATGGTGAGGGTTGGATTGTTGAGGCTTTGATATTTTCAGTTGGGGGTACTTTACTTCACGCATATCGAACAGCCAAATCAGAATCCAGTGTATCAATATTAAGTGGTAAATCTAAGGTTCTTACGTTTTCTTTGTTAGTTGTAATTGCATTTACCATAGTTTTTAGAATTTTAATTTGAGATCCAACACCGTTATAACAATTTAGAAGTCATTTATTGGCTTCTTTTTTTATGGTCGTAATATCATATTATTAATAGGGAAATTCAGCATGGAGCCACGATTTAATACACTATTTTCTCCCGAATAATGATAATCTGATTTGCAAGTTTTTTACCGTTACGAACACCTATTTATAAGATTTACTTTTATATATGTAATTATTTTTTCAACGGTGTTTTCAATGTTAAATTAAACTTATGAACATTTTTTTATTACTCTATACTTAAAGTCTTAAATACGTCATATGCATGCAAAACTGCAACCGTACAGATTATTGAATTTCATTTTATTTTTCTTGATATTGTAGTCTATAAAGATTGTAATAATGTCCCCTGTTTTTAAGTAATTCTTGGTGGTTTCCTTGCTCTATAATTTCGCCTTTTGACAGCACAATTATTCTGTCTACATGGGAAATTGTAGAAAGACGATGAGCAACAATAATCATTGTTCCTATACTCATCATTTTTGTTAGTGATTTTTGAATCAATTGTTCAGTCTCTGTATCTATATTACTTGTTGCTTCATCTAAAATCATAACTTTTGGCTTATGAACTATTGTTCTTGCAAAAGATAATAATTGTCTTTGTCCGGTTGAAAAGTTATTTCCTCTTTCGCGAACTACTTCTTTATACTGGTTATCTAATTTTTCAATAAAATGATTGGCATTTACGTATTTACAAGCTTGAATCATTTCCTCATCAGTTATATCGTAATTACGAAGTTTTATATTTGATTCTATTGTACCACTAAACATAAAAACATCTTGTAACATTTGTCCGATATTTATTCTTAAACTATTTTTCTTTATTTTTTTGATATCAATTCCATCAATTAATATTTGTCCTTTTTGTATATCATAATTTCTAGTTATCAAAGCTAAAATGGTTGTTTTACCAGCCCCTGTTGCTCCTACAAAAGCGACGCTGTCTTTAGCGTTAACAACAAATGAGACATCCTTTAAAATCCATTCTTCATCAATATAAGCAAACCAAACGTTTTTAAACTCAATTTTGCCTAACATGTCTGTTAATTCTATCGCATCCTCTTCATCTACAATAGTGGGTTTACTATCTAAAATACTAAATATTCTTTCACTTGAAGCAAACGCTGATTGTAAAATATTAAATTGTTCTGCTAACTCTTGAATTGGATCAAAGAAACGACTAATATAATTTTGAAAACTGATTAATACACCAATTGTTATAACTCCTTCAATAACAGTTAAACCTCCACTATAATAGACAATAATTGTCGCTGCCATAAACAGCATATACATTGTTGGTCTATATATTGCATAAGTAAAAATTTGTTTATAATATGATTTTTTTAATGCCGTATTTCTTTTATCAAATTCCATAAATTTGGCTTTTTCTTGGTTGAAAATTTGAATTATCTTCATTCCTGACAAATGTTCTGCTAAAAAAGCATTTACTTTTGATAAATTAGCTCTTACCTCACGATACGCTTTTCGTGAAAATCTTCTAAATAAAAATGAAAATAAAACGATAAAAGGTACTATCATTAAGACATATAAAGTAAGTTTTACATTTAATAAAAACATAGCAATAATAATACCAATAATCATTAATACATTTTTAAATACACTTACAATAACACTTGTATACATTTCATTCAAAGTGTTGGTGTCATTTGTTACTCTTGTAACAAATGACCCTGTAGGAGTTGCATTTAAAAATCTTATGTCTTGATATTCTAAACTAGTAAAAATTTCTTTTCTTATATTAAAAATGATTCCTTGTCCAGTTTTTTGTAAAATTATCGTTTGTGCGTAATTTAGAACACTTCCGAGCACTATTGATAATCCATATATACTTAATATAATAAACAGTAAATTTAAATCAATATTTGGAGTATTAATAATGTCCATACTACGTCCAATTAAATATGGTCCTAATAAGGCAAGAACTACTGTAAGTACCATTAATATTAAAGTTACTATAAAAGCTGGAATAAATGGTTTAGCGTATACTAATAATCTTTTTATTATTTCTTTATCCTTCATATCATATAATCTGTTGTCAGATATTTCGTTTTGCATTTATTCCACCTCTGTTTCTTCTTCTAGTTTTTGTCGTTCCACAATATCTTTATAAAAAGCACATCGAGTTATTAATTCATCGTGCGTACCTACATCAACGACTTTTCCTTCTTCAACTATTATTATCTTATCAGCATCTTTAATAGTGCTAATTCGGTGGGCAATAATTAAAGTTGTTTTTCCTTTTCTAACTTTTTTAAGATTTGATAATATTGTATCTTCTGTCTGAGTATCAACTGCAGAAATACTATCATCTAAAATTAAAATAGCAGGATCTTTAATAAGTGCTCTGGCAATACTTAATCTTTGTCTTTGCCCCCCACTTAAAGTAACTCCTCTTTCACCAACAACTGTTTCATATCCATTGGTAAACTCAATAATATTATCATGAACATCACTTAGTTTTGCTGCTTCTTGGATTTCTTTATAAACATCTACTCTTTTTTGAAGTCCAAGTGAAATATTATTAGAAATTGAATCAGAAAATAAAAATCCATCTTGTGGTACATATCCAACTGCAGATCTTACCTTTTTAATTGGCAAATGCATAATATCAATACCATCAATAAATAATTTGTTTTCTTCAACATTATAAATTCTTAATAATAAATCAACAATACTAGTTTTACCACTACCTGTTCTTCCTAAAACTCCAATTGTTTCACCAACATGAACCTTAAAACTAATATTTCGAAGAGCATTTTCGGTGCCATCTGGATATTTGAAAAATAACTCTCTAAATTCGATTTCACCTTTGATTTCGTCTATATCAACAACGTCTTTATCATATATATCAATTTCTTCATGTAAAATTCGATCAATTCTCTCTAATGAAGCTCTTCCTCTACTCCGAATATTAATTATCATTGCTAGAGCCATCATTGGCCAAATTAATGCTCCAAAAAGCATAATAAATGTCCATAATTGACCAATAGTAAATGGTTCGCTGGTTGAAGCAGTTACTTTCACTAAATATCCTCCATAGGCTAAAATAACGACAAAAATTATACTTATTACAGTTCTAACAGTAACTTGGAATATCGTTTGCATTTTAACATATTCAATATTTTTATCTTTTGCAATTTTATTAAATTTTAAAAATTCTTTTATTTCAGTTTGTTCTTTTACAAATGCTTTTACAACACTTATTCCAGATAAACTCTCATTTGTAAAATCACTTAGTTCTTCAAAAGCTTTTTGGGCTTCTTTAAATTTATTTCTCATTTTATTACCAATATATGCCCCTAACATTGCTATGATGATTAATGGTATTCCAGAATACAAAGTTAATCTAACATCAAGATTAAACATATGAGAAAATGCTAATCCTCCTAAGAAAACAGCATCAACAGACATTATCATTCCCGGTCCAACAGCTCTTCTTACCGATTCTAAGTCATTAGTAAAATAAGCCATTAATCCTCCGACTTTATTTTCTGAATAAAATCTGTTTGAAAGTTTTTCTGTATGACTAAACATTTCATTTCTTATTCCATAATCTACTCTTCTTGAAGCACCAAAAATAAATAGTCTCCAAAAAAATCTACCAACAATAATTATTAAAACGTATAAAGCAATTAAACTCAAAATATCAAACAAACCACTTTTATCAATATTACCATCAGCTAATTTATCTATTAATTCTCCTGTTAAAGCTGGTATTTCCAATTGGAAATAATCAACAATAATTAATGCTACAACCCCTAATAAAAAAAGATGAGCATATTTTAAATAATATTTATTTACTGTTTTACCAAATATCATAATTCATCAACTCCAAACTTATCAAACAAACTAACTAACTCTTCTATTTCTTTTTTATTTAAATACTTCACTATTTTTTCTACTGCTCTTTTACTTTCAAATACATTAGAGGTAGCTAATGTTTCTCCAAATTTAGTTAAAGAAATATAACTAACCCTCTTATCTGAAACACATTTACGCTTTATAACAATTCCTGAATCTAGGAATTTATGAATAAACTCATTCATTGTAGGCTTTGAAACGTTGAATGTATTTGCAAGTTGGGTTAATGTTACTTCTTTCTTTAAATGGATTTCTTTTAAATACTTAAATTGTGTGTTAGTTATCTGTCCAAAATTAATTTCTTCATATACTTCTTTACATGATAAAAAATACATTCTAAGAAATTTATTTAATGATAATCTAATCTTTTCTTTTTTCAAATTTATCACCTCATAATAATAGTTAGGTTATACCTAACTATTATATAATTCTTAATCATTTTAGTCAATAAAAAAGTTGAATATTATTCAACTTTTATTTTTTCATTAATTCTACGAATTCTTTAATATAATCATTTAGATTTTGCAAATCATCTTTACTCGCTTTAAATTTAATTTTAAATGGTGGAATAGTTTTCATTTTAAGTTGTTTTAATCTTGTATCTACATTGTTTATTCCTTCGCCACTCCATCCATAACTTCCAAAAACACTACCTTTCTTAATACCATGTTCAAATGGATTTAATCTTATTAAAAGTTTCCAAATAGGTAATAATGCATCACCTAGTATTGTTGGACTACCTACTAAAATACCATCGGCTATAATTAGTCTTTCCATCACATCTTCAGTTTTATTAAATGTCATGTTATACATTTCGACATTAAAATTTTCTTTAAGCAATTCTTCTTTTATTCTTTTAGCAAGATCTTCAGTATAACCATAACTTGTTACATATGGAATAATAATTAGGGGTTTAATATTGTTATTATCAATCATTGCTAATTTTTTTGTATAATTAATTATCTTCCAGGGATTTTCATCTAAAATAGGTCCATGCCCAACACAAAGAATATCAATATCAAGATTTTCGATTTTTTTAATTGCTTTTAAATAGAAAGATTTAAATGGTGAAAATATTTTATCAAAATAGTAATGAAATGATTCTTGATATTCTTCTTCATTTTCAATTTTGCTTTGCAATGGAACATCAAGTGCATAATGTGTTCCAAATGAATCGCATGTAAATAATGCTTTATCTTCTTTTAAATAAGTATATATAGTATCTGGCCAATGTAACATAATAGCATTATAAAATGTAAATGTTTTATTTCCTAAGCTAAGCGTAGTTCCTTCTTTAGCGGTTATATTTGTAAATTCCATATTTGTAATGTCTTTAACATTTTGGATTGCTCTATTAGACCCAACAATTATTAAATTAGGGTTTAATTCAAGTAATCTTGAAATACTTCCTGTATGATCTGGTTCTGCATGATTAACGATTAAATAATCAACTTTTTTAATATCAACTAGTTCATTTAATTTTGAAAGATAATCTTCAATCATATTTGCTTTAACAGTATCAATAATAGCTGTTTTTTCACTACCGATAACCAAATAAGAATTATATGTTGTTCCCATCGCTGCATTAAGTACTACATCAAATTCTCTCAAGCCATGATCTACTGCACCAATCCAATAAAGATCTTTCTTCAATTCTATATATTTCATTTGCTCACCTCGTTATAATTACTTTATATAATCATAATATAATTTGACTAAGAATGCACTTAATAAGCAATTTTTAGTTTATAAATGTTAAATAGTATTTATTTTTTTAATTTTTATTAAAACGAATGTTACATATCCTAATACAAAAGAATAAACTGCTATATTTCTAACTAACAAATCCTTATTAATAGATATGATATTTGTTTCTTCAACTTTAACTAAAAATTCTTTTTCATATGTTTCTCCTTCATCATTTGTAAATGACAATCGATAAATATAAGATCCAGGGTTCTTTTCATTTCCTGTATATTCATCAATTAATCTAACAATTGTATAATTACCATTATTTAATTCATTTGAATTCAATAATAATTTAAGTGCATCATTTTCATTAAATGTTGAGTTTAAGTTAACGGTAATAATATAGTTATCAACATAAATCACAGGTGCAACTCCATCAAATAAAGTTATATCTATTTGATGAGTAGATTCATTATTATTAGAATCTTTAACCCCAAATACTATAGTGTAATCCCCTATCTTTGATGTTCTTGAAGAATACGTATCACTAATAATATAAATATCGTTATTTGATAATGCGTCAACATTATCACTCACACTTAACATATCTTTAAAATCAGATAATAATAAATTTTGATTATATGATCCATTATAATCAACTGGCCCAAAAATAAGTGCTGGAACATCATCAATTACATTAATCGTTAATAGTTCAGATAACGTATTATTTGAGCTATCCATTATTTCTATATTAATATAGTATGTTCCTGGTATTAATTCATTAGAACTAAATTCATCAGATATAATTGTTGGAGTTACATCAGTTAAATCACTATAGTTATCAGAAAAACTTAAACTATTAAGTATCTCAGTAACGGATAAAGGATTGGATAAATATGAATTATGAATATTATTTCCAATCATAATAGGAATAGTCACGTCTACTACTTCTATATCAAAAGAAGCATTAGCTGTATTTAAAGAGTCATCAACAACTTCATATGTTATTGAGTATTCACCAAGGATGCTATTGTTAGGAGAATATTCATCTATTATAGTATAGCCATTAAGATTATTATCATATTCATCATATATTACAAAATTATCATCCATAATAGTTTGAATAGATGGCAAATCACTAATAGATACAGTAACTTTATTAGGTCCAGTAATCACCGGTGGTATTTCATCTTTTACCATAATAGTTAAATTGAAAAAAGCTTCATTATTAGCGTCATCAGTAACACTTAAATGAACATCATACTCACCAACAATCTGTTCGTGTGTAGTATATTCATCAGAAACAATGACTATTCGGTTAGTAATGTCACCATCAATGTCATCAATAACTGTAATGTGTTCATTTATAATTGTCGCAATTGATTCATTACTTTGATAACTTTTTATATACGCTCCTGATCCTGAAAATTCAGGATTTGTTGTATCAATTAGTGGATGAATATATTCTTCATAATGAGTACCTACAGAACCTTCTTCTAGCTGGAATCCTTCCATTTCATAATAATCATAGAACATTGAAAGCATTGAAGCCGATATTTCAAAAAATAATGATTCCTCAGTCTCACTAGTAGTAAAAGTACAAATTGTACTTGTTGGGTCTACGTCACATTCTGCAATTTCATTTGGATTACCTAATAAATATGTTTCTTTTCCAGATACTTCTATGTAAGTATCTTCGCCAATCCAATCAAATCCAGGAATACTTAAAGTATATACAGTACTAGCTTTTACTACCATATTATCCTCAGTAACAAAATGATTATCACCAATAATAAAATTATCTGCATCAAGATAATTTTTCCCTCCTGGGAAATATGATGCGAATTCATTAGCGTTTACTTCTTTTAATGAAATAACAATTAAAAATGTTAAAATTATTAATATTTTCTTTTTCATTTATTTTCACCTCAAGGTAATAGTACTTATTATTTATCAATTTTACTTTTTGTATTACAAAATAAAAGATCATCACTTTAAAGTGACGATCTATTTTCCAAACTAAGCGTATCTAATTTTCCTGTTTTTATCATATCTATAAAAGTTTCTACAAGATTAGGGTCAAATTGTGTTCCTTCATTTTTTTTCAATTCATCTACTGCTTGTTCAAGTGAAAATCCTCTTCGATATGGTCTATCTGTTGTCATTGCATCAAATGAATCCGCAATGCAAATCACTCTTCCTAAAATAGGAATATTTTTTCCTTTAATGCCGCGAGGATATCCTTCTCCATCATATCTTTCATGATGACTCATAATAATTGGTACAGTATCTAGTAAATTAGGAATATGTTTAATAATATTTATCGATTGAACAACATGAGAACGCATAATTTCCATTTCATCTTCATCTAAAAATCCAACTTTAGAAAGAATACTTTCAGGTATTGCAAGTTTACCTATATCATGAAGTAACCCTGCACTTTTAACTGTTTCAATGTCTTTTTCATCTAAGTTAGCTTCTTTAGCAAGCGCTGCGGATAATAAAGCAACATTATTTGAATGTCCATAAGTGTAATGATCTTTAGCATCAATCGTTGCCGCTAAAGCATATATGCTTTGTAAATGAGCTTCTTTTATTAATTCTTGTATTTCATCTCTTTCATTTTTCACAATTTGACTTTCTAAATATAGCGTAGCCTTATTTCGACCTCTTTGTTTTCCATAATACATTGCCTTATCAGCTTTACTAATAACCTCTTCAAGGTCTTTACCATCTTTTGGAAAAGACGAAACACCAATTGTTACAGTTAAAAACTCTTTTATGTCATCAGATAATAAAAATTCTTCTTCAACTGATCTTCTAATTCTTTCAATAGCTTTAAGAGCAATAGGGCCATCAATATTAGGCATTGAAATAACAAATTCTTCTCCACCATATCTTACTAATAAATCATCTTCATAAGCATTTTTACTTAGGATTTTAGCTATTTTCTTTAAAGCTTCATCTCCAGCTAAATGCCCATATAAATCATTATAAATTTTAAATTGATCAATATCTATCATTGCAACACTAAACTTCTCATACGTTTTATCAGAAATCCATTTACCAACAATATCATAAAAATAACGATGATTATATAATTTCGTTAGTTCGTCTGTAATAGATTGTTTTTTAATATTTTCGACAGTCTTAGCATTTTCAATAATAGCCGCTGCGTTATTAATAATTGTTTGTAAAAACTCTGTATCATTTTCAATATAAGGAGTTTCATCGCTTCTTCCAGAAATAATTACCATTCCAATTAAATTATCTAAATATTTTATTGGAGCAATAATTTCAGTATTGAATATTCTAATTACGTTTTTTTCTTGGTCCCATAATCCTTTAAAGCTTATATGACTATTAATCTGAGAACTTAATAATAATTTATTACCTTTATTAAACCAATTAACTATCGGATGATTAAACTTAATATACAAGTTATTATAATCAACATTTTTCAATGTTGTAGCACTTAAAAAATATTCATTTGTATTTTCAAGCATGATTGTTACTTCTTTGGCATCAATCCCATTTTTTATCGCTTTAATAAAAGTATCATTAATAACATTTAAACTAATCGTTGAATTAACTAAATCACTAAATTCTTTTAAGATAATTTGCCGATCTGTTGTAGTACGGTAAAAGATATGATTAGTTATTTTTTGTAATACTCTCCTCAAAGGTTCTAATAGTAAAAACATAAAAACAATACCCATTATTACTATATATGGTTTAGTAGTATATAATGATTCAAATAATCTATAAGAAATAATAATAATTGCTGCATATGTTAAAAATAAGGATGTATTATATAAAGAGATGGATAATCCCTTTTTCACTACTAAATTTATTTCTAAAAACTTGTTTCGATAAATTGAATATGTTATTAACACAGCATTTATAGCATTTAAAATGATGTCAATTCCAAATTCTCCTAATGTAGTGTTAAGGTTTATAGCTGCACCAACAATAACTAGAGAAATCCCAATAATTACTAGCCTTACTTTTTTAATACTCAATTCTTTTCTTTTTACTTTTACTACCATATTTACTAAAGCTAAAACGCTATATAATGCCCCAAATGCTGCATATATATATGCAGCAAATCCAAGTTCATAAGTAAATACACCATTACTATATTCAGCTGATATAACAAAATAACCAAGCAATGAAAGAATAATAAGAAATACTGTTACAAAATATCCAGTATAAATAATCATTTTTCCATTATAGTTTTCTGAAAGTATATAACTAAATCTAAGTAATAATACTGGTACACTTATTAGTCCAATTAATAAAAATTTATCCCAAAACAATGAACTGGGAGGCATATCAGTTTTCATTAAAAAGGACCCTAAAGACCATACTATCATAGCAACAATATAAAAGCTAAAGGACTTAGCCAATTTAGTTTTATTAGATGATAATATAATAAATAATATGAAAATATATAAAACTAATGAAATAAAAGGAATAATTGTAATTTTTGTTAATGCAATCATAATATCACTCCAATGTGTATATTAAACCCCTTTACTACATCCTACAAGCCTAGACAATTCTTCCTCAGTTGGATTTATATGACAAATACTATTATTGAATAAATGTTTGTATTTGTCAAATGTTCCTTTTGTTAATATTGTTAATTTTAATGGGTCATGCCCAAGCAAGGCATGAACATCATTGTAATCAGAATCTAATAATTTCATTTGTTCATTAACTTTTTCTCTGATTTCACTAATGTTTTCTCCAATTATATCTTCAATATACAAATTAATATACGGTCTAGATTCCCCGTATTCTTTACATGCGGTCCAACTAGGAATTTTTAATCCAGATAACTTAATAGCATCTCCTATAATTTGTTTAGTAATTCTAGTAAAACCTGATAAATCGATAATATTGTTTACTCTATCAATATATTTTACTTGTGGTAATTTTATTTCGTCTTCAACATTTTCAAGACCAACACATTTAATAATATCACCAATACGATATCTAACAAATGCTCCACCACGTAATTTAGTAATAACTAATTCATATGTTTCTCCATCTTTGATTTCATCAAACAAAATAGTTTTTGGAGAATACCCATCTTTTTCTTTTTCTTTTTTCATTTCAGATTCAGGAATAAATTCTAAAAAATTAACGTCTGGAAAAAAAGTTAACCCATTACGGCTCCATGTTTCCGTTGCTACCGCTGCACTTTCAGTTCCTCCAAATATTTCAAGTGGAGTTATTCCAAAGTAATATTCGATTTGTGATTTATATGTGTCAGAATCTGTTCCACCACAAACAATTCCTTTAAATTCAAAAAGATCTTTTGGAAGTAATCTTTCTTTTTTAATTTTCTTTTTATACCAAGCTTTCAGCATTTTAACTGCTTGCTTAGCATTAGATGGCATCCCGATTTTTCCATTATTTGAATCATTTTCAAATGCTTCACCAATTTTAACTAAAACACTTGCTAATCCAAAAAATAAATCTGCTCCTTTTGTTACTGCTAGATTAAAACCAACTTTATTTCTTTCTCTAAAACTTAGTTTTTCTGCTCTTTCTGTAGATGGTAAATATTTAAAATCAATTTCGTTTTTCAAAATATATGGGGCAAATCCGGTTAAATATGGTAAAGGCGCCATACCATATAAAAAACGATCATGATTTCTTAAATTGAAATGACCCCTTTTTTTACTCGTAGATAATATTAAACTAGATAAAAACATTTTAGTATGTTCCTCAACCATAGTTTTTGAATAAGGTGCTAATTTTATTGGTTTTTTTCCGCCTTTCCAAGTTGTTTGAACCCAATGTAGTGGCTCACTCGGCAAATCTTCACTTCTTTTATTAAGTAAAGTATCTGCGTAATCATCATACGTTGTAAGGGGAACGTACTCTCTAAAATCTTTAATATTACGAATATCTTTAGGTCCTAAAATTTTCTTACCAAATTTACATTTGTTAAGTAAATCAATTTGTTCTAAAAGTAATCTTTCTTGAATTTTCATAAATTCTTCAAGAGTTAAATCTAAGAATCCTAAATAAGCTTTCCATATTCCGTTGTAATCTTCATCAAGTAACATTTGTCTTAAGTCTTTCATTATTTCCTCCATTTTAGTGTTGTTATACATCTTTCCAAGCTTTTAAAATTAGGCAAAAGCATTGGTGTGGTTTTGATATAACCAGCATAATTGTCAAATATTTTTATAAAAATAAATCGTTCTTGTATCCAAACATAAATAATATTTATACAGGTCCATATCAAACCAGCGAACAAGATATAATAATTTTGAAAATAAACACCTATAAAAAGATATACAAACAAAAACCATAAAACCCCAGGATGTCTTGAAAGTGCATATGTTCCAGTTGTAATAAGTTTATACTTATTTTTATATTTATATGTGTTTTCGCCTACCTCAATAAAAACTGAATAAATCAATAATAAGAATGATAAAATAGCTAATATGAGTGAAATTATTCTATATGATAAAGGAAACCAAATATTGCTATTATACTTTAGTAAAAAAATGCTACTTAAAACTATTACTCCAAATCCTCCAATACCAAAAAAATATTTAACAACATTTTTTTCAGCAAGCGAAGTAAAATCAAATAACAATAGTAAAATAAATCCAAAAACTCCTAATCCTAAATACACCATTTAATTTTCCTTTCATTTGCTTTCATTCATTTTATATATTTTAAATATTATATATTATATTTATAATAAATAATAATTGTATATATGAAAAGGTCATATATGAGCCTTCAAATATAACTTACCTTTTTTATTCATTTTTAAATTGGTTTTTGTAAATCATAAAGCATATTTTACGGCTTAGAATAGCATCTTTTCGATATATTTAAAAAATAAATAAATAGTGTTGTCGTGCAAACGCTATCATGTTATAATGTAGTCGTAATTTTAAACAAGATATTTATTAATCCAAGGAGGCTTCTATGAAATACAGAATACTAACGATAAATCCTGGCTCTACTTCTACAAAAATTGCTATATATGAAAATAAAAATCTGCTATTTAAAAAGAGTATTACACACGATAATATATTCATTAACTCTTTTGAAAATATAATTGATCAATACGCCTTTAGAGAAAAAGCTATTGTTAACACACTAAAAGAAGAAAAGATTGATCTAAACTCATTTGATGCGATTGTCGGACGCGGAGGATTGTTAAAACCTATTGAAGGTGGTACTTACTTAATTAATGACCAAATGATTGATTATATTAAAAAGGCTCCAAGAGGTGAACACGCTTCAAATCTTGGTTGTATTTTAGCAAAAAATCTAGCAGATTTGATTAATAAGCCTTCATTTATTGTTGATCCTGTTTCTGTTGATGAAATGAAGGATATTGCAAGATATACTGGAATGCCAGAAATAAAAAGACAAAGTTTATTTCACGCATTAAATCAAAAAGCTGTTGCTTTAAAAGCTGCAGTAAAATTAAATAAAAAATATTCAGAATTAAATCTTATTGTTGCTCATTTAGGTGGAGGAATCAGTGTTGGAACTCATGAATTAGGAAAAGTTATTGACGTTAACAACGCTCTTGATGGTGATGGTCCAATGTCTCCAGAACGTAGTGGAACTGTTCCTTTAGGTCCATTATATAAAATGGCTTTTAGTGGAAAATATTCATTAAAGGAAATCAAAAGAATGAACTATGGTAATGGCGGCATTACAGCTTACCTAGGAACAAACGATGGATTTGAATTAGCAGAAAGAATTAGAAATGGAGATAAAGAAGCTATCTTTATAATTGATGTTATGTGTTATCAAATAGCTAAAGAAATTGGCGCATGTTCTACCGTTTTAAAAGGTAATGTTGATGCAATTGTTCTTACAGGTGGACTTGCTTATATACCACATATTAATAATTTTATAGAAGAACGAGTTTCATTTATTAGTAAAGTTATAGTTATTCCAGGTGAAGATGAAATGGAATCTTTAGCTTATGGAGCATTAAGAGTTTTAAATGGTGAAGAGAATTACAAAGAATATATTTAGGAGGACAACATGATAAAATCAATTGAAGAATTAGTTATAAAAGCAAAAAATATTGGTACTAAAAATATGATTGTTGCTTGTGCTGCTGATAAGCATGTACTAGAAGCGGTTGAAAGAGCACGAATTAATAATATTATTAATGGTACTTTAGTAGGAGATTCCAATAAGATTAAAAAAATTCTAAAATCTCTTAAATATGACGAAAAAAACTACCTAATCATTGATGAAAAAGACAAGATTGAAGCTTGTATAAAATCTGTAAAACTAGTTAACAAGGATAAAAACGCTTTTCTTATGAAAGGCTTAGTTGATACAAGTATAATCTTAAAAGCAGCGTTAAATAAGGAGTTTGGACTAAGAACGAAAAATCGTATATCACATGTCAGTGTATTAGAGGTACCTACTTACAATAAATTAATTTTTATGAGTGATGGTGCAATGAATATTGCACCAAATCTTGATGAAAAAAGACAAATAATTGAAAATAGTATTTTAATCGCACATTCTTTAGGAATAAAAATCCCTAAGGTAGGAATTATTGGTGCAGTAGAAAAAGTTAATCCTCAAATGGAAGCAACTCTAGATGCTGTTGAATTAATAAAAATGAATCAACAACAAATTATTAAAGATTGTATTATTGGTGGTCCCTTCGCTATTGATAACGCAATAAGTAAAGAAGCTGCAAATCACAAAGGTATTACTGATCCTATAGCTGGAGAAATAGATATCTTAATAATGCCAAGAATTGAAGCAGGAAACGTATTCTATAAAACAATGATGTTTTTAGCTAACGCAAAAGGTGCTAGTGTTATTGCTGGCGCCAAGAAACCAATCGTGTTAACTAGTAGAGCCGATTCTGCAGATAGTAAGTTTTATTCAATTGCATTAGCAACACTAGTTGTAAATTTATAACAACATACATAAGGGGTGATATAAAATGTCAACAAGAAGCAATCTCAACAAATCAAAAATTGGAGCTGCTACTCCTCACTTATTCACTAGAAATCGATTGATAATTGAAACAGCTTTTTATCGAAATAATGTCGTAACTGTAACATCTCTAGCTCAAGCATATGAACTAGCTAAAAATTCAAGTGGTACAATTATCAGTGACTTAGAAGTCTACAAAACTTCTGAATTAGGTTTACCAAATGATGCAAAAGTTTTGATATTCAATGATGGTACAATTACAGGTAGACAAGCTCAAGTAAGAAGGTTAATAGATAAATCAAACATTGACCAATATGGAGATATTCTTAGAAATTCAGTATTTAATTCTCGTAAAAAGAAAATGTATCACGCTATAGCCTATGTTGGTTTACATGAAGACTTTATGGTAAAGGCACATCTTTTAGTTCCAGAAGGATACGAAAATACATTATATTCTTGGATGCTGAATTTTCAAAACAAAACTGATGAAATGGATAAAATGTATGAAAGATCATTCGAGATAAATGAAGGGGATATTTTTCTTTATTCAGATCCAGACGAATTTATTGAAAGCTTTGATTCTGGAATTGCTATTTTCGATCAAAAAAATAATTGTGGTGCACTTCTTGGGCTAAAATATTTTGGTGAATTCAAAAAAGCAACACTTACAATGGCTTGGACAATAGCTTCTAGAAATAATTATACCGCTTGTCATGGTGGTCAAAAAAGATTTAACTTAGAAAATAACAAAACATTTATCGCCGGTGTTTTTGGATTAAGTGGTAGTGGTAAAAGTACAATTACACATTCAAAACATAATGGAAAATATAATATAACAGTTTTACATGATGATGCTTTTATTATTAACAATACCGATAGTTCAAGTATTTCTATGGAACCTGCATATTTTGATAAAGTTCAAGATTATCCAACTGACAGTAGTGATAACAAATTTTTACTTACAATGCAAAACGTTGGTGCAACATATGATGAGTTTAATAAACTTGTTCCAGTAACTGAAGATATTCGAAATGGAAATGGAAGATGTCTAAAATCTCAATATTGGACACCGCATAGAGCATTTAAATTCAACAATAAAATTGATGCTATTTTCTGGATAATGAAAGATAATACACTTCCTCCAATTTTAAAAGTTAATTCAAGTATTCTAGGAAGCACTCTTGGTGCTACATTAGCTACAAAACGATCAAGTGCGGAACATGGTTTTACTGGTGATAAACTAATAATAGAACCCTATGCTAACCCATTTAGATTATACCCACTAAATAATGATTATCATAACTTCAAAAATTTATTTGAAATCAACAAGGTCGATTGTTATGTTTTAAATACTGGTTACTTTTTAGATAGAGATATTACTAAAGATATAACTTTAGGTTTAATTGAACAAATAGTATCTAAAAAGATTAAGTTTAAAAAGTTTTTTAACTTAAATGAATTAGGTTTTGCAGACATAGAAGGATATATTCCTAATTTCGATAATAAACAATACAAAAATTTAGTTATTGAACGTTTAAATTCTAGAATTTCCTTTATCGATAATTTGCATTCTCAAGATATACTTCCAATTGAAGCACGAAAAAGCATTAAAAATATTATTAAAAATATCCAAATTTACTCATAAAAAAAGGCTATCCAGCCTTTTTTAATGTTTAATTACTAATTTATATAAGTCCTCTTCAATTTTATAAATATCAATAAATGCGTCACTTTGTCCTTTTTCATTAACATATTCAACAAGTTTATCTCGAGATGTAAAAAGTTTAGTTTCGATAATTCTTGAACTTGGATTTCTTGAATGTTTTCTAAACTGATCATCTTGGAATCGATTACCTCTATTTCTAACAGGGTTACGCACATCTTTATAATGTTCTTCGTCTAAAATTACTTTTTTTACCATCACTAAAACCTCTCTCTCTTCTATTCTTAATTATAGTTTATCACTATCCCTTTGTCAAAATTGTTTTAATTTTTTCTTAAAGGTGTAGTTACTAAAAATTTTCTTGTTAAATAGATTATCACCATTACTACTCCTACTAAAAACAACATCATTCCTATTGAATAAACATCAGCTATATGTCCTAATATCGGAGCAATAATAGCTATTAATAAAGATGTAAATTGTGATTCTATGGATAACACAGACGCTCTTTTATTATCATGCGTAATATTTCCTATTTTTTCTATAATTAATGGCTTTCGAATATTTAAAAATAAGTATATTGATAAAAATACAAAAACTAATACAAAAAGATTATTCGAATAAATACTCAAAATTATAAAGGCTATTCCTGATAATAGCCACATAATACTAATTACTTTATCATTTGAAAAACGACTACTGAGTCGATATGCATTTAAACTAGCAAACGAACTCAATAAATAAATAATTGCATATATAACTCCAATGTATATTATAGTATTATCTTCCGCTGATAAATTTGTAAAAATCACAATACTCATAGTAATTGAAACAATTAATGGTTGAATATAATCTTTTACACTTTTAAATCCTGCTACATAAGACGATGATGCGATTAATAAATGTAATCTTTCTTTATTTTGAAAAACATATTTAACAGATTTAATGCTCTCTTTTACGAATTTTTTAAAACTAAAAGATGTATCTTGTCTTTCATTTAAATATGAAGGGTATGAAAGAATTAAAAGTAAATCAAGAATATATGGTATTATCGCAATAATAAACAGCCATGCTATACTTGAAAAATAAAAATATAGTCCAATACCAGCTAAAGATGCAACAGTTGACCCCATTAAAGAATAAGATCTTGTTTTCCCATACACTTTACTCTTTGAATACTTAAGATTTTGTCTATCAAGATAGGACATTATCATTGCCTTATGTGTTCCAGATCGGAAAGCATCTCCTAGTCCATACAATATCATTGCGAATACATACATATAGAAGTTAGTTCCTAAAAAGAAAATAATAAAAGATACAATGTAAAAAATAAAACAAATTATCAATTCTGTTTTTTTACCATATCTATCAGCAATAACCCCGGAAGGAACTTCAAATATATAGACAATAATTTCTTTGATTGAATACAATAGCCCTATTTGAAAAAAAGTTAATCCAGCTTGTTTTAAGAAGACAATAAAAAAAGGCTCAAAGAATCTAAGATTCTTCAAGAATCCATATAAACCAAATTTTATTATTTGTATCTTATGTTCTTTTGTTTCCATCATGCATCAATCCTTTTTATTAGTTATTGTAACTTCTTCAAAAACACTGTAGATCTTAAACAGTGTTTTTAATATCTATTTAAAATCATTCCAACCAATGATAACTTCTTTATAATCAAATGATGCTTTCAAAAGTTGCATTTCAACTCCAAAATGTAAATCTATTCCATTTTTCCGATATTTCCAATTAGAAATAACCCCTTTTTTAACATTAGAAATAATTGAGTCTATTTCATTAGGTAATATTTCTTCTTTTGAGTTTCTATTAGCAACATTTTCAATGTGAATATATTTAATATTAATGTTTTCAAAAATTATAATACAATCTGTTGCAACAATTGGATCAAATCCAGTATTTTCCGGATGTCCTTCTTTAACTTCAAATTTATTCAGATTCAATATCAAATTGTTGTTTGATGTAGTCACATTTTCAACAATGCTATTAAAGAAAATAATATCACGTATAAATCCTGGTGTTAACATTTTAAATTGATTATAATATTCTCCAACAATTTTTTCTGTTGATGAAATTTTTGGTTTAACATCTTTTATAATTATTTCATCATTAACTATGCTTATCTCAATCGGTCTTTTCATATAATCTCTTGATTTATCAAATGTTTTCCCTTTTGCTTCTAAAATATCAATAATCGGTTCTAAATCATTTTGAAAACGTACAAGTGAAATGGAAATTTCATTTTTTTGATCCGAAAAAGCCAAACCATCATTCTTATTTACTCTGAACTGTTTAATCTCATCAAAATCTATAACAATAAGCGATCTTTTTCCAATACATTTAACAATATATTTCGGCGTAATAACAAGAGAATGTATTTTATTATTACCGAATACTACTCCTTGAACAATAACCAAAAGCATACTGGTTATTACAATAACAATAACATCATAATGAGTAGGAATTAGATTTACCAATTGAGTAATATATATAGCAACAACAATTATAAGCAAAAAACTAGGCCAAAAAATAAATTTGCTTTTTTTCTTTTGCGAATAGCAAACTTTATATTCATTCAACTCATAATTATATTTTTTTTTCATAAAAGTTTTTAATTTTTCAATCATATTATCACTTCTTTCATATTTATTTTACCATATTTCATTATGTTAGTTTAGAAAACTTTTTAAAATTATATTTTTATAAGTTTTTAATTGACTTAATATAATTACAAGCATCTATTTAATGATAATAATATTATTTTTTATAGTGTTTTTATTACCATAAAATGTTATAATAATTACGTTAAAAATATAATAAAAAAACTAATTGATGAGGTGGATAAATGAGTACATTTTTAAATACTTTAAGTGATGGCAAAGTAATGATTGACAAAGTTTTTAAGGCGGCTGTCGCATGTAATGAAGCTAAAACAAAATATGGTGATATTGTTGTAGATGCTACTCTCGGAACTCTATTTGATGAGAATGGTGTTTTTGTAGCATTTGATAGTGTATGGAAAACTTATGAAACCATTGATAAAATTCAAAAAGCAAAATATGCATCAAGTATCCAAGGTAATCCCGATTTTAACGAAGCTGTTTATAATTGGTTATTTGATGGTTTAGATATTCGAGTTCCTTGTGAAATCATAGCTTCTCCAGGTGGTGCAGGAGCAATTAGTAGCACTATGAAAAACATAATAAATCCCGGTGAAACTGTTATCATCCCGAATTTGGGATGGGGTCCTTATAAGACAATGGCTCTAGAATGCGCTTTGTCTTTAACAAAATACAATATGTTTAAAGATAATCACTTCGATATTGATAATTTTAAAGAAACATTATCTATTGTCATGGAAAAACAACACAGAGTTTTAGTAGTAATAAATGATCCATGTCATAATCCTTCTGGATATACTATGACAAATGATGAATGGAGTCAAATTATTACTTTTGTAAATGAATTGAGTAATAAAGGCCCAGTTGTTATTTTAAATGATATAGCATACGTTGATTATACTAATAATGGTAGTGTTTGGAAGAAACATTTTGAAAAATATAACAATATTAATAAAAATGTAATGATAGTAATAGCTTTTTCTTGTTCTAAAACACTTACTGCCTATGGAGCAAGAGTTGGCGCTCAGATTGTTTTAACGAAAGACGAAAAGCAATTAAACGATTTTAAAAATGCAGCTATTTATAGTGCTAGAAGTATTTGGTCAACTGTTAATAATAGTGCAATGAAATTATTTAGCACCATAATGAACGATGAAAAATTAAAAAAAGAGTATTTAAAAGAAAAGCAATTTTATATTGATTTATTAAAAGAAAGATCTGATATTTTCGTAAATGAAGCAAAGGAAATAGGGCTTGATATCTATCCTTATGTTGAAGGATTTTTCGTTACAATAAAAATACTTAATGATTTAGAAAAACAAGAATTAAATTTAAAATTACAAGAAAATAATATTTATACTGTTGAAACAGATGGTGGTTTAAGAATTGCTATTTGTAGCGTTCCTAAAAGAAAACTAAAAGGACTTGCTAAACGCATTAAGAATATAATGTAAATCTAAAAGTGGTTATCAACTAAAAGTTGATAACCACTTTTTTTATTTTTATATCTTTCTAATCCATCCTTCTGGAGCTTCAATATCTCCATAATAAATCCCTACTAAAATATCATAAAGTTTTTTGATAACTGGACCAACCTCTCCATTACCAAATTTAGTAACTTTGCCTTTATGAGTGATAGAATTTAACGGAGTAATAATCGCTGCTGTTCCACAAGCACCAGCTTCTTTAAATTCACTTACATTATCAATGAAACAATCTCTTTCTTCTACTTTCATACCAAGCATATGTTCAGCAATATATAAAATTGATCTTTTAGTAATACTAGGTAGAATTGATGAAGATGATGGAGTAACAAGAACATTATCATATGTAATACCAAAGAAATTAGCTGCGCCAACTTCATCAATTTTAGTATGAGTTAGTGGGTCTAAATAAATAACTCCTGCATAGCCTTCTTTTTTAGCTAAACTTCTAGGATACAAACTAGCAGCATAGTTTCCAGCAACTTTTACTTGTCCAGTACCATTTGCTGATGCTCGATCATATTCAGTTGTGACAAAGGGTAATGCTTCAAGTCCACCAGCAAAATATGTTCCAACAGGTGCACAAAAAACACTATAGATATATTCATTAGATGGTTTTACACCTAAATTCATCCCATGTCCAATAACGAAAGGTCGAATATATAATGATTGTCCTTTTCCATATTCTGGAATATCATCTTTATTTGCTTTTACTACTTCAAGAATTCCTTCAAAAAATAAATCTTCGGGTAATTCTGGAGCTACTAATCTTCTTAATCCTTCATTAATTCTAATAAAATTTAAATCTGGTCTAAATAATTGAATTTCTCCAGTTTTTGTTTTATAGGCTTTTAACCCTTCAAACAAAGCTTGGCCATAATGGAAAACGTTAGACCCTTCGTGAATAGAAATGTTTTTATCAATTGTTAAATTTCCTTTTTGCCATTTCCCATCTTTTGTATATGCACGATATCTGTATTTTGTTTCCTTTAAGGCATAACCCATCAAATCACTCCTTCTTAGAATTTACCTTGAGCTACCATTGCATCTGCAACTTTAACAAATCCAGCAATATTAGCTCCTGCTATTAAATCATATCCAAATCCATAACGATTACTTGACTTAACACAATTATTATAAATGTTTTTCATAATATCACGGAGTTTTGAATCAACTTCCTCTGAAGTCCAACTTAATCTCATACTGTTTTGTGACATTTCAAGAGCACTAGTTGCAACTCCACCTGCATTTGCAGCTTTACCAGGACCAATAGTTATTCCTGCTTCTACTAACATTTCTACCGCTTCATTAGTAGTAGGCATATTTGCTCCTTCTATTAAATATTTCACATTATTAGCAATAATTTGTTTGGCATCATTTTTACGAATTTCATTTTGAGTTGCACACGGCATAATAATATCAACTTTTCTTTCCCAAGGTTTTTTATTTGGAATAAACTCTACATCGAATTTTTTAGCATAGTCTTCTATCACACCATTAGTATTAGCTCTCATCTCTAACATGTAATCAAATTTTTCTTGAGTATTGACTCCATCAGGATCATAAATATATCCTTCAGGTCCAGATAAAGTAACAACCTTACCACCTAATTGAGTAATTTTACGACAAGCACCCCATGCTACATTACCAAATCCTGATACTGCAACAGTTTTATTTTTAAAATCTGTTTTATCATGTCTTAACACTTGTAAAGCAAAATATGTAACGCCATAACCTGTTGCTTCTGGTCGAATTAATGATCCACCATATGATCTGCCTTTACCTGTTAAGACCCCATTTTCAAATGCTCCTTTAATACGACGATATTGTCCATATAGATAACCAATTTCTCTACCACCAACACCTATATCTCCTGCAGGAACATCAACATTAGGACCAATATGACGATAAAGTTCAGTCATAAAACTAACACAAAAACGTCTAATTTCTTCATCTGATTTTTGTAAAGGATTAAAATCACTACCACCTTTACCTCCACCTATAGGAAGTCCTGTTAAACTATTTTTAAATATTTGTTCAAATCCCAAAAATTTAATTACACCTAAATAAACAGAAGGATGAAATCTTAGCCCGCCTTTATATGGACCAATAGATCCGTTAAATTGAACTCTGAATCCTCTATTTACTCGAACTATTCCTTCATCATCAAGCCAAGGAACTCTAAAAATAATTGTTCTTTCAGGTTCAATAATTCTCTCTAGAATATTATTTTCAATATATTCTGGATGTTGTTCAAGTACTGGACCAAGTGAGTTTAATATCTCAGTTGCTGCTTGAACAAATTCTTTTTGATTACCATCTATTTCATTTAGTTTATTTAATACTCCTTCAATATATTCCTTTGTTTCTTTACTTACTTCACCATCAACTTGTTGAGGTTGTAAACTATCAAATTTATGAACAAATAATCCACTTCTAAGTTTTGGTTCAAACCAAGTTGTTTTCGCTGGCATAATCAATCCAGAATCAGATACATCCATGATTTCTTTCATTGTTACAGGGAACATTGAAAACCCTACACCATTATATTGATCTGTTTTATCTTTAATGCCTTTTAATCCTCTAATTCCTCCAACGAAACTAATACGAGAAGATACTCTTATATTTGTTATTCCTAATATATCATCTAAAATATATTTACTAAGTATAGCAGCATCAATATTAGCTAATAAATCTTCTTTTACTAACAATGATTTTTTAATTTCTAATTTATACCATTTTTTATCAATATACATTCCAAATGTATTTTCAGATACTGGTTTATAAGGTGCCTTACTTGGTTCTATATTAAATGATTTTCCAACAGCTTTAACAAATTCATCTACTGATAATCCATTTAAATCATGAGCTACTCTATTGTAATCAAAAATATTTAAATCTTTTTCAGGAAATATTACTGACATAAAGAAATTGAACTCTTCTTCTCCTGTGTAATTAGGATTTTCTTGGCGACGTTTCAATGCTACTCTTGCAGCACTTGCTGTACGGTGATGTCCATCAGCAATATATAAGCTTTCAATAGTAGCAAATATATCAGTAATCTTTTGAATTAATTCATCATCATCTATTGACCACACAATGTGGCTAACTTCATCTTCGGTAATAATATCAACATCTGGTGTATGGTTTTCAGTCCAAGAATTTAAAATGTCAGATAGTTGTTTATTTTCACGATAAGTCATAAATATTGGTGATGTGTTTGCACAACATGCATCAAAATGATCTGTTCTATCTTTTTCTTTACTAAGAATAGTAAGTTCATGTTTTTTAATAACATTGTTTACGTAATCATCAATACATGTACTCGCAACAAATCCTGTTTGAGAATTTCCATTCATGATTTGGCGATAAATATATATCATTGGTTTTTCGTCTTGTATTAAAATTCCATCATCTTGAAAAATATCAAAATTTCTTCTTGCTCTAGCATATACTTTTTTATCATAGGGATTCATTGAAGACGGGAAATCAATTTCCGATCTTGAAATATGTAGAAAACTATAAGGATTCCCTTTTGCCATAGCTTTAGCTTCTTTTCTATCCATAACGTCATATGGAAGTGCTACTACTTTTTCAACCAAGTCTTTTCTTGGTCTTACTGCTTTAAATGATTTTACAATAGCCATTTTTATTTATCCTCCACTGATAAATTTTTCTTTATTACTTCTATTGTTTCGAGTCCAATTCTAGCTTGGGCTTCTATTGTTGAAGCACCGATATGTGGTGTTAAAGAAATTGCATTATGTTTATAAATACGATCATTTTTTAGAGGTTCTTCCTCAAAAACATCTAATGCTGCTTTTTTTACTTTCCCACTATCTAATGCTTTTAGAAGTTCGTTTTCATCAACAACTCCACCTCGTGAAGTTTGTATAATATACATTCCATCTTTCATAATATCAAATTCAGATTTTCCTAAATAAGGACCAACCTCTTTATTAAATGGAATATGTAAAGAAATAAAATCTGATTTTAATAATAAATCATTTTTTGATACATATTGACACTCTTTTAAGCTTTTACTTTCACCGGCAATATCAGTATAGATAACCTTCATCCCTAGAGCAATAGCTTTTTTAGCAACACTTTGAGCTATTCTACCAAAACCTACTAACCCTAATGTTTTTCCTGAAAGTTCAATGCCTAGATAAGCTTTTTTATTCCATTGACCATCTCTCATAGTTACATTTGATATATATATGTGTCTTGCTAATGCAAACATATGTGCAATTGCTAGTTCAGCAACCGCATCACTTGAGGATGCTGGAGTATTTCTTACTAAAATACCTTGTTCTTCACTATAAACATGATCTATATTATCAATTCCAACGCCAGCTCTAATAATTAATTTTAATTTTCCACTTTGAACTGCTTTATCAATTAATGGCTTTCTTATTTTAGTTGCCGAACGTATAATAATACAGTCAATTTCTTTTATTTTTTCATCTAATTCTACTCCATCATAATGATGTGTATCAATTTCATATCCTAAACTTATTAATTTTAATTTTGCAGTTTCATCAATACCATCATTCGCTAATATTTTATACACTTTATCACCTATAAATTCCAAATATTTTCAATTTCTTTTAATAATTCTTGCAATTCTTTTTCTTGACGATCTGCCATATGTGCTATTCTAAAAGCTTTATCTTTTAATGCACCATATCCATTACTTATTAAAAATCCTCTATTCATTAATTCTTTATTAAGATCTCCTATATTAAATCCTTTAGTATTTAAAATTGTTGTTACTGTATGTGATCTGAACCCCTCTTTTGCGAATAATTCAAAATGTTTTTCAGCCCATTCACAAACAATAATTGATAAATCCTTATGTCTTTGTAATCTGTTTTCTAATCCTTCTTTATTAATAATTTTGTCTAATTTATAATCCAAAGCCCACATATGAGGTGTTGAAGGAGTACTTGGATATTGATAATTTTTCTTAACACGGTCAACAATATTTACAAGATCTAAATAGAATCCTCTATATTCAACAGTTTTTGCTCTTTCATATGCTCTTTCTGAAACAGAAGCTACACTCAATCCAGGTGGAAGTCCTAAACACTTTTGTGTAGAGGAAATACAAATATCAATATTTGAAGCATCTACTTCTATTTTAGATCCTCCCAAAGAACTTACTGCATCTACTAAAAATAAAACATTTGGATAATCTTTAATAACTTGTCCAATTTCATAAACGTTATTCATTAATCCTGAAGATGTTTCATTATGAGTAACAGTAACTACATCGTACAATCCTGTCTCCAATGCATCTTTCACCATTTCTACAGTTGTTGGCATTCCTGGTTCTGATTTAAACTTATCTGCAGGAACATTATTTGATACTGCCATATTGTACCATCTATCACCAAAAGCGCCTACACTAAAGACTGCAGCACGTTTTTTAGTACATGATTTTATTGCCATTTCCATTATTCCACTACCTGAAGATGTAGAAAGAATAATTGTATCATTTGTATACATTAGCTTTTGAAGATTTTTTGAAATTCTTTTTTGTAATTCCGTCGCAATTTCACTACGATGTGGAATTTGCTCAGTAGCCATTCTTTCTAATACATCAGGTTCTACATTTACTGGTCCTGGTATAAATAATTGTAAACTCATTTATTTTTTTCCTTTCATCTTAAAAAATTCCCTAATACACATAAGCATTTTAACAAAGATATATCATTAAAACAAGCGTTTTCAAAAAAAAAAATATGTTTTTTTTGAACAAAATATAAACGGCTATTTAAAGCCGTTACAAGCGGTATATTCTAGATGTTTATCAAGAATATTCGTGAAAACATTTTCACTGCTTGTTTTTGTTAAATTATTTCTAAGTTTTTCTGTTGATTTTTTCAATATTTAATATTGCTTTTTATTGATTATCTCTTATACTGGTGTTACAATATAATTGATTTTTCGCAAAAAAGGAGGATTATTATGAAATTATCTAATCGCATTATTAAAATGCAGGAATCACCTGTCAGAAAATTAGTTCCAATTGCCAGAAAAGTTAAAAAAAACGGTAAGAAAGTTTTTCATTTAAATATTGGACAACCTGATATTGAAACACCAAAAGTTTTTATGGAGGCTATTAATAATTACGATACATCGGTTATAAAATATTCTTATTCTCAAGGTGAACCAATTTTGATTAATGCCATTAAAGATTATTTTGCAAGAGATGGTATTATTTTCGAAGAAGATGATATTTTAATTACCAATGGTGGATCTGAAGCTTTGACTTTTGTCACTATTGCTATTTGTGATCCTGGCGACGAAATATTAGTTCCTGAACCTTTTTATACTAACTATAATGGGTTTACAGGAGAGGTTAATGTTAACATAAAACCTATTACTACAAAAGCTGAAGAAGGTTTTCATTTACCTTCAAAAGAAGAAATAGTTAAACTAATTACTCCAAAAACTAAAGCAATTCTTTTCTCTAACCCAGGTAACCCTACTGGTACAATATTAAGATTAGATGAATTAGAAATGTTAGCTGAAATTGCTAGAGAAAATAATATATTTGTTATTAGTGATGAAGTTTATCGTGGATTTGCATTTGATGGTCTAAAAGGAATTTCAATGGGATCTATTAAAAACATAGATGATCATTCAATTATTATTGAAAGTGTATCAAAGAGATATAGTGCTTGTGGTGCACGAATAGGATCAATTGCTTCAAAAAATAAAGTACTAATTAAGAATATTTTAAAACTATGCCAAGCTCGACTTTGTGTTGCTACTTTAGAACAAATTGGTTCAGCTGCTTTATATAACTTATCTAATGAATATACAAATTCTATCAGAGATGAGTACCAAGTTCGTCGAGATATTGTTTATAAAACATTATTAGAAATACCTGGTGTTATTTGTGAAAAACCAACTGGAGCATTTTATGTTATAGCTAAACTTCCAGTTGATGATGCTGAAAAATTTATCATTTGGATGTTAGAAGAGTTTGAGGAAGATGGGGAAACACTTATGATGGCTCCTGCTGAAGGATTCTACGCAACTAAAGGATTAGGAAAAGATGAAGTAAGAATTGCTTATGTATTAAATACAAAAGATATGGAACGTGCAATGTATTTGCTTAAAAGAGGGTTGGAAGAATATAAAAAACTGTAACAATAATTGTTACAGTTTTTACTAAAGGAGGAAATTTCAATGATTTTTGATGCCCATGGTGATATTCTAACAGATATGTACCAACAGAAATTATATAACAATAAAAATTCGTTTAAAAAAAGACATTTAGCTCTCTACAAAAAAGGCGGTATTACACACAGCATTTTTGTAAACTATACTGATCCTTATCATGGAAATAAGGAGTTATTTTTAAATATTTTTGAAAATGCATTTTCTGAATTAAAAAAAAATAATGATATTTTTAAATTATGTTTAAATTATAATGATATGCTCATTTCAGCTAGTGAAAATAAGATTGGAGTTATTATGGGTATGGAAGGGATAATGCAGTTAGAGGACGTTGAACAGTTAAACGAGTTATATAGAAGAGGTGTTAGACATGCTTCTCTTACGTGGAATGAAGAAAATGATTATGCTAGTGGACTTGATAATCCTAATACAAAGGGTCTAACTCTAAAAGGTATTAAAATTTTAAATGAAATGGAAAAACTCGGAATGTTAGTAGATTTAGCTCATCTAAATGAAAAGTCTTTTTTTGATGTTATTGAAAATACTACTTCTCCTATTATTATTTCTCATGGAAATACTAAAACCATTTGTAATCATCGTCGAAATTATACAGATGAACAATTAAAAGCTATTAGTGACCGAGATGGAGTTATTGGTATATGTGGAATAGCTAGTTTTATTTCAAATGAATTAGAACATCAAAACGTTCAATATATGGTCAAACATATCGATCACGCTGTAAAAGTTATGGGAATTGATCATGTTGGACTTGGATTTGATTTTTGTTATTATTTATATCCAAATGGACAAAATAATCGGGTTACTAACCTTTTAACAATTGCGGATGTTCCCAATATTTTTAAAGAACTTAAAAATATCGGCTATAATAATGAAGATATTGAAAAAATTAAACATTTAAATTTTGAAAGAGTCATTAAAACAATACTAAAATAAAAAGAGGTACTAAAAATGTATTTAGAAAAATATAAAGGTATTACACCTAAAATTGCTTCATCAGCAAAAATATTTAAAAATGCAGTAATTGCTGGTGATGTTACTCTTGGTGAAAATGTTAGTGTTTGGTATAATGTAACAATCAGAGGAGATATGGCTCCGGTAATCATTTTAGAAAATACTAATATTCAAGATAATTGTGTTATTCATACGAATCTAAATCTACCTACACATATCGGGAAAAATGTTACAGTTGGCCATGCCGCTATTATTCACGCTTGTACCATTGAAAATAATTGTCTTATTGGGATGGGGAGCATTATTTTAGATGGGGCTATTATTAAAACAGGTAGTTTAGTTGCTGCAGGTTGTGTTGTACCACCAAATAAAATCGTTCCTAAAAATTCTCTTGTAATGGGAAACCCTATGAAAATAGTTAGAGAATTAACACATAAAGAAGCGGTAGATATCTCTTTAAATAAAGATTATTATATAAAACTAATGAATGAATACAAATAATACTATTTTTATTATTTATTAAAATAAAAAGATATTTAAAAAAAGACGCTCTCTATTTGAACTGAACTCCAAAAATTGGACATAAGTATTAAAATTAATTGAAACTCAAGGAATGATGATGGTATTCTATCAGTATCATTCCTTTTAGTTTGGTCGACATTCTTTCCTCTTTATAACATTTTACTGTTTTCCTTTTAAAAACTATGAATATTTACTCATATAAAAACTGCACCCACACTTTCTCATAGTTTCTTATGTCAAAGTTTGTGGGAACAGTTCAGTTATTATACGTCATTTTTTCTTTGGTTATAATAATCGATGAATCTTCTTTGCCGCGATGTCTTAGGATCATAATTTAATATTTTAAAATAGATTTGAACAAGATATCCTGAGACAATTATCATAACTAAAGTCCCGATTCCCACTATTCCTCCTAGTAAATATCCAAATAACAACACTGTAAATTCAATTATTGGTTTAAGATATTTTATTTCAATATTAAAGACCAAATGTAATCCGATCATTAACCCATCTCTAGGACCTTCACCTAATCCAGTACTAATATATAATGCTCTTCCAAATGTCATTATTACTAATCCACCTAATAACAATATATATTGTTCCAATATAGTATTTGGAATAAAAGTAAATAGGTAATCAATACCATCAATTATAAATCCTATTACTAATACATTCAACACTGTTCCTATTCCAATTTTCGTTTTTAATATATACACGCTAAATCCTAAAACAATTAATCCGAATAAAATCGTAATTATTCCAAAAGATAATCCCGTTTTAACTGATAATCCTTGGTGAAATACTCCCCAAGCATTCATACCAAGGTCTGCTCTTTTAGTTAAAACAATTCCTAATGAGAGAAAAGTAAATCCAATTAATAAGAAAGGTATACGCTTTAAATCGTCTTTTAGTAAATTCATTTTTTCACCTAATTCCTTATTTAAATACAAAATTCATTCTATCATAAATATATAAATATACAAGTGACTAGTTAAAAGACTAATGCTGTTTAATACTGAATATTTATTGCTTATCCATTTTGTTTTTAGATAATAAATGATATTATTATTTCGAGGTGACTACAATGTTAAATACCATTAAACTAGAAGCATTAAAGAAGAGAAATATTTTTCTAATTATAGGATTATTTATTTTATTTTTGGGATTATATACCTTTTTAGATTTTGAGGGTAATACTAATTATAAAATAATGACTGATAATTTTGGAATAACTATAGTAATTATTCATATATTTATAAACATCATTATCGGAATTCTTTCAGCTATTATGGTTGGGTTTAGTATAATCAATTATAATCTAACTAAAATTGAACCAAAAGGTTCTAACGCTATTCCATTTTTTACTTTTATTTTTGGTCTTTTAACATTTGGTTGTACTGGTTGTATTGTTGCTTTCTTTAGCGCCATTGGAATTGCTTTTTCGCCAATTATATTCCCTGCTGGAAATTTATTATGGAAGTTTATTGCTTTAATATTGGTAATATTAGGATTTGTTTGGATTATGTATTCAATTGAACATACAAAATGTAAAATAAAAAAAGTGGAGAAGTAATTTTATGAAAAAAGAAATGTGGACACTTGAAAATATTCCTGATTTAAAAAATAAAATCATTGTTGTTACTGGAGCTAATAGCGGTATTGGTTTTGAGGCTACTAAAGCTTTCGTAATGAAAAACGCTAAAGTTATTATGGGCTGTAGAAATTTTAAAAGAGCTCAAGAATCAAAAGAAATGATTCTTAAGGAATATCCAAATGCTGATTTAGATATTATTTTATTAGATCTGATGGATTTTGAATCAATTAAAGAATTTTCTAATAAAATTCTTAATAATTATCCGAGAATTAATATTTTACTTAACAATGCAGGAATAATGACTGTTCCTTATGGAGCAACTAAAAATGGATTAGAAAAACAAATTGGTGTTAACCATTTTGGACATTTTTATTTAACAATGAGTTTACTTCCATTAATTAATAAAACAACCAATTCAAGAATTGTTAATATTTCTAGTATTGCTCATCGATATGGTAAACTAAATCCTAATACATTTTATTATAAAGAAAATAATAAATATAATAAATCATTTGCTTACGCTCAATCAAAATTAGCTAATCTATTGTTTACATATGGTCTTTCTTCTCGATTAGAAAAAAAAGGGTCTTTAATAAAGGTTCTTGCGGCTCATCCTGGAATAACTAAATCAAATCTCGGAAGACACATAAATACAAAAAGATTGAAAATATTTTCTAAAATAATCACTATATTTAATCAAGAAACTTCACAGGGAGCTTTACCAGGAATACGAGCGTGTACTGATATCAACGTTAAAAGCAATGAGTTTTTTGGCCCTGATGGATTATTCAAAATGAGAGGCTATCCAACATTAGAAAAATCAACAAAGAAATCTCATTCTAAAAAATTACAAGATATTCTATGGGATTATTCAGTAAAAATTACTAATTTAAAAATTAATATTTAAAAAAGCTTTGAAAAGCTTTTTTTTATATTTGATAAACAGTTTAAGAAACAATATAATAGTAAAGAGACAACTATATTATACGAGGTGAAATTATGTTAAGTTCATTTAATTTTAGAGTGTTACAAACATCTGATGTTCACGGTTATGTTTTTCCGAGAAGTTACTCAACAAAAGAAACTCAAGATATTGGTATTTCTCAAATATCAACTCTTCTAAAAAAATACAGAACTCAAAACACTATTTTAATAGACAGTGGAGATACAATTCAAGGTAGTCCATTAACTTATCATCATGCTAAAGAAGGTATAGGAAAACAGAATCCTCTTTCTAAAATATATAATTATTTAAATTATGATTTCGTTACTATTGGAAATCATGAATTTAATTATGGAATTGATTATTTAGAAAATTACCTTAATTATTTAAACGCAAAAATAGTGAATTGTAACATTATTAATGAAACAACATCTACGCCAAGTTATGGTAAAGAATATGATATTATCAATTATAAAAACGGTCCTCGTATAGCGGTCATCGGCGCAACTACTCACTATATTCCCAATTGGGAACAGCCCTCTAATATTAAAGGCATAATCTTTAAAGATGCTTTTTCAACTATAAAACAAACTGTTAATTTTGTTAAAGAAAATGAACATCCTGATTTTATAATTGTTAGTTATCATGGAGGATTTGAAAGAGATTTAGAGACACACGAACTTTCAATGGATGATACTGGAGAAAATCAAGGATTTAAAATTTTAAAAGAAATTCCTAATATTGATTTGTTACTCACAGGTCATCAACATCGAACATTATTTGGAAAATTATTTAACACTTATTATACCCAGCCAGCTTTAAATGGGACCGGACTTGGATTAGTAGATATTAATTTTTATTTTAAAAATAATTCTTGGGAATATAAGGTTGATAATATTGAAATATTATCAACAAAAGGCATTCTTCCTGATAACGATTTACTAAAAATCGTCGCCAAAGATGAAGAAACTACTCAATTATTTCTTGATACACCTATTGGTAAAACAAATCACGACTTATTAATTACAGACCAGTTAGAAGCTAGGCTTTATAAACATCCCTTAGTTTCATTTATTAATCAAGTTCAACTAGAATACACTCATGCTGATATATCTTCTTGTTCTCTTGGAAATGATGTTTCTGGATTTAGGAAAAACATCACAATAAGAGATGTTATTGGAACATACGTTTATCCAAACACTTTAGTTGTTAAAGAAGTTCTTGGTAGTACTTTACTAACTGCTCTTGAAAAATCTGCAGAATTTTTCGAATTAGAAAATGGTAAAGTTATTATTAGTCCTGAATTTAATAATCCAAAACTACAATTATATGCATATGATATGTATGATAATATTAATTACACAATTGATTTAAAAGAACCTCATTCAAAAAGAATAAAGAATGTTACTTTTAACGATATCCCAATTGATATTAATAAATCATATAGTCTCGTAATGAATAATTACCGAGCAGCTGGTGGTGGAGATTACTTGTTTTTTAAAAATTGCAAAACAATTAAAGATATCCAAATAGATGTCATAGAATTACTTATAAATTATATTTATAATAAAAAAGAAATTACAATTGTAAATAAAAATAATATAAAAATTATTTATTAATTTAAAACCCAGGTGATAAAAATGAAAAAAAAATTTATAACATTATTATTATTATTATCTTTTTCTTTAATACTCCTTGTAGGATGTCAAAATTCTACAGAAGATAATATACCAATTATTGTAACTGTACAATCTGAATTTACTATAAATGACCAATTATCTGAAGGAACTCTCCAAACAGAAATCAATGGCGTTAATATTTCATGGCAAAGTAGTAAACCAGGTCTTATTACGACTGACGGTATTATTATTAAACCACAAATTGATACAACTACATCATTAACTGCTATTTTTACTTATGAAGATAAGGTTATGACTAAAGTATTTGATGTTGTTATTTTAGGAAATATTTCAGTTGATTACAACATTGCTCAAACAATGATTGATTCAATATACTTTGATGAATATCAGCTAATAGATGATATTTCTTTATTACCTATCTCTGAAAATGGTTTCATTACTACATGGGAATCTAGTAATGAAGAAGTAATTTCTTCATCAGGAATAGTTACAAGACCTCCTGAAAACTCTGGAAATGCTATAGTTACTATTACTTTAACATTATCTTATAACGATATAACAATCAAAAAAGATTTTATCTTTACAGTTTTTGATTTATCACAAACTGTTGTTTATTTAGGTTATTACAGCGGTGCTGATAATTTAATGGGTGAAGAACTAAAAACTTTTCTTCATGAACTAATAGATGATCATAACGTGCTTTCTTATGCAGCATTATGGGACGCATTAGCTGAAAGTGATGAAGATCCAAATAATCCTAATAATGTTATTTTATTATATACAGGACGTTCACAATTAAAAAGTGAGATTCAATCAGGTAATAATAATCAAGATTATTGGAATCGAGAACATGTATGGCCAAAGGCACACGGTGCCTTTGATACTACTGATATTGAAGGAACAGATATGCACCACATTAGACCAACTGACGTGAGTGTCAATGCTGAAAGAGGCAGTTTAGATTTTGATTACGGAGGAACTGTTGTATATGATGGCGATATAGCAACTCTTAACTTAAAAGATTATAATTCTTTTGAACCTCGAGATGAGGTAAAAGGTGATATAGCTAGAATGATTTTCTATATGGCAGTAAGATACGAAGGTGATAATGATGAACTTGATTTAGAATTAACTGACTTAGTAACAACAACTAATACACCTTTTATGGGAAACCTGCATATCTTATTAGAATGGAATTCAAACGACCCAGTTGATGATTTTGAAATGCATCGTAATGATGTTATCTTCACATATCAAGGAAATAGAAATCCTTTTATTGATCATCCTGAATTTGCTCAATATATATGGGGAATTATATAAAAAAGGCGCTAAATATTTAGCGCCTTTAATGTAGGTGTTTCTCAGTTTTATTTTTTTATTTACTATTTTAATTTGTTAGTTTCCGTAAACAACAACTTTATATAAATCATCTTCAATTTTAAAGATATCTACTTGTTGACCATCTTCTCCAACCTTGTTTACGTATTTCATCATGTCATCTTTATTAGAAAACATTTTGATTTTACTTGTTTCGTTTGATACAAAGTTTCTATTTCTATAAAATCTTTGTCCGGGATTTTCATTTTGAACTGTATTGCATCCTTCTTCAAGATGAGGTCCTTGCCCATCTCTTCTACCACCTAGTAAATGAAGTCCTCTTCCTCTATCTTGACGATAGAAAGAACCATCATTACGTCCGCCGTAGTCTCTTCTACCTCTTCGAGGTCTATCATCTAATCCTCTATAACCGTTATAATACATTTCTCTTCTCACTCTTTTCTCTCTCTCTCGCACCTACAATTAAATTATAAAACTTTTTATTTTTTTGTCAAGGGCAATGAATTACTTTATGTGCGTTTAAACACTTATTTCTGTTTTTTAATTATTTTTTATTATATAAAAATACCTCAAAATCCAAACTTGATATAACTACTATATCGTTTAGACTTTTGAGGTATTAAAATATTTAATTATTTATTTTTATTATGATAAATATGCTTCTTTAACCTTTGCATTATTCAAAAGATCCTTTGATAGACCAGAAGCAATTATTTTTCCAGTTTCTAAAACATATCCTTTATCAGAAATATGCAATGCTCTATTAGCATTTTGTTCTACTAATAAGATTGTAGTCCCATTACTATTTATTTCTTTAATGATACTAAAGATTTCATCAACAAGTAATGGAGCTAACCCCATTGATGGTTCATCTAACAATAATATTTTCGGTCTACTCATTAATGCTCTTCCCATAGCAAGCATTTGTTGTTCACCACCAGATAATGTCCCACCTAATTGGTTTTTTCTTTCTTTTAAACGTGGAAACTTTTTAAACACCATTGTTAGATCATCATCTATTTCATCTTTATTCTTTCGTGTATATGCTCCCATTTGCAAGTTTTCAAATACCGTTAGTCCAGAGAATATTCTTCTACCTTCAGGTACATGTGAAATACCCATTTCAACGATTTTATGAGCATCTATTCCCTCCAATGAAGAATTTAAAAAAATAATGTCTCCTTCTGTTTGTTTCAAAAGAGCAGAAATTGTTTTTAAAATAGTTGATTTCCCAGCTCCATTCGAACCTATTAATGTTACTATTTCACCTTTTTTTACTTCGAAACTAATACCTTTAATAGCATGAATTGCTCCGTAATATACATGTAAGTTTTCTACTTTTAACATATTATTCTCCTAAATACGCCTTAATAACATTTTTGTTTTTTCTTATTTCTTCAGGCGTTCCTTTAGCTATGATTTTTCCGTAATCAATAACAACAATTCTTTCACATATTCCCATAACTAATTTCATATCATGTTCAATTAATAATATAGAAACCTTAAATTGATCCTTTATTAATCTTATTGTCTCCATTAGTTCCTTAGTTTCTTGTGGATTCATTCCCGCAGCAGGTTCATCAAGTAATAATAATTTAGAATTAGTCGCTAATGCTCTAGCTATTTCAAGTTTTCTTTGCTTTCCGTAAGGAAGATTTTTTGCTATTTCATCACTAAATGCTTCAAGTGAAAAAACTCTAAGCAATTCTAATGCAACTCTATTTGCTCTTTCTTCCTCATCTTTAAATTTCTTTGTTTTAAAGATACTAGCAAATATTCCATAATCCATTTCATTATGATAAGCAACCTTAATATTATCAAGAACAGTCATATTTTTAAATAATCGTATATTTTGAAATGTTCTACTGCTCCCTAGCATTACTATTTGACTAGGTTTTACATTTATTATATTTACATTATTAAGTTTAATACTTCCTTCATTAGGAACATAAACCCCTGTTAATAGATTAAATATTGTTGTTTTACCAGCTCCGTTTGGTCCGATTAATCCAACCAATTCCCCTTTTTTAACTACAATATTAAAATTATCAACAGCTTTAAGTCCACCAAACATAATACTTAAATTTTCTACTTCTAAAACATTCATTAATACTCACTCTCCTTTTGAAAGAGTTTATTAAAAAAACTAACAAATTTATTATATACGTATACAAAACTTCTAATTACTTTATTCAATGCTTTTGTCAAACTAAATTCTTTTGTCCCCATTAGACCTTGTGGTCTAAATAGCATTGTAGTTATCAATAATATTGAATATAATAATAATCTATATTTTTCAAATTCACGTAATGCTTCTGGTAAATATGTTAAGAAAATAGCCGCCATTATTGCACCTGATAAACTACCCATACCACCAAGAACAACAATAACAAATATTTCAACAGATTTTATAAATCCAAATGTTGCAGGAGCTAAATATCCAATTTGAAAAGCGTACATTGCTCCACCAACGCCACCAAATAATGATGCTAAAACAAATCCAATAATTTTATATTTGGTAATATTAATCCCAACACTTTCACTCGCAATTTCGTCTTCTCTGATAGATAGAATTGCTCTTCCATGTCTAGAGTTCATAAATAAATAGATAATAGCTACAATAATCACTGTTGTCCAAAAAGCAATTGGGAAAGTCATTATTCTCGGAATTCCCGTTAATCCTTGAGCTCCACCAGTAATATGTAAGTTTGTTATAATAACTTTGACTATTTCTCCAAATCCTAGAGTCATAATTCCTAAATAATCTCCTCGAAGCCTTAATGCAGGCGTTCCTACTAAAAGACCTGCGATGGCAGTTGTAACAACTGCAGCTAATGCAGAAATAACAAACAACAATAAATCATTAGTAATTATTTCTTTAAGAGCAATAGCTGTCAAAGCAGCTGTATAAGCTCCAATAGCCATAAATCCAGCATGTCCTAAAACTAATTGTCCTAAAAATCCTGTAGCTATATTTAAACTTGTAGCCATAATAATAAATACACAAATAAAAACTAATATAGTTGAATAATAACGACTTAATATTCCAAAGTTTATTAAAAAATTTAGAATGAAAAACGTAGCAAGAATCGCTATTACAATCCTGAGAATTCCGTATTTTGATGAGATTTTCAACGGTTTATATTTTATCTTCTTCATAACTACACCTTCTCCTTGACGTTTTTACCAAGAATTCCGGAAGGTTTAAATAGTAAAACCAATATTAAAATTCCAAAGACTAGAGCATCAGCCCATCTACTTGAAATATAGCCTTTTGTCATAGTTTCTATAATTCCGATTACATATCCACCAAGCATGGCTCCACCAACATTTCCAATACCACCAAATACAGCAGCTATAAATGCTTTTAATCCTGGCATTACTCCCATAGTTGGATATACTTGTGTATAAGCAATACTATAAAAAACTCCACCAAGTGCACCAAGTGCACTACCAATAGCAAATGTTAGTGAAATAATTCCATCAACATTAATTCCCATTAACATCGCTGCATCTTTATCTTGAGAAACAGCACGCATTGCTTTTCCTGCTTTTGTTTTTTTAATAAATATTGAAAGAATAATCATCATCAAAATCGATATCCCGATTGTATATAATGTAATTTGAGGAACTCCTATTCCAAAAATTATTATTGCTTTTTTTGAAATTAGTTCTGGCATTACTTTTGGTTGTGGTTTAAAAATTAATAAAGCTAAATTTTGTAAAAACAAACTCATTCCTATAGCGGTTATAAGTGCTGATATCCTTGGTGCTGTCCTCAATCTTTTATATGCTATTTTCTCAGTTGCTACTCCCATTAAAGCAGCAAGAACCATTGCCATAATGACAATAACAAGAAACGGTAAATCTGTTGGAATGGTTGTTGCAAAAAGGAACGCAAAATAAGCTCCAAACATCATTATCTCACCATGCGCAAAATTTATAAGTTTTATTATCCCATATACCATAGTATACCCAATTGCAATTAGTGCGTATATGCTTCCTGTATTTAATCCATTAATTAACTGTCTAATAAATAATTCTAAATCTGCATTCATGAATACACCTCTTAAAAGTAACTAAATAGGGAAGATTTAACTTCCCTATTTAATATCCTAATTTCCTTCTACTTTATCTACAACTACGTGTTCACCATCTATAATTTGAATCATGGTAATTGATTTAATTGGATCTCCATTTTCATCAAATTTAATAGATCCTGTTACAGCTTCTGTCATATCCAAATCTTTTAAAGCAGCAATAATAGCGTCTGCATCTAAACTACCTGCATCTTCCATTGCATTTGCCATAGCGTAAACTGCATCGTATGCTAATGCAGCTAATGCTGTTGGAGATGATCCAAATTCTTCTATATAATTTGTTACGAAATTTTGAACAATTTCAGCCTCATCAGTTTTTGCATAATGGTTTCCGAAATAATCACCTTCTGCAACATCTGCATAATCAACTTCAATTGAATCCCAACCGTCTCCACCTATAAATGGAATTTCCATACCTGCTGCTGCTGCTTGAGTTAAAATCGCTCCAACTTCAGCTACATATCCTGGTAAAAATACCGCTTCAGCACTTGATGCTTGAATTACTGTTAATAATGAACTATAGTCATCATCTTGTGCTCCAAAAGTTAAAGTTTCAACAACCGTTCCTCTAGATTCAAATTCTTCAATGAAAGCCAAGGCTAAGCCTTCACTATAAGCATCATCTCTATTATATAAAACAGCAACATTTTCAGCTTCTATAGTTTCATCAACAAAGATAGCCGCAACTTTTCCTTGATAACTATCAGTATAACAAGCTCTAAATACGTTATCAGCATCTAAAGTAACATCTGGATGAGTTGCTGTCGGAGTTAAAACAGGCATATTATCTTCAACAGCTAATTCTTTAATCGCTAACGTTACACCACTAAATGTTCCACCAATTAAAGCATGAATTTCATCTTCATCTCGTAGTCTATTATATGCATTTACTCCTTCTGTTGGATCACCTTTACTGTCATAAGAAATTAATTCAACAGTTTTCCCTAAGATTCCACCTGCTTCATTTAATTCATCAACTGCTAATTGTGCTCCATTTTTAACAGATACTCCATACATTGAGTAATCTCCTGTTAAAGGTCCAATAGTGCCTAATCTTACTGTATCATCTACACCGTTGCATGCACTTAGTAATAATGTAAAAGATAAGGTTAATATTATTAATAATAGTTTTTTCATAGAATCACTCCTTTTAGTTTTACAATAAGAGTACTATAAGAAGGATTGTAGCGCAACTAATGAAAACGTTTTTAATCTATGAAAATGTTTTCATAGATTAAAAACGTTGCATATTTATGCATGTCTCATGTATTTTTACATAAATACCCAAATATAATACTAGTTATTAAAGATTTTCTAATTTTTATATCTAATTTAATCACCTCGAATTTATTGTAAAATATTTTACATTATGTAAAATATTTTTTACATAAATGTTTTTGATTTTTTGTTTTAATTTTATGTTTTTTTTGGTAAAATAGAGATACACTCAAAAAATTAAGAGGTGAGAAAATGATTACAATCAAAGTGAAAAATAACGAATATAAATTCGATCATGAAATCAGACTAAAAGAATTACCTGAAGCTAACAATAAAAAATTTATTGTAGGGAGAGTAAATCATAGAGTTCGAGAACTTTCTTACAAATTTTATTATGATGCTGAAGTTGAATTTTTGTCTATGGATAACCCAGAAACTGTTCATATTTATGAACAAAGTTTAAGATACTTAATTGCCATGGCTTTTAAAAATATTTATCCTAATTATAGGATTAAATTTAAATATAGTATTTCAAGATCTATCTTTTGTTATATAATAAATGATGAAAATGCTGATATAGAAAAAATACTTACTAATCTAAGAAATGAAATGAGTAGATTAGTAAGTTTAGATCTACCTTTTGAAAGAATTACTATGACCACTCAAGAAGCTATTGATTTCTATATGAAAAATGACTATCAAGATCGAATTGATATTATTGAATACCGTCCTGAAAATAAAGTCCATTTTTATATTTGCGATGGATATATGAACTATATGTATGGATATATGGTTCCTTCAACAGGATACCTAAGTAAATACTTGTTTAGACCTTATGAAATAGGATTTTTAATACAATACCCTAGAGCTGAAACTAATGGTGAAATTCCTGTTTTTAAAGATGCTATTCAATATGTTAAAACTTTAAGAAAAGCATCGATATGGGCTGACGTTGTTGAAGCTAGCACTATAGCTGATTTAAATAGACATGTTGAAAATAATAGTATTGTTGAATTTGTTCATATGTGCGAAGCTAATCATAATGCAATGTTGACAGAACTTGGTGATAAAATCAAAGGAGATATTCATAATATTAGATTGATTGCTATTGCTGGACCTAGTTCTAGTGGAAAAACAACTTTTTCTAATAGATTAAGAATTGAGTTAATGACAAGGGGATTAAAACCGATTACTATATCATTAGATAACTACTATTTGAATAGAGCTGATATTATTTCTGATGAAAATGGAGAAATTGATTTAGAGAATATAAACACATTAGATATCGCATTATTTAATCAAAATATGCTTGATTTAATTGCTGGAAAAGAAGTTGATATTCCTATTTTTAACTTTAAAACAAAAAATCGCGAAGGTTATTCAAAATTAAAGATTTCAGAAGATAATCCAATAATTATCGAAGGAATCCATGCTTTAAATGATCAATTATCAGCTATGATTCCTAAAAAACAAATATTTAAAATATATATAAGCCCTCAACTTCAAATGAATCTTGATAATCACAACCCTATTAGCATTACCAATTTAAGATTATTAAGACGTATTGTTCGTGATAAAAAGTTTAGAAATTCGCCTGCGATTAGAACCCTATCAATGTGGGAATCTGTAAGACGAGGTGAATTTAAATGGATTTATCCTTACCAAGAAAAAGCAGATTATGTCTATAACTCAGGTTTACAATATGAATTATGTGTTATGAAAAAATATGCGTTGCCAACTCTTCAGGAGATTTCTTATGATAATGAGTATTATGTAACTGCAAATAGATTAATTAAATTTCTAAAATACTTTGTTGACATTGATGATTCTTATGTACCTTGTAATTCCTTATTGAGAGAGTTCATTGGTGGAAGTTGTTTCATTCTTTAAGATTATAACATCTAAAAAAACGATTAAAATTTAATCGTTTTTTTGTTTGTTATCTTTTGCTGGATTAAGTATTAAATTAAG
>CAZWIZ010000003.1:120648-124301 GCA_964634385.1 uncultured Candidatus Izemoplasmatales bacterium | reverse complement strand
TCATAATATCACGCCTTTCATTATTATTTTACCATAATAATATATTATGATCTCACATATAACAAAAAAAAACACCACTTTCCCAAGTGGTGTAATTTTTTTGTATAACTTTTTTTAATTATTTAATATTGTAAACGAGAATAAATATAATCAAATATTCATAACTCTAAATACTATTAAAACTTATTATTCGTTAGCAGTTACAGTAACAGTAAAGACAACATCTTCACTTAAATCACCAACAACAACAGTTGCAGTTAATGTAACAACAGCATCTCCGTCTGCACTTGCAGGTCTAGTAACAACACCGGCATCAGTAATAGCAGCATTGTCAGATACCCAAGTAATAGTAGCATTATAATCTGCTAAAGCAGTTTCTAATGTAATATCTTCTGTAACTGTTTCAGCAACACTAAGTGCACCTTTTGCAGCTAACATGTTTTGAGCTTCTGTAAGTTCAGGTAAAACAACATTTACTACGCGTACATTGCTATAACTAACATCAAATACAGTAAATGTAACTTCAACAGTATCACCTATTGCATATACATCTTCAAAGTAAGGAGCATAAAAACTATAACTAAATTTAAGTTTCATTGCTTCTTCACCTGTATCAAAATATACATAGCCATAACTATCAAATGAATCTACAGTTAAAGTAGCTGTATAAACTCCCATTTGACTGAATTCTGTAACAATAACTTCTGGATTTGTTTCTGCATTAACAACTAATGCATTTCCAGTAGATAATGTTTCAATTAAAGTAGCATCATTTAATTGTCTTGCGTTATTTCCATAACTGTCATAAGTAGCTAAAGTACCTCTTACAACGATTTCATCACCAATTTCTCCACCAATATTGCTATGAACCCAAATTGCAACTCCATCAGTTCCTTGAATAATTCTTTCATCATAATTACCACCTGTAATAACACCGACAACTAAAACTTCTTCTCCATCAGTTAAAGCAACAGCTTCAGTAACAGAAAGTGGTGTAGCGTCATTAGCATCTGCGACAGTAACTACGATTTCCTTAGTAACAACTTCAGTACCAACAGTAATTGTAGCAGTTAAAGTAGCAGTAGTTTCAGCACCAACAGTAGCACTAATAACTCCAGTAGTACTAATAACTGTATCATCAGATGTACTCCAAACTATTGTAGCACCAGCAGTTGTATTTTCTAATGGTAATAGTAAATCAACAGTAACAGCACTAACATCACCTAAATCAATAGCATCAGCAGTAGCTTGAGCTTTTTGTGCATCAGTAACTGTAGTAACAACAGTAGCATCAGCTAATACTCCTTGGTATAAAACTGTACCATTTTGATATGTAACAACATCAATTTGAACAACTGATCCTTCTAATGTCGTTAATTCAGAAGCATTACTTCTGTAATAAATAACAACTTTACCACCAGCAGGTCCAGTTATATAAACATTATCATAACTTCCTTCAATAGAAACAGTACCAACAATTGTTGCGATTGTTCCTCTTGCAACTAAATCATTTTCAACTGCCGCAACGCTAGTAGCAACAGAATCAACAAGTGCATTTCCAGAAGTTCCTATTGTATAATCAATAACGTTAATTTGTTTAAGTCCACTATAATATCCTAAATATCCTAATATTGTAATTTCATCACCAGGCTCAACTTGATCTAAAATAGTATTATCATATACAAAGATATAACTTCCATCAGCATGAATAAAGAAACCATAATATGATTCTTCATAAACAACACCAGTAACTTGGAAATCATCTCCTGTTGCCATATCTAAAACTTCAGCAATAGTACTTACTACAGGTACAACAACTTCAATAGTTGCAGTTCCAGTTTCAATTCCATTTGTTGCAGTTCCAGTGAATGTAACTGTAGTTGTAGTGGCAGCTAAAGCAACAAATACTCCGTCATCTCCAAATATTGCAGTATCACTAGAAGTCCAACTAGTATAAACTGTACCATTTTCTCCAGTAGTAGGAAGAGTTACAGTAGTAACAGCTATAGAAGGAACATCAGTACCAACAACCGCTAAATCAGCAGCTAAAGCATCAGCGTCACTTAATGTATAAATTTCAACGTCAGCAGCAACACCATTAAACAATACTGTACCATCTTGATAACCAACTAAATCAAGAACAATAACTTGCCCTTCAAATTCAACTAGTTCAGAAGCGTTACTTCTATAATATACTTTAACTTTTCCACCTTCAGCACCAGTAACATAAACATCATTATAAGTACCTTCAATTGTAACTGTACCAGTAACAGTTAAGATAGTTCCTCTTTGAACAACATCATCTTCTAAATCAGCAACTGTACCAACAACAGCATCAACAAGTGCATTTCCAGAAGTTCCTATTGTATAATCAATAACATTAATTTGTTTAAGTCCACTATATTCACCTAAGAATCCTAAAATAGTAATTTCTTCCCCAGGTTCAACAAAATCAAGTAAGTCTTTATCATAAACAAATGCATAGCTTCCATCAGCATGAATAAAGAATCCATAATAAGTTTCTAAATAAACAACACCAGTAACTTGGAAATAATCTCCAGCATTCATAGCTCCAACTTCAGCAACTGTACTTAAGATAGGTACAACAACTTCAACAGTTGCAGTTCCAGTTTCAGTTCCTTTTGTAGCAGTAGCAGTGAATGTAACTGTAGTTGTAGCATCGCCTATAGCAACAAAAGTTCCGTCACTCGCGATTATTGCGGTATTATCTGAAACCCAATCAGTATAAACTGTTCCATTAGGTCCAGAAGTAGGAAGGATAATACTAGCTAAAGTAACGCCAGGAACAGCAGTTCCAACTGCATCTAAATCTGCAGCTAAAGCATCCACATCACTTAAAGTAGAAATATCAATATCATCTGTTCCACCATCAAATACTACCATTACTCCATTAGTTGCATGATCAGTATAATATATAACAGTAACAGTAACTTCTTTACCAACTTCAGCAACTAGTGCATCTAGTGAAGATTCTAAAGAAGAATAATAAATCATAACAGCGTCATCACCATCAACGATATATATATTACCATAATCTCCACGTAATTCAATAGTACCGCTAATTTGATAATACATTCCATGAATTAATGGATTAGATGAATCTAACGCTAATAACTCAGCAACTGTTAAAGTAGCTGCAGTTAAAGGATTAGCATTACCTGAAGAAACATTTGTTTCTTCAGTGACACCATTGATTTGGAATAAAGTATTGTAAACAGCATAAGAACCTTTTACATATACTTCGTCTCCTATTTCAACACCTAATGTTGTAGAAGGATTATAAACACCTAATGAATAAGTTCCATCAGATAAGAAATATCCACCATCAAATATTCCAACTACAATTCCTTGAAATTCAACTATATCTCCTAAAATAGATGTTTCGTGCATTGCAGGGATTGATGTAAATACATTTGAAGGTTCTTCTTCACGTACTGTAACATCAAATGTTTTAGTAGTAGTTTCATCCCCTAAAGTTAATGTAGCTGTTAAAACAACATCTGCATTACCTTCACCATTTAATGGTCTTGTAACAACACCATCATTAGTAATAACATCTGTATTACTTGAAACCCACGTAACATCTGCTTCTAATGCAGTTTCAGGTAAAGTAATATCAGAAAGCACTAATC
>CAZWIZ010000003.1:0-120548 GCA_964634385.1 uncultured Candidatus Izemoplasmatales bacterium | reverse complement strand
GTAACATCTGCTTCTAATGCAGTTTCAGGTAAAGTAATATCAGAAAGCACTAATCCTGTAACAGGGATTAATAATGCTATTTTTGCTTCAGCAAGTTTTTCTACATCTGTTTTCACAGTTGCTGCTAAAACAGTAACTTCGAATGTTTTTGTTAATGTATCATCACCTAAAGTAAGAGAAGCAGTAATTGTAACAACTTGATCTCCTTCAGTAAATGTAGGAATAGTAACAGTTCCGTCATTTGCGATTACACTTGTATCACTTGATTCCCAAGTAATTACAACATCATGTAATCCAGTACTCGGGAATGTTAAATCCGAACTTGCTTCATCTGCTAAATCTACTTGCAATAAAGCTTCAGCCAATTGCTCTAAATCAGTTGGTCCATCATCTGCTGGAGTACATCCAGCAATTGCGAAAGCTCCAGTAAATACCAACATTAAAGCTAAAAGTCTTTTAAATCTGGTCATAAATCTTCCTCCTATATTATTTTATTTTTTTATTTGAATGTTACGTCATCTAGATGAACAACCATCAATTGAAAATTAGAATCGTATCTTCCTAATGGTGCAACGATATCAAATGTGGTTCCTATTTCAAATAAATCTACGGATATATCATCACTAACTAAATCATCTCTTCTAACAGTGATAACATTTCCGTTTTCATCTTCAACAGTCATGGTGAATGTATCATCATAACTATTTTCATTAATATTTGTAACTGTTAAATTATAAATCTTAAGTAAACTTCCAACATCTTGTGTTGTTATTTCAGTAATAAGTTTATCTACAGGGACAACAACATTTCCTTCACTTAAAACCTCAGCATCTTCCCTAACAAAGCCAGTAAGTTGTAATCCACCTGTTTCACTATTAGGGTAATATGTTGGAACAAGTCCAGAAATTAAAACTTCATTACCTTGAGATAATTTAGTAGTAAATGTAAATCCACTAAATAAATAAATCCCATAATTTCCATCTTGAATATAAGGATGTTGCCCGATAGTTCTAGAAACAACTCCTCTAATAACTACTTTTACCCCAACATATAATTCAGGATGTGTAACTAATTCTTCAATTGTAATTTGAATTCCATCTAAACTGTAATCAAAATCAGGATCAATTTCTCCCCAAATTCGACGGTCTGTATCTTGTGTTTTAAATTCAGCTTGGTAGAAAATATTTTCATATTTTAATCCACCAACACCTTTACTTCCAGTAAGTGCTTCTTCAACTAGCTCTAGATTTAATAATCTTCCATCATACCAAACCCAAGATAAATAACGACCATTACCGTCAGTTCTAGTTTCAGCTCCACTATCCCATTCAAGTACAATTGTTGTTGCATTTTCTAACTTTTCACACGTGAAATGACTCGCTGCTTTTCCCCAAGGATCAAATTTATAAGTTGATTCTGGAGTATCAATCCCCAAAAATCTAACTGTAAAACTTGTGCTTCCTTCAGTAAAGACTGCAGTATCGCCATCAATACATCTCGTTAAAGTTACTTCACCTATACCATCAGTTATAAAATTAGAATCATCATATATAAAATCCATAGCTAAGGCATCTGTATAATCTGTATTAAGTTCAATATTATCTGGTTTTTCTAAAGATAAAACCGTAAAATTAAAACTTTTTGTAACTAAAGCATCATTCAATTCAAGAACTACCGTCAAAGAAACAGATTGATCTCCAACGTTATATTCTGGTCTTGTAACTGTTCCGTCAATATCTAAATATTCTGGTTTGCTCGATGTCCAAGTAACATTAACATCTTCATTATCAACTGTAGGAATAGTTATATCTTCAGTAATATTTACTATTTCAATATCTAACAATCCTTTTATTTCATATAGAATATCACTATCAGATTTTTGTTCTGTATTCCCATTACATCCAGTTAATGTAAATATTAATATTAATGTTACAAAAACTATAGATATTTTTTTAAGCATTTAAATCACTCTTTCTTTTATTAACTAGCACCTAATTGATATAGCATATCATCAATTGCTTCTTGAACTGTAACTGTTCCACTAAAGATCGCTTCCATTACAATTCCAGCTTGAAGTCTAGCACCAGAACTTGTAGTTGATCCTGCGAATGCTGGATCGTATTGATTATAATCTAATTGTAAGAATGCAGCATTTGCTGTCATAGATTCATAAATATAATCAGGATCTGGATTAGTTAAGAAATTTTGATATTCAGTTGAATTATATCCACTATATCTTACTGGTAAATATCCTGTTAACATAGACCATTTTGCTGTATTTTCTGCATTGGTAATATATTTAATAAGTAGCCATGCAGCTAATCTTTCAGCATCTGTAGTGTTAGACATTATAGCAATATTTGGTCCTTGTTGAGTTGCTGATTTATGATCTAAATCATATTGAGGAATTGGAGCTACAGCTATTTCAAAATCACCATTTGTAGGTACATTATAAGAGATACCAGCTGTTGATCCAACAGTCATACATACATCTTGACTTTTGAAGTTTTCACTACCATATGCTGAATTCCAAGCTAATGGTAATGCAAATGTATGATCATCAAAATGAGCTTTAATATATTCTAACATTGCAATTGTATTTGTATTATCTACTAAAATATCTCCAGCAGAGTTAGTATATCCACCGTCCCATTGACGAACTGAATTAATAAAGAAGTTTGCAGATGAATCATAGTTTATTAAATATTCACATTGGTTTGGTCCATCTCCAACTAAAATTTCAGCAATTTTATCTAATTCGTCCCACGTATAAGGTTCATCAACTTTTAAAGCTACACCTGCAGCTGATAATGCCGCTTCATTAGCATCAAAAATAGTTTTATTAATAACAACCATTTCAGTTGATTTAGAATAAGGTAGTGAATACATTAATCCACCTGTATATTGTTTATTTTCAGCAACATATGAATCAATAAAATCATTAATATCAATTCCCCAAGTATCATCTTTGATAAAATCATCCAAAGGAATTACAGCGTTACCATTTAGATACCCTGCAACGTGATCTGGATATCCTACTAATAATGTTGGAGTTTCCCCAGCACTAATAGCTAAAATAGTTTTATTACGAAGATCATCATATCCACCTTGACTTTCAGCATCTACAGTAATGTTTGGATAAAGTTCTTCAAATTCATCGATGTAATTTTGTAGTAAAGCACCTTTTGAGTCCCCATAAACATGCCAGAAAGTAATTGTAATATCTTCTGTAGGTAATTCTGACAACACATTAACTAGCCCAGGAGCATCTGGATTGTCTGGATCTACATCTACTAAACAATCAACATGCGTTGGGTAAAGCTCGCAATCAACTTCGGTAGGTGTATCATCAATTTTTACACACCCTGCTAAAGCTAATGCAAAAGTTCCAAATAACAATAAAGATAAAGCTTTTTTCATAATTTTTCCTCCTATTTTTTATCGTAAAACTATTTGTAAAATATTTCTTTTAGCCTTTAATTCCACTTCTTGATACTCCACGCATAATATATTTCTTAAGTAGTAAAAATACTACAAACAAAGGGAAAGTAACAATCATAGCCGCAGCCATTTGTTCATTGTATGCTATCCGACCTGTTAAATCTAGATAAGCATTTCTAAGTCCATTAGTTACTAATCTATACTCTACTTCTTTTGTAACTAAATTAGGCCAAATATAAGCACTCCATGTTCCCATCGCATTTAAAATTGTTATGGTAATGATTGTTGGTTTTGCGATTGGAACCATTATTCTCCACAAATATTTAAAATCACTTGTACCATCTACCTTAGAAGCTAAATAAAGTTCATCAGGTATTTGTTTAAATGCTTGTCTTAAGAAGAATATGTAGAATATACTTGTCATAAATGGCAATGTTAAAGCTAATATAGCTTGTCCAAATGTTTGATTAAACGGACTATACCAACCTAATCTCGAAACTGTAATATAATTTGTAATTACAAACATTTCACCAGGAATCATCATTGTAGAGATCAATATCATAAATAGGATATCTCTACCTTTAAAATTTAATCTAGCGAAAGCAAAAGATGCAAAAATCGTTGTGAATATTGTTCCTGTTGTTGAAACGATAGAAACAATTACCGTATTTAACATATATCGCAAATATGGCGCTGCATCTAAAGCATTTAAATAATTAACAAACATCATGTCTTTAAAAGACAGCCATAATGCAGGTGGTATTTCTTCAACTTTATCTAATGTTTTCAACGAAGTTAAGAGCATCCAATAAAATGGAATCAATATCATAATTGCAAAAAATACAATAAATGCATAAACTATTATTTTTGATATTATTTCTTTTTTTCTACTATCTTTTATATCAATTCTATCCTCATTACTCATTACTTCTTTTTTACTAAATATTTTTCTATTTATTTGTTTTAGTTTTTTCATTTTCATCCCCCTAATAGTGTATTCTTTTTTTACTTACCAACGCTTGTATTCCAGTGAACGCCAAAGTAATTAAGAAGAGGATTATTGATGCTGCCGCAGCTTGACTAATTTTACCTACTGCATCAGCTTGAGCTATCGAATCATAAACCAGCCCTACAATTGTAATTAATGAGTCTTTAGATAACGTACCCGGAGGTCGTAATGTGGGACCAAACATCCCAATAATTGTACGGTATGCTTTAAATGCTCCTATAAAAGAAGTAATCGTAATATAAGCAATCATCGGTGAAAGAAGAGGTATTGTGATTCTTGTTAATACTCTGTGTTTAGGAGTAGCATCAACTCTAGCTGCATCATAATATTGTTTATCAATATTTTGAAGTCCCGCTAAAAATACCATTATTTTAAATGCTAGCCCACCCCATACTGTATAAACAAGTAAAGCAAACATAGCTGTATTCCAAGAAGCTCCAAGACCAACCCAGTTAACTGGGTTAATTCCAAAAAATCCTAAAATATAATTAAACAATCCATAATCTTGATGAAAGATAAATGCGAAAGCCATCCCGATAGCTATTGCGTTAGTCACATATGGTAAAAAGAATATCGTTTGAAAAAAACCTTGAAACTTTTTAATTGAATTTAATGCTACCGATATTAGAATTGCTACAATTACAGATATCGGAACAGAAACAAATACAATTATTGAAGTATTTTTCATTGCTACTCTAAAATTTGCTCCTTTTACTACATCAATAAAATTTCCGAACAATGTATACCCATCCGCAGTTCCATTTAAATATGAATAATTTTTCAAAAATGCTAAATAGAACGCATTGAATAATGGATAAAATGTAAATACTAATAATAATAGCATTGCCGGAAGTAAATATAACCAGGCTTTTAAATTGCTTTGTTTTTCTAACATTTAAGCTATTAAATCTCCTGATTCGGTATTAAATATAAACATCTTTTTTGATTTGACGCTTACTTTCAAAACATCACCTGGTTTAATTCGGTGTTTTGAATCAATAATTACTCTAAATGTTCCATTTTCTTTAGTAGGATCAATAATTATTAAACTTGTATCTCTCCCTATTGTTTCAACTAAATCTACAGTAAGTTCAACTGTTCCTTTTGCATCTAAAACAAATCCTTCTGGTCTAATACCAATAATAATTTTTTGATTTTCACCTTTTGTAGTTCCAATAATTTTACCATTAAACATAATTTTTTTATTTTTTATTTCTCCATCAAAAATATTAATTGGTGGAGTTCCTAAAAATTTCGCAGCAAATAAATTTTCTGGAAAATCATATATATCTTGAGGTTCTCCCATTTGACGTTTTTTACCAAAGTCCATTAAAACCATTTCATCACTTATGCTCATTGCTTCTTCTTGATCATGAGTAACAAAAACAGTTGTAATTCCTGTTTCACGTTGAATACGTCTTATTTCTTCACGAGTTTGAAGTCTCAAACGAGCATCTAAATTACTAAGTGGTTCATCTAACAATAAAACTCGAGGTTTTTTAACTAATGCTCTAGCAATAGCCACACGTTGTTGTTGCCCACCTGATAATTCTTTAGGTTTACGATCCATCAACTCACCAATACCTACCAAATCAGCCATTTCTTGAGCCATCATCATAGCTTCTGGTTTAGGTACTTTAATGTTTTCAAGTGGAAACATAATGTTTTGTCTAACTGTCATATGAGGATATAGCGCATAGTTTTGAAATACTAATCCAATCCCTCTATCTTCAGGTGCAGTATCAGTTACATCATCTTCACCGAAGAAAATACGTCCACCATTAGGATTCAATAATCCAGCTATCATATACAAAGTTGTTGATTTACCACAACCACTTGGCCCTAGAAGGCCAATTAGTTTTCCTGATGGTATTACAATATTTAAGGAATTAACTGCAATAACTTCTGTTTTATCTTTTTGAACAAAAATCTTGGTAATATTTTCTAATCTAATTTCCATTTCATCTCTCCTAAATCATAAAGTTTTTAACACTATATTATACTACAAAAAAGATATATTTAAAATATAATTATTTAAAAAAATATACAAAAATTATAAATAAATATGATAAATAAAAAAGACGAAATATTCGTCTTTCTACTATCCTATTATTCCATCTAAAAATCCTCCACTATATAAAAACCATAATCCTCCCAATATTGCAAATACTATAATAATTTTAGATAATTTTTTTACCAGTTCGACTGTTCCCATAATTATAACAATAGCTAAAACAAGCGCTCCAATAATTTGTTCTATGATTCCTAAGTTATTTACAAAGTCATAAATTGAATCAATATAACTTTGCATGGGGATAAATCCCTCAATTGTACTTATAATTCCATCTAACATAATAATCACCTCTTTTTTTTATTTAGAATATTTAATCAATTAATTTTATTATAACAAAAAAACTGTGAATAAGTTATGAATTTAGAAAAAAATTATAATTTCCTTCTTCCTTCAAGTGCTTTAAATATCGTAATCTCATCCGCATACTCGATATTACCGCCAGCTGGAATGCCATATGCTATCCTAGTTACTAATATAGTAGAGTCTTTTAATAGTCTACTTATATATTGCGCAGTTGTTTCTCCTTCGTTACTTAAATTTGTTGCTAAAATAACTTCTTTAATTGTTTCATCTTTTAATCTTTCAAGTAAACTCTTAATATTTATATCTTCAGGTCCTACTCCATCACTCGGTGAAATAGCACCGTTTAACACATGATATAATCCGTGATATTTATTTGTTTTTTCTAAAACAATTAAATCTTTTGCTTCTTCAACAACAATAATTGTGCTTTTATCTCTAAATTGATCTTTACAAATATAACAGGGATCGGTATCTGTTATATTTCCACATATAGGACATTTAAAAATATCTTCTTTTATTTTTAAATATGCATCAACTATTTCATCAATAGATTCTTTACTTAGACGGTTTACAGTATACAATGCATAACGCTCAGCTGTTTTCTTTCCAACACCCGGATACTTACGTAATGCTTCAATTAATTTATCAACAGCTTCTGGATATCTCATATAATCACTTCCTTAAAATAACCCTGACATTCCACCGCCAGTAAATTGTGACATTACACTTTCTGTTTCTTCTTCTATTTTTCTAATACAGTCATTTACTGCAGCTATGATTGTATCTTGCAACATTTCTAAATCATCAGATGATTCAATTGCTTCTGGATTAATAGTTATATTTTTCATTTCACGATTTCCTGTAAATTCAACTTTAACTGTTTGTCCACCAGCACTACCATAAAAGGTAGATGCTTCTAATTCTTTTTGTGCATTAACCATATCTTTTTGCATTTTTTGAAGTTTTTTAATCATACTTGGGTTCATATTATTCCCCTTTCTTAATATTTACAAAATCAGATCCAAACATATTTATTGCTTCTTTGACGCTATCAGGAGTCATATCATCAATATCTTGTTTGATTACCGGCATTTCTTTTAATCCCGGATGTTTTATTGGAGATAATTTAATATTTTTTTCTCCTTGTTTCCATTTCTGAATAAATTCTTGTGATTTTTCTTCCCATACTGATTTTGGTAAAGCTAAATAATCTATTTCTTTATTATAAAACTCACATAATATATCAACTATTTGTTTTTTGATACTTGGTTTCATCATTCTATTACAAATAGAAGGTGAGGAGTATTCAATTATAATCATTTTATCGTTTGTTGCGACAAGTCTTCCTTCTGTAATCATTTTTGCATATGATAAATTTGCATGTGATGAGTTTCTTTCAATGTCAAACCATCTCATGTTCATTGTTATTTTAACTTCTCTATTGGCGCTATTAAGAACATCTTCAACATATCTAATATCAAAAGTTTTATATGGTTCTACTATAACTTCTTTTTTAGGTTCTACTATAACAGTATTGAATAAATTAACTTCTTCTTTTTCTTTAGATTCACTCTTTATATCTTCTTTTTTCTCTTCAATATCCTTTTCAGTATATAGAGGACTATCATCTTTTATATATTCTTCTTCAAAATTATCAATTATTTCTTTTTCTTTGTTGTTTTCTTCTATAATTTCAGGTTTATCACTTGTAATACCTGTATTAAATTCAGAGATAAATGGATTTTTTTCAAACCTCTCTTCAATTATGTTTTCATTCGTTGATTCCTCAACTATTTCTTTTGGTTTAATAGAAGAATACTCAAAATTAGTAATTTTTTTACGGAGATCATTAATTTCGTCTTTTATCAATTTAATTTCATCAGTTATAATAATTTCTTGTTTTTCAACTTTATCAACCATTTTAATTAAAGCCAATTCCAAATAGAGTTTAGAATTAGTAGTCCATTTCATATCATTTTGAGCTTTATTTAAAGCATCAATATAGAAAAATATTAAATTATTAGATAGTTTTTTTGATAATTCAATAAAATTTGAATCACTATAAATTAATTGTTCCATATCTTCTGTATTGACATTCTTAAAAATTAAAATGTCACGATAAAACTTAATTAAATTAGCTACTAATCTAGGCGCTTCTTTTCCTAACAAAACTAATTCATCTAGTTGTTTTATAGCTTCTACTACGTTATTTTTATAAATCTCATTTGCAATTTTTAACAACTTCGAGTTAGATACAGTTCCTTTTATTGCGTGTATATCATCAACTGTGATTTTTTGATCTGTATATGAATTAACTTGATCTAACAAACTAATGGCATCTCTCATACCACCTTCAGCACTTTCAGCGATTACTTTTATTGCTTCTTTTTCAATTAAAATATTTTCTTTTTCAATAATTGTGTTAAGTCTGCCAATCATTTCAGGAATACTAACACCTCTAAAATCAAATCTTTGACAACGAGAGCGAATGGTCGCCGGTATTTTATGAGGTTCCGTGGTTGCTAAAATGAAAATAACATGTTTTGGGGGTTCTTCTAAAGTTTTTAACAGTGCATTAAAAGCTCCTATACTAAGCATATGAACTTCATCTATAATATATACTTTATATTTAGCAACACCCGGTAAATATTTAACTTTATCTCTTATTTCTCTTATTTCATCAACACCATTATTACTAGCTGCATCTATTTCAATAACATCACTTATAGAATTATCTTCAATTCCACGACAAATAGCGCAATCATTACATGGATTTTCCACTGGTGCGTGTTCACAGTTGACTGCTTTTGCGATTATTTTCGCAATTGAAGTCTTTCCTGTCCCGCGTGGTCCACTAAATAAATACGCATGCGCAATTTTATTGTTTTTTAAAGCATTTTTAAAAGTTTTAGTAATATGCTCTTGTCCTGCGATTTCATCAAAAGTCGTAGGTCTATAAGTACGGTATAGTGCCTTGTAGGCCATATTTTGTCACCTCATATATAAATTTTTAGGTAATTCTATTATAAAACAAAAAGGCTATTTTTAATAGTCTTTTTGCGAAGTTTCCATCATTTTTTTCACTTCTTCAACAACAACATTTAGCGCTATATATTCGTTACTATTTTTTTTAAATTTTTTATCTAAAAATTGAAAATTAATTTCTTCTGTTTCTCCATCAGTCAAAATCCGGAATCCTTGCTCTAACGATTTTTGAAAACCAATGTTTTCTCTTAACCTACGGTATTCTTCAATACTAAAATCACACTCAGCAGTAATTACTTTTCCTACTTGTTTTAAATAATTACTAAACTTTACATCTATTTTCTTTGTTTTTGAAGGGAATATCATGCCAATCAATTTATCATAAATAAAAAGAAGTAATGTAAATAAAGGTGGGACTATAATATATGAAGATATTAAATCATAATTGATAGAACCTTCTTTAATTGACAAATATGTAATATATGCAGCAATCGCAACAACAGAAAATATAAATATAATTAAGTAGTATCTTAAACCTTTTTTTGATTTCATAAATTATCACCCAGAAACATTATACTATATAAATTAAGATTGTGATATAATAAATTGGGTGATATTTATGATAAATGATACAATTGCACAAATCTCTTCCGCTTTAGGACAAGGTGCAATAAGCATTGTAAGAATGAGCGGTGAAGATTCTATTAAGATTGCAAACAATATATTTAGAGGTTGTGATCTAGAAAAAGTTTCTTCTCATACAGTCCATTATGGACATATTTTTTATAAAAATAAAAAAATTGATGAAGTATTAGTTTCTATCTTTTTAGCTCCTAGAACTTTTACAACGGAAAATATAGTAGAAATAAACTGTCATGGTGGTGTTTTTGTAGCAAATAAAATTCTTGAAATTTTGTTGTTAAAAGGAGCAAGAAGTGCTAATCCTGGTGAATTTACAGAACGAGCTTTTATAAATGGCAGAATTGATTTAACTCAAGCAGAAGCCGTTATGGATATTATTGAAGCAAAATCAGATTTAAGCCTTTCTTTAGCAAACAAAGGATTAGATGGTGAAATATATAGACTTATTGTTGATTTGAGAACTAATTTACTAAGTATTATTGCTCATATTGAAGTAAATATTGATTATCCTGAATATGATGATGTTATTGAATTATCTAACAATATAATCAAACCTAAAATATTAGATTTATTGTCTAAAATACATAATCTTTTAGAAAAAGCTAGTTACGGGAAAATAATTAAAGATGGTTTAAAAACAGCCATAATTGGTAAGCCAAATGTTGGTAAATCCAGTCTTCTTAACGCTCTTCTACGTGAAGATAAAGCCATTGTGACAGAAATAAAAGGAACAACAAGAGATACCGTTGAAGGAACCATTAACATTGGAGGGATTATTTTAAACTTAATTGATACCGCAGGTATTAGAGAATCAGAAGATATTATTGAGAGAATTGGAATTGATAAAGCTATAAATGTTATAAATGAAGCGGAATTGATTTTATTTGTATTAGATAATAATCAAACTTTAACAAAAGATGATGAAAAATTACTCGATTTAACAAAAAATAAAAAAAGGATTATTATAATAAACAAAACAGATTTAAATAAAGAACTATACCATACATTTAAAAATAGTATCTCAGTAAGTGCTCTACATAAAACAGGCATTAGGGAGTTAGAAGAAATGATTAAAAATATGTTTTTATCTGGTGAAGTTAATTTGACTGATCAAACATATATATCAAATGCTAGACATATTGCCAAATTAAATGAAACATTACAATCTCTTAATGATAGTCTCACAGCTATAAAAAATAAATTACCAATTGATATGGTAGAAATTGATTTAAAAGCGGCTTGGAATCTTTTAGGAGAAATAATTGGTGATACATCAACTACAAATCTACTAGATGAACTATTCTCAAAATTCTGCTTAGGAAAGTAACTACACGAACTATATTTATATATATAGTCTCAATAATAAATAAAAAATAATTTTAAATAATTTTCTTGAATTTTCCCTTATTATTACTTATAATAAAAGTATAAATATTATAAAAAATAAATAGGAGGTGAATTTATGTCATTTATTTGGGTTTCAAAGAAACCAAAAGAAGGAATTGCAACTTTATATGAATCTAATATAACACTTAATAAATCTGCTAGTTCTCATTTTGATCATGCTTATAGTGTTTTATTAGGTCTTGACTTAGAGTCTAAAAAAATAGCTGTTAAGCCTGTGTCTAAAGAAGAAAATGAATTAGGCGTAATTCCAGAAGAAAAAAGACATAAAATTACAGTTAAACCTAGTTATGCTAGGGTATGCAATAAAAAGTTTATGAAGGAAATATCCGATTTAATTGGAATAAATTTAACGGATAAAAAATCTTTTAAGTTTAAAACAAATTGGAGTCATGAAGATTTAGCGTTAATAATTGACTTAAATCACCCGGAGGTGTAACATATGGATTGGATGATTATTATATGGTTTGCAGTAATTATTATTGCAGCTTTAATTGAAATTAATACAATGGATTTATCTAGTATTTGGTTTAGTGCTGGCGCTTTAGTTGCTTTTATATTTGCTTTAGCGAAATTAAATCCTCTATTACAAATAGCCGTGTTTTTAGTAGTTTCTTTTCTATTATTAATAAGTATTCGCCCAATAGTAAAGAACTATTTAAAAACAAATATTATTTCTACCAATACCGATCGATTAGTTGGAAAAGTTGCAATATGTACAAAAGATATTAATGTTGGGAAAAGAGGAGAAGTAAAAATTGATGGAAAATATTGGTTAGCTATTTCATCAAGTACTGAAGACATTTTAATTGATGAAAAAGTTGAAGTTCTTGCAATTGAAGGCGTTAAACTTGTTGTTGATAAAATTTCATGAGAATAGGTTTCTTTAGGAGAATTACTGCTTTTTTGCTAGATTCGGTTCCTATCATGCTAATACTAAGTTTACTATTAAGTTTATTCGTAGGAAATCTATTAAAATCACCTTATCCGAACTATGATCATAAAGTTGCAATTTATCAAGAAAATATGGATAATTATTATAGCACATTAAATAATTACAAAAATCAATTAGATACAAATGAAATAACAATAGAAATTTATGAAGAAATGGCTTTAGATTTACAAAATGATTTTAAAAACAATAATGAATATTTTATTAGCATTATGTTCGCTTATTATCTCAATGTAGCACTGTATTTTTTTATTAGTTTTACAATTATAAATTATATTTATCAATTAATGCTCAAAGGTCAAACAGTTGGCCGAAAACTTATGAAAATTGAACTATTCGGAAATATTACTTGGTTTAATTTATTACTTAGAGAAGTTTTATGGAAATCAGTTTTTTGGATATTCACATTTTCAGCAGGAATTGGAATCGATATGACATTAATTGCATTTACTAAGAAAAAGAAAACAATTAGAGATTATTTATCTCAAACAGAATTAAGATATTCAGGCACTAGTTACCCATTTTAAAAAGATTTATGTTTTATAAAAATAAGAAAAATAATAAGGAGGATTTATTATGCCAGCAGGAATTATCACCACAATTATATTAATAGTTATCGTATTAGTCGTTATTGGGGCAGCATTTACAATTGTTCAACAATCAAATCGTTATGTCATCGAACGTTTAGGAGCTTATAGTAAAACGTTGTCAGTGGGTTTACATTTTATTATTCCATTTGTAGATAGAATAATAAAAAAAGTATCTATTAAAGAACAAGTAGTGGATTTTCCTCCACAACCTGTTATTACAAAAGACAATGTAACAATGCAAATTGATACAGTTGTATTTTATCAAGTAACAGACCCAAAATTATTTACTTATGGAGTTCATTACCCTATGAGAGCTATTGAAAATCTAACAGCAACTACATTACGTAATATTATTGGATCATTAGAACTAGATGAATCATTAACATCTCGTGATTTAATTAACGTAAAAATGAGAAATATCTTAGATGAAGCAACGGATCCTTGGGGAATCAAAATTCATCGTGTAGAAGTTAAAAATATTCTCCCACCTAAAGATATTCGTGAAGCAATGGAAAAACAAATGCGTGCAGAACGTGGTCGTCGTCAATCAATTCTTATTGCTGAAGGTGAAAAAAGAGCAGCTATCTTAACTGCTGAAGGTGAAAAAGCATCATCAATCTTAAGAGCAGAAGCAGAAAAAGAAGTAAGAATACAAGAAGCAGAAGGTCGCGCTAGAGCAATTTTAGAAGTTCAAGAAGCAACTGCAAAAGGTATAAATATGATTAAAAAAGCAGGAGCAGATGAAGCGTTCTTACGTTTAGAAGCTTATAAAGCAATGGTAGAAGTAGCGAATGGGCAAGCAACTACATTGATTATTCCATCTGATTTACAAGGAATTACTGGATTAACTGCTACAATCGCAGAAACATTAAAAGTTACTAAAAAATAAATTTTCAACCATAAAAAAGAATTAAAAGAACTTGTTTCCTGGATTAAAGGGAAACAAGTTCTTTTGTTTTTATTGTAATATGTACATTTTTTTATAAACTCATCACTCTCCGGTTGTTTATTAACTTTCTTAAGACTGTACTATTTATATTATAAACATAAAGCTTATCATTTAACACATTAGTTTTTAACATTTCAATACCTCTTTCTTGAATTTTGTTGAATGTTGACCCACATAAAAACTGCACCCTCTTTTTTCATAGTTTCCTATGTACAAGTTTATGGGTGCAGTTTATTTATATCTAATATGACTTTTTTTATTAAAATTCACAATTTCTAGGTGTTCTTGGGAATGGAATAACATCTCTAATGTTTTCTATTCCAGTAATATACATTAGCATACGATCAAATCCAAGTCCATATCCTGCATGTTTACATCCTCCATATTTACGAAGATCTAAATACCACCATAAGTCCTCTTTTGGGATATTTAATTCTTCCATTCTTCTTTCTAAATAATCTAATCTTTCTTCTCTTTGGCTTCCACCTATTAATTCTCCACTTCCAGGAACAAGTAAATCCATTGCAGCAACTGTTTTATTATCATCATTTAAACGCATATAAAAGGCTTTTATTTCTTTTGGCCAATCAATAACAAAAACAGGACCTTTAAAATGAGAAACCAGATATTTTTCGTGTTCAGTTGCTAAATCTTTTCCAAATTCAGGAGTATTTTCAAACTTGTTTTTTGCGTTCATTAATACCTTGATGGCTTCTTTGTGTGTAATTCTTTCAAAACTGCTTGAAATAACATTATTCAACTTGTCAAGTAATCCTTTTTGAACAAATTTATTAAAAAATTCCATTTCTTTTGGAGCTTTTTCTATTACATATTTAATTATAAACTTAACCATATCTTCAGCTAAATCCATATCATCGTGAATATCAGCAAAAGCTATTTCTGGTTCTATCATCCAAAATTCACTAGCATGAGTAGTAGTATTTGAATTCTCCGCTCTAAATGTTGGGCCAAAAGTATAAACATCTTTAAATGCTAAAGCGAAAGCTTCTGCTTGTAGTTGCCCTGAAACCGTTAAATTAGCCTTCTTTTGAAAGAAGTCTTTTTTATAATCAATTTTCCCCTCTTCATCTTGTGGAATATCATTTATATTTAATGTTGTAACTTTAAAAGTTTCACCAGCTCCTTCAGCGTCACTTGCTGTAATCAAAGGTGTCGCAACATTGATGAAATTTCTTTCTTGAAAAAAAGTATGAATCGCATATGTTAATAAACTTCTCACTCTAAATACTGCATTAAAAAGATTTGTTCGAGGTCTTAAATGAGCGTTTTCCCTTAAAAATTCACGAGAGTGTCTCTTTGGTTGTATTGGATAATCTTCTTGTGAATCTCCAATCAATTCAATTACTCTTGATTTAATTTCAAATGGTTGCTTCATATTAGGCGTATTAACCAAAATACCAGTAACTTTCATCGCACTTCCAACTCGATATTTTTGAACATCTTTAAAATTACCAATAAATTCTTTTTCATATACTACTTGAATAGTCTCGAAAAAAGTTCCATCATTTAAATTAATAAATCCAAACTCCTTTTGAGCACGATTATTTCTGATCCAACCATATAAAGTTACTTCCTTATGGTCTAATTCCTTATAAAGACTATAAAGTTCTCGCACAACTGTTTTCATTTTTTTCACTCCTCGTTTTATACTAAAAAAAAACGCCCTTAAACAAATGTTTAAGGGCGAAAATATTTCCGCGGTACCACCTTAATTCAAAAAGCACTCAATCCTTTAACGCAGGAATACGAATGGGTCTACTTAATTCTTCCATTACTCATGGTGTTATTCATATTTATCTTACAATCTAGCTTTCACCATCCTAGAATCGCTTTATGCAGTTTTAAATATTACTTTTCCAATCATCGTTTATACAAATATAATAACAAAATAACTATAATTGTCAATCACTTAATTATTCTATTTCTTCAATTTTGCTAGATTCAGTAATTTTAACATTAGATATTTCTTCAAATCTTTTCCCTATTCTATTGCTTGTGATATGAATATCTTTAACACTTTTATTTACAGTATCAATACTCCTTGATAATTTATCCCATCTAGTTTGATATTTTTTAAATTGGTCCCCTAGTTTAATTAATTCTTCTTGAATTATTTTAGAGTATTTATCCCTTTCAACATCTCTCAATAGCACTTGAACGGTAGTTAATAAGCTCATTAAAGTTGTGGGTGAAGCAATCCATACTCTTTTTCTTTGAGCATAATCAATAATATCTTGATGATACGCATTTAATTCGGCAAAAATCGCCTCAGCTGGAATGAACATAACCGCTTGATCACTCGTTTCTGTAGGTATAATATATTTTGTGGCGATATTATCTATATGTTTTTTTAAATCTTTTTTAAACTTTCTAGTAGCTTCTATAATTGATGATTCAGTAGTTTCTTTATTTACCATTTTTTGATAGTTTTCTAAAGGAAACTTCGAATCAATAGCTAAATCCCCCATCGGACCAGGCACATGTAATAAAGCATCAACAATTTTTCCATTAGTTAATGTTGCTTGTGTTTCAAAAACTTTATTGTTTCTTTCACCAAAAATAGAAGTAAGGATATGATTTAATTGAACTTCACCAAAAGTCCCTCTTGTTTTTTTATCTGTTAAAACATTTTGTAATGATACTACATTTGTTGATAATTTTTCAATATTTTTTTGTGCTTCATCTATTTTTGTTAATCTTTCTACAATATTTGTAAACGTTTCATTTGTTTTTTCAAATCCCTCATTTAAGCGGTATTCCACCTTTTTATTTATTCTTTCCATTTGTTCCTCTATCTTAATATTTAAAGTCTGAAAATTATCTAAAATATTTTTATTAAGTCCTTCCTTAAAAGCATTTAAATCTTTAATGTTTTCTTTACTTCCTTTTCCAATTGAATTGGCAATCTCAACTTTTAAATCACCATATTCTTTAACTATAGTGTTAACTAATTTATAATTTTCTTCTCGTATATTTTCTTTAATTAATTCAATAATATTTTCTTTTTTTGTTTCTTTTTTCTTTAAATTAATAATTAGTAAAATCACTAATAATACTACAACTAATATAAGTAATATTATAATATATCGTTCCACTAAGCCACCTCCTTGACCTATTATATCATTATATATAAAAACTACACCCTTTCTTTTTCATAGTTTCCTATGTCCAATTTCATGGGTGCAGTTCAATTAAATGGATCTATTTATATTCACTATCTTATATTTTCTCCTCTATATTCAAACAAACTACTTAATGGCTTATCGTAAATTATATTTAGTATCCCTTGTGCAACTAAGTTCGCGATACTTAACTGGATAAGTTTTGGTGATCTTTTACTTAAAGGTAATTGAATTGTATTAGTACAGACAACTTCTTCTAATACGGATTTATTAATTCTATCAATAGCAGGTTCAGATAAAAGAGCGTGAGTACAGCAAGCATAAACTTTTTTCGCTCCAGCGTCAATAAGCGCTTGAGCTCCCGCTGTAATTGTCCCAGCAGTATCAATCATATCATCTACTAAAATAGCAATTTTACCTTTAACATCTCCAACTATTCCCATAACTTCTGCAACATTTGGTTCTGGTCGTCTTTTATCAATAATAGCTATGGGTGCATTCATGCTTTCGCCCATATTCCTAGCTCTTACCGCACCGCCATGGTCTGGAGAAACAATTACTATGTCTTCTTTAAATTCTTTTTTAGCAAAATATTCTACTAAAATAGGCATTGCTCTAAAATTGTCAATCGGAATATCAAAAAACCCTTGAATTTGAGCAGCGTGTAAATCCATTGCAAGCACTCTTGTTGCTCCTGCTACTTCAATTAAATTAGCAACCAATTTTGCTGAAATCGGTTGTCTTGATTTCGACTTGCGATCTTGTCTTGAATAACCATAATATGGCATTACAACATTGATATTTTTAGCCGATGCTCTTTTCATTGCATCAATTGTAATTAATAATTCCATAATATTTTCGTTTACAGGAGCACTTGTTGGTTGAATTAAAAAGACATGATGTCCTCTTACTGTTTCTTCTAAATTTACACCAATTTCTCCGTCTGCAAAACGACTTAAATCAATCTTGCTAAGCGGAATACCAGCTATTTTTGAGATTTCCTCAGCTAATTTCTTATTAGCACTTAAACTAAATAATTTTACTTTAACACCATCTAAGATTGCCATTTAAAAAGACCTCCAAATATTTTTCAAAAATACAAACCTATATTACATTAACATCATACTACAAAAAATGCAAAAATAAAATGCAACCTTTAACAAAAAGTTGCACTTTTATGCTTTGTTATTCATCTTCTAATAGATTATAAGCTTCAATTACAGCAGCTTCGATAGTATTTCGAGTTTCTTGGTTAATTGGATGAGCTACATCCTTGAACTCTCCATTAGGCATTTTTCTGCTAGGCATAGCAACAAATAATCCTGCTTTTCCATCGATTATGCGTAATTCATGAACAACAAAACATTCGTCAATAGTAATTGCCGCTATAGCTTTCAAACGATTTTGGCCATTAAACTTTTTAACTCTAACGTCTGTTATTTTCATAATACCACCTCGCATTCTCTGATATTTCTTCTAAATTAATTATACCACACCTATAAAGCGGTTACAAATAATATTTTTCAGGCTATATCCCGTTATCTAATTTTAGTTATTAACTTGAAATATTTATCATTTGTTATCTCATATACATATTTTAATTTAAGTTTGTTTTTTGAAATACCAAAAACAGTAGCTCCTGTTCCGGTCATTAATGCTCCATCTAATCCTAAATTTATCATTTGATTTTTAATCTCCCTTATCTTTGGTTCCATCTCAAAAGCAATAGACTCTAAAGAATTATGTAATTCCCTAACCATTAATTCATGATTGTTATTAAATATCGCTGATGTCATATCGTTTATTTTACGTATTTTAATTTCCTCTTCTTTAACTTTTGAAAATACTTCTTTTGTAATTATTTTAACTCTTGGATTAACCAGCAATAACGGCGTTTTTAATTTATTTTTCAAAAACAATAGTTCTTCCCCTTTTCCTCTAGCAATACATAGTTTATTGTAAATACAAAAGGGTATGTCTGATCCGAATTTTTCTCCTAGTTTTGCCATATCATCTAAAGTTAATTTTAATTTCCACAACCTATTTAATCCCCTAAAAGTAGCTGCGCCATCCGCACTACCTCCAGCTAACCCAGCTGCGATTGGAATATTTTTCTTAACTGTTATAACTACACCTTGCTTAATGTTAAATTCTTCTTTTAAAAATGAGGCGATTTTATATATTATATTGTCTTTATAATTTGAAGTAATGTGTATATTTGATTTAATCTTGATTTCTTCTATAGGGTTATTTTCAAAAGTGAGCGTGTCAAATAAATCAATTGCCGCCATAACCATCTCAAGATCATGATATCCATCAAATCTTTTGCTTACAACGTTTAGAAACAAATTTATTTTTGCATAAGCTTTTTCTTTAATCACAATAATCACCTCATAATACTTATATTCTCTTTTTTATTTTACCACAACTTATGTAAAGAAAAAACAAAGAATATTCTTTGCCTTGTTTATTTTTGAAGTATATTGTATGTGATATCCGATAATCTAATAAAATCATTCACACTTAAATTTTCAGCTCTTATTCTCGAATCTAAATTTAAATCTATAAGCAAATTAATAATAGCATCTTTACTAAGATTGTATTTATTATGTAAATTATTAACTAATGTCTTTCTTCTTTGAGCAAAAGAAGCTCTAACTATTTCATAGAAAAAAACTTCGTTTAGTGGCTTTGTTAAACCATTATCAACCATAGTTATTTTAACAACTGAACTGTCTACATTAGGCGCCGGCACAAATGCACTTCTTGGGACGTTCAAAACTATTTTAACATTTGTTTTATACTGAATTGCAATACTTAATGAGTTATAATCTTTGGTACTTGGTTTTGAAGCAAATCTGTTAGCTACTTCTTGTTGAACCATTAATGTCATTTCTTTTATAATATTAGATTCTTCGATAATTTTTAAAATAATCGGAGTTGTAATATAAAAAGGAAGGTTAGCCACTACTATTACTTGATCATAATCAATTTTAAGATTTTTTATATCTGAATCAATATTACATTTTAAAAAATCTTTATTATAAATAGTTAATTTGTTTGTTTTTAAAGAACTTTGTAAAATTGGTATTAAGTCTTTATCAATTTCATAAGCTAAAACATGTTTAGCTTTCTCTAAAAGATATTCTGTAAGACTCCCTAACCCAGGTCCTATTTCAACAACTAAAGTGTTTTCTGTTATTGATGGTATTTCTGAAATCTTTTTTAAGATATTTTGCTCAATCAAGAAATTTTGTCCATACTTTTTTTTAATATAAAAATCATTCTCATTTAATATACTTTTTGTTTTATTTACTGTACCTATTTTCAACATTGAATCACTTCCTTATAGCTGCTTCAATTTCCGCTTTTGTTATGCCGAACATATTAACCTTTGTTAATAAAGTTTTTCCATTATTTAAGCCAATTCCCAGTGTTTCTCCAATCTTTAATCTTAATGCTTTTGAATTATAATTCCCAATAATTCCTAATTGATATAAATCACTATATTTAACTTTATCTATTATTATATTTTGAGTAGTATGAAAAGAAGATAATGCTTCTACTATTTTTTTATTACTTGCGTGTTCAATTCCAACTTTAGTTTTATTTTTATTAATACAATCCTTTTTCATTAAAAAAGCATGTTTTGATGGCCCTATATAATTGCTTAATATTCTTCTAATTCGTTCTCCTTGGTAATCTGGATCTAAAAATAAAATTAACCCTCTAGATTCATTTAATATTTTTAACTCTTTTAATGTGTTTTCACTTATTTCACTACCATTTGTGATATAAACATCAATTTCAGAATAGATTTGTTTCAATTTTGCAAGATCGTGATATCCTTCTACTACTACAACCTCTTTTATTTTGTTATTCAATGATAGAATTTTCTTTAAAATACTTTTGCATCTTTATTAAATTAGAAGGAATTTGAATTTGTTGTGGGCATTTTGGTAGGCATTCACCACAATCTACACACACATCAGCTGAACTACCATTATTAATTAAATTATTATATTCTCCTTTAATATGTTTTATATTTTGATACATAGAAAAAGCATTATATAGTCTAAAATTACCTGGTATATCTACTCCGTGAGGGCAAGGCATACAGTAATTACAAGAAGTACAATCAACTTTAGATAAGTCTAGTATTTCTCTTCTAACTCTATTTATAACACTTTGCTCTTCTCGATTTAAAGGATGAAAATCACTAAATGTTTTTAAATTATCCTTTAGTTGTTCCATTGTAGACATTCCACTTAAAACAATTTTTACATTTGGTAATGATCCTACCCATCTAAAAGCCCACGAAGCAATTGAAGTATTATTATTATAATCGGTAAATATTTTTTCAATTGTCCTATTAAATTTAACAAGCCCTCCCCCTTTTACAGGTTCCATTACTATTACTGGAATCCCTTTTTCAGTTAAAATGTGATATCCTTCAATTCCTTGTTGATGATTTACATCCATATAATTTAACTGAATTTGAACGAAATCCCATTGGTATAAATCTACCCACTTTTTGAAAATATCCAAATTATCATGAAAACTAAAACCGATATACTTTATTTTTCCTTCTTTTTTATATTGTTCTAATTTTTTTAGTACATTCAATTCTTTAACTTGGATTATTCTTTCTTCATTAACTGCATGAATTAAATAAAAATCAAAATAATCTACACCACATTTTTCTAGCTGTTCATAAAAAATACGATCTATATCATCTTTATTTTCGCATTCCCACAAAGGCAATTTATCTGCTAAATAAAAAGTTTCCCTGTCATAATGTTTGATTATGTTTCCAACAATAGTTTCACTTTCTCCCTCATGATAAGGATAAGCAGTATCAAAGTAGTTTACTCCATTTAAATATGCAAAATCTAGCATTCTTTTCACTTCTAAAATATCAACCTTTCCCTCTTTCATCGGAAATCTCATACATCCAAAACCTAATAGGGAAACATTTATATTAAGATTTTTAATCTTTCGTTTTTCCATCACTTTGCTCCTTAAAAAACTTAGCTTTAACACTAGGTTTAACAATGATTTCGATAGCTTGTTTAATTACTTCAATATTTAAATTACCCGATTTAGATTCTTCTCCATCCATATTCCATTTATGAGAATGATTATTATAAATCTCTAATTTAGATGTTCTAAATCGATGTACAAACGGTAATACTCTTGGTCCAGAAATTATTGATAAAAAATATAAAAAGTTATTAATGAAAGGAATGTATCGATATATTATAACATCAACTTTACCATCATCTAAAATTGGTCTATTAACAAAATCAAATCCAGCAATTTTTTGTGAATTTATAACTAATATCAATGAAAAATAGCCTTTATAAATCCCTTTATCATGAATGATTTTTGTTTTAATTCTCGGGATAGTAAAAAATTCTTTTATTCCTGTAAATATATATGCAAAATATCCAAAATGTTTTTTTAATTTTGAATTTGTAACATAAGAAATATCAACATAAGTTCCAATTGCGGTAACATACATAAAATATCCATTGGTACTTTTAACAATATCCATTTTAACAGGAACTCCTGTTAAAATTATATCAACCGCTTTACTAACGTTTTTAGGAATTTTTAATGTGTTAGCCAAATCACAAGCCGTTCCAGATGGTATATATCCTATTTTAGGTTTATATTGTGAGACCGCAATTCCATTAACACACTCATGTAATGTTCCATCTCCCCCTGAAATTACTAGTAAATCGTATCTTTCTTCGCATGCTTTTTTAGCTAAATCAATTGCATGTTTTTGTTTTTTTGTAGCTGCTATATCAACTTGATATCCTGCTTTTATCAATCTAGATTCAACATAATCAAGATAATTTACAAACTTTTTTTTACCACTTTCTGGGTTATAAATAATTTGACACCTTAACATAATATCACCTCGTCATCATATTACTATTATATCATATGTTTTTATATGTTAATACTCCTACTTAATTTGGTCTAGAGAAACATTATTTTAATAATTATAATCAAAAAACTATGACATTTTATACACATCATAGTTTCAAGTTTATTTAATTGCTTGAGCTGCAGTAATTATTGCTGTTTTATATATATCTTCTGCATTGCATCCTCTTGATAAGTCATTTATCGGTTTATTTAATCCTGCTAAAATAGGCCCCATCGCTTCAAATCCACCTAATCTTTGAGCGATTTTATATCCAATATTTCCTGAATTTAAATCTGGAAATATAAACGTGTTTGCTTTTCCAGCAACTAAACTTCCTGGATATTTTTTTAATCCAACACTAGGAATAATAGCTGCATCAAATTGCATTTCTCCATCAATTTTATATCCTGAATCTTTTTCTTGAGCTATTTTTGTTGCTAATGCAACCTTTTGACTTTCTTCTGTATCAGCACTTCCGTTTGTTGAAAATGAAAGCATTGCTACCTTTGGATCTAATCCAAACATTTCAGCAGCTTTTGCTGATTCTACTGCAAATTCAGCTAATTGCTCAGCTGTTGGATTTGGATTAATAGCACAGTCTGTAAAAATATACTTTTCGTTGTCTCTTCTCATTAAAAAATACCCGAATGTTCTTGATATTCCTGGTTTAGTTTTAATAATTTGTAAAGCAGGTCTCACCGTATCACCTGTTGATCTCGTTGCCCCACTAACAAGGCCATCTGCTTTTCCTAAATATACTAACATTGTCCCAAAATAATTTTCATTAATTAATAATTTTTTTGCTTCTTCAGTTGTTGTTTTACCTTTTCTTCTTTCAACAAAACTTTCTACCATCTTATCGAAATCTTTATAGTTTTTAGGATCTATAAACTCACAATGTGATACATTAAATTTATTAGGTACATCCTTTATATTACCAAGTAAGATTGGTTGAACTATTCCTTCATTACATAATTTTGTTGCAGCTTCTAGAATTCTTTCATCATGTGATTCTGGAAATACAATTCTAAGCCCTTTTCCATTAATTTTTCTTTTTAATTCATCTATTATATTACCCATTTCATCACTCCTAACATATAATAGTTTACATCATTTAAATGTTTTTTCAATTCTTTTTATATAGATTTTCTTTTTTCATCGTTTATGATAAAATAGTTTTAGGTGATTTTATGAGAAAACTAGATACAATATTATTTGATTTAGATGGTACCTTAATTAATACTAACGAAATAATTATTAAAAGTTTTAATTCTACCTTTAACCAATATTTTCCTAATTTAAATATATCTAGAGAAAAAATCATAACTTTTATTGGCCCTACATTATTTGAGACATATATAAAATATACCGATGATACCTCTTTAATAGAAAAAATAATTGTTTCTTTTCGAGAATTTTACGGTAAATATGAATTTGGTAATTTTGAAATTTATCCACAAGTAGAAGAGGTTATTAAAAATTTATATGGTTTAGGATATAACTTAGGAATTGTAACATCTAAATTTAAAACAGCAGCATGGCCTAGCTTTACATATTATGGTTTAGAAAAGTATTTCAAGGTTTTTGTCGCTTTAGATGACGTCGAAAATCCCAAGCCGAATAAAGAACCAATAATTACTGCTTTAAGCCGTTTTCCAACCCATAATAAAGCTATTATGATAGGTGATAATCAAACTGATATTCTTGCTGGGAAAAATGCAGGTATTTATAGCGCAGGAGTATCCTGGTCTTTAAAAGGAAAAGAACATCTTGAAGAAGTATCTCCAAATTTTATGTTGTCAGATATGAAAGATATTTATCGAATAATAAAAATAATAGATAAGGAGTAAAAAAATGGATTGTATTTTTTGTAAAATAGCAAATAATGAAATTCCATCCTATAAAATTTATGAAGATGAGAATGTACTTGCTTTTTTAGATATAACACAGGGAACAAAAGGTCATACACTTATTATTCCCAAAAAACATGTTAGAAACATCTACGAATTAGATGAAGAAACAATTACGAATGTATTCAAGGTAGTTCCCATGATTGCAACTGCACTTAAAAAGGCTTTTTCTCCTATTGGCCTTAACATCATTAACAATAATGACAAGCCTCTTCAAAGTGTTTTTCATTTCCATATTCATTTAATCCCCAGATATGAAAATGACGGGATGATTCTATCTACTGTAAATAACTATGATAAATATGAATCTAAATATTTAGAAAATTTAGTAACTACAATTAAAAAAAATATGTAAAAAGGATTCCAGTTGGAATCCTTTTTCTTATTACCAAAATTTAACAAAATAATTCAGTAAATGTTTTCACCATAACTCCTGTAGCTCCTACTTTTTCTAAATCAGCAGTTCCAGCAATATCTAAATGAATCCATTTAATATCTTTTTCTATAAATTCTTCAATAAATGCTGCTGCAGTACTTGCTCCTGCAAGTCTTCCACCAGTGTTTTTTATATCTGCAACCTTGCTTTCTATCAATTTTCTATATCCGCTAGAAATAGGCATTTCCCATATTTTTTCTTTTGTTTTAACACTTGCATCCATTAATTCTTTTAAAAACTCTTTACTGTTTGTGAACGCCCCAGTAAATTCATGTCCTAATGCCGCCACCATTGCTCCTGTAAGGGTAGCTGTATCAATAACTCTTTTTGCACCTTCTTTTTGTGCAAACCAAACAGCATCTGCTAATGTTAGTCTTCCTTCAGCATCTGTTGATATAATTTCAATTGTTTTGCCACTTGCTGCAGTTAAAATATCATCAGGAACAATAGCCCCATCACCTATTCTATTGTCTGTAGCGGCTACAATAGCCATTACGTTAGTTTTTAATTTTAATCTAGCAATAGCTTCAATAGCCCCTAAAACAGCAGCAGAGCCGGCCATATCAACCTTCATGCCAGGCATGCTTTGTGGAGTTTTCAATGAATATCCTCCAGTATCGTAGGTAACTCCTTTTCCCACTAAAGCTGTAGGGTTGTCAAATGAATCATTTCCTTGATATTTAACCGAAATTAATTTAGGTTCGTCAAGACTTCCTTTATTAACCCCTAAAAAAGCGCCCATATTCATATCTTCTATCTCTTTTTTACTATAAATTGTGACTTTTATGTTTTCATATCTCTCTAAATTTTCAGCATAGTTTGCTAAATCAGTTGCGTTTAAATAATTATATGGTGTATCTACTAATTCACGAGCATTATTCATACACTCTCCATAAACAACTCCTTTTTTAATCGCTTCAAAAATAGTTGTTTCACTATAGTAGAAGAAGTTTTTACTTTTTTTCTCTTTTTTTGATTTAAATTTATCAAATACATAGTTATCAGTTAATATTTTTTCTGATAAATCTTGTACAATTTCTAAAAATGACCCATTATCAAAAGAATCTGCTATGATGCAATTGTCCCCTTTAAGCTTTGCAATATTTTTGAAAATTTTATTTCTTTTATCCTCATCATCTAGCTCTTGAAAATTAACTACGAAAATCTTTTTGCTTTTAATTTTACCTAACATATGAATAGTGGTAAACAATTCAGTTGTAAGCTCTTCTAATTTACCTTGTAAAAGTTTATCAATTTCTTTTACAATCGGATTTTTTAAGTTGTTAGTTATTACAATATTCTTTTTTTCTTTCAATAACTCAAATTCCTTTTGTTCTTTAATATTAATCATATTTCCTCCTATTTAATTATATTTGTTCTCATATAAGGTACTAATATATCCGGTATAATAATTGTACCATCTTTTTGTTGATAATTTTCCAATATTGCAACTACCGTTCTCCCCACTGCCAGTCCTGATCCATTTAACGTGTGTACATACTCTGCTTTTGCATCTTTTGTTCTTTTAAACTTAATATTTGCTCTTCTTGCTTGATAATCTTCTGCGTTTGAAATACTAGCTATTTCTCTATATTTATTATATGAAGGTAACCATACTTCTATATCAAATGTTTTTCTCATAGAAAATCCTAAATCTCCTGTGCAAAGAACTACAACACGGTATGGTAATTTCAATAGTTTAAGAACTTTTTCACTGTTTTGGAGCATTAAATCTAACTCATTGTAAGATTCTTCAGGTTTAGTAAATTTAATCAATTCAACTTTGTTAAACTGATGTAATCTAATAATTCCTCTTGTATCCCTACCTGCAGAGCCTGATTCTTGTCTAAAAGCAGTAGTAAATGCACAATACTTAATTGGTAAATCTTCTCCTTTTAGTATTTCATTACGATGGTAATTAATTGTTGGTACTTCTGCGGTAGGATTAAGATATAAATTTCTTTTATCAACTAATTTAAATGCATCATCTTCAAATTTTGGAAACTGCCCGGAAGCAAACATTGATTCTTTATTTATAATATATGGAGGAAGTGTTTCCATATATCCATGTTCAAATACATGAAGATCAATCATGAAATTAATTAACGCTCTTTCTAACCTAGCACCTAATCCTTTATATATTACAAAGCGACTTCCTGATATTTTACTAGCTCTTTCAAAATCTAAAATATCAAGTCTTGTAGCCAATTCCCAGTGTGGAAGTGGCTCAAAATCAAAGATAGGAAGTTTTCCATTTGTTTTAATTTCAATATTTTCACTATCGTCTTTTCCAACTGGAATATCATCTTTTGGAATGTTTGGTGTTTCAAGTAGTTTCATATTTATGTATTCTTCAATCTCGCGTAATTCTTCTTCATATTTTTTTATTTGTGATCCAATATTCTCAACTTTTTTTAAAATCTCTGAAATGTCTTTTCCATCTCTTTTGTATAGTCCGATTTGTTTACTAGTATCATTTCTCAAAGCCTTAATTTTCTCAACTTCAGTAATTATTTTTCTTCTTTCTTTATCTTTTTTAACTACTTCATTTAAATAAGAAAAATCTCCTGATCTTCTATTTAATAATTCAATATAATGTTTTGTGTTATCTCTAATCTTCTTAATATCTAACATCTTTAGTTCCTCCTTTAAATATAAAAATCGCCCTTAATTTAAGGGCGATTTAATTTCGCGGTACCACCTTATTTAGGGATTTCCCCCTGTCTTAAGTGTTTTATAACGGTAACAACCCGGAGATTATTAATCCCACTCAGAGATAGATTTCATTAGTATCTTTATTAGTTTCCACCACCACTAATTCTCTATAAAAAAAATACTTCACTACTTAGTCTCATCAACGCATTTCTTGCTTTGATAATAACAAACTAACCTTTCATTGTCAACCAATTAGTTATAAATAAAAACAGATATAAAATTGAGTCTTATATCTGTTTTTAAATTTACTCTTCTGTTTTTGTTTCTACCTCATTTATTACTTTTGTTTCCATTTCAACTTGGGTAACAACTTCTTCACCATTTTGATTGTCTTCTTCAATTATTTCTTCTTCATGTTTAGGCACAATTGCTATAGTAGCCACTTTATGTCCTTCATTTAGTTTAATTAAACGCACTCCTTGTGTTGATCTTTTAGACTTAGCTATTTGTTCAATTGGAACTCTAATAATCATTCCTTTTGTTGTTGTAATAATTAAATCTTCATCTCCTACAACACTTCTCATCTTAGTTAATTGTCCGTTTTTTTCTGTTATATTAAGTGTTTTAACACCTTTTCCGCCACGATTTTGTTGACGATATTCATCAATGATAGTTCTCTTACCATAGCCATTTTCCGTTACTACAAGAATTTGATTTTTTTCTTTTGTAACAATTGTAAATCCAATTACCTCAACTGGAGGCGCAATTAATATTCCTCTAACCCCACTTGCCACTCTTCCCATATGACGCACTTTTGTTTCGCTAAATCTTATTGCTTTTCCATTTGACGCCCCTATTATCACATCTCTTGTTCCATCAGTTAATCTTACAGCTAACAATTCATCTCCCTCGCGAAGATTAATTGCTTTAATACCTGATGTTCTTATATTTTTAAAATCTCTAACCGGTGTTCTTTTAACTACTCCACGTTTTGTTGCGAAAAATAAATAATTTTCACTATCAAAATCCGCTATTTTTGATACCGCAGCTAATGTTTCACCTTTATCAAGATTTAATAGATTAACAATTGGTAATCCTTTAGATGTTCTACCATAATTAGGAATTTTATATCCCTTCATTTTATATACTCTACCGGTATTGGTAAAAAATAAAATATAGTCATGTGTTGAACAACTTATTATTTGATCAACAACATCATTTTCATTTGTTTTAATACCCGTCATTCCTTTTCCACCACGATTTTGAGATTTGTAAACATCTATATTCATACGTTTACAATATCCACTTGATGTAATTGTTATAATTATATCTTCTACAGGAATTAAATCTTCATCTTCAATATCTAAATCTAATGATAAACTAATTTCTGAACGTCGAGGATCTGAAAATCTATCTTTAATGTCTAATAATTGTTCTTTAATTATTTCATATTTTTTATCTTCATGAGCTATAATAAATTCTAAATCGTCAATAGTACTTAATAATTCTTGTAATTCTTTTTCCAGTCTTTCCCCTTCAAGTCCTGATAATCTTCTCAAGCGCATTTCTAAAATAGCTTTTGCTTGTTCTGATGATAATTCAAAACGATTTATTAATTTTAATTCAGCATCATCATATGCTTCTCTAATCGTTTTAATAACTTCATCAATATGTTTAAGAGCTATTAATAATCCCTCTAAAATATGAGCTCTTGATTTAGCTTTTCTTAATTCAAAAGCTGTTTTTCTTGTTAAAACTTCTATTTGATGATTTACATAATGCATCAATGAATCTCTTAAAGGTAATACTTGAGGTTGTTTATTTACTAAAGCTAACATGTTTATACCAAACGTAGTTTGAAGTGGGGTATATTTATATAAATTATTCAAAGTAACATCAGCATTTATATCTCTTCTTAACTCAATAACAACTCTTATTCCTTTTCTATTAGATTCATCTCTTAAATCAGTAATTCCTTCAACTCTTTTTTCTTTTGCAAGTTCAGCAATTCTTTCTATTAAACGAGACTTATTTACTTGATATGGAATTTCAGTAATGATTATTGATTTTTTTCCACTTTTAGTTTCAATTATTTCAGTTTTAGCGCGCACCTTAATTGAGCCATTTCCTGTTTCATACGCTTTTCTTAATCCAGTCATTCCCATAATTGTTCCACCTGTTGGAAAATCAGGTCCTTTTATATATTGCATTAATTCATCTGTAGTTATATCGTTGTTTTCAATATAGGCTAAAATACCATCAATTACTTCTCCTAAATTATGAGGTGGAATATTAGTTGCCATTCCAACCGCGATTCCTGTTGAACCATTAACTAATAAATTAGGAAATTTTGAAGGCATTACTGATGGTTCTTTTTCAGATCCATCATAATTATCAACAAAATCAATTGTATCTTTTTTTAAATCCGCTAACATTTCTGATGTTATTTTATGCATTTTTGCTTCAGTATAACGCATTGCGGCTGCGCCATCTCCATCTATTGACCCAAAATTACCATGTCCATTAACTAAAGGATAGCGATAACTAAATGTTTGTGCCATACGAACCATTGCATCATAGATAGCCGAATCTCCATGTGGATGATATTTACCCATTACATCCCCAACAATACGAGCAGACTTTTTAAATGTTTTTTCTGGGTATACTCCTAATTCATCCATTCCATATAAAATTCTTCTATGAACCGGCTTCAATCCATCTCTTACATCAGGAAGAGCTCTAGCTACAATAACACTCATAGCATAACTTAGGAATGATGTTCTCATTTCGGTTGTAATATTTATTTCTTTTGTTTTATCAAATATATTATTCATTTCTTCCATGTTATTATCTCCTAAACATCTAAATTTTGAACATATAAAGCATTGGTTTGAATAAATTCACGTCTAGGAGCAACGTCATCACCCATTAACATACTAAATACTTCATTTGCTTCAATCGCATCTTCTAATGTAACTTGTAACAATGTTCTAGTGCTCGGATCCATTGTTGTATCCCATAATTGTTCTGGATTCATTTCTCCTAATCCTTTATATCTTTGAATAGTAGATCTAGGTCCAATTTCTTTTAATAATTCTTCTAGTTTTTCTTCAACATATGCATATCCAATTTTCTTTCCTTGTTGAACTTTATATAACGGAGGTTGAGCAATATAAACATATCCATTTTCTATTAATGGTTTTAAATAACGATATAAGAACGTTAATAATAAAGTACGAATATGAGCTCCATCTACGTCAGCATCGGTCATAATTATAATTTTATGATATCTCGCGTCCTTTATACTAAATTCTTCACCTATTCCAGTTCCAAAAGCTTGAATCATTGATAATATTTCTTTATTTCCTAATATTTTATCTAATCTAGATTTTTCTACATTTAAGACTTTACCTCTTAAAGGAAGTATTGCTTGAAATGCTGAGTCACGACCTTGCTTAGCGCTACCACCAGCACTGTCCCCTTCGACTATGTATATTTCTGTTCTTTTGGGATCTTTAATACGACAATCAGCTAATTTTGAAGCAAATCCCAATCCATCAAGTGGAGATTTACGTCTTGTTGCTTCACGAGCTTTTTTAGCTGCGAGTCTAGCTCTACTTGCCATTAATGCTTTTTCGATAATTGTTCTAGCATCATTTGGATTTTCAGCTAAATAACGACCTAATCCATCACTTAATATTTGAGCAACAATTTTTCTAACTTCAGTTGACCCTAATTTTGATTTTGTTTGTCCTTCAAATTGAGGATCAGGGTGTTTTACACTAATAATACACGTCAATCCTTCTCTTGTATCATCTCCAACAAAATTTTCATCTTTTTTAAAGATATTATTGTTTTTACCGTAGTTGTTTAACACTCTAGTTAAGGTCATTCTAAAACCTTCTTCATGTGTTCCACCTTCGATATTATTTATATTATTAGTAAAACTAAAAATATTTTGTGAATATCCATAATTATATTGCATTGCGATTTCAACACTAATATTATCTATTTCACCTTCAGAATAAATAACATCTTTATGCAAAGTATCCCCAGAACGATTTAAATATTCGACATATTCTTTTATTCCACCTTCATACATATATTTATTCATAATAGGTTCATTTCCTCTTAAATCGTTAATTTCAATAGAGAGTCTACGATTTAAAAAAGCTAATTGTTGAATTCTATTACGTAAAATTTCATATTCATATACTGTTGTATCTTTAAAAACTTTAGGATCTGCTTTAAACCAAGTTGTTGTTCCTGTTTTATCAGATAGTCCATGATCTATTACTTTTGTAACTGAAAATCCATATTCATATCTTTGGGTATATTTATGTCCATCCTTATTGATTTCAACATCCATCCATTCACTTAAAGCGTTGACAACACTAGCTCCTACACCATGTAATCCACCTGATACTTTATATGATTTATGGTCAAATTTACCACCAGCATGGAGTGTTGTTAAAATAGTTTCAACCGCTGGTAACCCTGTTTTAGGATGAATATCCACTGGTATTCCTCTACCGTTATCTTCTACTCTAATTATATTATCCGGTAAAATTTCAACAGTAATATGTGTCGCTATTCCAGCCAATGCTTCGTCTATTGAGTTATCAACAATTTCCCATACTAAATGATGTAATCCTCTGGGACCTGTTGAACCGATGTACATACCCGGTCTTTTTTTAACAGCCTCCAACCCTTCGAGTATTTGAATGTTACTTGAATCATAATTTCCATTCATTTTTGTCACTCTCCTTAATTTCTCCGTTATTTATTATAAATATTTTATAGTTTTTTATTTTTTTTAAATTTATTTTATTTATTTCTGTTGATGTTATAAAGTTTTGTGTTTTATTTTGAATATAATTAATTAAAGCGTTTTGTCTTTCTTCATCTAATTCACTCAATACATCGTCTAGTAGAAGAATAGGATAATCTTTTTTATAATCATATATAAAATCTATTAGAGCTAATTTTACAGATAAAACAGAACTCCTCATTTCACCTTGTGATGAGTGGGTTTTGATAAAATGATTATTTAAATAAAACTCAATGTCATCTCGGTGTGCTCCTAAATTGGTTTTTCTTGTAATAATATCGTACTCATACTTGCTTATAAATTCTTTTTTATAATTATTATTTATACTTGGTAAATATTTAATTTGTAAATTATCTTCAGAATTAGATAAATATTTATATATTTTGTTAGTATACTTATTTATTTTTCCAACAAACTCTTTTCTTTGCTCAACAATTTCTTTTAGATATCCAATCAATTGATCTGTAAGTATATCCAACAACATCATGTCTTCTTTTTTATTTAAATCCATTACTTTGAGTAAATCATTTCTTTGTTTAAGTATTTTTTTATAATTTAATAAGGAATATAAATACTGTTTAGATATTTGTCCAATTTCTAAATCAAGAAATCTCCTTCTTGTTTGAGGGTTACCTTTAATTAAATCTAAATCCTCAGGAGCAAATATTATAACATTTAATATACCTATATATTCACTAAGCTTTTTTAGTTCTATTTGGTTATATTTTGCTTTTTTACCATTTTTAGAGACAATAATATCCAATTCTACATCTTTGTCATTTAAATTGATTAGAGAACTGATTTTAGCGTATTTTGCACCTGTTTTAATAATATCTCTATCTTTGTTTACTCTGTGTGACTTAGTTAATCCTAAAATGTGAAGAGATTCTAAAATATTTGTTTTACCTTGAGCGTTTTTTCCAATAAAAATATTTGTATAATTACTAAATTTGGCTTCTAGTTTTTCGTAGTTTCTAAAATTAGTTAATTTAAGTTTTTTTATTTGCATTAATTGCTATTCGATAAATTCCAATTTCTTTAATTAAAACTTTGTCACCTGGATATAGTTTTTTTCCTCTTCTCGATTCTAAAACATCATTCACATAAATGATGTTTTTATTTAAAATTGCTTTTACCATTCCACCAGAAGAAGTTATGTTTGCAAATTTAATAAATTGGCCCAAAGTTATGTATTCACTATTAATGTTTATTTTTTTCACAAAGTCACTTTCTTTCATATATATTATTATATTTATTATATATTAATATTATAAATATTTCAAGTGTTTGAAGTTTATATAAATTAAAAAAGTCCCGAAGGACTTTTAGTTTTATTCTGTTCTTACTGGCAAAATTAATTGAAGCATATTTTCATCATATTCACCTTTAATTATAAATGGTCTAATTTCACCTGTAAAATTAATTGTTACTTCGCTAGAATTAAATACTTTTAATGCTTCTAGTGTGTATTTTGAACTAAATGAAATTTTAATTGGTGATCCAATAATTTCATCTACCGGATATACTTCTTCTAAAACTTTTCCTATTTCAGGACTATTTGATGTTATTTCAATAATATTATCTTGTCTTAATTGAAGTTTAACAATTGCATTACTACCATCCCTAATTGAAAATAAACTAGCTCTTTCAATTGCTGTCGATAATTTTTCTTTGTTAAATTTAATGACGATTGGAAATTCTGTTGGAATTAATTTTGAAGTTTCAGGGTAATTTCCTTCCAACAATCTTGATTGAAATAACAAATTTTTATATTTAAATAAGATTTTAAATTGATCAAAATGTAATTCTACTGTTTCATTATTATTTTCTAATACTTTTATTAATTCATATAAACTGCGTCCTGGAATAATAATGTTTAAAGGTTCATAAACTTCTTTTAGTTCGATTTGTTTTTGACTTAAACGATAACTGTCTGTAGCAATAGCTGTTAATTTATTTCCATCAATTTTGAAATTAACTCCCGTTAAAATTGGTCTGTTTTCTATTGAAGATGTAGCAAAAGCTGTTTGTCTAATAATTGTTTTTAAAGTTCTAACATTAATTTTTATTGATTTAACTTTTTCATTGAATTCTAATTCTGGATAATCATCTATATCCATCATATTTAATGTTATGTCAGATCTGTCAGCCTCAATTCTAATCATGTTATCTATATCTGATGATATAACAACTTTTAATCCATCTAATTTTCTTATAATCTCAATAAAATATTTACCCGGTATTAAAACAGAACCTTGTTTTTTTATTACTAAACTAGAATCTTTTATTGTTAATTTAATAGCAATATTAGAATTACTGGTAGTAATTAATAAATGATCCGTTAAAACATCTAATTTAATACCTTGTAAAGCAGGATTGGGTGTTTTGTTTGATAAAGCTTTTTGAGCAACTATCAAACTATTAAGTAAAACGTCTTTGTTAATTTGAAAATTCATAAAATCACCTCTTATTTAATTATTATTTTATTATTGTTATTATTATTAATGTCTTGTGGAAATGTGGAAACAATTAAAATTCTACTCATATTATAACATATAATTGAATTTTTAAGTCTTTTTATTTTTAGTTTTCTCCACATTTTATCCTTAAATTATTCACATCCCTTTTAACGTTTTTATTCATTTCTATTTCATTAGTTATTTTTTCAACGGAATGCATAACAGTTGAATGATCTCTATTGTTAAAAAAAGTTCCTATTTTTTTATAAGGTATATCATACATTGTTTTAATTAAATACATTGAAACTTGTCTTGGAAAAACATATTTAAATGTTCTTTTTCGAGAAATTAAATCTACTGTTGATATACTATAATAATCACTAACAATGCTAAGAATATTATTTATTTTATTTTCGTTTAAAAAGTTACCATTAGTTCTAGGCTTTACAAGGTTTTCTAATGCTAATTCAGCATTTTTAACATTAAAGTCTAAATTAAATGCTGTACAATAAAATAAAACTCTTTTTAAAGCACCTTCTAACTCTCTTACGTTGTTTTCAAAGACTGAAGCAATATATTCTAAAACATCATCAGGAATTAATGAAGAGTTTGAAGTTTCGGCAGTTAATTTCTTTTTTAAAATCTTAATTCTTAAGTCAAGAGCAGGTCTGTTTATATCAACAGTAACCCCCCATTCAAAACGAGAAGTAAGTCTTGCCATAATGTTTTGAAGATCATTTGCACTTCTATCACTAGTTATAACAATTTGTTTTTGAGATCCATGTAATATTTCAAACAATTTAAAAAATTCTTTTTGGGTTTTTTCTTTTTTTGCCAAAAACTGAATATCATCAACTAATAACACATCTACATCTCTATATTTTTGGTTGAATTCATCGAATTTCTTCTTACTTGCATATCTGACAAATTCTTCAACAAATTGATCTGTTTTAACATATAATACTTTTTTGTTCATGTCACCTTCTAATATGTAGTTACCAACACATTGCATAAGATGTGTTTTTCCAAGTCCAACATCACCAAAAATATATAAAGGGTTGGCAACAATTCCTGGTTGGTCAGCAATTTTAATTGCACTAGTATAAGCTAATCTATTTGAATTTCCTACAACAAAACTATCAAAATTATAACTAGCATTTAGATTACCTTGAAGGTATTTATTATCAAGGCCTAATTCAGGGGTAGTTAAAGAAAATTCTCTGTTGTTAGCGAGTTCTTCGCTAGCTTGAATTTCTGTCATTATTCTAAATTTATATACTTCGTCAAACTTATCAACTAAATACCTATTCAACTTGTTCAAGTATAATATTTCAATTCGTTTTTTTATAAATTCGTTTGGGGCTACAATATAAATATAATTATTAACAACCTTAAAAACAGTATTTACAGGTTCAAAAATATCTGTAAACACCACTTCTTCTAAATCATTTTCTAATTTTTGTTTAATTGATTCCCATATTTTTATGTATTTTTCCACTATGTTCACCTCAAATTATCTCAATTCAAATATAACATAAAAAAAATATAAAAAAAACATAAAGTTTCCCACAAAAAATGTGGAAAAATAAAAAATGAAAACCTTTTTACACATTTTATCCACAATTGATAAATGGCTTTAATAAAGGTAATAACACGAGTGTTAACATTTGAATTTTTTAATAATGCACATTATCCACATATCCACATTACCATATTGTGAAAACACGAAATAAAGCCATTTTCGAATGTGGATAACTTTTTTAAAATAGTAATAAAAAAAACTTTTTTGATATTAGTGTTGACACATTTTTTTATTGCATATATAATTGTATAGCATGGTTTTTAAATGAAGAAGTAGGAGGTGTTGAATATGCCAAAGAGAACATATCAACCAAATAAAAGAAAAAGAGCAAAGACTCATGGTTTTATGGAAAGAATGACTTCACCAACTGGAAGAAGAGTTTTAGCTAGAAGAAGACTTAAAGGACGTAAAAAATTAACTGTATCAGATGAATAAACTTTAAAACATCATATAAATATTATATAAATACCTGAGACCACTTGAAAAAATATAATAATATGTATTTTTTCAAGTGGTTTTTAATTTATAGTAGGTGATATAGTGAAAAAAGAGTATAGAGTTAAAAAAAGCAGTGAAATTAAGATGATAGTTAAAAGCAGGCAAAGTAAAGCAAATAAGTACTTTGTGATTTATAAAAAAGAAAATCATGTTAATAATCATTTTAGATTTGCCGTTAGTGTTTCAAAAAAATATGGTAATGCTGTCGAGAGAAATAAGATTAAAAGAAGAGTAAGAGAAATAATATCTAAATTTGATATTATTGATACTTTTGATGTTTTTGTTGTAGTTAGATTAGATGCTAAAAAAATAACTTTTAATGAAATAAAAGATTCAATTACATCATTAGTAAAAAAATTAAACATTATGAGGTGAAAGAAATGAAAAAATCAACGAGAATTCAGTTAATAACAATAACACTTATATTAGTAGTATTGTTAAGTGGTTGTAGTGGAACAACAAATATGTATTCATCACCAGTAGGAATTGATGGTGGAGTTGGATGGGTTCAATGGATAGTTGAAGGAATAGCCGATTTTACGTATTGGATTAGTATGAAGGCTGGTGGACATTACTTTGTGGGACTTATTATTGTAACTTTAATTGTAAGAACTATTGGATGGCCAATTTATGCCAAAAGTAATGCAATGACAACAAATATGCAACAAGCACAACCAGATTTAGATAAAATTAAAGAAAAATACCAAAATAAAAATGATGAAACATCACAAAAGAAAATGCAAGCTGAAACATTAGAGGTTTATAAAAAATATAAAATTAATCCTTTAGGATGTTTGTTACCATTTTTACAAATGCCAATCTTTATAGCAATGTATCAAGTTGTAAGAAGAATACCTTTATCAAACGGAATGGTAGACGGAGTTATAACGGATGGAGTAAGAGATTTTTCTAACCTAGATTATTCATTTTTATGGATTTCTGATTTAGGTGGACCAGATCAATTTTATATATTACCAATTTTAGTAGGAATATTAATGTTTTTATATCAAAGATATTCAATGAAAAAACCTGATTATTTAAACAATAAAAAATATAAATCAGTTCAAGCTTCACAATCAGAAAAATCAATGAAAATGATGTCATATTTTATGGTTGTTATGCTTGTGTGGATTGCCAAAGATGTATCCGGGATTGCGTTATATTGGGTGATTGGTAATGCTTATCAATTTTTACAAACATATTTAAATAGAAAATCAAGTTTAAAAAAACACGAAAATGAAAAAGAAATAATTTAAGGGGTTGTAGTATGAAAAAATTACAATTTGTAATAAAATCTTTGGACGAAGCATTAAAATATGCAGAAAAAGAATTAAGAATTAATAGAGAACTTATTAAAATAAATGTTATTAATAAAAAAACAATGTTAGGTTTTGTGAAATCTTATACTGTTGAGGCTATAGTTGATGTTAATCCGGCTGAAATGGGATATAAAACATTATCTGTATTATTTGATAATATGAAGTTAGAAGCACAAATTGAAATGAGAAGACGTAATGATCGTGAGATATATTACACAATAAATACTAGTGAAAACCCATTATTAATAGGTAAAAATGGAAAAACTTTAGAAAGTATTCAATTTTACATTAGAAATATCGTTAATTTATATAGTGATGAACATTTAATTGTTTTAATAGACATTGGTGGATACAAAGAAAATCGAAAAAGACAATTAGAAATTTTAGCTACTAAAACAGCTAAAGATGTCGCAAGAACCAGAGTAGAAGCAAAGTTATATCCAATGAATGCATATGAAAGAAGAATTATTCATACAAAACTTTCTGATTGGAGAGATGTTTCCACAATTTCAGAAGGTGAAGGACGTGAAAGACACTTAGTAATTAAACCAAAGAGGCGATAAATGTGAAATTAGTAGTAGGATTAGGAAATCCTGGAAGAAAATATAAAACTACAAAACACAATATTGGATTTATGTGTTTAGATTATTATGTAAAGAAACATAAGTTAAAACTAAAAAAGGATAATAAATTTAATGGGGAAACACTTAAAATAGGTAATATAGTTTTATTGAAACCCCATACCTTTATGAATGAATCAGGACAAAGTATTAGAAAAATAATGAATTTTTATAATATTGATATAGAGGATATTTTAATTATTTATGACGACTTAGATTTACCATTAGGGAAAACAAGACTTAGAGAAAAAGGAAGTTCTGCTGGACATAATGGTATAAAATCAATTATTAGTAATATTCAAACTCAAGAATTTAAAAGAGTTCGTATAGGAATTGACAAAAATCCTTTATATGAAACAAAAAACTATGTGTTAAGTTCTTTTTCGAAAAAAGAAAAACAAATAATAGAACCAGTATTTGAAAAAGTATCAAATATAATTGAAGATTTTTGTAATGATGTTGACTTTATTCAATTAATGACAAAAAATAACTAATTACTTTAAATTTTAGAAATTATCATGAGTACGTATACAAATATCAAAGCCTTAATTGGCTTTTTTATTTGTATAAGTATTTTTGATATGATAATATATTATTAGAAATAAGCGGACCCTCCAATAAAAGAGGATTCGCTATAAGTGCGTGGTGGTGATAGTATGAATAAAATATTTAAATACTTATCTAAAACTCCATATTTTACAGAGATAATGAATAAGTTTAATAACAATGAGGAAATTCAAATTACTAATACAAACGATGATATTAGTCTTTTAGTATTATTATACTTATTTAATAAATTAGATAAAAACATTTTGGTGGTGACACCAAATTTGTTTAACGCTCAAAAAGTATACGATAAATTAACAAATTTAGTTAATGATAATCAACTATCTTTTTTTCCTCAAGATGAATTTGTTACTACAGAAATGTTGGCTGTTAGTAAAGAATTTAAGTTTGAAAGAATAAATACTATTAGAAAAATTATTGAAAACAATAAAAATCTTGTTATAACAAATACAACTGGATTATTAAAGTATGAATTACCAAAATCAAAATGGGAAAAAGCAATTTTAAGATTTTCAAAAGGAATCATTATCAATTTAGAAACATTATCAGAAAAACTAATTTCGTACGGATATACGAGAGGATTAACCGTTGAAAAACAAGGTGATTTTAGTTTAAGAGGAAGTATTTTAGATATTTATCCAATAAATGAGAACAAACCATTTAGAATTGATTTTTTTGACGATGAAATAGATTCTATTAGATATTTTGATATTGATACCCAAAGATCATCAGTACAAACTAAAAAGTGTGTTATTTACCCTGTATACGAGTTTTTTTATACTAAACAAGAACTGGAAGGTATTAAATTAAAAATTGAAAGTGTAGTAAATAACAATAGTTTAGACGAACAAACACTAGTTAGAATAAAAGAAGATTTATTAAATCTAGAAAATCATAATAATATTGACAAATTAATAAGATATTTAACTTTTTTAGAAGAAAAACCAGAGACTATCATCGATTATATGGATAATCAAATTATTATTTATTGGGATTATAAAAGGATTAAAGAAAGTTATAAAGAGATTATCAGAGATATAACGGATTGGTATGATATTGCAAGAGATTATGCAAATATAGGATTTGATTTAATAAAAGACTTTAATTATATTTATAGTGGTAAATCGCTATATTTGGATGTCTTTCAAAACGAAAATAATAAAATAACAACAATAGATGTAAGAGCAAAAGACACAATTGTCTATAACAATAATATTCATATGTTAATTAATGATTTAATAAAATATGATAGATACACAACAATAATTATCGCATTTAAAACACTTACCTCACTTAAAAAATTTGTTGAATTAATAGACGAAAAAGTTGAATATCAAATAATAGGTATAAATGACAATATTCAACAAAAAAGAATTAATTTAATTGTTTTAGAACATACAATAAGTTTTGAGTTGTTTAATATTAATACAATCCTTCTAACAGAGGAAAATTTATACAAACAAAAAGAACTAAAAAAAGTTAAATATCGCTCGATTATGAAAGGGGCAAAAAAATTAACAACTATTGATGATCTAAAAAAAGGAGATTATGTTGTTCATTATGATTACGGAATAGGACGATTTTTAGGTATTGAAACAATGACGTTAGGAGAAAACACTAATGATTATATATATATTCAATACCGTGGTGATGATTCGTTATATATACCTGTTGAAAATATAAAACTCATCCAAAAATTTATTGGTAGTGAAAGTGTTAAACCCAAATTAAATAAATTAGGTAGTGCAGATTGGGCAAAAACAAAACAAAGAGTGAAAAAGAAAATTAAAGATATTGCAGATAAACTTATAAAATTATATGCAGCAAGAGAAGAAGCAAAGGGGTTTGCGTTTAGTGAAGACACCGATCTTCAAACAGATTTTGAAGCAGGATTTAAATACCAAGAAACTGAAGATCAACTTAAAGCTATTGAAGATGTAAAAAGAGACATGGAATCATCTAAACCAATGGATAGGTTGCTTTGTGGAGATGTTGGGTATGGAAAAACAGAAGTTGCCTTAAGAGCTGCGTTTAAGGCAGTATTGGATAACAAACAAGTGGCTTATTTAGCACCAACTACAATGCTTTCTCGCCAACATTATTACACATTTAAAGATAGATTAGATGAACATGGGATTAGAGTAGAATTGTTAAATAGATTTATTACAAAATCTAAACAAAAAAAGATCTTACACGATATTAGAATAGGCGCAGTAGATATTGTAATAGGAACTCATAGAATATTATCTAAAGATATGAATTTTAATGATTTAGGATTGTTAATTATAGATGAAGAACAACGATTTGGAGTAGAACACAAAGAAAAAATAAAAGAAATTAAAGTTAATATAGATGTTTTATCATTAAGTGCTACTCCTATTCCAAGAACTTTGCAAATGGCAATAACAGGAGTAAAAAGCATGAGCTTATTAGAAACTCCACCAGCTAATAGATATCCGATACAAACATATGTCTTAGAAAGAAATTATCCTATTATTAGAGATGCGATAGAGCGGGAATTGGCTAGAAATGGCCAAATATTTTATTTATATAATAAAGTAGTTGATATTAATATAGTAGCTAATAAAATTCAAAGATTAGTCCCTAGCGCGAGAGTTTGTTATGCTCACGGGAAAATGAGTAGGGTTGAACTTGAAAATGTAATAGAAGCTTTTTTAGATAAGAAATATGATGTGTTAGTATCAACAACAATAATAGAAACGGGAATCGACATTCCTAATGCAAATACTTTAATTATTCATGATTCTGATAGATTAGGTCTTTCACAACTTTATCAGATTAGAGGAAGAGTTGGTAGAAGTAATAAAATTGCTTATGCTTATTTAATGTTTAAAAAACATAAACAATTAAATGAGGAAGCAGTTAAGAGATTAAAAATTATTAAAGAGTTCACAGAATTAGGAAGTGGTTTTAAAATTGCTATAAGAGATCTTTCAATAAGGGGAGCTGGAGATGTTTTAGGAACAGAACAATCTGGGTTTATGGATAGTGTAGGGCTAGATTTATACATTGAAATATTAAAAGATGAAATAGCTATTCAAAGAGGAGAAAAAGATGAAAACATGGTTGAAAAACAGCCAGTTAAAGTTAATGTAAATAAATATATAGATTCCGAATATATTGATAACGATTATATTAAAATAGAAATGCATCGAAAAATAGCTAATATTCAATCAAAATTAGATATTAATTTATTAATAGAAGAATTTAAGGATCGATTTGGAACACCATCTAAAGAAATAATATTATATATGTATGAGAAATTATTTGAATATTTATCTATTAAAAAAGGAATTGAAAAGATTAGAAAAACAAAAAACACTGTTATTTTCATTATTAGTAAGGAAGAGACTAAAAAAATAAATGGGGAATACCTTTTTACAAAAGCTAATGATATAAGTAAATTTATTAGATTTACTTATCGATTAGAGAGAATAAATATTATTATCGACACTATAAAACTTAATAAACATTATTTATATATCATTGTCGACCTTCTTGAAGCTATTTAAAATGGGGAAAGGCTAATTTTAGCCTTTTTTCTATATTATATATTTAACTTATTAATACAATTTTACATTGACATATTAAAATTATTCTAGTAGAATACAATTGGGAAATATCAAAAACGGCACACCATATCAAACAATTATAGTGGATGCCATAAGTGCACCTATAATTAGGTGCTTTTTTATTTTAATAGGAGGTCGAAGTCATGGATGTTATTTATGATGTAGTAGTTGTAGGAGCTGGACCAGCAGGAATTTTCACTTGTTATGAACTCTCTTTAAAAATGCCTAATTTAAAAATTTTAATGGTAGATAAAGGATTAAATATTTTTTCAAGAAGATGTCCTATTCTTGAAAAAAAGCTTAATAAGTGTCCGGAAAATAAAAAAGGTGTAGCGGGATGTTACCCAAGTTGTTCAATAACTAGTGGATTTGGTGGTGCTGGAGCATATTCAGATGGAAAATTTAATATAACTAGCGAATTTGGTGGATGGATGACTGAATATATTGGAAAAGATTTAGTTGAGGACTTAATAAATTATGTTGATAAAATTAATTTAAATCATGGAGCTACTAAAAAGATAACTGATCCAACAACAAAAAGAGTAAAAGAAATAGAAAAAAGAGGATTAGCATCTGGATTGAAACTGTTACGTGCAAAAGTAAGACATTTAGGAACTGAAGAAAATCTTGAAATCTTAAAAAGTATTTATTTATATTTAGATAAGAAAATTGATATGATATTCAAAACTAAAGTAACGGATATATTAGTGGAAAACGGTTATGTAAAAGGGGTATCTCTAGATGGCAAGAGAATATATTCTAATAAAGTAGTTGTTGCCCCTGGTCGCGATGGAGCCGATTGGTTAAAAGAAATTTGTAATAAATATGATATACCAAGACTTGCGAATCATGTTGATATCGGAGTTAGAGTTGAAACAAATGATGAAATAATGGAAGAAATTAATGAACATCTTTATGAAGGAAAATTTATATTCCGTTCAAGTGTTGGAACATCGGTAAGAACGTTTTGTTCTAATCCTAGTGGACATGTTGTAGTAGAAAATCATAGTGGAACAATGATTGTTAATGGACATTCTTATCGTGACAAAGTGCTTGGAAGTAAAAATACTAATTTTGCATTATTAGTATCTCATCCTTTTAGTGAGCCATTTAACCAACCTAATGAATTTGCTAAACAAGTAAGTAGATTAGCAAATATGTTAAGTAATGGAGGAGTTATAGTTCAAAAGTACGGGGATATTAAAAGAGGCAGAAGAACAACATATAAACGATTAAAGGAAGGTTTTGTAACGCCAACATTAAAAGAAGCTATTCCTGGTGACTTAGGATTAGTATTACCGTATAATACTATGAAATCAATAATTGAAATGATTGAGGTATTAGATAATATTACACCTGGAATAGCTAGCGATCATACATTGTTTTATGGAGTAGAATCAAAATTTTACAGTGCAAGACCAAAAGTTAATGAATATTTTGAATCCCCTATAAAGGGTTTATATTTTGGAGGAGATGGAGCTGGAATAACGCGCGGATTAGCCCAAGCAGGGGCTAATGGAGTTTGGATTGCAAGACATATAATAAATACATTTTAATAGGAGGATAGTATGAGTAGTGTTGTAGTAGTAGGTACTCAATGGGGAGATGAAGGGAAAGGAAAAGTTACTGATTATATTGCTGAAAAAGCAAATGTAGTTGTAAGGTTTCAAGGTGGAAATAATGCAGGACATACAATTGTTTTTGATAACAAAAAGTTTGCATTACATTTAATTCCTTCTGGCATCTTTAGAAAAGATACTATAAATATATTAGCAAATGGAATGGTAATTAATCCAAAAGCTCTTATAGAAGAACTTAACATGTTAGAAAATGGCGGAATTAATAATTATAATTTAGCTATTTCAGATAGAGCTCATGTAGTTTTACCATATCACGTAGTGCTAGACCAACTTTTTGAAGATATAAAAGAAGGAAATAAAAAAGTAGGAACTACCAATAAAGGAATAGGCCCTACTTATAGCGATAAATCAGCTAGAATAGGAATTAGAATGTGTGATTTTATTGATTTGGAAACATTTAAAGAAAAGCTTATGGATAATGTAAATTATTACAATAAAATTTTCACATTATTTGGAAAATCAAAAATGAGAATTAATGAAATATTTGAAGAATATAAGGAATATTCAAAGATAATTAAACCTTTTGTAACAGATACAAGTATTCTTCTCAATAATAAGTTTTCTAATAATGAAAATATATTATTCGAAGGAGCACAAGGATCTTTATTATGTTTAGATCACGGAACTTATCCTTACGTAACATCTAGTTCTCCAACTGCAGCAGCTGTACCTTTAAATACAGGGATTTCCCCTAAATATATTGATCAAATATTAGGAGTTACTAAATCATACTCTACAAGAGTAGGCAGTGGGTATTTTCCCACAGAAGTTGAAAATAATGTAACAAAGAAAATAAGAAACGTGGGAAATGAATATGGAACAACAACAGGAAGGCCAAGAAGGATTGGTTGGTTAGACACTGTAGTATTGAGACATTCTAAAAGGATTAATGGGTTAACAGCGTTGAGTGTCATGTTATTAGATGTTCTCACAGGTATTGAAACTCTTAAAATTTGTAAAAAATATGAACTTAATGGTGAGATAATTGATTATATTCCAGCAAGCATTAAAGATGTTGAACGATGTAAACCTGTTTATATTGAACTCCCTGGCTGGAAGAAAGATATAACAAAAGTCGCTAAATTTAGCGACTTACCGTTGAATGCTAAAAACTATTTAAATAAAATATCTGAATTAACTAGATTAGATTTAGCGATGTTTTCAGTAGGCCCAGATAGAAAACAAACCATTGTATTAAAAGAAATGTATTAACAAGGATTATAATAAAAGTTTCATATATCTAGAAATGATATATGAAACTTTTCAATTTGTTTGAATCAATTATTAAAATAAATAAGTATTTATATTTCTTTATTTACTGCTTTAGCTACTGCGCGAGCTTTAGCCATTAAATTGTCAAATGTTTTTGGCTTTAATGATTGAGCACCATCACTAAAAGCTTTTTCAGGTTCATGATGAACTTCAATAATTAATCCATCAGCTCCGGCAGCGATACTTGCTAAGGATAAACTTTCTATTAAATCCCATTTTCCTGCAGCGTGAGAAGGATCAATTATTATTGGTAAATGGCTTACCTTCTTGACAATTGGAACTGTAGAGATATCTAAAGTATTTCTAGTATATGGTTCAAAAGTGCGGATTCCTCTTTCGCATAAAATAACTTTATGGTTACCTCCAGCCATGATATATTCTGCACTCATTAGCCACTCTTCAATTGTATTTGAAAAACCTCTTTTTAATAATATTGGTTTATCAATTTTACCTAATTCTTTTAGCAATGAAAAATTTTGCATATTTCTTGCACCAATTTGAATAATATCTACGTATTTTATAAAATCATTAATATAATCTTTATCCATTAATTCAGAAACTATTGGTAAATCATATTTAGCACCAACGTCATGAAGAATTTTAAGACCCTCAAGACCCATTCCTTGATAAGAGTATGGGGATGTACGAGGTTTAAAAGCACCTCCTCTAAGCAACTTAGCACCGGATGCTTTAACGGCTTTGGCGATAATGTCTACTTGTTTATAAGACTCTACACTACATGGGCCAGCTATTACAACAATTTCTTTTCCACCAATTTTAATCCCTTTAACATCAATAACTGTATCTTCTGATTTGATTTTACGATTTACTTTTTTGAAAGGTTCTTGAATTCTAATAACACTATCAACACAAGGGAAACTATATAAACTGTTAATATCAAATCCAGCGGTATCCCCTACAACTCCATATACTTGATATGATTCTCCAAAACTTGAATGAATATCAAAACCTAAAGATTCTAAATGAGCAAGTAAGTTTTTTATATTTCCTTTTTCTGCATTTCTTTTTATTTTTACAATCATTTCTTTTCACCCTCTTTAAGTAAATATATAATTCCTTTTTCATAACTTTTAAATCCAAATCCCATAATAGTGGTTACACAAGCACTTCTTATTACTGATATTTTTCTAAATTTCTCACGATTATTAATATCTGATAAATGAACCTCAACTACCGGAATTTGAATAGATTTTATTGCATCATATAATGCATAAGAATAATGGGTAAAGGCTCCAGCATTGAGTATTACACCATCATATTTATTATTTGAATAATGCAATATATCAATTAATATTCCTTCTAAATTTGATTGTTTTATATCCAATTTAACAGAATGTTTATCTTCTAAACTTTTTATATAGTTTTCTAAATCCTTATAGGTTTTTGTTCCATATATTTCGGTTTCTCTTAAACCAATCATATTAATATTTGGACCGTTAAGTATTAATATATTCATCTATTTTCACCTCAATTTGTTTTATAGTTTTAGATATATCAAGAGTATCTTTAAATATAGTGATATCAGCGTATTTTTTATATAAGTAATATCTCTCCTTATATAGTTTTTCGATGGTGTATTTATTTTTTAATAATGGTCTATTTTTGGGGTTAAATGTCTTTAATAATGATAAAGGGACATCTAGAAATATTATTATACCATTTTGTTTTAAATATGCTATATTTTTTTTATTTAAAATAGCTCCACCACCTATGGAAATAGTTTGACTATTGGATTTTGATATTTTTTTGATGGTTTGTGTTTCTAACATTCTAAATGTTTTTTCGCCGTATATTTTAAAGATATTGTCAATAGATTGATTTGAATTTATTTCTATTAGTTTGTCAATATCAACTGCTTTTTTATTGTACTTATTACCTAATAATCTAGAAAAATATGATTTTCCACTCATAGGCATTCCAATAAGAACAAAGTTAGTTGTATTTAATAATATAGATTTATAGAGGGATATTGTTGTATTTTTATCATAGGTTATATTGTGAAAAATTTCAGAAGATCTTACAGCTTGATGTACTAACATTAATAATCCATTTATTGTTTTTATACCTTGGGTTCTAGCGTTATATAATATTTTTGTTTCAAAAGGATTGTAAATCAAATCTATAATAACTTCTAGGTTTGAAAAGTTGTGTAAATCAATATTTAATGAATCATCGTTATTTGGGTACATACCTACAGGAGTAGCATTAAATATTATATCAATTTTTTGATAGTTATTTAAATTTGTAAAATTGACTTCATTTAGTTTAGGATTTCTCGCTGAAACGATAATTTTACTAGCTTTTGTATCAGAACATACTAGTTGAATAGTTCTACTAGTAGAGCCGTTTCCTAGTATTAATATATTTTTATTTTCAAGAGAAACATTATTATATTCAAGCAGGAATAATAATCCATCATAGTCTGTGTTATAGCCAGTAAGAACACCATTATTATTAACAATAGTATTAACAGAATAAGTTTTTTTAGCTGTTTCATTTAAATTATTACAATAAGTAATTACTTCTTTTTTATATGGTATGGTAACATTAATTCCATTGAAATTTTTTTCAAGAAAAAAAGAATCTAATTTGTCTAATTCAATTAAATTGTATTTTTCTTTTTGTAGTTTTTCGTGAATTTCTTTTGAATAACTATGTTTTAGAGTTTTTCCAATTAAGCCATACATTATAGTCACTTACTTTCCTTGAAGTAATTTACTTTCTTTCATAATTGTTTTATAAACTGCATTAATTTCTGAAGAATAGCTATATTTAATGATTTTGTTTAATATAATATTTTCTCTTTCTGTATTTAAAATTGCTGTTTTTGTTAGTGTTTTTAGTTCTCCTATTTTTATTGAAAGAGAGAATCTTTCTTCTAGTAGTTGCATAATTTTATCATCTAGAATATCTATTGTTTGTCTTAAATTATCTATTTTATCCATAAAAACCCCTCTTTTCTAACTATGATTTCTAAGATTGCGTATGCAGTAACTGCGTTTATAACGTGAATTGCTCTATGTATTATCGCTGGGTCGTGTCGACCTTGTAATGATAATTTAACTTCTTTCATTTTAGATATATCTACTGTGTCTTGTTCTTTTCCTATGGAAGAAGTTGGCTTAACTGCAACCTTAAATGTAATTGGCATACCATTAGAGATGCCTCCTTGAATTCCGCCGGAGTGATTTGTTTTTGTTTTAATGTCACCATTGTTTAAATAAAAACTATCATTTGCTTCAGATCCAAATAATTTAGTTATTGGAAATCCTGTACCAAATTCAACTCCTTTAACCGAAGGAATACTATACATTAAGTGTGATATAACACTTTCAATCGAATCAAAGAAAGGATCCCCGTATCCGGCCTCAAGTCCTAAAACCATTGTTTCAACTATTCCTCCAACACTATCATTATCATTTTTAGCATTAAGAATTATATCTTCATATTTTTTTATTATAGAGGCATCTAAAACTGGAAAATGGCTATAATTAAGAGTTTTTAAAAGTTTTTTAGAAATTTTAATATCACTAAAATTCTTGTCTTTTTCATCTTTAATACTATAAATATGTGAACCGATAATAATATCTTTTTGTAATAATAATTGAGATGATATAGCACCTAAAATCATTAAAGGGGCAGTAATTCGTCCTGAAAAATGACCTCCACCACGGTAATCTTGATTGTTATTATATTTTACATAAGATGTGTAATCAGCATGTGATGGTCTTAAAATATTTTGATTGTAATCATTTGAATGAGTATCATTATTTCTAATGATAAATGTTAAGGGTGATCCTGTAGTTAAGCCATTAAAATAGCCGCTTACAATTTCATATTTATCTTGTTCTTGTCTTGATGTAGATAGTAATGATTTTGGTCGTCTCTTAAAAAGAGCTTCATTTATCATGTTTAAATCAAGCTTAATTCCTGCGGGTAAGTTATTAATAATAATACCAATTGCTTTACCGTGAGATTCTCCAAATAAATTAATTTCTATTGCTTTACCAAATGTACTCATATAATCACGTAAAATTAAATCAGTTAAGAAGTGATTTAATTTTATCTCCTTTCTTCTAAATTTTATAGCACTCTATAATGAGTGAAATAATATATATACACTGTGAATTTGTCTCTATGTTATTATACTGCATCAGTGCAAGTATTCTAGGTGACTCAAGTCACAGTTTTTATTTGATTTAGGTTTAATGGTTTGTCACCTACAAATACTTTTCTATTTCTTCAAATTCAATATTTTTTATTATACTTGAACCTATTTTTTCTACAAGAACAATATTTATTGAATTTATAGTTGCTTTTTTATCTGTTTTTATATATTCAAGTATTTCAGTTTTATCATATTCATATTTAATTGGAAGATTATATTTTTTTAGAACTTTAATTAAATCATCGTGATAAATATAATTCTTCGACATTAATACCATTCCAATTGAAATAGCTTCACCGTGTAAAAGAGAATAATTAGAGTGCTTTTCAATTGCGTGGCCAATTGTATGACCGAAATTAAGAGCTTGTCTTTTTCCTTTATCAAAGACATCGTCTACTACAAAACTTTTTTTAATAATGATACATTTCTCAATATATTTTTCAATATTTGTTAACAAATTATTTTCTAATAAATTAATAAACAGTGTTTTATCGGAAATCATTCCATATTTAATCATTTCAGCGATACCATTACTAAATTCTTTTTTTGATAAAGTAGTTAAAGTGTCAGGATCAATTAAAACCATTTTAGGCTGGTAAAAAGAACCAATAGCGTTTTTCATATTTGAGGAATTTATACCAACTTTACCACCAACACTACTATCAATTTGTGATAGTAGTGTTGTAGGGATTTGAATAAAATCGACACCTCTCATATAAATACTAGCTATAAATCCGGATAAATCACCTATTACTCCACCACCTAATGCTATAATTAGACAATTTCTTGTTATTTTATAATTTACCATTTTATCAAGAATAGAATAAGCCGTCTCCATTGATTTTGATTTTTCACCATGGGGGACTTCAAATACCCTCGAGTTACTCATTTTCTTCTTTATGGTATTTAGATATATTTTCGGAATAAAATCATCTGTAATAATAACTATTTCTCTATTTAAGTCAATATAACTAGATAAATTAAAAAGAAGTCCATGATTTATATAAACATTATACGAAGCATCTTTAATTGGAATATTAATTTTTATCATATTATCAATCCTTTATTATTTTTAGTTTTCCTCCAAGTGATTTATAATCTTCAAAAAAGTTGGGATATGACTTAGTTATTGCGTTTGCGTTTGTTAATATAATTGGATTTTCACATCTCAAAGCCGCAATACTGAGCATCATTGCGATTCGGTGATCATTAAATGAATCAACAGTTACGCCACCTTTTAAAATTGATTTACCTTTTATTACTATTTTCGAATCTGTAGTTATAATATTGGCACCTAATGCTTTTAATGTAGAAACAATAGAAAAGACTCTGTCAGATTCTTTTATTCTAAGTCTAGATATATTTATTATTTTTGATTCTCCATCACTTAAACAAGCAAGCAGTGTGATAATCGGTCCTAAATCAGGGCAATCAAGAAGATCAATAGTAGTCCCAGATGTTTTAGAAAACTCAGCAATAAAGCCATTTTCCATATATATGATTTTACTTTTCATTTGTTTAAGATATTCAATTATTATTTTGTCTCCTTGTTTTGAAGTTGGATATAAATCAGAGACAGTAACTAAACCACTTAAAACACCGCCAACTAATGGGAAAGCAGCTTGTGAGTAATCGCCTTCAATTGTATAGGTTGCGGGGATATATGTTTGAGATCCTTCAATAAAATAGCCGTTTTCTAGCTCTAATATCTTAACGCCAAATTCTTCTAATACAGAAATAGTTAAATCAATATAGGATTTAGATTCTAAAACCCCATCAATATAGATTGTTGAATCTTCTTCTAACAGAGGTAAGGCAAACATTAATCCAGTAAAAAATTGAGAACTTACGTTACCTTTTAAATAATATTCTCTCGCTTTTATTGAGCCATTTATCATTACCTTATCATTATTTATTTCAAAGATATTGTTATCTTTTTTAAAGATTGTTTGGTAGATGGAAAGAGGTCTATTTATAAGTGAAGATGATCCAGTAAAAATTGTAGTTTTATTTGATAATGAAAAAAGTGGGATTAAAAATCTTAATGTTGATCCAGATTCTTTACAATCAATATGTATTAAGGGTTGTCTTATTTTTTTTATTCCAGTTACAGTTATATTATTCTTAAATTTCTCAAATTTTGCTCCTAACAGTTTAAGAGCGTTGATCGTTGCGAGAATATCATCAGAATAACTTATATTTTTAATTATACTTTTACCTTTTGAAAGACTTGCGCAAATTAAAGCTCTATGGCTTAAACTTTTAGATGGAGGAGATTTTATTTTTCCATTTAAATTACTGGGGAATAGCTTGATAACTTGGGCGTCACTCATTTTATTTTTCCTCGTTTCTCAGTTGCAGATTGCATTAAACTACGAAGAGTTTCTCTATCTTTTGCTTTGATAGCAGTTTTTAAAATATCTAATTCTCTTTCAAATTTATTAATACGATCTAATAAAAAATAACTGTTTTTAATAAAAAGTTCAGACCATAAATCATCATTGATTCGTGCTATTCTTGTTAAATCCTTATATGAATCTCCAATAAATAATGAAGTATTATATTTTTCATCATCACTGTTAACTAAAGATAAAGCAATTGCGTGAGTTAATTGAGATGTAAAAGCAATAATTTTATCATGATCAACATCAGAAATTTGCGTCACTGAAGCAAATCCCATTTGTTTAGCTAAAATAGTAATAACATTAATAGCTTCTTCACTGTTATATTTCGTAGGTGTAATAACAAAGTTGGTACCTTTTAAAATTGCTGGATCAGAATGCTGGATACCACTTGTTTCTCTTCCGGCAATAGGATGAGCAAAAACGAATTCTATATCATCATTTTGATAAATATCAAAGGCATCAATTAATTGCCTTTTCACACCTACCACATCAGAGATAATAGAGCCGCGTTTGAAATTATTAATATTTTTATGAACAAAATTGATTGTATCATCAGGATATAAGCACAAGAAAACAACATCTAATTTTTTTAAGATGTTGGTTGGACTTGTCTCTCCAAAATCAATAACATTATGTTTTAAAGCATAATCTATTGTTTTTTGGTTAACATCTATTCCATAAATTGTATATCCAAATCTTTTTAGACTTTTAGCGTATGAGCCTCCTATTAAGCCGACTCCTACTATTCCTATATTCATAATATCACCCAATTTTTAGTATGTATTCATTATACTATATAATTGATATAATAGTAGTAATAAATTTGTAAGCGTTTTACAAGTTACTATTGATTTTTAAGGATAATTATGTAAAAATAATATGGTATGTATAAAAACTATTGGAGGTATTTATATGGAAAATATGGATTTAAAAATTGCTCAAGCAGCTAAAATGGACAAAATAATTAATATTGGTGCTAAATTAGGGCTAGAAAATGATGATTTAGAACTTTATGGTAATTATAAAGCTAAGATTGATTTAAGTGTTATGAAAAAACTTAAAGATGTTGAGAACGGAAAAGTTATTTTAGTTACTGCGATTACGCCTACACCAGCAGGTGAAGGTAAATCAACTACAACTGTAGGGTTAGGGCAAGCTTTTACTAAAATAGGAGAAAAAGCTATCATTGCTTTAAGAGAACCGTCTTTTGGACCTGTTATGGGGATTAAAGGAGGAGCTGCAGGTGGAGGATACAGCCAAGTTGTTCCAATGGAAGATATTAATCTTCACTTTACGGGAGACATTCACGCTATCACAACAGCGAATAACGCAATAAGTGCTATTATCGATAATCACATTCATCAAGGAAACGTCTTAAATATTGATCCTCGAAGAATTAGTTGGAAAAGAGCGATTGATATGAATGATAGAGCTCTTCGTGATATTGTAATTGGACTTGGTGGTATTGGAAATTCTATGCCAAGACAAGATGGATTCAATATTAGTGTTGCCTCAGAAATAATGGCTGTATTATGTTTAGCGTCAGATTTAAATGATTTGAAAGTAAGAGTAAGAAGAATTGTTATTGGATATACATATGATAGAAAACCGGTAACTGTTGGTGATTTAAAAGTTGAAGGAGCAATAGCTTTAATTCTAAAAGATGCTGTAAAGCCAAATTTAGTTCAAACATTAGAAAATACACCAGCTTTAATCCATGGTGGACCATTTGCTAATATCGCTCATGGTTGTAATAGTATTATTGCTACTAATATGGGTAGAAAATTAGCTGATTATGTTATTACTGAAGCTGGATTTGGAGCTGATTTAGGAGCTCAAAAATTCTTAGATATTAAAACATCTCAAGCTGGATTTACTCCTGCTGCTGTTGTTATTGTTGCTACAATAAGAGCACTTAAAATGCATGGTGGAGTAAATAAAAAAGAATTAGGAGAAGAAAATATCGAAGCATTACTTTTAGGACTTCCTAACTTGGAAAAACATATTGAATCAATTAAAGGTTATAAAATCCCTTATGTTGTTGCTATAAATAGTTTTGTTAATGATACACCAGCTGAAACAAAGGCTTTGGAAGATTATTTAAAATCTCATAATCATCCATATTCATTAAGTGAAGTTTGGGCAAAAGGTGGAGAAGGAGCAGTTGATCTTGCTCATAAAGTTATTAAAGAAATTAATACTAAACCTAATAATTTTGAAAGAACTTATAATGTAGAAGATACTTTAAAAGAAAAAATTGAAAAAGTATGTACAAAAATATATGGTGCTAAAAATGTTGAATACACATCAGCTGCGAAAATCCAACTTAGAAGATTTAAACGTCTTGGATGGGACAACCTAGATGTTTGTATGGCAAAAACACAATATAGTTTAAGTGATAATCCTAAATTATTAGGAAGACCAGAAAATTTTACAATAACAGTTAAAGAATTAAGACCATCAATTGGAGCAGGATTTATTGTTGCATTAACAGGAAGTGTAATGACGATGCCTGGATTACCAAAAGTACCATCAGCATTAGCAATGGATGTTGATGAAGATGGAAATGCACAAGGATTATTCTAAAAAAGGACGTTTGTCCTTTTTTTTATCTAGGTATTGTGCTGCGCACGGTACTGTGCTATGATGGAGACAGGAGGTAATATTATGAATGCACAATTTAAAAGAGGAATAGTTGAGCTTTGTGTTTTATCTGAACTTGTTATGGAAGACATGTATGGATATAAAATTATAAATAATATATCTGAATACATAGACGTGAACGAGAATACAATTTACCCCATTCTAAGACGTTTAACCAAAGAAAAATACTTTACAACTTATTTAGTAGAATCAGATCTCGGGCCTCCAAGAAAGTATTATAAGGTTACAGAAAAAGGATTTAATCATTATTTTGAATTAAGAAATTCATGGGATCAGTTTATTGGTGGAGTATATGAAATATTAAATAAAGGAGGAAAAAAGAATGAACAAATTTTTAATAGATTTAGAAAACGAATTGAAAAATCTAAAGATTAATGAAAAAGATATAATGGAAATTTTAAGAGATCACGAGGAAATGATTGATACTGCAAGAAAAGAGGGACTAAACGACGAAGAATTAGAGAAAAAGTTTGGAAATCCAAAAAAACTAGCAAAAGATTTATTAGAAGATATAGAAATATCAAACGAAAAAGAAACTATAACATTTGACGAAAATATCTCTTTTGTAGACGAAAAAGAAGAAGATTTTAACCTAGTTAAGTCTTTTTCAGATATTCAAGATAAAATTTCCATCGAGATTAATCTTGTAAGTGATGATATTAGTTTAAAGACATATAAAGGAGAAAGTATTCAAATTTTTGAAAATAAAGTTAAACAAATAAACGATTATACAATTGAAATTAACGAAGGAAAATTATTGATAAAGAAAAAGATAGAGAAAAAGATTGTAAGATTTTCATCTAAAAGTGCAAATTTTTTAATTTTAGTACCTGGCCATATTAAAATCAACAATTATTTTCACAAAACTGTTTCAGGAAATATTAAAATTAATGGAATAGAGGTAAATGAATTTATATGTAAGACAGTTAGTGGAGATATTAAGGGGTCAAATCTTAAATTAAAAGTTTCTAACATGTCGACAGTAAGTGGAGATATAGAAATGGCATCAATAACGATAAATGAATCTGAGACTTTCCTAGTGAGTGGAGATTTAGTAATGAAAAATATCTATACTCAAGGATTAATGTATTTCAATACGGTAAGTGGAGATGTTGAATTAAATAATGTACAATGTGGACAAGGAACATTTGTGACAGTAAACGGCGATTTGAATGGAGAAGAATTTTATCCTGCTGAATTATCAATTAATACGGTAAATGGAGATCTTAATATTAAAAATGCTGATTCCAGTAGAGAAATTGTGATAATAAAGAAAAAAACATTATCAGGGAATATAAAAATAATTTAACTGTATTATGCACTGACAATTTAATGGTATAATGACTTGAAGGAGTGATATAATGGAACCGATTGAAAAATTTAGAGAAATACTTATGAAACAAAAAGCATACGAATATGTATTAAGAGTTATTGGATGGGATTCAAATACCGAAGCTCCAAGAGGGGCTTTTACAAGAAGAGCTGAAATGCTGGGTGTAATAAGTGGAGAACTATTTCAACTACAAACAAGTAAAGAATATCAAGAAGTGGTATATGGCTTAGCTAAAAGATTGGATGAGTTAGATGAAACTACTAAAAGAGAAATAAAAAAGGCTAAAAAGAATCTTGATAAAATAATAAAAATTCCTCAAGACGAGTTTGTTGAATATAATAAACTTATCAATCTTTCTCAAATAGTATGGGAAGACGCTAAAAAGACTAATGATTTTAAATCTTTTCAAGGGAATTTAGAAAAAATAGTTGAATTTATTAAAAAATTTATTAGTTATTATGAAATTGATGATGATCCATATAATGTTCTCTTAGATGAATATGAAGATGGAATGTCAATGAAAGAATATGATTATTTTTTCGAGGTATTAAAAAAAGATTTAGTACCATTTGTAAAAGACGTATTAAATAGTGGAAAAGAACTAAATGATGACTTTATTACTGATTTTTATCCAAAGGAGAAACAAAAAGAATTCGCGGATTATTTAATTGATGTTATGGATTTTAATAGAGATAATGGGCTTATGAAAGAAAGTGTTCACCCATTTACTTGGAATACTCATAGTACAGATGTTCGTTTTACAACAAGATATTTAGAAAACTTTATGTTTTCTTCGATATTTGCCGCAATACACGAATTAGGACACGCAACATATGAACAACAAATTGCTCCTAAATGGGATAACACATATTTAAATGGTGGAACATCAATGGGAATTCATGAATCACAATCACGGTTTTATGAAAATATTATTGGAAGAAGCAAAGAGTTTTGGGAAGCACATTATCCTAAATTATTAGAAATATTTCCAACGCAATTAAAAAACGTATCACTTGATGATTTTTATAAGGGAGTAAATAAAGTTGAAGCTTCGTTTGTAAGAGTTGAAGCGGATGAATTAACATATTCATTACATATAATGATACGATATGAAATTGAAAAAATGCTAATTTCAGGAGAAGTAGAGGTTAAAGATTTACCTGAAATATGGAATAAGAAAATGGTGGAATATCTCGGCATAAAGCCAAAAGATGATGTAGAAGGTGTTTTACAAGATGTTCATTGGAGTGCTGGAATGTTTGGGTATTTTCCAACATATGCGCTTGGTAGCGCATATTCTGCACAATTTTATTACGCTATGAAAAAAGAGATTGATATTAACAAAATTGTGAAATCAAATGAGATTAAAAAGATTAATAGTTGGTTAAAAAATAAAATTCATCAATATGGAGGTAGTAAAACACCTAAAGAGTTATTATTAGAAGTAACTGGTGAAGAATTTAATCCAAAGTATTATATTCAGTTTTTAAAAGAAAAATATGGAAAACTATATTTATAAAATAGCATAATTAATATTTCATTTAATAAAAATCTTTAAATCAAATATAATATTGTAGTTCGAAATAAGAAAAAGATTGTGTTATGATAAAGGAAATGAATATTTAATAAAAGGAGAAAAATTATGGGAGAAATTATTAGTGGAAAAGAATTATCAAAAGAGGTTAGAGAAGAAGTAAGAGAAGAAGTTATAAAGTTAAAAGCTACTTATGGAACAGTTCCTCATCTTGTAGTTATTTTAGTAGGAAATGATCCAGCTAGTGAATCTTATGTTAAAGCTAAGAAAAGAGCGTGCCTTAAAGCGGGAATGGATAGTACTATTATTAGAAAAGAATCAGATATTACAGAAAAAGAGTTGTTAAAGATTATAAATGAATTAAACGCAGATTCTGGAGTTCATGGTATTTTAGTACAATTACCAATCCCCAAACATATTAACGAAGATAAAATTATTGATGCTATCTCAATAGAAAAAGATGTTGATGGATTTCATCCATTAAATGTTGCTTATATGCATTTAGGAAGACCTTGTATTTTACCGGCTACACCAAAAGGTATTATGACAATGTTAAAGAGTAAAAATATTGAATTAAAAGGAAAAGACGCTTTAATTATTGGTAGAAGTAATTTAGTGGGAAAACCTGTAGCTATGCTTTTGATGGGTCAACATGCCACTATTCAAATTGCTCATTCTAGAACACGAAATTTAAAAGAAAAATGTTTACAAGCTGATATTATTGTTGCAGCAGTAGGGAGAGCTCATACAGTTACTAAAGATATGGTTAAACCTGGAGCAATAATTATTGATGTTGGAGTTAATAGAGTAGATGGGAAATTAGTTGGAGATTGTGATTTTGATGATTTAAAAGACATTGCTTCATTTATAACACCTGTACCTGGTGGAGTTGGACCAATGACAATAACTTCTTTGTTACAAAATACAATAGAATGTTTTAAAGGGATTATGGAAAAATGATTGAGAGATATCGTAGAGAAATAATGTTTAATCTATATTCAGAAGAAAATAAATTTAATTCACTTTTGTTAGTGGAATTATTTAGTTTGGAAGCTTGGAATAAATTAGGCAAAATCCCTACGGAAGATGTAACAAAAATAAAAGAGAATGCTAAATTTACTATAAAAAGAATAAAAGAGATAGAACAGACTACAAGACACGATATTATCGCCTTTACTAGAAATATTAGTGAATATTTAGGTGAAGAAAAGAAATGGGTTCATTATGGATTAACTTCTACAGATGTGGTTGATACAGCAAATGGATATATTTTTAAACAAGCAAATGATATATTATGGAATGATTTGTTAGAATTTCAAAAAATTTTAAAGAAACAAGCGATTAAATATAAAAATACACCTTGTATAGGGAGAACACATGGGGTTCATGCTGAAATCACTTCATTTGGATTGAAATGGGCACTTTGGTATGATGAGTTTAATCGTCATTTGAAAAGATTTGTCCAAGTAAGAAAAGAAGTTGAGGTTGGTAAAATTAGTGGAGCAGTAGGCAATTTTGCTAATACACCGCCATTTGTACAAGATTATGTTTGTGAAAAATTAGGAATTACCTCAGTTAATATTTCAACGCAAGTATTGCAAAGAGATAGACACGCTGATTATATGGCATTAATTGCTTTAATAGGGGCTACCATCGATAAAATAGCTGTTGAAATAAGACATCTTCAAAGAACGGAAATAAGAGAAGTTGAAGAGTTTTTTAGAAAAGGACAAAAAGGATCTAGTGCAATGCCGCACAAACGAAATCCTATTTCATCAGAAAACATTTCAGGATGTTCTCGTGTTTTAAGAGGATATATGGTAAGCGCTTATGAAAACATTCCATTATGGCATGAAAGAGATATTTCGCATTCTTCTGTTGAAAGAATTATTATTCCTGATGCTGTAATGTTATTAGATTATATGCTAAACCGTTATATGAAAGTATTAGATAATTTAACAGTTTTTGAAGAACGCATGCTTCAAAATATATATATTACAAATGGAGCTGTATTTTCACAACGAGTCCTTACAAAACTTATAGACAAAGGGTTATCCCGTGAAAAAGTGTATGATTTTGTTCAACCTTTGGCAATGAATAGCTTTAACAATAATATTAGTTTTAAAGAATTACTTCAAAAAGATAAAATAATAAATAAATATTTAAATGAAAAAGAATTAAATGAAATATTTAAAGTAAAATACTTTTTAAAAAATGTAAATGAAATATACAAAAGGGTAGGAATTTAGAAGTTAAACATATATTTAGTTTTTATTCCTTTTGAATGGAGAGATAAAATGAAAACAATAAGAATTATTATTAGTGTATTAATACCATTCTTTCTTCTAATCTTTTTTGTATCACTTATTACATCAAAACCTTATCTTATTTTATCGAAAGGACATTATAAGTCACACGAAGATGTTTATTTTGATCATGATTATGCGGTTGATAGAATTATTGGATATTTAAATTATCGTTATGATGATTTAGACTTTGGATTAGATGAAAATGATAATTCAGTGATTATGAGAGATGTTGAAATTAGTCATATGATTGATGTAAAAAATTTATATACAAATTTAAGAATTAGTGCATTAGTATCACTTATTATAGGCTTATCCTTATCAATTATATTATATAAAAAGAACTATGAGCAGTTTTATAAAACGTTTAAGAGTTTATATTTAGCCCCGATGGTATTTGTAATTTTTATGGGAGTATCTTTTGTAATTGATTTTAATGGTGCCTTTACTATTTTTCATAAACTATTTTTTACAAATGATAATTGGTTACTCTACAATACAGATGTTTTAATAATTTTATTACCATTAAATTTTTGGATGGTTAGTGGGATTATAGTTTTAGGAGCATTTTCCTTATCACTAGGGGTAATTTATTTTGTAAACGAACATATTTATAGAAAAAGAATTCTTAATTAGAATTTATCTAATTAAGAATTCTTTTTTTCTATTGTGTTTTTTGTCTCTTTTTGATACTATTATAGCTAGTTAGTATTATATATTTTCGATAATAAGGTTCGATAGTCTCTACCCCACAGCCGTAAACAGTGGGACTATAGTACATTTTTATTTTTTAGAGATTATTCTCCTTTTTTCGAAATATTTTTTCTAACTAAAGACAAAAATATAGAAAACGGAGGATTTTTTTAATGGAATGGATTAAAACTTATTTTAAGTTAGAAGAACGCGGGTCAAATATTTCTACTGAGTTAATTGGTGGAGTAACTACATTTTTGGCAATGGCTTATGTTTTGCCAGTAAACTCGTTCATGCTTTCTGCAGCCGGTGTTCCACTTGGTGGAGTATTCTTTGCAACAGCTGTTTCAGCAGCAATCGCTACGTTAGTAATGGGTATCTTTGCTAATTTGCCTATTGCTTTAGCACCAGGTATGGGGTTAAATGCATTTTTTACATTTACTCTTGTATTATTTGGATATGGTTTATCTTGGCAAGCAGCATTATCAGCAGTTTTACTTTCAGGATTTTTATTCTTCTTAATTTCAATCTCAGGATTGAGAAAATCAATTATCAACTCTATACCACAAGGACTTAAGTTCGCTGTCGGAGCAGGTATTGGTTTCTTTATCGCATTTATCGGATTAAAGAATGCAGGAATCATTGTTGCAAATCCGTCTACATTTGTTGCATTAGGTAATTTAGGACATCCTACAGTAATGTTAGGTATATTCGGAATTATATTAGTATTTATTTTATATGCAATGGGTAACAGATTTGCTTTAATTGCAGCAATTTTCACTACTGCAATTGTAGGATTAATACTAGGACTTCTTGGTGTTGATTTAATGCCTGCATATGCAAATGATGGACTTTTCACTTTATCTGCATTATTTGATGGTGCTGGACAAACATTTGGAGCTGCATTTACTGGCTTCGGAGAATTATTTTCTAATCCGCAAGTATTTACTATTATCTTTACATTATTATTTGTAGATTTCTTTGATACTGCAGGAACATTAATGGCAGTTGGAAATCAAGCAGGATTAATTAATGAAAAAGGTGAAATTGTCGGTTCTGATAAAGCATTAATCGCGGATTCAATTGGAACAATGACAGGAGCAATTTTTGGAACATCAAATGTTACTTCATATATTGAATCTTCTACAGGTATTGAACAAGGTGCTCGTACAGGATTAAGTAGTGTTGTTGTTGCTATATTATTCTTACTTTCATTATTTATTTATCCAGTATTAAGTATTATTAATGGAGTTTATGACCCAGCGTTAGATGTATTCTTTAGTCCAGTTACTGCAATGGCATTAGTACTTGTAGGTACTTTAATGGTTGGACAACTTAAAAATATTGATTGGAGTGATAAAGCTATTGCTATATCAGCGTTTTTAACAATTATTTTTATGATATTGACATATTCAATCGCTACAGGTATTGCAGTTGGATTTATCTTCTATCCAATAGTTAAAGTAGCTGAGGGAAAATGGAGAGAAGTTAATAAAGTAATGTATGGATTAGGGGTAGTATTCCTAATTACATTCATTCTTCAAAATATTTAAACAGATTTAACAAGAGCAGTTAAATTAGTAAATTTAACTGCTCTTTTTCTTTTGACATATTTAAATAACACTATTATTACAAATCAGCTCTTTATCAGAAATTGAATAAAAGCGTTCGTGATGAATTTCATAATGGTACATCCAAATTATAAATATTATAATATATAAAAAGTAAGTGTTTACATTATGAGGTAAATCTACTAAAATTATATATATATCTATTTTGAAATTACAATAAATATGCAACAAAAACGACGTAAAAGTTGTCTATTTTTTTGTTAAAAAAGGAGAATAAGATGAGTAATTTAAGAGAAAATGATTTAGAATTATATGAAGCGATAGAATCAGAAAAACAAAGACAAGATTCACATATTGAATTGATTGCAAGTGAAAACTTTGTATCTAAAGAAGTATTAGAGGCTCAAGGTAGTGTTTTGACAAATAAATATGCTGAAGGATATCCTGGTAGAAGATATTACGGTGGATGTGAGTTTGTTGATATTGTCGAAAATTTAGCAAGAGACAGAGTGAAAAAATTATTTAACGTGAAATACGCTAATGTGCAACCACATTCTGGTTCAACGGCAAATATGGGAGCTTATCGAGCAGTAATTAAACACGGAGATACTGTGTTAGGAATGAGTTTAAGTCATGGAGGACATTTAACACATGGACATCCACTTAATTTTAGTGGGATTGATTATAATTTTGTAAGTTATGGTGTAAATAATATTACTGAACAAATTGATTATGATGAACTCGAAAAAATAGCTATAAAATCACAACCACAATTAATTGTTGCTGGTGCAAGTGCTTATCCAAGAAAAATAGATTTTAAAAGAATGCGTGAAATCGCAGATTTAGTTGGAGCTAAATTAATGGTTGATATGGCACACATTGCTGGATTAGTAGCAACAGGTCTTCATCAAAATCCTTGTGATTATGCTGATATTGTAACTTCAACAACTCATAAAACCTTAAGAGGCCCACGTGGTGGGTTAATATTAACTAATAATTTTACAATTTATAAAGATATAAACAGAACTATTTTTCCTGGAATTCAAGGGGGACCTTTAATGCATATTATCGCTGCTAAGGCAGCAGCATTTAAAGAAGCGCTTTTGCCAGAATTTAAGACTTATCAAGAACATGTAGTTGAAAATGCAGCAGAATTAGCATTCCAATTGAATGAACTTGGATTTAGAGTAGTATCTGGTGGAACTGATAATCATTTAATCTTGCTAGAAGTAAAATCGTTAACAGGTTTAACAGGAAAAGATGCTGAAAAATTACTTGATAAGGTACATATTACAACTAATAAAAATACTGTACCGAATGATACTGAAAAACCGTTTATTACTAGTGGTATAAGATTGGGCACTCCTGCTATTACAACACGTGGATTCAAAAAAGAAGATATGAAGATAATAGCAGAATGTTTATATAAAACACTAATGAACCCAGAAAATGAAGAAATATTAGAAGAGGTTAGAAAAACAGTAAAAGAATTAACAGATAAATATCCATTAAATTATTAATATAATATACTCTTATCACAAAGGGGTGATTTTATGAGAGTAGCAGTTATTAAAAGTAATGGGTATATTGACAAGAGAATAAATAAAATATTAATATTTAATGAAATTAAAGGTGATTTCATTACAAAGTTTACAATGAATTCTTTTAATAAATATGATGTAGTTATTTTCACATATAAAAACAATATACCTAATTTACCAAAAGTATTAGAATCAATTGTTTTAGAACAAAAAATCTTTGTGCTTTATATTAATAATATTGTAGCGATAGGAGAATTTTATAATATCTTAGATAATTTGTATTTTAGTATAATTGATGAAAACAACATAGAAACAGAATTTTTATCAATTATAAAAAATTCATTAAAATATATTACTGAAATAAATAAATGTAAAATTGAAAATGAGCAATTGAAAGATCAACTTAAAAGTATTAAGTTGGTAAATAAGGCTAAAAGTATTTTAATGATTAAAGGCTTTAGCGAAACTAAAGCACATAAATATATTCAAAAAACAGCAATGGATTTAAGATTGTCGAAATTGGAAACCGCTAATCTCATTATTGAAAATAAGATTGACATTTAAAATGTCTCTATCTATAATAAATTTAATGGACAATGGAGTCTAAAAAACAAATAATATTATAAATACAATGGTGTTTATGCTTAAATGCATATAAAAACACCATTTTTTTTATGTTAGAAGGAGAGAAAAAAATGGCTAAATATTCAAAAAATGAAATTATAAAAATCGCTAAAGAAGAAAATGTAAAGTACATTCGATTAATGTTTACTGATATTCATGGGGTTATAAAAAACGTTGAAATTCCGGCTAGAATTTTAAAAGATGCTCTTAATGATGAAATAATGTTTGATGGATCGTCGATTGATGGGTTTGTTCGCATTCAAGAAGCAGATATGTATTTGAGACCTGATTTAGATTCATGGTTAATTTTGTCTTGGGAACAGACTACTTATGGAAAAGTAGCACGTTTAATTTGTGATATTTACTTACCCAACGGAAAACCTTTTATGGGAGATCCAAGATATGTTTTAAAAAGAAATTTAGAAAAAATGCATAAATTAGGGTTTAAAGCCTTTAATATAGGGGTTGAACCAGAATTCTTTTTATTTAAATTAGATGAAAAAGGAGAACCTACTTTACAGTTTAACGATAACGGTGGTTATTTTGATTTAGCACCATTAGACGGTGCTGAAGATTGTCGTAGAGATATTGTTTTAGAATTAGAAAAAATAGGCTTTAATATGGAGGCTTCTCACCATGAAGTAGCCCCAGGACAACATGAAATTAATTTTTTATTTGAGAGTGCTCTTGAAGCTTGCGATAGCTTACAAACATTTAAATTAGTAGTAAAAAACATTGCAAAAAGACATGGTTTACACGCTACTTTTATGCCGAAACCTATTGCCGAGATAAATGGATCAGGAATGCATACGAATTGTTCTTTAACAAATATGAATGGAAAAAACGCATTTGATGATCCAACTGGAGAAATAGGATTAAGTGAAGTAACATTACAATGGATTGCTGGAATTATGAAAAATGCTAGAGCTTTTACTGCAATAACAAACCCGACAGTGAATTCATATAAAAGATTAGTTCCAGGGTATGAGGCACCGTGCTATATATCATGGAGTGATGCTAATCGCTCATCGATGATTAGAATACCTGCTAAAAGAGGAAATGCAACACGTACTGAAATTAGAAGTGTGGATCCTTCTGCAAACCCATATTTAGCTATGTCTGTAATATTAGCAAGTGGACTTGACGGTATTGAAAACAAATTAAAGTGTAAAGATCGAGTATATGCAAATCTATATGAATTATCAAGAAAAGAAAGGGAAGCTATGGGAATAGCAAACTTACCAGAAAATCTTAAAGATGCTATAAAAGAATTAACAAGCAGCAATGTAATGAAAGAGGCGTTAGGTGAACATGTAATGCAAAAATTCATTGCTGCAAAACATAAAGAATGGAATGAGTTTAGAAAAAGTGTATCTGAGTGGGAAATAAAAAAATATTTAAAAGTTATATAATAATAAAAAACTGTAACCCTTCTTTTTCATATTTTTTATGAATAAGTGAAGGTTACAGTTTCAATATTAAGTAACTATGAAATAAAAATAATTTTATGTTTTTATAAATAAAACATTTTTACTTTAAAAATACACTACTATGATTATTATTTTGCTTCTTTTATTAATTTCTCGAGATCTGTTTTATTAAATAAATATTTCGAATTACAAAAATGGCATCTTGTTTCAATTTTACCGTCTTCTTTTTGTATTTCTTTTAATTGCGATTTTCCTAATGAGATTAATCCTTTTTCAAACTTTTCTCTTGAACATGTACAATAATAATTTAAATCTAATTTTTGTAAAAATTGATAATTATTATTTGTTATTTTATTCATTATATCTTCAGGTGTGTATCCTTTTTCTATCATTTCACTCACAGGCATCAAATTTTTGATAGTTTTCTCAATTTTTTGAATTGTTTCTTCTTTACATCCTGGCATTACTTGCAGAATAAAGCCACCACTACTTAGTATTTTGTTGTCATCATTTACTAATACTCCTAATCCAACTGCGCTAGGTATTTGTTCGCTTACTGTAAAATAATAAGCAAAATCTTCGGCAATTTCACCAGTTTGTATTTTTGATGAGCTAGTAAACATGTCTCTGATTTTTAAATCTTTTGTAACATGAATAAAACCATTCCCTACTGCTTCTCCAACATTTAATTTTCCGTTATTATATTGTAAGAACACATGAGGGTTTGTTACATATCCTCTTACTTCACCATAACTAGTTGTTGTAGCTACCATTTCACCAATAGGACCATCACCAACGATTCTGATTGTTAGTTCTTGATCATTACTATACATTGCCCCCATTATAACTGAATTTGTTAATAATCTACCAAGAGCAGCAGCACTTGTTGGCCATAAATCATGTATTTCTTGAGCATGTGCCACTAAATTAGTTGTAACTGCTGTATAAATTCTAACTGTTCCATTAAATCCATATGCTTTTATTAAATAATCTTTCATAAATATCACCAAAAATAGTATATCATTAAATTATGTAAATAAAAACAAACACATTGCTTTTGTTTAAAAGATTATGTAAAATTATAATTACTATATAAAGGATGTGCTTAAAATGTTTAAAATCGGTAATATTGAAATTAAGAATAAAATAGTAATTGCTCCAATGGCGGGGGTCTCTAATATTGCTTTTAGAACAATTATGAAAGAATATGGTGCAGCGCTTGTGTATGGAGAAATGGTTAGTGATAGAGCATTAAATTACCATAATGAAAAAACTATGAAGATGATTCAAGTAGTTGAAGATGAAAAACCTGTGTCAATGCAAATATTTGGATCAGATATAGAGAATATTGTAAAAGGCGCGGTTATTGTTGACCAAGAATCTGATTGCGATATTATAGATATAAATATGGGGTGTCCTGTTTCAAAAGTAGTAAAAAGTCAAGCCGGAGCAAAATTGTTGCTAGAACCAAATAAAATATATGATATTGTAAAAGCAGTAGTTGAAAATGTTAAAAAACCAGTTACTGTAAAAATAAGAATAGGATGGGATTCAACTACTATTTATGCAGTTGAAATAGCTAAATTATGTGAAAAAGCCGGAGCTAAAGCAATTGCTATTCATGGAAGAACAAGATCTCAAATGTATTCTGGAAAAGCTGATTGGGAAACTATAAAAAAAGTGAAAGAAGTAGTTAATATTCCTGTTATAGGTAATGGGGATGTATTAACTCCTGAAGATGCATTAAGAATGATTGAAGAAACCAAATGTGATGGAGTTATGATTGGAAGAGGTGTTTTAGGAAACCCTTGGTTAATTAGACAAACTTTAGATTATTTAGAAACAGGTAGTTATCAACATGATATTACATATCAAGAAAAAATAACTCAAATAATATCACATATGGATAAATTAATTGAGTTAAAAGGAGAAAAAATTGCATTATTAGAAATGAGAAGTCATGCTGCTTGGTACGTAAAAGGGTTAAAAGGAGCAACTCGTGTTAAGAGGGAAATATCTCATTTAAGTACTAGACAAGAATTATTAGATTTATTTAATGAATATATAGAATATTTAGAAAAAAGGCCGAAATAACTGGCCTTTTCTTTATTGTATATATTTTTGATATTTTGATATAAACATTTGACTTAACTCTAATTTTAATAGAGTACCATTGTTAGTATATTTTTGAGTTATTATATGAGCATGTTCGTTAAGGTAAGATACTATATCACCTTCGTTAAATGGAATTAGTAGTAATACTTCTTGATAGTTGTTAAATAGTTCTTTTTCAATAATATTTAATACTTTTTTTATTCCATTAGGTTCTATTAACGAAACTATTACACTTGGATAATGAAGAGGTTTAATTTGTTCATCTAACAAATCATACTTATTATAAATATATATTATAGGGATATTGTGAACTCCTATTTCTTCAAGTGTTTTATTAGTAACAGCAATTTGTTCTTCATAAAATTCATTACTAGTATCAACAACATGCACTAATAAATCTGCTTCAGTAATTTCTTCAAGAGTAGATTTAAATGATTCAATTAAATTATGAGGAAGATTTGATACAAATCCAACTGTGTCTGTAGCGATAAATTCTTTTTTGTTCTTAAGAAGGATATGTCTTGTAGAAGTTTCAAGTGTTGCAAAAAGCATGTTTTCAACATATACTTGTTTATCAATATCTCTGTGTGTATAATCGATCAATGCATTTAAGAGAGTAGATTTTCCAGCATTAGTATATCCAACAATTGCTATTTTTTTAATATTTGATTTACTTCTGCTTTTTCTTTGTATTTTTCTAGCTTTTACAATTTCTTTTAACTCTTTTTTTAATTTGGATTTATCAGCCTCTATTTTTCTACGGTCTAATTCAAGCTTTTTTTCACCTGGACCACGAGAGCCTATTCCGCCTTGTTGTCTTCCTAGTGAATCTCTTAAACTTGATAATCTAGGAAGCATATATTCTAATTGAGCAATTTCTACTTGTAATATTGCTTCTTTAGTTTTTGCACGTGATGCAAAAATATCAAGAATTAGTAATGTTCTGTCTATAACACGAACACCAATTTCCTTTTCTAGGTTTCTTATTTGAGATCCGGATAATTCATTATTAAAAATAACTAAATTAGCTTCTAAATTATCTACAAAAGTTTTTATTTCTTTTACTTTTCCTGAGCCAATATACAAATTGGAAGTAATTTTATTTATTGATTGAGTAATTATATATAGAACTTCGATATTCTTCGCTAATGCTAGGCTTTTTAATTCATCCATATAATAATCTATTAATCCATTAGTTTTTAAATCTGCACCTACTAATATTGCTTTATACATTTTGTCACCTCGTAATTGTAGTATATCATATATTTTCTATAGAACCTAAATAAAAAAGCGCTGTTAAGCGCTTTTTATAGTCCACATTTTAATTGTGCGTTACAGTTTGTACAAGTATTACATCCACCTAAGTTTTCAACAGTTCCTTCAAGACAAATAGGACAAATATCTCCTACTTCGACACCAATATTACGACCTTGTCTATCAGATCTTAATCCTTTTATTTTAGAAGGTTTTGGTTCTTTTTTCTCTTCATCAAGTATTATTCCTAATTCTCCGATGTCTACTTGTTTAGGTGATTTAATTTTTTCATCATCATCATTAGATAAAGTTAAAACTTGAGAATCTCTACTTCCATCTACGTAAACAGTTCCACCTTTGGCTCCACCTTTATATAATCTCATATATACTTGTTCTACTTCTTCAACAGTATAACCTTTTGGAGCATTTACTGTTTTAGAAATTGAAGAATCTACCCAGTTTTGAATGGTACATTGAAAATCAACATGTTCTTCAGGTGGGAGTTTCATAGCACTAATAAAAGTATCTGGAAGAGTATCTTTTGTTAATTTTGGATGAGCAGCTAAATACTCATCAACAATTGGAGCGTTTACTTCAATAAACTTACCTAATCTACCACTACGGAAATAAGTGAAAGCAAAGTATGGTTCAAGTCCAGTTGAAACTCCAACCATTGTACCAGTAGAACCAGTAGGAGCTATAGTTAGTAAGTGAGAATTTCTAATTCCATATTTCAATATATTTTCTCTAATATATTGCGGTAGTTTTTTCATATATCCACTTTCAATGAATTTTTCTCTACTTCCATACTGTTCTAAGAATGGAAATGATCCTTTTGTTTTAGCTATTTCAATAGATTCTTCATATGCATTTATAGCTATGAATTTAAATAGTTCATCAACTAATTTAGTTCCTTCAGGTGAACCGTAACGGGTATTACACCAAATTAATAAATCATGTAATCCCATAATACCAAGACCAATACGACGTTCCCCTAAAGCTTGGGTCTTATTATCATCTAGAAAATATGTTGTTTTATCGATTACATTATCCTGCATCTTAATTGCTGTTTTAATCGTTTTTTTAAGTTTTTGCCAATCTACTGTAGCTTTCTTTTTATCAACCATATTAGCTAAGTTTATGGCCGCTAGATTACAAACTGAGTATGGGGCAAGAGGTTGTTCACCACAAGGGTTGGTACAGACAACTTTTTGTCCATATCCTTTTGCATTTGTCATTTCATTTGCATTATCAATAAAGAAAATTCCTGGCTCTGCAGAATAAGTAGCACAAATATTAATTAAATTCCAAAGCTCTTTAGCTTTTATTATATGATGTGTTTTAACTCCATAACCCATTTTTTCCCATTCTCTTACATCTCCAACATGAACCCACTTCTTATCATAATCTTCCTTTTCTTGACCTGTATATTTATCAACATCAGGGAATCTTAATTCATAATCAGTATCATTTATAACAGCATCCATAAATTCTTTTGTAATTGCTACTGAAATATTGGCTCCAGATAAAAATTCAGAATTATTTACTTCATAATGTCCACCTTTGTTGATATTTTCAAAAGCTGTATCAACAATTTCCTTAGTAAAAATCCCAGGATTAATATTAGCTTGTTCTAAAATATATTCATTAATTTGAATTTCTGATTCACTTAATGGAATAAATTTTAATTTAGCTTTTGCAGCAGCGACAATTGAAGGTTCTTTTATTGTATCAATTAGAAATTGTAATATTTTAGGATTTTGCATTTTTGAAATAATAAATTCAACAATATCAGGATGCCAATCAGATAACATAATCATCTGTGCACCTCTTCTAGAGCCACCTTGTTCAACTAAATGAGTTAATTCAGATAAATCATGTAACCAACTAACTGCACCACTAGATTTACCATTAACACCTTTAGCTAATGAGTTTTTAGGTCTTAATGAAGAACCATTTGTACCTACCCCACCACCACGACTCATTATTTCCATAACTTGTTTACGATGATCACTTATACCACCACGTGAATCATGAATAAAAGGCATAACAAAACAGTTAAAATATGTTACATTTGTATTACTTCCAGCACCAAACAACACTCTTCCTGCAGGAACTAAATTTAAACTAGAAACTTCATCATAAAAGTCTTTTATAGTTTGTTTATTTTCGTCTTTACCTAAATGATAAGCCAATCTTTTAGCTATTTGTTCAAAAAATAATTCTAAAGGTTTATCAATTATTCTTTTTGATCTAACAATACAACCGTCAGAATCAACATCTTCAGCATTTCTGAGATATTCTTGTTCTAATCTTATTTTTACGTAATCTCCATTGATCTCTAAAATATTCCCAATTCCTCTAGCTGGGAATTTAGGATCGTTTTTAACAATGGTTATAACTAAATCGCCTATTGAAAGGGTTTCTAAGGTTAAATCCTTTTGTGTATATCTGTCGAGCATTACCAATCTAGATACACCTGAAAAAGTTTTTTTCATGTCGTCCGTTATAGGAAATAAATGAGTAAACCCACTATTGATATCTTTATTTAATTTTTCTATTAACTCAGTACTATATTTTTTCATAATCAAAGCCCCCTATAAAAATTTGAGAATGTATATTAATTATATAATGACAAAACTTTTATTAACAGTCTTGACATTTTGCCAACACTGTGAAATCCCTTAAATAGAGTAAAAAAACTGAAAAATAAAATTTTATTTGATAATCAAACCATATTTTTTGACGTTTAAAAAAAATTTAAGACAAAATAAAATATTTTTTAAAAGCTATATTTACAGTTTGTTGCAAAATTATTATTTTTTATATGTTACTGCTTATTAATAATATGATATAATTATAAAAAGGAGTGATATTATGAGTAATTTTGATATATTAGTTTTTAATATTTATCTATTAGCTATCTTTACAATACTTATTAAAACAAAGACGATTAACCAAATATACCGATTTTTTAAGTTACTCAATGTTGCTTTATTTATATATGTTATTGTCGTTGTTGTTCAAGATGGTATACCGTTAATTGATGCCTTAATAAAGGGAATTCCCTTAGTTTTAATAATAGGAATGATAGTTCAATCTGAAATAATATTATTTTTAACAAAATTAGGAATAAAAAAGAATTCATTGTTTACTAACACACTAGAAGATAATATAAAAATAGAATTAATAAAAAGTATTGATTATTTAAGCGAAAGAAAAATTGGAGCATTAATAACTTTTGAAAAAAACACTTCAATGGATGAATTCATTGATAATTCTTTTAAAATTGATGCACCACTTAATAGTGAGCTTTTATCTACTATTTTTTATCCGAATACTCCATTACATGATGGAGCGGTAATTGTTAGAGGAAATAAGATTGTTTGTGCAGGAGCTTATTATCCTTCAACTGAGCGGTTAGATATTCCTAAACAACTTGGATCTAGACATCGTGCAGCTATAGGAATTAGTGAAATTTCAGATTCTTTAACAATTATTGTTAGTGAAGAAACTGGAAATATAAGTATAGCGGTTGGTGGGTACTTAGATTTAGACATAAGTAAAGAATCATTATTACTATATTTAGAAAAACATTTGCAAAATTAAAAGCCATAATGGCTTTTTTATTTAATATTATATTCATATTGCGAAATATGTTATAATAAATAATGATATTAGAAATTAGGTGACATTATGGAAAAATACGATGTAGTTATTATTGGTGGAGGACTTGGGAGCCTTACAACAGCGACTTATTTATCAAAACGTTTACGCAATGTTGCTGTTTTTGAAGAGGGAAAACGAAAAAAAATTCAAAAATACACAAACCGTCTCAAGGATACTAATAATAATAAATATGAATTTAAGTTTTATAATTATGATCTTGGTGGGGTTCATCAAGGAGACTTGTTTTATGAATATATGAAGAGATGTGGATTAGAAAATAATTTTGAATATTTTGATAATCCTTATTCGATGATTGTTGATAAAAACAAAAAAATAATTAGAAGACCTAACGATTTTGATAATTTTCTTATCTATTTAGTGAGATATTATCCTGTCCAAAGGGATAAAATACATTTGCTATTTAATGATATTTTACGATATCATAAAGATTATAAAGAACAAAAGCTTGCAAGATTAAATAATTTAGAACATACTCTTCCTTCAATATTTATTGAATTAGGAGATTTAAGTTTATATGCAGTACTAACTAAATATTTTGATAATGAAGATTTAATGAATGAATTTTCATTAATGTATGGATCTGTTGGAATCCCACTTGATGAAATTAATGCGTACAATTATTTTATTAAATGGTTTGATACATTTATTGAGGGATCTCAATTTATTAAAACATCATTTAATAAGATAGTTAAAACTTTTTCCAGTGAAATATCTAAGACGAGAGAGAAAATATTCACAAATCGTAAAATTGATAAATTTATTATTAAAGATAATATTATTGAAAAAATTATTGATACTGACGGGATTGAGATTCAAGCAAAACATTTTGTTATAAATATGCGCATTGACGAATTCGCTAAAAAATATTTGCCTGAAGATACAAAGATTACTAAGAAATTTCTAGATATGTATTCTACAATTGAGAATAAAAGAATGGTTAATCAAGTATACATAGGATTAGGAAAAGATGCTAAAAAACTAGGAATAACGGAAAAACATTACTTATTTAGTGAGATACCAGATGACGATATTAGATTACTTAGTTTAGTTAATTATCGTGAAATAGATAAAACAAGTTGTCCTGAAGGACTTGGAGCTATTTTAGTTGAGTTTATTGATGACAATTCACCTCGGAAACAAAAATTGAATCAAGTAATTGATCAGTTAACTAAATACTTTCCCAATATTATTGATAATATAACTGTAAGTAAAATAGGGCGAAAAAGAGAATACTTTAGTGGAATCGCTAGTAGAAAATATTGGAAAAATAAGACAATAAATGATTTATTTGATTTAGATGATTATAGCGCTACTAACCCGTTTACCAATAGTTACTTTATTGGATCATGGGTTAGACCTGAAGCAGGTATTTCAGGTATTGTCCAAATAGGAGTTGAGTATGGAGATATTATTGATGATTTAATTTATCATGGAGATGAAGAAGATTATTTTATTACTCATGATGAATTAATGGCTATAATTGCTCATCAGTTTATTCCTAATTCTTTAGGAAAACAAGAAAAGAATATTCAATTTTTTATTGGAAAGGATTCTTATTATATAAGAACAAAAGCTAAACATCATCGTGTTTTTAATGGTCTTACAGATATTTCAGATATTATTATTATCGCTACTAACGAGTGTTTATATGATTTAAGTGTTGGAAATACGACATTAGAAAAGGTTATAGAAAAAGGTACATTAGAATATGTTGGAGATAGAGAATTTCTTGAGGAAGTAATTGAAGCGTTTGATATGGGAATTGAAATTGAAAGTTCACAAAGATATAAATTTGTACAAGGGAAACTTGGACTAAAATTTATGTTAGCTATTATTATGGTATTAGTTCTTTCGAATTTGCTTGCTAATTACCATAACTATTTAATTATAGCACCAATAACAATTGTATTTTTAACCGGAATTATTTATTGGAAATACCGTATTTATAAGCTTATTACAGCATTTGAATATATTATTATTGGGCTATATTTTGTTATTTTGATTTTAAGTATTTTTATCCCTGCAGTTAATACATATAAAGATAGTACATATACCTTATTATTCTTTTCTATCTTTTGGTTAGGGACTTGGCTTGTTAATAAACCAATCGCATTTAGCTATATGAGACATGATTATCGTCTTGATTATACAAGAACTAAATTATTTAAATCAATGTGTGGTGGATTAACTTTTATTTGGGGGATGATTTTTTTAATTATTGCAATTTTAAGTATTTCTATGATTACAAGTTATTCATCATTAAGTTATTATTTGGCAATTTTAGGATTATATCTAACCTATTCTTATCCGAATTCGTATATTAAAGGGTCAATAGATAAATAAAACAAAGGTGATATAGATGGATTTATACATTGTTATTCCACTACTTATAGTGTGGATAGGATTTAATTTAATTTTGAGACTTGCACATAAAAATAAAGCAGACTATAGTTTTATAGTCACTTTTGCTTATGTTTTAGGTTTTTTATATTTTTATTTTTATGATCTTATAGATACGGTTAATTATCAATATTATACATATTCATTAATAGGAGTTATGATTTTAATACTTATGCTTAAAATAATTATTAGTGTATTTAGAAAAGATATAACAAAAGCTGATTTTCAGAAATTAAAAGATGAAATTATAACTATTAGTGATGAGCAAGAATTACTTCGTAAAAGATTTATTTCGACAATTGAGATTTTAAATGATGGACTATGTTTTAAAGATGAAGGTGAAGATTTTTTTGGAACTGATAAATTTATTGAGTATTTCGGGTTAGAAAGTAACAGTTTTGATAAAAAAACCTTTGATGATTTAATCTATAAAGATGATCTCCCACTTTATAAAAATACAATTGAAAAATTATCAAAGAAAAGACCTGATTACACTACTACATATAGAGTGAAAAAAAATGATGATTACATATGGATAAAAGAGGTGGGAAAGAAAATTAGTATTAATAAAAAAACATCTATAATTTCTCTTGTAAAACCAATGGATATAAGAGAGTACCCTGAAAGTGAAATTGATGTGCTTAATCAACTTCCTTCATCTAAAAAAATGTATCAAGAAATACAAGAGATAATGCATACAAAAAATCAATTTACACTATACGTGATTCATTTATCAAATATTCCAAATATTAATGAAAAATATGGTCGTGATGTTGGTGATTTAATGATGGGTGAATACCTAAAAAAATTGCGTTATAATTTTATAAAAGATAATCATAGTTTATACCGTATAGGAGGTATAGATTTTGGACTAATTATTAAAGACGAAAGAAAAGTAGAATTAATAGATAGAGCACTTCAACATGGCGGAGATTTGTTAAATTTAACAATGGTATTTGGCGGAATAACACAAACAGTATATCCTAATCTTGGAATCTCGGAATTCAATAATGAAGGGGAAACTGCCGATCAAATAATTAAAGAAGCTACAGAAGCACTCAAAATAACGCTTAAAGATTCGTACGATGCAAATTTCAATTATTATAATAAAAAGTAATCTAGTCTTTAAAAAAAAACTATTAAAAATATGCAATATTGTTCTTACTTTAGTTTTAATATACTAGGTTTTATTGTTTTAAAAAAAACAGTAAACTTTTATTTAAAAATAAAATAAAAAAAACTACTTATTTAATTGCATTGTGAATAACTTTATTTACTACAATATCATTTTTTATTTTATATAAAAAAACTTTAAAAAAATAGAATATATTTTTATGATATTGAAAATATTATTTTAATTTATCCAAATTAAAAACTTTAATATATTTACTAATAAAAAACTATTTTATTTTTTCATTTCATATAATAAAATTAATAACTTAAAAGGAGAAAAAATAATGAAATATTCAGCAATAATATTAGCCGCAGGAAGTGGATTAAGAACCGGATTAAATACTAATAAAATATTAATACAAATTCACGGACAATGTGTTATTGATTACAGTTTACAATACTTTCAAAATGACCCCAATTGTGGAGAAGTAATATTAGTGGTTTCAAAGAATGATTTTCAATCATTACTTAAAAAATACGAGAATTTCCCTATTAAGGTAATTGTAGGCGGAGTTCACCGACAAGACAGTGTTTATAACGCTCTTAAAATTGCTATTAATGATTACGTTTTAGTTCACGATGGAGCTAGACCTTTTATTTTGAAAGATAATATAGATAAGATTTTTGAAAATTTAATTGAACACCCATCTATTACATTAGGTGTGAAAGTTAAAGAAACCATTCAAGAAGTAGAAGGTAACCATGTTGTTAGAACGTTAGATAGAAATTCTCTTATCATTACACAAACTCCTCAAGGATTTAAAAAAGATATATTGATTAAGGCGCATCAATTAGCTTTTGACGATACATATTTTGGAACAGATGATACGGTTTTAGTTGAAAGATATTTAGGAATTTTTGCTTATGTTATTGAAGGAGATTATCGAAATATAAAATTAACAACATTTGATGATATTAATTTATTAGAGGTGATTTTAAAGTGAGGATAGGACATAGCACTGATATTCATAGATTAGAATCGGGGTATAAATTAATTATTGGTGGAGTTGCAATACCATATAAACTAGGTAGTGTTGGACATAGTGATGGAGATTGTTTATTACACACTGTTTGCGAATCTTTAATTGGTGCATTATCATTAGGCGATTTAGGAAAGTTATTTCCTGACACTAATGAACAATTTAAGGATATAGATTCTAGTTTACTTGTTAAAAAAGTTATGATAGAAGTAAAAAAAATGGGATATAAGGTTGCAAATATTGATTCCACAGTCTTTTTAGAAGAGCCGAGACTTAGCGACTATATTTTACAAATGCGGTCTAATATAGCAAATTTATTAGATATTGGGTTAGATCAAGTGAGTGTTAAGGCTACAACGAGTGAAAGAGTGGGAATTGTTGGAAGAAAAGAAGCAATAATGACAGAAACTGTTGTTTTATTAGAAAAATAAATTTAATGCGTTTAATTAAGAGGTGGAATAAATGAGTACAACTAAACGATTATATAGAGTAAAAGAAAATAAGGTTTTTTTAGGAGTAAGTAGTGGTCTTGCAGAATATATGGACATTGATGTTAATATTATAAGAGTTGTTTTTGTAATATTAGTTTTAACAGGGGTTGGATTCCCAATTATTATATATATAGTGCTAGGGATTATTCTTCCTATAAAAGAAGTAGAAATAGAAAAAACTGAAACAATAGAGCAAGATGAATATTCTTATAATGAGGAAGATTATAAAATATAAATGAATAATACACGGTTAACAAAAGAAACAAAATATCTTTTATTTATTTCTCTATTATTTGGAATTCTTTTTAATATTGGTAACCCAGCTATACCAATTTATACTAATTCATTGAACATTACAGGTAGATTTGTCGGATTTTATCTTGCTAGTAGCGGGGTAGGATTAGCGTTTTTCGCTATTTTATGGGGTGCTTTAGGAGACATTAAGGATAGAAATATAGTTCTTGCTGTTTTATTTTTTGGATTTGCGGTAGGGCAAATTTTATTTGGAATGTTTAGGGATAAATATTTATTGTTATTTGCATCGTTAATTAGTGGTATTTTTATCGCAGGGGTATTAGTAAATATTTATTCATATATAAATGTAACTTATAAAGACGAATATGATAGAAACAGAGCCCTTAGTTATGTTGTTTCTATGTATTTAGTTGGAGGAGCATTTGCTTATTTATTAGGAGGCTATTTAGCAAAAATGCTAGATCCTCATTTTAATTATGTGTTTTTTGTTCAAGGAGTTTTATTAATTATTTCAAGTATTTACATATCTTTAGGAAAAACTAGTCTTAATGATAATAGTACTGAATTAACAAAAACTAATTTTATAAATAATATTAAACAGAGTTTAAAATTACCTTGGGTACCCATTTTCACAATTGCATTAACTTTTTTTATTAGTTTTTCTCATAACAATGTTATAAGATTTCTTGATTATTATATTATAGACGAACAATATACAGTAGTTCAATTAGGAATTCTTATTTTTACTGTTGGAATCGCAAGCCTAATATCTAATATTTTTATTGCTCCGTATTTTTTAAAAAGATTTCACAATTTTAGGCTTTTACAGTTTCAATTTATTTTTGCTCCAATATTTTTATATTTGTCATTCCAAACAACAAATTTAATGTTAGGATTATATACGTTTTTTATCGCATACACAATAATTTTAGCAGTTTATGAACCAACTGCGATAAGCTTTATGTCTGAAAACAAAACGGTTTCTCAAGGCATACTTGTCGGCGTTAGACAAAGTATTGTCGGGGTTGGTATGACACTAGGATTTATTATTGGAGGATTTTTATTTGAAATTAATGAAATATATGTGTTTTATTTAGCTGTTATATTCTATATAATAGTTGTGATAGGATTTACTATACTAGTTCATCTTAAGAAAGACGAAGTAAAAGAATACCGAATAAACTACTTAAAGGAGGCTAAAAAAAATGATAGAAACAGAACACGGTAATTATGAAATAATCAAAGACTATAAAGAAGCACTTGAAGTAAAAACATTTAATGAACGATATATTAATTATTTAGATAAATATTTGTACATTGTAGGAGACTATAGTGCTGATATGCTTAGGTTTAAAGGGTTTACAAAAAGCAATTATGAAACAATACCTGACTATTTAATTGAATCATGTACTCCGAATGCACCATATTTTGTATTAAAAAGATTAAGTGAGAAATAATTCTTATTTTTAGCATTTTAATTACTCTTTAGATTAGTTTGTTGTATAATAAGAATATGTTAGGCAATGAGGTGATTATGATGGATGTTACTACTATCGAGAAACAGGTTAAAGAAATATTACATAAAGTTAAACCATATCTCCAAAGAGATGGTGGAGATGTTAAATATATTGGATTTAAAGATGGAATCGTTTATGTAGAGATGCTTGGAGCATGTGTTGGATGTGGATATTTAGATACAACTTTAAAAGACGGGATTGAAGCAATCTTGTTAGAAGAAGTTCCAGGTATTATAGGAGTTGAAAATATATAAGGGTAATCCCTTTATAAAGCCGTTTCTAATATTAGAAAATCATTTAAATGGTTTTCTTTTTTTCTTAAGTTCTTTCAAATTATTATGATTTTTGATATACTATTAATGAGTAATCGAAAAATGAGGTGTTTTAATAATGAAACAAGGAAACATTATTAAAGGAGAGATTACTGCTATAAAACCGTATGGTGCATTTGTAAAAATTGATAAAGAATATGTTGGATTAATACATATATCTGAGTTTAGTGATGGTTTTGTACGTGGTATAGAAGATTATGTAACTGTAGGAGATGTTATTGACTTAAAAATCTTAAATATATCTAACAATAGATTAAGTTTAAGTTATAAAGCTTTACATAAAAAAAAGAAAAGATATAACATTGAATTAGATGCAGGATTTAAACCTTTAAAGGAAAAATTAAATGAATGGATTAACGAGTATGATTTAAAAAACGATGTTTAGTCATCGTTTTTTATATACAAATCATATGTTTTGTGATAATATTTTACCAGTAATAAAGGAGGTTGTATTATGAAAAAATATTTAAATGTTGATTATGGAAAAGCGCTTAATTTTGCTGATAAAAGCAGATTAAATGAAGTTCAAAAAGAAGTGAAAATTGCTCATAATATTCTTCAAAATAAAACAGGATTAGGAAAAGAATTTTTAGGATGGGTTGAATTACCGAAAAACTATAATAAGGAGGAATTTTTATTAATTAAGAATTCTGCAAAAAAAATTAGAGAAAATTCTGATGTATTATTAGTTATTGGAATCGGAGGATCTTATTTAGGATCAAAAGCAGCAATTGAAATGTTAAGTAAATATTTCAAGAAAAAGCAAGATCTTGAAATTATTTTTGTAGGGAATCAAATTTCTAGTAGTTATATTTCAGATTTAGTTGATTATCTTGATGGACTAGATTTTTCCATTAATGTAATTAGTAAATCCGGAACAACTACCGAACCAGCAATAGCCTTTAGAGTATTTAAAAAAATGTTAATAAGTAAATATGGTTCCAGTGAAGCAAAAAAACGTATTTTCGCAACAACAGATAAGCAAAAAGGAGCACTTAGAAGTTTAGCGGATAAAGAAGGATATACTACTTTTGTAGTTCCTGATGATATTGGTGGAAGATATAGTGTTTTAACAGCTGTTGGATTATTACCTATTGCTGCTTCGGGAGTCGATATTGATATGATAATGAAAGGTGCAAATGATGCATATGATGAGTATTTAAAGTATTCATTGGATAATGAAGTATATAAATATGTTGTTATGAGAAATTTGTTATACCGAAGTGGAAAGAAAATTGAATTATTAATAAATTATGAACCAGCATTATTTTATTTAGGAGAATGGTGGAAACAACTTTTTGGTGAAAGTGAAGGAAAAACACATAAAGGATTATTTCCTGCAGGGGCGTCATTTAGTACCGACTTACATAGTTTAGGACAATATATTCAAGATGGAGAAAGAGACTTATTTGAAACTGTTTTAAATGTTGGTAAACCGCGTAGAGAGGTTGTTATTGAAAGTGATGCTCTTAACCTTGATGGATTAAATTACTTAGCTGGAAAAACAATGGATTACGTTAACAACAAAGCATTTTTAGGAACGTTATTAGCTCATACTGATGGAGGAGTACCTAATATTATTATTAATATTCCTGAGATAAGTCCTTATAGTTTTGGATATTTAGTTTACTTTTTTGAAAAAGCATGTGCTGTTAGTGGTTATACTCTTGGAGTAAATCCGTTTAATCAACCCGGTGTTGAAGATTATAAGAGAAATATGTTTGCTTTATTAGAAAAACCAGGATATGAAAATTTAACAAAAGAGCTTAAAAACCGCTTGAAATAGATAAAAAAGTAATTCTAATTGAATTACTTTTTTATTTATAGTATAGTTTGATTGAGGTGTATAGTATGGCGAATAAAAAGGTTTTATATGCAGAGTTACTTTTAGTAGTAGTAACAATAATATGGGGACTTGGATTTCCAATAACTAAAATAGCGATTAATATGGGTTATGGAGCTAATACTATTATGGCAGGGCGCTTTCTTATAGCCAGTATTATTTTATCTGGAATATATTATAAAAAGTTTAAAACTATTAATAAAACTATTCTTAAATATGGAATTATAACTGGTGTATTTCTATATCTTGGATTTTACTTTCAAACACTGGGTAATGTTTATACTACGCCATCTAAAAATGGGTTTATTACACAGTTAAATATAGTTTTTGTACCATTTTTATATTATCTATTTTTTCGTAAAAAAGTTGATATATATAATATTATAAGTGTTATTGTTGCTGTTTTTGGAATGTTTTTATTAAGTTTTGATCGTAATGGATTTATAGGCATTAATATTGGTGATTTATTTACTTTCATTTGTGCTATTATGGTTGCCTTTCATGTTGTATCAGCTAGTTATTTTCAAAAAAAGTTTGACTTTGATCCAGCTATTTTTGTCACTATTAATATTTATACATCTATGGTATTATCTATTCTATTTATGATTTTATTTGACACAATTCCTACTTTTTCTATAGTTAGCTTGTGGCCATTTCTAGTTCTTGGATTATTTAACACTGCTTTTGGATTTTTAGTTCAAAGTTATGCTTTAAAGGTTAGTTTACCAACAAGGATAAGTCTTATAGTGGCTATGGAAGCGATTTTTGCAGTAATTGGTTCTTGGCTAATAATTGGAGAGATAATAACTTTTCAAATTATATTTGGAGGATTTTTAATTATTAGTGGAATCCTTATTACTGAATTGAAGCCTTTTATTAAAAATAGATCACAAAATATATAACATGTTGCTTGTAATTTATAATATAAAAACATATAATACGTTATGATATATTTTGGAGGTGTTATTATGGATGAAGTTTTATTGGATTGGCTTGGTTATATAGCGAGTTTAGTTATCTTGATTTCTTTTTTGATGAGTTCGATTAAAAAGTTAAGATGGATTAATTTATTTGGAGCTTTTATGTTCAGTGTGTATGGATTTATGATTGGATCAATGCCAACAGGCTTTATGAATTTAGGTATTGTAGCTATTGATATTTACTATTTATATAAAATGTATCTATCTAGGGAATATTTACGTATAATGCCAATTGAACAAGATACTGAGTATTTAAATTATTTTCTTGATTTTTACAAGAAAGATATTAATAAATTTATAGATTTATCTAAACTTAATATTACGGATTCGAAAATTAAGTTATATTTACTAAGAAATATGAATCCAGCTGGAATCTTTGTATGTAATGAATATGATAATTACACTTTAGAAATAGTAGTTGATTATGTTATTCCATTATTTAGAGATTTTAAGATTGGTTCATTTGTTTTTGGAAAACAAAAAACATATTTTTTAAGTAAAGGGTATAAAAGATTTGTTGTTTTTACTGAAAATATAGAGCATATTAAATATCTTAAGAAAATGGGCTTTACTGAAGCCAAATTAAATGGTAAATTAGGATTCGCAAAAGATATAAACTAAAGGAGCAAATTTTTGCTCCTTTAGTTTATTCAAAACATTTAAAATGTATTTGTTTCCCTGTGCTTTTAGCTTCTATTGATGTAATATCATAATAGTTTTCACCATCAGCTTGGGTTATTTGTGGGGTTGTAAATTCAGCTTTTATATGTTTCCCTCTTTTATAAAAAATATATTTTTCAAATTTAATATGCTTACCTAGATAAATTGTTAGAAAAATGAATATTAATAGTAATTTGTTCGCTGAATGAGCAACAACTACATCTAATAATTCATCATTAATATTTCCATTAGGTGCAATTTTCATTCCTCCGCCAAAATATTTCCCATTATTTATTGTAACTAAATAGGTTTTTTCAAATTTAAATTGTTCTCCATCAATTGTTAAGGTTAATGGCTCTGGAATATAAGTTAATAATGCTTTTATAGTACTTATAAAATAACCGAATATTCCCTTTTTTTGGCCTTTATCTATAAGATACCCAACATATCCATCAACACCCATCCCGGTCCCATTAATAAAATATGTTTTAAAACCTGTATCATAAGTTGATTCCATAATATATTGGGGTTTATTATCGTAATCTATTAAACTTCGTTTATAGTCATTACCTGAGCCGTTAGGTTTAATTATAATATCTTGTGTTATATCATAATCTACAATATCATTTACAAAACGGTTAATTGTTCCATCACCGCCAAGTAAAATAACCTTATTAATTTCCTTTTTATTATTAAGATATTTTTTAATATCGTCTATTTTTAAAATACTTTTTAAACGAAAAGGTGTTTTATTTTTTTTATACTGTCTTACTAATTTATGTGTTTGAATATTTGATTTACTATTTTTAGATAATGGGTTATAGAGGATTAAATCCATATAACTATCACTCCTTTTTAAAAATTATAGCATATATAAGTTATTATCTATATATTATTCATAATTGTATGATATAATTTTTTTAGATATATATTAATTAAGGTGATAGAATGTATAAAGAAATTGTTATTAATAATCTAGACGAAATGAAGAGTTTTGCGGAAGAAATCGGGAAAAGTATTTTTCCTGGATTTTTGCTTTGTTTAGAGGGAGATTTAGGAGCAGGTAAGACTACTTTTACAAAATTTTTTGGAGCAAGTATTGGGATTACTGAAGTTATTAATTCTCCAACTTTTACAATATTAAAGATTTATGAAGGAGTAAATGTTTTATATCATATGGATGTATATCGTTTACAAGGCATTGGAATGGATTACGAATTAGAGGAATTTATTTACGGAGATGGAATTTGTGTTATTGAATGGTACAAAAATATTATTGAGAGTATTCCTGATGAAAAGCTTGTTATAGAGATGGAAATTATTGATATTAATAAAAGATTATTAAAAATCGAAGGAACTGGTAAATATGAAAAAATCGTTAAAAAGATTAATTATTGATTCAGCTACTAAATACTTGTATATCGCTTTATATGAGGATTTAGAATGTTTAGGTAAATACTATAAATCAGGAAATAATGACCATTCTACTAAATTAATGGTTGAAATTGAACGAATTTTCAAAAAAAATAATTTAAAAGTAGCTGATTTAGATGAAATCATTATTGGAATAGGACCCGGGAGTTATACGGGATTGCGTATTGGGGTTGTTGTTGCGAAAATGTTTGGATGGAATAATAATATTTTAGTAAGAACGATTAGTAGTTTAGCTTTGATTGCTAGTAGTTCAAATACTGAAGATTTAATTGTTTCTGAAATAGATGCTAGAAGAGGTAATTCGTTTATTGGAGTTTACAAAAATGATGGGAAAGGGCTAATTTTAACTGAAAAAGAGGTTTTAACAAATCTTATTGAGTTTACTAATTCATTAAATGAACCATATGAAATAATTAGTAATGGAGAAACTAATTTAGAAAAGATTTTAAATTCTAATTTATTAACAAATATTAAAGATATTCATTCATTGAATCCTAATTATCTAAGAATCACAGAAGCTGAAAGAAATCTAAAACAAATTAAATAAATTTATGGAGTGATGTAATGAAAATCGAGATAAGGAAAATGAATATAAATGATATCCCTTATGTTTATAAAGAGGAAATGAAAATTTTTGGACAAAGTTTAGGGGAACAATTATTGTATAAAGACATTATGGATAATAATATGGCTTTATATTTTATTGCATCTGTTGACAATAAAAATGCGGGATATGTTGGTAGTTGGCTAACCATCCCTAATGCAGAAATATTAAATATATTTGTTTCAAAAAAATATAGAAGGCTAGGAATAGGTAAAAAATTAATGACTGAAGTTATCAAAACATGTTATGAAAAAAAGATTGAGATGTTAACTTTAGAAGTAAATATAAATAATAAATATGCATTTAAAATGTATAAAGATTTAGGATTTGAAGTTAACCACATTAGAAAAAAATATTATAATAATAAAGAAGATGCATTACTAATGATTTTAAAAATAGTACATAGTAAATAAAAAAATGAAAATTAAGTTTATAGGTTTTCTTTAATAACCTAAATTAATTATATAAGAAGGCTAAAATATGATTATACTTAGTGTTGAAAGTAGTTGTGATGAAACAAGCGTTAGTATTGTTAAAGATGGAAAACAAGTTCTTAGTAATATTGTTTTAAGTCAAATTGATATTCATAAAGCCTATGGTGGAGTTGTTCCTGAAATTGCTAGTAGAGAGCATATTAAAGGTATTACCGTGGTTTTTGAAGAAGCTTTGAAAGAAGCTAGTATAAAAAAAACTGATATTGATTTAGTTGCCGTAACAAATGGTCCTGGGTTAATTGGAAGTTTACTTGTTGGAGTAAATGCTGCTAAAGCATTTGCTTTTAGTAATGATATTGAAATTATTGGAGTTCATCATATAGCAGGGCATATCTATGCAAATGAAATTACAGAAAAACTAGAATTTCCACTCATTTGTTTAGTTGTAAGTGGTGGACATACTGAATTGATTCTTATGGAAGAACATTACGATTTTCAAAAACTTGGAGAAACAATGGATGACGCTGTAGGAGAAGCATATGACAAAGTTGCGAGAACTGTTGGATTAGGATATCCTGGAGGACCAATTGTTGATAAATTAGCACAAATTGGTAATCCAAGTTACAAAATGCCTAATATAAGTTTGGGAAATAATTATAATTTTAGTTTTAGCGGAATTAAATCTCATGTGATTAATTTAGTGCATAATATTAAACAAAGAAATGAAAGGGTAAATATTGAAGATTTATGTGCTAGTTTTCAAGAAACGGTTTCGGAAGTTTTAGTAACTAAAAGTTTAAAAGCTATTAAGGAATATAATGCGAAAATGTTTATTATTGCTGGTGGGGTAGCGGCAAATAAGGGGCTAAGAAAGAAAATAAGTGAAAGAATAACAATGGTTAAAGTAGTTACACCTAAATTTGAATATTGTACAGATAATGCTGCAATGATTGGAGTTGCAGGATACTATCAATATTTGAAAAATAAATCAACTGATGATATGAGTTTAAATGGTGTATCAAGAATGAATTTATAGTAAATGATTATTTATACATAAACATATTTATAGACGTTTATTTGAAAGATAATATAATCACCATGAAAATTCATAAAATATCCACATATTTTCTATATAATAATTGTGTATAAGATAGAATTGAGTGGAGGAATATTATGAGGAATTTTTTTAATACAATATTTATTATTACATTAGCTTTTGTGGGATTACCTGCGTTAGGATTAGCGATTATGCATGATGGAACTGGGGCTGAAAATATGCCTGTGCATCTTTATACCGATGATGCTGATGCTGAGAGAATGCTTTATGCTGAATTAAGTTCTTCAATTTCAGATGTTGAAGATGGAACAACTACTAATATGGTATATGAATTGCACCAAGATATTATTAACACAGCTATTTTTGAATTATTTAGAAGTGATGATTTTAATCCTGAATATATGCCTGATGAGAATTGTGTAGAAGATTCATGTAAATATGTTTATTCAGATGAAATAGAAATTGGTGGATCAAACTTTGATGTTAGAGTAATGGGAGCATGGGTTGATTTTAAGGACGATGTTTTTATTGTAAACGTATACTTAGAAATTGGTATAAATGATGGACTTTCTTATGAAACTGTAGCAAAAGCATTTTTTGATTTTCATGATTATCCAGATCGATATGAATTAAAATTTGATAAAATTGAATTAGGTAATTTACCACTACCTATATCAATAATAACTAGAGCTATAAATATGCTTGATGAAAATATTAGTACTTTTGATTTAGATGAACAATCAGATGTTTTACCGATAGGAGATTTAGATATTTCAAATATGTCTTTGACTATAGTTAAGGATGATATACTAGACAATTTGGAAGATACTGAAGGTGGAAACGACGAAACAGGATCTGCCTTAGCAAAAGAAGTGTTATCAATTATTTATGATCATGAATTAGTTGAATTCAAATTAAATGATGAAGAATTTGTTTTAACTGCTGGAATATCAAAATTTAGAAGTGACGAAACAGATGTCCCGTTATATTTTGATGATTTTCATATTAAAACAATTATAGAAGGAGAAGAAGTTATTGGCGAATTTAATCCTAATTCATTTAATCCGGATAATTACTTAACTGATATGTTCACAGAATATGTCTTTAATAGTGCTTTATCAGGTGGAGGATTTAAAATTTATGAAGAAACATTTAATAAGTTGTTATATTATAAAGCTGATGGTTTCTCAGACACAAGAACAACATATGAATATTATAATGATGAAGGAGAACTAGAAGTTATTAATTTAGGGTTAAAAGCTATTTGGTTTGAATTTGATCCTGAAGAGATTTATGTATATGCGCTATTCGAGATAGCTGGAATAGATTCTGTATTAAAAATTACAGCTGAGAATGTATCCATTAGTGATACAGAGTTAATATTTGAATTTACTACAATTACATTTGGAGAAGATGAAGGAGAACTTGATGGGGACTTCTTGTTGATTGATGATTTAGAAGTATTTAATCAAATGTTTTTAGAACTTGGAGATGTTGAATTTGGTGAATTTGTTGATATGAACGGTGATGTAGTATTAAAAATCACAGCAGAAAGATTATCTGATTTAATGCAAGATGGTTCACAAGTTGGGGCTGTTGAAGTTACTGGAATTCATTTATATGAACATTATATTGAATTAGATGTTGAACCAGCAGACACAACATTAGCAGCAGCATTTGATGCTTTTACAGATGCACTTAATGATGCCTTTGTAAGTGGGGATTTATTAAATGATTTAGCTGGAGAACTTGATATTGACAATCCTGGACCTGAACAAGATGTTTATAATGATGTTCAAGATTTGCAAAATGCAATTATTAATGAGGAACCAATCTCTGCTGATGATATAACTGATTTATTTGATGACTTTGAACAAATGGATCAAGAATCTCAAGAAGCATTCTTAAATACATTTAATGATTTAATTCCACCAGGGGTATATGATCAATTTACTGAGCTGTTTGAATCAGAAAATGGTTCAGGGGAATAATAAATATATTTGAAATAACAATAAAAAATCGAGAAATTATCTATTTCTCGATTTTATATTGTATAATAATGATATGTATTATAGAATATCACATATGTATTAGAGTGATTATTGTAAAAATACTGTAAAATACTTTATTTTTTCATACATGAGAAAATTATTGTGTGGAAAACCAGAAAAAGGTGAAAATATGGAAATAAGTCATTTTATTAATACAATTATTGATGAAGATATTGCAACAGGAAAGCATAAAAGAGTAATTACAAGATTTCCTCCTGAACCTAGTGGATTACTTCATTTGGGGCACGCAAGAGCTATTATTACTAATTACACGATGGCTAAAACTCATGGTGGTTATTTTAATTTGCGATTTGATGATACAAATCCGGTAAAAGAAGATGTTTCTTTTGTTGAAGGAATAAAAGAGGATATCGCTTGGCTTGGATGTAAATGGGAAAACTTATTTTTCGCAAGTGATTATTTTGAGGAAATGTATGAAAGAGCACTATTGTTAATAAAAAGAGGAAAAGCTTTTGTTGATGATCTTTCCGCAGATGAAATAAAAGAATATCGTGGAGATTTAACAACCCCAGGGAAAGAAAGTCCTTATAAAAATAGATCAATTGAAGAAAATTTAGAATTATTTATCAACATGAAGAATGGAGTTTATCCTGATTTTAGTAAAGTTTTACGTGCTAAAATAGATATGGCGAGTCCGAATATGAATATGAGAGATCCAATTATTTATCGTATCCAAAGAGCATATCACCATAATACTAAAGATAAATGGTGCATTTATCCTATGTATGATTATGCCCATCCGATTGAAGACGCTATTGAAGGGATTACCCATAGTTTATGTAGTCTAGAATTTGAAGATCATCGTCCATTATATGATTGGGTAGTAAAATATTGTGAAATGGAAAACATTCCAAGACAAATCGAATTTGGTAAATTAATAATGGCTAATAAAGTTACCGGTAAAAGAAATTTAAAAGTTTTAGTTGAAAGTAAATTAGTAATGGGATGGGATGATCCAAGACTCATTACATTGAGTGGACTCAGAAGACGCGGAGTACCACCGAGTGCTATACATGACTTTATTAATTCACTTGGTTTACCAAAAACACAAGGAGCAACAGAAATAGATATGTTGTATCAAATTGTTAGGGAACATTTAAAAAATACTGTTCCAAGAACAAACGCTATATTAGAACCACTTAAATTAGTGATTGACAATTATCCAAAAAATAAAGTGGAATATTTAGAAGTTGAAAATAATCGTGAAAATGAAGAACTTGGAACGAGAAAAATTCCTTTTAGTAAATATATTTACATTGAAAGAGAAGATTTTATTGAAGTAAAGCCAAACAAAAAATGGAAAAGACTTGCTCTAGGAATAGAAGTAAGACTTATGCATGCTTATTTTGTTAAAGCGAACAGTATTGTAAAAGATGTTGATGGTAATATTTTAGAAATACATTGTACCTATGATCCTTTAACTAAATCAGGGAGTGGATTTAAAGAAAGAAAACCGAATGGTAATATTCATTTTGTTGATGGTACTCATAATAGAAAAGCGGAATTTAGACTTTTCGAAGATTTAATATTAGATTTTGAAAATAAAGAAATTCCATTTATTGAAAAAGTAAATCCAAATTCATTAATTATTAAACATGGGTATGTTGAAGAAGGCATGAAGCCTAAAAATGGCGATCGTTTCCAATTTACTAGAAATGGTTATTATGTTGTAGATGAAGATACAAATAAAGATTCACTTATATTTAATCGTATTGTATCTTTAAGATCGTCATTTAAGAAAAAAACAAACTAAAATTATTTACAAAATCAATATTAAAGTTTCTTTTTACTTGCATTTATAGATATTTGGTGTATTATAGAATAGACCTAAACAATAAAATAATGTATTATAAATAAAAACTAACACCAGTTACTTATATATTTTATAAAGCAGTATTTGTAGTATTAGGATTAAAATATGGAGGTAACAAACATGACTGGAAAAGTAAAATGGTTTAATTCTGAAAAAGGATACGGATTCGTTACAACTGATGAAGGAAATGACATTTTTGTTCATTATTCTCAAATTCAAAAAGACGGTTTCAAATCATTAGAAGAAGGCGAAAGAGTAGAATTTGACGTAGTAGACGGAGACAAAGGTCCTCAAGCTGCTAATGTAGTTTCTATCTAATTTGCACTAATTTGTAAATTAAGCCGTTATAAACGGCTTTTTTTCTACATTTTTTTGAGATAAAATAAGTAGGTGATAATGTGACAAAGTTTACTGAGGAAGTATTAGAAATAGTAAAAATGATTCCAAATGGTAAAGTAATGACTTATGGACAAATAGCTGCATATGCAGGAAATCCAAGAGGAGCTAGACAAGTAAGTAGAATTTTACATTCAATGAGTGCTGCTTATCATCTTCCATGGCATCGAGTTATTAATTCGAAAGGTACAATCTCTTTGACAGGAGAAGAAGGGTACTTGCAAGGATCAATGCTTTCAAATGAAGGGATTGATGTTTTAAATAAGAAAATTGATTTACATAAATACCAATTTAAAACGTAGCAAAATTGATTAGTAAAGCACTATCTTTTCAGTGCTTTTTTTGATATAATTTAAGTAGGTGATTTGATGATAAATTTACTAGAGAATCTAAATGAAAGACAAAAAGAAGCAGTTCTTACAACGGAGGGACCTGTAATAGCGATTGCTGGAGCTGGTAGTGGTAAAACAAGCGTTCTCACTACGAGAATTGCTTATTTAATATTTAATAAAAAAGTAAATTTGGCTAATATATTAGCAATCACTTTTACAAATAAGGCAGCAAATGAAATGAAACGTAGAGTACGTACTATAACTGGTATGAATACATCACAAATTTGGATCAGTACTTTTCATTCTATGTGTTCAAAAATACTAAGAGAACATATAGAATATTTAGGATATAAGAAGACTTTTCAAATAATTGATGATGATGATTCTACACAGCTTATAAAAAGTATTTTAAAGAAAAGTAATTATGATATTAAAATGTATGTTCCTAAGATAGTGAAAAGTATTGTTCAAAAAATGAAATTTGATTATGATTTAGCAAATGATATTGAGGAACCATACAGAACTGTTGTTAAAATTGTTTTTAAGAAATATCAAGAAAATCTATTTAATAATAATCTTTTAGATTTTGAAGATTTACTAACTTTAACAATTAAATTACTTGAAAGTAATAAAAAATTAAAAGAGTTTTATAATGAGAAATTTAAGTATATTTTAGTTGATGAGTTTCAAGACACTAATAATGTACAATATAAATTAATAAGTTTACTTATAAATAAAGATAAAAATCTTTTTATTGTTGGAGATGAAGATCAAAGTATTTATGCTTTTAGAGGAGCAAATATCCAAAACATTAATAAGTTTAAAAGAGACTATCCTAATTATCATTTAGTTTTATTAGAAGAAAATTACCGCTCTACAAATACAATATTAACTGCTGCGAATCAAATTATAAAAAACAATTCAAAAAGAGTGCCCAAAACACTATTTTCAAATTTAGGAAAAGGTGAGAAAATTATTCATTTTAAAGGAGTAACTGCTAGAGATGAAGTTGAATTTGTAGCTCTTAAAATTTTAGAACTAATTAGAAAAGGTTATAAATATAATGATTTTGCTATATTGTACAGAGCTAATAGCACTTCAAGAATGTTTGAAGAAGTATTTATGCAAAAACAAATACCATATAGAATATATGGAAATACTAGTTTCTTTAAAAGAAAAGAAATAAAGGATTTCACAGCATATCTGAGATTAATTATCAATTTAGATGATGTTTATAGCTTTACGAGAGTAATAACAACACCTAAAAGAGGTATTGGTGCCGTTACTTTGGATAAATTAACCACTTTTGCAGCTGAGAATAATCTTAATCTTATGGATGCAATTGATCAAGCACATGAAATTTTAGGCAAAAGTATTTGTATTAAATTAAATAACTTTAAAACAACAATATTAGATTTTAGAGCACAGCTAGATGTTTTATCTTTTAATGAGTTTGTAGATTATATTTTAGATAAATCCGGGTATGTAAAATCACTTAAAAATGATGAAAAGGGTGATGTTAGATATGAAAATATACTCGAATTTAAAACAATTTTAAGTGAAAATGAACAAATTTACCAGGATTTAAGCAAAGAAGATATACTGGTTTATCTTTTAGAAGATATTACTTTGAAGAGTGAAGAGAATAAAAAAGAGATTCTTGATGGAGTGACACTAATGACTCTTCATTCCGCAAAAGGATTAGAGTTTAGAGTTGTTTTTATAGTAACAATGGAAATGGGAATGTTTCCTCTAAATAGAAGTATGAATAGTCAAAAAGATTTTGAAGAAGAAAGAAGATTGATGTATGTTGGAGTAACTCGCGCAAGAGAACTACTTTTCTTAACTAGCGCTAACGTTAGACAAACATATGGAGAAACAAAACAAAATAAGAGTAGCTGTTTTATTGCTGAGATAAATGATAATTTAATTGAAACTAAAGGTTATTCGGAATATGTCAGCAAACCATATAAAGATTCTAATTATTTAAGTAAAAAAGTTTTAAATACTGCGAAATTAAATAATTTAAATAAATATAATAAAAATGATTTAAACAAAGGTGATAAAATTACTCACACAAAATTTGGATTAGGAATAGTTATTAGTGTTACAGGTGAAAATTGTATCATTGCTTTCCCACAACCTTATGGAATTAAAAAACTACTTAAGGATCATCCAGCAATATCTAAAAATTAATTTAAATACTTTATAATAAGTGAGGTAATTTGATGGAAACTAAAAAAAGAATTGAAGAGTTAACGACGTTATTAGAAAAATACAGTTACGAATATTATGTTCTAGATAATAGTGAAGTTAGCGATCAAGAATTTGATGCTTTATTACATGAACTTATTCAATTGGAAAAAGCATATCCAAAATATGCAAAAAGTAATTCTCCAACTAAACGTGTTGGTAGTATCGTTTTAGATAAATTTGAAAAAGTTACTCATGATGTTCCTATGATGAGTCTTTCAAATGCTTTTAATGAAGATGATTTAAGAGATTTTGATGAAAAAATTATTAAAGAAGTAGGTAATGTAATTTATAATGTTGAACTTAAAATAGATGGATTAGCCGGTAGTGTTAAATATAAAAACGGTAATTTAGTATTAGGCGCATCTCGGGGAAACGGCTTAACGGGGGAAAATATCACTAATAATATTCGAACAATTAAATCAATCCCTCTTAAAATTAACTATTTAAATAATTTTGAAGTACGTGGCGAAATATTCATGAGTAAAAAATCATTTAAAGCTGCGAACAAAGAAAGATTATTAAATAATTTACTTGAATTTAAAAATCCACGAAACGCAGCATCTGGAAGTATTAGACAACTAGATAGTGGAGTAGCAGCTAAAAGAAATTTAGATATGTTTATTTATAGTGTTATTAGTCCGGAAAACCACTCAATTAAAAATCATAGTGAAGCTCTATTTTTTGCTAAAAAGTTAGGATTTCATATTAATCCTTTAAGTAAAATATGCAAAAATATTGATGAAGTAATTGAATATATAAATATTTATACAGCAAAAAGACATACCCTTGCATATGAAATAGATGGGATTGTTATTAAAGTCAATCAACTAGATTTATATGATAAAATCGGATTTACAGCAAAAAGCCCTAAATGGGCAATAGCTTATAAGTTTCCTGCAGAGGAAGTTATTACAAAAATTAAAAGTATTTCTTTTCAAGTAGGTCGTACGGGCCAAATCACACCTGTCGCTAATTTGGATCCAGTTATTGTTCAAGGCAGTACAGTTAGTAGAGCGACACTTCATAATGAAGATTACGTTATAGATAAAGATATTAGAGAACAAGATTATGTAGTAATTAAAAAAGCAGGAGATATTATTCCTGAAGTCGTAAAAGTTGTCTTTGATAGAAGAACAAAAGAAAGTATTCCTTTTTCAATGATAAAAGAATGCCCTGTGTGTAAAGAACTCCTTGTAAGAAAAAGTGGGGAATCGGGTCACTACTGCGTAAATCCAGTGTGTGATGCTAAAAAAATTGAAGGATTAATTCATTTTGCTTCAAGGAAAGCAATGGCAATTGAAGGTCTTGGGGAAAGAATTATTGAACAGTTTTACAATGATGGGTTTTTAAATTCAATAAAGGATATTTATTTATTAAAAGATCATCGAGAAGAATTGATTGTAAAAGAAGGTTTTGGAATAAAAAGTATTGATAAATTACTTGAAAATATTGAAAAAAGCAAAAATAACAATTTAGATAAATTGTTATTTGGTCTTGGAATAAGACATGTTGGTGAAAAAGTATCTAAAGTAATTGTTACTAACTATTCATCATTAGACGATTTAGGAAAATGGACATATGAAGATTTAATAAATATTGATGAGATTGGTTCAGTAATAGCTAAAAGTATTATAGATTATTTTAAACTTGAAGAAAATATTAAATTAATGAGTGAATTAAAAGAATTAGGGTTAAATACAAGATATACTAGTAATGTTGAAAATAAAGATGAGTTTATAGCTAATACTTTTGTTTTAACTGGTAAACTTGAATTATATACAAGAAATGAAGCTAAAGAGTTAATTGAGTCTTTAGGTGGAAAAGTGTCAAGTAGTGTTAGTAAGAAAACAACTTATGTTGTAGCTGGAAGTGACGCTGGTAGCAAACTAACTACAGCATTAAAACTTGGAGTTAAAGTTTTAACTGAAAGAGAGTTTAAAGAACTAATAGACAGGTGATTAGATGTTAAATGAAATTATTATTAGAGGTGCTAAAGAAAATAATTTAAAAAATATAGATTTATCTATTCCCAAAAATAAACTTATTGTAATGACGGGTTTAAGTGGAAGTGGTAAGTCTTCTTTAGCGTTCGATACAATCTATAAAGAAGGACAAAGAAGATATGTTGAGAGTTTAAGTGCGTATGCTAGACAGTTTCTTGGTAATTTAGAGAAACCTGATGTAGAAAGTATTGAAGGATTAAGTCCTGCGATAAGTATTGATCAAAAAACAACCTCAAAAAATCCTCGAAGTACTGTTGGTACAGTAACAGAAATATATGATTATTTAAGATTGTTATACGCAAGAATTGGAAAACCAATTTGTCCTATACACAACATAGAAATATCAAGTCAAAGTATTGAACAAATGACAGAAAAAGTCCTGGAAATCGCTACAGGAAGGGTTATTATTTTAGCTCCTTTAGTTAAAGAAAAAAAAGGAACTCATCATAAAATTTTAGATCAATTGCGAAAAGATGGATATGTTAGAGTTAGAATTAATAAAGAAATATTTGATTTAGATGATGATTTGGATATGGAAAAAAATAAACGATATACAATTCAAGCTGTAGTTGATAGGTTAAAAATGAAAGATGGAATAAGAAGTCGTTTATTTGAAAGTTTAGAGACAGCTGCTGCATTAGGAGATGGAAAAGTTGTTATTTTAATTAACGATGAAGAACACATTTTTAGTGAACAATACGCCTGTCCTAAATGTGATTTTAGTATCGGTGAACTTCAACCAAGATTATTCTCTTTTAATGCCCCATATGGGGCATGTCCTGAATGTCATGGATTAGGATATGAAAGAAAAATTAATCCTGAATTAATTATTCCTAATAAAAATTTATCAATTAATAATGGAGCGATTAAAGGATGGAAAAATACTAACACGTATACTTTTTCATTATTAAAACAAACTGCGGAATTTTATCATATTGATTTAGATAAAAAAATTAAAGATTTATCACAAAAAGATTTAGATATTATTCTTTATGGTAGTAAAGATAAGATAACATTTACATTTGGTGGAAAATTAGAAGATGGATACAAACATCAAAAGAACGATGTTTTCGAGGGTGTTATAACGAATTTTGAAAGAAGATATACGGAAACAACATCACGTTTTATAAGAAATTGGATAGAAGGATATATGTCTGTTATTACATGTAAACTTTGTAAAGGAAAAAAACTTAATGAAAAAGCTCTTAGTGTTAAAGTTGGAGGAATAGATATTATTACTCTTACTGATTTATCAATTAAAGAATTAATTAATTTTTTTCAAAATTTAAAATTAAGTGAAAAAGATAAAAAGATTAGTGAAATGGTTATAAAAGAAATAATTGAAAGACTATGTTTTTTAGAAAATGTTGGATTAAATTATTTGACTTTATCAAGACAATCAGCTACTTTAAGTGGTGGAGAGAGTCAAAGAATAAGATTAGCTACTCAAATTGGATCACAATTAACAGGAGTATTATATGTTTTAGATGAACCTAGTATTGGATTACATCAAAAAGATAATTATAAACTCATAAAAACTCTAAAAAAAATGAGGGATTTAGGGAATACTTTGATAATTGTTGAACATGATGAAGAAACAATGTTTGAAGCTGATCAAATTATTGATATCGGTCCTGGTGCCGGACTTAATGGCGGAGAAGTAGTTTTTCAAGGAACAATAGATGAGATTTTAAAAGATGAAAACAGTATTACTGGAAAATATTTATCAGGACGTCTAAAAATAGATGTTCCTTTAACAAGAAGATCTCATAAAAGGGGATATATTGAAATTAAAGGTGCATCACAAAATAATCTTAAAAAGGTTAATGTTAAAATTCCTAAAGGAGTTTTAACAGTTATTACTGGAGTTAGTGGTTCTGGTAAAAGTAGTTTAATAAATGAATGTTTATATAAAGGATTGTCCAATAAAATATATCGTAAGAAGAGACCAATGGGAGATTTTTTAGAATTATTAGGAGTTGATAATTTTGAAAGAATTATCAACATAGATCAATCTCCTATTGGTAGAACTCCGCGAAGTAATCCAGCGACATATACAGGAGTATTTGATAATATTAGAGATCTTTTCACAATGACAAATGAAGCAAAAATTAGAGGGTATAAAAAAGGACGTTTCAGTTTTAATGTTAAAGGTGGAAGATGTGAAACATGTAAGGGAGATGGCTTAATAAAGATAGAAATGCACTTTCTACCAGATGTATATGTACCTTGCGAAGTGTGTAATGGAAAAAGATATAATAGTGAAACATTAGAAGTAAAATACAAAGGGAAAAACATTAGTGATGTTCTAAATATGACTATTGAAGAAGCGGTAATATTTTTTGAGAATATTCCTAAAGTTCAAGCAAAATTGAAAATCCTACATGATGTTGGATTAGGCTATTTAAAAATAGGACAATCAGCAACAACATTATCAGGAGGAGAAGCACAACGTGTAAAATTAGCAAAGGAACTTCATAAAAGAATTACAGAAAACACATTATATATACTAGATGAGCCAACAACTGGACTTCATACAGATGATGTTAAAAGATTGCTTAAAGTAATAGATCATATTGTAAATTTAGGTGCGACAGTAATTATTATTGAACATAATCTAGACGTTATTAAAGTAGCTGATTATATTGTTGATTTAGGACCTGAAGGTGGAGATTTGGGTGGAGAAATTGTTGCAGTAGGAACACCAGAGGAAGTAAGTAATAATAAAAACAGCTTTACAGGGGAATATTTAAAAAAAGTTCTTGAGGTGTAGTTATGAATAAAGACTTAAAGAAGGAAAAGGATAAAAAAGAGATAAATGAAGAAAATCTAGGTGTTGAAAAAGAGGAGTTAGAAACTCTTTTAAAAGCAATCGAAGAATTGGAAAAAGTAAAATCAACAAGAAAGAAAGAACCACGAAATATAATTTCAATTGAATTTGGTGGTGTTTTCCATAATAACATTTACATTAATTTTATTTTTAGTTTTATATTAAATTTAACGTTAATTTATCTAATTATTGAATTGTTTAGTTTTGCTGAATATAATGATATAATTTATGTTGTTATTTTAGCGTTAGTATATACATTTTTTGAATCTATATATAAATCATATATTTTATTTCATCATTTTAAAATTATTATTAAATCATTAGGTTTTATTTTTTATATTGGATATGTAGCTATATTTTATTCTTTAGATGTCTATGTTTTTGGCGATTCATTTAACTTTATGGATGAAACTTTTTTAGTTGCATTTGTGGCTATTTTCATGTTGGTTAGGTATATAATAGGGACTATGTTAATAAAGTATTTTAGAAAAAGAAATATAAAATAAGAAAGAGGTAATGATTATGCATATATTTAATCCGATTCCCAGAGAGTTTATAGATTTTGGAATAATAACTTGGTATAAGTATAGTGTAATGATTCTTATAGGGATGATTATTGCTATAATCTTAAGTATTAGAGAAGGAAAAAGGTTAGGAATTTCAATGAATCAAATTCTTGATGGTGTTATAGTTATTGTTCCATTATCAATTATTGGAACAAGAATGTGGTATGTCATATTTGAATGGGAAAGATATTTTAAATGGGATGATCTTGGTGGATCGTTATTTAGAATTGTAAATATATCTGATGGTGGATTAGCTATTCACGGAGGTATTATTACCGCTCTTGTAAGTGTCTATATTTATACGAAAATTAAGAAAATTAATTTTTTAAGAACTATTGATTTAGTAGCTCCTGGCTTCTTGATTGCCCAAGCATTTGGTAGATGGGGTAATTTTTTCAATCAAGAAGCTCATGGAGGAGTAATTGGTGGAGTTGAATCTGGTAATCCTATTTTATCACTAGATAGTCAAAGAGCATTTTTAAGTGATACACTACATCTTCCAAATTTTATAACTAATAATATGTATTTATATGGTCCAGATGGATTGAATTATTACCATCCAACCTTCTTGTATGAATCAGTTTGGAATATTTCTGGATTTATTTTATTATTAATTTTAAGAAGAACTAAAATAATAAGAACGGGAGATTTATTAGGAATTTATTTAATTTGGTATAGTGTTGGTAGATTCTTTATTGAAGCAATGAGAACTGATTCTCTTTACATTGGTAATACTGGGCTTAGAACTGCTCAAATTACATCTTTATTATTAATTGCAGGAGGAATTGCATTTATATTATTTAATCATTTAGTATTAAAAACAAAGCATTACTATAAAGCATTAGAAGAAAATGCTCTATAATATAAACGAGGTGAAGAAAATGAATGATTATGATGTTATTATTGTTGGTGCTGGACCAGGTGGAATGACCGCTGCTCTATATGCACAACGAGCAAACTTGAAAACTTTAATGTTAGAAAAATCTGCCCCTGGTGGTAAGATGATGACTACTTATGAAGTAGAAAATTATACAGGTCTAGGAAAAGTAACTGGATTTGAAATTAGTGAAAAGATGTTTAATCATACACAAGAATTAGGAGTTGAATATCAATACGGAGATGTTACCGAGATTTTAGATTTAGGGGACTATAAAGAAATCCATACAACAAGTGGTGAGATATATAAAACTAAAGCAGTAATAATTGGAACAGGGACTGTGCCAAGAGGTACAAACGCTCCTGGAGAAACTAGATTAACTGGCAAAGGAGTTAGTTGGTGTGCTATTTGTGATGGTGCCTTCTTTAAAGATTTAGATATCGTTGTTGTTGGTGGTGGAAATAGCGCTATTGAAGAAGCAACTTATTTATCAAAAATAGTTAAACATATTACCGTTGTAAATATTTTAGAAGATCTTCAAGCTGATGCTAAAGCTGTTGAAGAAGCAAAATCAACTAATAAAATGGATTTTTTATTAGGATATGAAGTTGTATCGTTTAATGGGGAAAATCAAATGGAAAGCGTTACAATTAGACATGCGAAAACAAAAGAAGAACAAGTTATTAAAGCTAATGGTGCTTTTGTTTTTATTGGTCAAATCCCAGAAACAGGTTTTATTAAGGACCTTGGAATTACAAATAAATGGGGATATATTGAAGCTGATCAAAAAATGCATACTAAAGTTCCTGGAATATATGGAATTGGAGATGTAATAGATAAAGAATTACGTCAAATTATTACTGCAGCAAGTGATGGATCTGTCGCAGCTGTTGAAGCAACAAAATATATTAGTGAATTAAATAAGAAACTAAAATAGGGGCTTTCGCTCCTTTTTTAGTTATTATAGACTTTTTACTGGGCAGATGATATAATTTAGTTACAAAAATAAATGAGTGTGATACTATGAGTTTTGCATCAAATACCAAAAGTGAATTATTAAGTATAAAAGCCGATAAATGCTGTCAACTTGCAGAATTATCTGCTCTTTTAACGTTGAATGGTAATATTAATTTATCAAGTAATGGTCTTCGAATTGAATTTCAGACAACGAATATTCAAATTGCTAGAAAAGTAATTAAAAGCACAAAAAATTTATATAAAATAGATGTTGACATTTTATCAAAAAAACAAATGAAACTCAAAAAGAAAGATATTTATATTGTTATAATTAAAAGTAAAGCAAATGAAATAATTAATGAATTAGGATTAATGAATACTGGGGAAAATTATCTTCAAGGGATAGATGATACTTTAATAATTAAAGAATGTTGCAAAAAAGCATATTTAAGAGGCGCATTTCTAGCATCCGGATCTATTAATTCTCCAAAAAGTAGCAGTTATCATTTAGAAATTCATTCAAATGATGAGATTCATGTGAATGCTTTAAAAGATTTAATGAATTATTTTCATTTAAATACAAAAGTGGCAAAGAAAAAAAGAGGATATATTGCTTATATTAAAGAATCTGAAAAAATCTCTGATTTTTTACGAGTTGTTGGTGCAATTAGTGCTCTTTTTGAATTTGAGGATGAGAGAATTAAAAGAGATTTTGTTAATTCAATAACAAGAGTGATGAATATGGAAATTGCTAATCAAAACAAAATATTAGTTGCTGCAAACAAACAACTAAGAAGTATTAGTGTTCTTGAAAACATGATTGATGTTTCAAGATTACCAAAAAGTATGAAGGAAGCAATTGAACTTAGAAAGAAATTTCCAGAATCATCATTAAATGAATTAGCTGATTTGAGTTTTGAGATATTAAATAAACAAATTTCGAAATCAGCTTTAAATCATCGCTTTAGAAATATTAATGATCTTTCAGACCGCATATTGGAGGGATTAAATGAGTAAAGCAATTGGAATTGACATTGTTGAATTTAAGCAAATAAAAGTTAAGATAAATGATCGATTTATTAATAGAGTACTTTCTAAAAATGAAATGATAAGATATAATACAATTACAAATGAACAGCGAAAATTAGAATACATTTCAGGACGTTTTGCTGGCAAAGAAGCATATACAAAAGTTTATAAGAAATTCAAGATGCCTTTAAACTTTGTTGATGTAGAAATTTTAAATGATGAATTTGGAGCTCCATATATTAAGTCGAAATATAGACCAAATGATACAATTTTAATTAGTATTTCTCATTCGGATAATTATGTTGTAGCAATTTGCACTTTGGAATAACAAAAACAATCTCATTTTGAAAAATGAGATTGTTTTTGTTTTAAATATTCCTTAATTACACCATTTCGATAAGATTCTAATAATTTATATAAATCATCTATTTCTTCTTGTAATTGTTTACCTTTATCTGTGTCATATAAATATTCTCTGTTAATATTTACTTCTTCTGATTGATTTAATGAAATAATGTCTTCTTCTTTTTCAATGATATCATCTAACGAATTAAATCTTTGATGTGAAATTAAAAATATTTTATATGAGTCTATGACTAATGTATATCCACCAATTCTGATTTTAGATGCGTATTGTTTACTCATGCCACCATCGATAGCGTAGATTCTCCCGTTTCCTAGTACTGGTCTATCACCAGCGGTTATGTCATTTGGAACATGGCCATTAATGATTTTTGATTTATTATAATCAATTTTAAATTCACGATATATTTGTTTTAAAACAGTTTCTTTTTCACGAAGTAAAAAATAGTTATTCATTTCCTCGTAATGAGTTTGTTTATCTTCTATAAAGTATCTTTCAAATGTTTTCATGGCTTTTTTACCAAATAAAGGAGAATTTTCTCCTTGCCATAAGAAAATAAAATAATCATTGTTATTATTACTTTTCTTATTATTACGATTTAAGTAACTTGTTCTCAATTTAGTTTCTAAAATATTGAATAGGGATTTTCCACTGTAATATTTATGATCAATTTTAATTTTTGAAAATGAACCATCTTTATTTAATGGAATACATCCATGAAATAATAAATTACCATTGTATTTTAAGAACATATGTCCGTTTTGAAATAGAAATTCAATATGTTGTTGTAATAAATCATTATTTAAAAATGCGTTTTTTAATTGAGATAATAAATTTTCTTCTTCAGATGTTAATTTATAAGGATCTAATGGGTCAATTGTAGGGAAATTAGTATCTTTTAATTTGTAGGTTATACCATTGAGTTTAATAGTACCGTTATCATAATTGATATTATCAAGAAGTAAACGATTATCTAATTTAAAATTAGGGTTTCTACGAAATACTAATCCTTCAAGTTTAAATTGAAGGATCGCGGCAGCTTTATGCATTTTAGCTACCAATAATTCTTTATCAATATCTAATTTAATAGAATTGTTTTTCGGCATAAATATTTTACATGAATCATTTTTATAATGTTTTTGTGCATATGTAGCGAAAGGTAGAAGATTAATACCATATCCATCCTCTAATGTATCTAGAGTATTATATCTAGAAGAGTTTCTTAATACGTTACAAATAGCTAATTTGCTACCACAAGCTGCTCCCATCCATAATATATCATGATTTCCCCATTCAATATCTACTGAATGGTATTTAATCATTTTATTCATTACTAAATGAGCACTAGGTCCTCTATCAAAAATATCACCAACAACATGAAGACGATCTATTGTTAATCTTTGAATAAAGTAAGATATTTCAATAATAAAATTTCTTTCTCTTTTTGTTTTGAAAATAGCATCAATTATAGCACTATAATATTGTGTTTTATCTGTGTGAGAACCATTTTCAAATATAAGTTCTTGAATAATATAAGAAAATGCTTTAGGTAAGTTTTTTCTAATTTTACTTTTTGTGTATTTTCTAGACATATATTTACTTATTTCAATTAAGTTTAACAATTGTTTTCTAATAAATATATAATATTCTTCTTTTTCCATTATATTTTCATATTTTCTTAACATTTGTTTTGGATAATAAATAAAGAATGCTAAACGATTTTTTTCTTTTTCTTTTAATTTAGGAAAAATAATATCAAGTTTTCCGCGTGTAACGCCTGATCCATTTTTAAGAAAATGGTTAAAAGTATCATATTCTCCGTGAATGTCAGATAAAAAGTGTTCAGTTCCTTTAGGAATATTTAAAATAGCGGTAAGATTAATTAATTCTGTACTAACTTCTTGTACAGTAGGAAATTGTTTCGCCAATTGTTTTAAATATTTTAGTTCATAACTATTTTTCATAAATATTCTCCTCATATCTAATGTCTATTGTAATTATACCATTTTCTAAATAACATTTATACTATATTTTTTAAGAGCTATTGATATTATTATTAAAATCCAATAGAATAAACACTTGCATTTTCAGTTATTTTTTTATACAATATATAAAGCTGAGGAGTGGTATTATGGCGGATTATAAAAGTGGATTTAAACGTCAAAGTAATGATCGTTTTATGTCTTATGTATTAATAGGATTTGCGGTATCGTTTTTTATTATAATTATTAGTATTATTTTATTTAATTTATTTTCAACTGAATTAACATATTCAAGTTTTGATCATATTAATGATTATTCAGAAATTACTAATAAAGACGAAGATAAATATCTAGTATATTATTATTCTGAAATATGTGGACACTGTAATGATATAAAAATACAAGTATTAGAATTTGCGGATGAGAATAATGAGGATATTAAAGTATATTTTATAGATGCAGGAAAAGTAACAGGATATAACAATATTCAAGGAATGAATGGGACACCATCTTTATTAATGGTTGTTAATGGACAATTAGTTGATTTTGTAAGTGGGTCTGATAAAATTATAAATATATTCGATCAAATTAATGGTGGAACATATCTTTATATAAATTAAAATAGCCTTTAAAAGGCTTTTTTATATTAGTGGAGGAAAAAAAATGATAATTAATGAAGAATTAGTTTTGGAATTAACAAGAAATTTAAAACTTACAAAAAAACAAGTCGAAACGGTATTGAACTTGTTAAACGAAGGAAATACCGTGCCTTTTATTGCGAGATATCGTAAAGAACAAACAGGTGCGCTAGATGAAGAACAAATCAGAGATATTAACAAAGAATACGAATATAAAGTTAATTTACTTAAAAGAAAAGAAGATGTTATTCGTTTAATTGATGAAAAAGGATTATTAACCGATGAATTAAAAGCTGATATTTTAAAAGCTGAAAAATTAGTTGATGTAGAAGATATTTACCGCCCTTACAAGGAAAAGAAAAAAACAAAAGCAACAATCGCAATTAAACAAGGATTGAAACCGCTTGCCGATTATATTTTATCTTTTCCAATAGAAGGTATTTTAAATGAAGAAGCAAAAAAATATTTAACAGAAGAAGTAGAAACAGTTGAACAAGCAATTGAAGGTGCACAATATATTATTGCTGAAGAAATTAGTGATTTTCCTGATTTTCGTAAATGGATAAGATCATATACCTTTAATAATGGAAATATTGAAACTAAGATAAAGAAAAAAGCAAAAGATGAAATGAAAACATATGAAATGTATTATGAATATGAAGAGCCGTTAAGAAAAGTAAAATTATATCGTGTTTTAGCAATCAACCGTGGTGAAAAAGAAAAAGTTTTATCAGTAAAAATTGTTACTAATGTTGAAAGAATCCATCAATATTTAGAAGATGGAATTGTTGAAAATAAAGAATCATTTACTTTCCCTAATATTCAAAACGCAATTAAAGATGCTTATAAAAGATTAATTCAACCTTCAATAGAAAGAGAAATAAGAAGTGAATTATCTGAAAAAGCAGGAGATAATGCTATTCATATTTTTAGTGAAAACTTAAGAGCGTTATTATTACAACCTCCAATGAAAGGTAAAATGGTCTTAGGAGTAGATCCAGCTTATCGTACTGGCTGTAAATTAGCTGTTGTTGATAAAATGGGTAAAATGATTGATTTAGATGTTATTTATCCTCATCAAAAATATAAAGGTGAAAATATCCATAAAGATAGAATTATTGATTCATTTAAAAAAGTAATTAATTTTATTAGAAAATATAAAATTGAAATTATTGCGATTGGAAATGGAACTGCTTCACGTGAAACTGAACAATTTATTATCGAAGTAATTAAAAAAGCAAAAGAAGAAGTATTATACATAATAGTTAGCGAAGCAGGAGCGTCTGTTTACAGCGCTAGTGATTTAGCTAGAGAAGAGTTCCCTAAATTAGCAGTTGAAGAAAGAAGTGCTGTAAGCATTGCTAGAAGACTTCAAGACCCATTAAGTGAATTGGTTAAAATTGATCCTAAAAGTATTGGAGTTGGGCAATATCAACATGATGTTGCACAAAACAAATTAAGTGATTCATTAGATTTTGTTGTTGAGACTGCCGTAAATAAAATTGGGGTTAATGTGAATACAGCTAGTGCTCAATTATTACAATATGTTTCAGGACTAAACAAAACAGTAGCTAAAAACTTGGTTATTTGGAGAGAAGAAAATGGTGAATTTACTGAACGTAAACAATTAAAGAAAGTACCAAGAATGGGTGCCAAAGCATATGAACAAGCAGTTGGATTCTTAAGAATCTTAAATGGTAAGAATCCTTTAGATAAAACAGGGATTCATCCTGAAAGTTATGATTTAACACAAAAATTATTAAATGAATTAAAAATAGATGTTACTGAATTAGGAAATCCGACTTTAATGATTAAAATGGCTAATATTAATAAACAAGAGTTAGCTGATAAGTTTGGAGCTGGATTGAATACAGTGGAAGATATATTAGATGCGTTTGTAGCACCACTTCGTGACCCACGTGATGATGTGGAAGCTCCACTTCTTAGAAGTGATGTCCTTAAGTTAGATGATTTAAAAGTTGGGATGGAGTTAATGGGAACCGTTAGAAATGTAGTAGATTTTGGAGTGTTTGTTGATTGCGGTGTAAAAGATGATGGATTAGTTCACATTTCTCAATTAAGTAATCAATATATTAAACATCCTCTAGATGTTGTTAGTGTTGGAGACATTGTTAAAGTATGGGTAAAAGATATTGATTTGAAACGTCATCGTTTACAACTAACAATGTTAGAAGAGAACTTACAAAAATAATCAATCAAGAATATTGACAGTTAGCCTAAAATATATTATTATATAAGGGCTAACTTTATGGAGTAGTACTCAAGTTGGCTGAAGAGGTGCCCCTGCTAAGGGTATAGGTCGTTAACGCGGCGCGAGAGTTCGAATCTCTCCTACTCCGCCATTTATAAATAAAACGGATTTATCCGTTTTTTTTATACAAAAAAGTTATTTATTTTACTTATTTATCTAAATAACGTATTATTAAATTATACAAATATTATAAGAGGAATGGTGTTTATGAAAAAAGTAATTGCCTTTGTTTGTACACATAATAGTTGTCGAAGCCAAATGGCTGAGGGATGGGCTAAACATTTAGCTTCAGATATTTTTGAAGTTTATTCAGCAGGGACAGAAAAGTACCCTGCGCCTAAAGAATTAGCACTTGAAGTTATGGAAGATATAGGGATAAGTATGAAAGGACATTATTCTAAATTATTAAATGAGATACCTACAACGTTGGACATTTTAATTACGATGGGTTGTGGTGTAGAATGTCCTTTTGTTCCAACAAAATTCAGAGAAGATTGGGAATTAGATGATCCAAGTGGGGGAGTAAAAGAGGATTTTGAAATTACGAGGGATTTAATTAAAAAGCGAGTTGTTAACCTTGTCAAAATGGTGAAAAATGGGGAAATCTAAAAAAGTAGATATTTCATATATGATTATCAATAATAAATTCATCATTTTTCATTAGTTTGTAAGCAAATTAATTGATTTAATGATAGAAACAAGGGATAATATTAATAATAATTAAATAAGGAGGAATACAATTATGAAAATAGAGTTATGGTCTGATTTTGGATGTCCATTTTGTTATATTGGTAAAACACGTTTTGAAAATGCTTTAAATAAATTTCCACATAAGGATGAAGTAGAAGTAATTTATAAAGCTTATCAGTTGAATCCTAATGCTCCGAAGGAAATGACAGATGGAGTAGCTGAAAGTTTTGCGAAAGGGCATAGAATTTCAGTAGATGAAGCAAAGAAAAAAATAGAAATGTTTGTTAATGCAGCTAAACAAGCAGGATTAACATATGATTACGTAAATATTAAATTAACTAATACATATGATTCTCATCGTCTCGCTAAATGGGCTAATCAGTTTGGATTAGAACCTGCATTAACTTCGAGATTAATGAAAGCATATTTTACTGATGGATTAAATCTTGCTGATCACAATACTTTACTAAAACTTGCAAAAGAAGTAGGGTTAGATGTTGAAAAAGCAAAAAAAGTATTATCATCAAATGATTATACTGATCAAGTAAACGCTGAGATTATGGAAGGAAGACAAGTAGGAGTACAAGGTGTACCTTTCTTTGTTTTAAACCGTAAATACGCTATTTCAGGTGCTCAACAAGAAGATTATTTCTTATCTGCACTTAATCAATTATGGAGTGAAACAAATCCGATTAAAAATCTTAATGTCGCAGATGATGGCCCTGTTTGTAATGATGAAGGTTGTAGTATTTAAATTAAATAAATAATCACACTCAAGTAGTGTGATTTTTTTATATAAAAAAACAAGCTCAGTGAGCTTGTTTTATAGTTTTGAATCATCTACATTATCTAGATAAGCCTTAATTGGTGTGATTATAGTTTTAACTACACCTTTTTTAAATGGATTTTGAAGATGTGCACTTTCAATTAAGTCTACAAAGCTTTTAGATCCACCTAATTTACATAATGCTAAATATTGATTAAATGCTTTTTGGTGGTCTTCTCTACTTTTAATCCAAAATTGGAAAGCACATACTTGTGCTAAAGTATAATCGATATAATAAAATGGTGCTCCAAAAATATGACCTTGGCGATACCAATAAGTTCCTTTTTCCATAAAACTATCATCACCGTAGTCTTTAAATGGTAAATATTTCTTTTCTATTTTACGCCATAAGGCTTTTCTTTCATCTTTTGATAGTTCTGGGTTTTCATAAATACCATGTTGGAATTCATCTACTAGTACTCCGTATGGTAAAAATGATATTGCTCCTGCTAGATGATTAAATTTGTATTTTTCTGTATCTTCTTCAAAGAATTTGTGAATCCATGGCCAAGCAAGAAATTCCATACTCATTGAATGAATTTCAGCTGCTTCCATTGTTGGCCATCTATATTCAGGAATATGATTTCTACTTGAATAAACTTGGAAAGCATGGCCTGCTTCATGAGTTAAGACATCAACATCTCCTGATGTACCTGTAAAATTAGCGAAAATATATGGGGCATTATAATCAGGGATATAAGTACAATATCCACCACCTGATTTTCCGGGTTTAGCATCTAATTCTAATAAATTATGTTCTAACATAAAAGTGAAAAATTCATCTGTTTCTGGTGACATTTCTTTATACATCTGTTTAGCATGATTTACTTGCCAAGTAGAGTCACCTTTTGGAGTAGGATTACCACTTAGAAAAGACAATGCTAAATCGTATGATTTAGGATTAGTAATTCCGAGACGTTTTGCTTTTCTAGCAGTTAGTTCCTCTACTAGTGGAACAACACTTTCGAAAATTTGATCACGATAACCTTTAACATCAATGTAGTTGTAATCAGTACGACCAAAACGGTCGTACCCTAATTGAACAAAGTTTTTATATCCAAGTTTTTTAGCTATTTGATCACGTAGTTTAACCATATCATCATATATACGGTCTATTTGATCTTCGTTTTCTTCAAAGAAACTAGAAACAGCGAGTTGTGCTTTGTGTCTTGTTTCTCTGTCTTTATCTTGCATGAATGGTCTCATTTGACTTAAATTATATATTCCGTCTTGGAATTTGATTTTAGCGCCAGCTAAAAGTTTTGAGTATTCTGTAGACAATTTATTTTCTTGTTGTAATTCTTTAATTATTTCAGGACTGAACGTCTTTTGAGCTAATTCACCCTTTTTAAAAAGAAGTGTTCCGAATTCTTTTTCTAGTTCATTGCGGTGTTTTGAATTTAGTAATTTCTTTAGGAAGGCTGTTTCTAACTGTTGAAGATGTGGTGAGATTTCATTGAAGAAATCTTGTTCTTCCTCATAAAACTTATCAGTTGTATCTACACTATTTCTTATTGATACAAGGTTAAATTGTGTTGAGATTTCATCTTGTAATTTGAAAACTTTTTTAATAGTATCTAATTCAACTTCTAATGTTTCATTTGTAGCTATTAATTCTAATAGTTTGTTCATTCTTTCTTTTATTTGTTCTAAATTGGGTCTTTCATATTTAAAATCTTCGAATTTCATGAATTTATTCCTCCTTACGAATTTATCTTCGTTAAAATTATATAATATTATGGCTTAATATAAAAGATATTTAATATATAATTATGATTAAATTATGGTAGACATTTTTTAATTATAATGATATTATATTTATGGACTTTGGAGGATTAGCTCAGTTGGGAGAGCACTTGCCTTACAAGCAAGGGGTCACTGGTTCGAGCCCAGTATTCTCCACCAAATCTACCCGTATCCCGTGATTTTAGTAGTTTCGCTTACTACTGCGATAATCACGGGTTTTTGATTGAAAAATAATATCAGTTTTTTGGCCCGGTTACTGGGAGATAATTCACTCTAGAAACATGTTGTTTCAGGGGTCTTTTTCACAACTCGGAATTTAATTTTATTCAAAAAAACTAGAAATATAGGCGAATTTTGATTCTTGAATCTTGAACTACTTTTTATCCGTCATGATTATGAAAGTGCAGTAAAATACATATGTTCTATCTAGAATTTTGGTGTAGCAGGTGTAGCAGGTGTAACCAATCAACACGAAAGATATAATTATTCATTTATAATAAACAACAACGAGCCGTATCACAAATGACCTAGAAGAATACGGAATATAGCATATTTAGGAACTATTTAATAGAATGGTGCCTTTTCTTAATACAATATGATAAAATGTATTAGATGGGAGATGGTACTATGTATATGAAAGATAGAAAAGTAATAATTAGATCTGCTCAACTAGATGATGTTAATATTTTATGCAACTGGTGGGCAAGCGGAGAGGTTATGGCACATGCTGGGTTTCCAAATGGGTTATCTACTGATGAATCAAAACTAGTGCTGAGGATTAATGAACAAAACATAGATTCTTTACCTGAAAATCAGTTGATTATTATTGAGTTAGAAAATGATTATCCTATTGGTGAAATGAATTATCGTAAGAAGTTGGATGGTGTTTTTGAAATAGGAATAAAAATATGTGTCTTAACTGAACAAAGTAAAGGTTATGGTACAACAGCAATAAAGTCATTAACTGCTTTTCTAAAGAATGAAATGAAAGCAAATAAAATTATATTAGATACAAATCTTAAAAATATAGGCGCACAGAAATTTTATAAAAAGCTTGGATTTAAGCAAACTCAGATTTTAAAAGATTGTTGGACAGATCAATTGGGTAATCTACAAGGTGCTGTATTCTTCGAAATGGATTTGATTTAAATAAGATGAGAAAGAAAGCAAAAAGTCTCAATGCTATTTTGAAAAAATATGTGTTTGTGATATAATTTAGATAACAAAGAGAAGGAAGTGGTATTATGAAAAAACGATTTAGTGCTTTTGGGTTACTAAACTTTTTTATTGTGCTAGCACTCCTATTTAGACAGATATATTATATGAATCTGATTTCTTCATTTGTAGTAAGCAGTAAGGTCGAAAGTGGATTATTAATACTAGTTACCTTGATGATATCATTATCATTGATCGTGTATCTAGCATACTATCTACCTGCATTATTGGTTATTAAAGTAGTATTGAACTTTGAATATAAGATTAACTTTCCTGTTGTTGGAGTTAAATACCAACATGCTAGTTATGATTTTATTCAGATTCAAAATAGATTATTTAAAAAGTTACAGGTTATTAGATGTTGATTTCTTAATGTTTTAATTTATGTAATAGAAATTGAATATTAAGAAAGGAAAAGACAATGAATAGAAAATTATATTTAGGTATAATGAGTTTTTTTGCTGTGGTATTTATTATCACATTTAGCTTTTTACCTTACTATAACCCGATCTATTTTTATCTACAGCATATTAGCCTGTTTTTGTTTGTAGCAATGTTGTTATACTTCTTGTTACAACTAGGATTTAATAGATTAGTTAAGAGAATTAAAAAGCAATCAATTTTAAGAGGATACACCATAACTGTATTGGTGTTAGTATTATTTGGATTTAGCAGCTTACAATTAAAGTTTATTGAAACATATCAAACATCAGAATTTCAGTCTTGTGCTTATTATGATGATTATGGTAATGCGATTTACTATACACAATTACCAAACAACTGTCCTGATTTAGAAATCATAAGTCAAACAAATAACTTTTTATCATTTGAAGTTTATGAGGATATTGAAGGATATGTGCAAAATAATAAACTTGAAATAGTTGGTGAAGGTAATTATGATTACATGGCCAGAGTAAGGACTAATATTGATATTACATATGATTCAGAAGGAAATATCTTAGAATCTAATATGAGGAAGAGTACTAATATTCTTGTATATAATAACGAAGAAGAGATGAAAGTTTATAATTCTATTACAACTAACATTGTAAATGAATTTATAGTGATAGACGAACAAGTTACTGGATTTAGATCAACACAAACTAGAGGTGTATTTGAGGACGCATTTATTGATTTTGACAATGTTGATACCGTTGAACACTACTCAGATATAGCGTTCAATTATGATTACACGGAATACTTGTCTGAAAAAACTATTGCAGAAAACAATGATCGAACAGTTGAAGAGTTATATCAGGTATTAATTAGTAAAAACATATATGATAATTCAGACTTCAATGGCGATCCAATAGAAAATAATGTCCTACAAATATTAGAATTTGTTTGTGATACAGAAGAATGCAGAGTTAAAAGAGAAGATATTGAAGTAACTAGGAGTGAATATGTTCTACTTAATGAAGCAGGACTAATTGATTTTAATCTAGATCATACATTTACAATATCTGAGAATCAAATTGATATTACATTTCCGATTACACAACCTAGAGAAAACACCAAGATGTCAAGTACAACAAGTTATAGTTTATTTAAGGACTATGGATTAGTGTTTGATGAATGCACTAAGACTTTTACCAATATGTTGAAAAGACCAATCACAAGAGTTACATTTAAATATGCTGGTAATGATTATGTTGAGCATGGGGATATATATAGCATTATATATAAAACAGATTATGGATTAAAGGTAGTTAACAAAATGGCTACTATGGAATATGAGTTTACGCATAATCCTCCAGTTTCATTTGTTAGTTCTTTGTATTTTATAGCAGATGTTTATTACCAAGCAGATAACATTTATGATTATGGTAGTAGAGCTTTATACATTCCAACAGATAGAGATGAGATAATTTATCAAAGAAATCCATTAGTTTTTCAATTATTACATTACAAAGAATAATTAGATCAATGATAAGTGCAATATGCATTTATCATTTTTCTTTCCCAATTTACAAACAAGTAATTACTTAAACTCTGAGTAAGTTCTCAATAACTCAAAGCGGAAGAGAAAACAGTATAGAACCTAAATTTTGTGAATCGGACATGACTAAGTAATTAGATATATCCGATAAAGGTAGGGAAAGAAGAAACTCATAATCTAAAACAAAAGTGAAACACAGTATAGTAAAAACATACAACAGCTAATATTAGTCTAACTATAAGGGGAGGGGGTTTATATTTCTTAACTTATATAGGGAGATTGATAGGATATAAGAAAAATATAGTAAATTTTAGATAAAATATGTGTAAAAAGTAGGGGTCTAGATTTTGGGTGTGTATTCCCATGGTGGAGCCCCTACTCCACCATAGAAACCCGCTTCCGTATACGGGTAAACTTCGGGGACTATATTCTCCACCATTTGACAACGTTACCGAGGATTTATGGAGTATTGTTATACGTTATATAGATTCTCGGTTTTTGTATACTCAAAAAGAGCCTGAAAAGTGGCATAATTTGTCGATGCTGAAAATATGCATTCCTTATTGTTTCAGGGGTTTAGTTTGAATCTCGGAAACGGGTTAAGACAATTGAGTAATAGGACTTTTTTCTTGAACCATTTATTGATTTCTATCAAAAAGTAAACATTTAATAAAACGATGTTATAATTAAGCTGGAAGGTGATGATAATATGAGTGAAAAATCAATTGTGGAAAGAGCAGTTAAGGATAAGTTTTATGAGAAAAAAATTTTAAGCCTTACTGATGACGATTTTTGTTTTGAATTGAATATCTCAAATAAGGAAAGATTGCTTTATAGATACAGAAATATTAGTGAATATACACTTAGCGATTTATTGAATGACGAAATTACATTTGCTTCCCCAGAGTTATTCAATGATCCGTATGATAGTAGTTTTATATATAAACCTAAAATTAAAGTAAGTATGAAATATGAGGTTAGACCTAATGGAGGAGTTGCAACAAAAGGTGAAAGTAATAAAGGCAAACTAGCACCTGCCGAAGAAAGAATAATTGATAATAGTCTACAAAAGTTTGCTAAGAATTTAGTTCGCGTTGCTTGTTTTAGTGAACACAATTCAAATGAAGTGATGTGGTCTCATTATGCTAGTCAGGCAAAAGGAATAGTTCTTAGTTATTCTATCAACCAACTAGAAGAACTTATGAAGGAGCACAATATTAAAGACTATGTAATGACTCCTATTTTTTATGAAAATCATAAACTATTTTTTAATCCTATTTCAAAAGATACAGATGAAAAAAAGATGATGTTTTATATGAACAAAGTAATGCTACTTAAAAACAAAGGTTGGGTCTACGAAGATGAGTGGAGACTTATCTTTTCAACATTAAATGAAGATAGATTCTCTAAAAAATATGTCAGCTTAAAAGGTATAAAACCTATTCAAATTATTCTTGGAGAAAATATAAGCCCTACTTATTCTCGTATCATTAAAGATATTGCTAGAGATAAAGAAATTGATTTATTTCAAGCTAATACCATTCAAAAATCTAATACTAGAAAACTGCAACTAGAACGCGTATATTAAATTTCTAAGTAAGTTCAAATCCTATCAAATTATTTGATAAGAAGAACATAATAAATTTCAACTAAATGTGATAGACCGAATTGTATCATGCAAATAAGGTGCCAAAAATGGGTACCTTATTTTTTGTTACCAGTTCCCATGGTGAAGCCCCTCCACCACCACGAAACCCCGCTTCCGTATACGGGTAAACTTCGGGGACTATATTCTCCACCATTTCGACCCGTATACCGAGAATTTAGTAGTTCTCCTTACTACTGCGATATTCTCGGTTTTTTATGTTCTAAAAGTATCGCTTTTTGGACACCTTTTTTCCGGAAAATACCCCCCATAAAACATGTCTTTCTAAGAGTCTTTTTCGCGAATGGGAAGTGGGTTCGAGACACCAAATGAAACCAATTTTAACCTGAAACCAAAGTGTTTACTGTAAATATATTTCGAGGTAATAGAGGTAGTGGGGGTAATTTTAGATTATGATAAGCGGAACCGTATTAGAGATGATCTAATAGAATACAGCATATAAGGTGCTCTGCTCATAGGATTGCATCTTTTTATATATGTCACATTACTTAATACAACAGTTTATTTAAGTATTGACATTATGTCGCATCGTGATATATTTAAATTAGATATGTCACATCACAACATAGTAATTGAAAGGACTGATTTGGATGGCAAAAAGTATTGAATCACTTATACCTTTAAGTGAAACTGCCTATTATATCTTATTATCTTTGAATGAGCCAAGACATGGATATGGAATCATAAAATATGTTGAGAAATTAACAGATAATAGAATAAAGTTAGGTTCAGGAACCGTCTATACAACTTTAGGGAAAATGTCAAAAGCTAAAGTTATATCTATTTATCAAGATAAAGATAGAAAAACAGTTTATGAGTTAACAGTTGAGGGTAATAAATTGCTAGAACTTGAAATAAATAGGATGAAGATAGTGTATAAAGACACTCTATATCAGGAGGGATTATTCAATGACAAAACTTAAATTTAGACCGTTTTGGAGTTATGATGTAATAAAAACACAAGATTGGTTAGATATGCAATGTGAAAAAGGGTATCATTTTGTTAGTTTCAACCCTGCCTTTAGGACTTTTAATTTTAATAAAGCAGATGCAATAAACAAGAAACATGTAATTATTTATGATAAAAGTAATGATGGATGCCCTGCATATGTTTCTAAGAATAATGATTATAATGAAATCTATCAAACTAAAAACTACTGTATTTTAGAACAAACAAAAGAAGAACCTGAATATTTCTCTTCATATGATCAGTTGCTGTCTAGAAATCAACAAATAAAATTTATCGTAGGAATAATTTTGCTAATACAAGTCATTTTAAATATTTTACCTCTTGCTCTTGTATTAGTTTCAGCTACAACTGGAAATATGACTGTTGAGTATGAACCAGGGGGAATAACTGCTCCTACAAATATTGGAGAATTATTAGAAGGTATTTTTGTTTTAATGTTTATGATAATTGGTATTATTGTTCAATTATGGTTAGTTTATACTTATTTTAAACTGAGAAAGTCAAACAAAAAACTTGAAAAGATAAGTGTTGAAGATATTAATTTGTCTTTTACAATTCCCACAGATACTATCATAAGCAAAGAAGAAATGAAACAATTGAAGCTTGATAAGAAACTTGTAAAAAAAAGGAAACTTGGTTGGTTCTATTCACCTGATATTCATGAAGAATGGCTTGAAGAAATGGAACTTAAAGGATTTAATTTAATTAGAATGAGCAAAATTGGAAATAGTTTTTATTTTGTTAAAGGTGAAACTAGGAAAATGAAGTATCATGTTGATTATCAGTTAAGAAAAAATCCATCATACTTCAAGATTAATGAAGAAAGCGGATGGAAACTATATTTCACTTCTCTCACTAGATTTTTTGCAATTTCAGTTTGGGGCCAGGAATACACAGAAATTAAACCAGAATATTATAGCGATCCAGAGAGTAAAGTAAAACATGCGAAAAGATTTATGCTCTCATATATTGTTTGGTTTTTACCAATGAGTTTAATGTATTTCGTAATGAGTGGTTTTTCAATTTATGCATATGTGACAATTGACTTCTTTAGAGATAATTTTTGGCTTTACCTTACACCACTGATGTTTATAATTGCTGGAATTGAGTTCTTGTATTTCTCATTTAGATTGATAAGATATTATAATAGAGTGAAAGAAAACTACTAGAGCTTTATTCTATGTAACAATAAATTCCCTAGTTTTTAATAATAGTATAATTTTTATAAGATATAAAGTTGGAGGAGTAACTATGAAGGAATATAATAAACATATAAAGTCTTTGATTTTGTTTATTTTGATTTTGCTACTTTATGCTTTTACCATAAAATATGGGCTTGATTTATTGTTGTTGATTCCGCAAGGATTACAAATCTATTTAGGAACTGGAGATTACTATCGATTATATAACGTCTCTTTGGGTATTTATAATGAGATACCAGCTAATCAAGAAGCTTACAATTATGTCTTCCTCATCTATCAAAAAGATAATCAAAGATTAATTATATTTGAGTATTCGCTAGAATATAATGGAGGTGTCTATGAAGAGTAGAAAAATTTATATTGTTATATTATTTTTAGTTATGTTTATAATAACTGGTTGTTCAAATGGAACAGAAGTAGAAAACGATGATATTTTCGGCTCATATGCATATTACGAGTGTATTTATTTAGCTAACTGGTCTTCATCAACTATAGATAATCAAACCGGGTTACATAAGAACAAGTATTTTTACGAGATTACAAGTGATAAGTTATCAATACATGATGAAGAAAATAACTTGATAGAAAGTTTTGAAAATATAGAATATATTAGTGTTGAAATTGATAAGGATCTTGATGGAGTGTTTAGTTTTGGACTTGAAGATATCTTTGATTCAATGCTGAAAAGATATGATATATACGTAGGAGACAATAGAATTGGATATTCCATATTTATTGAAAATGATAAGATTTATTTAGCAGACACAACGTATACTGGACCTGGAAGAAACATATTTGCTATATGGTCTTTATTTGAATTGAAGATTCAATAGAGAAGTTTACAAAAGTATATTAGGAAGTTCTTTTGAAGAGTCGCCACCAAGTGTACCCACTTCCGTACTCAGGTAAACTTCGGAGACTATATTCTCCACCAGATGTAGACGTTACCGAGAATTTATGAAGTATTATTATACTTTATATGGATTCTCGGTTTTTGTATACTCAAAAAGAGTCAAAAAAGTGGCATATTTTGGTGGTATTGAAAATATGTATTCCTTATTGTTTCATGGGTTTAGTTTGAATCTCGAAAATTCAAAATTAAGTTTTTTTTGAAAAAAGTATCAAACTTCAGATTTGAGCAAACAAATACTGTTTAAAATTAGAGAATTTCCCCTTAATTAAGCAAAATATTAAAATGCACTTGACTATTACAATTAATGATATTTATTATTAGAATCAAGTCAACCAAGTGGTTGACAAGTTAGTTACTTAGTTAGTTAAGATTTCTTTGAAATAAATTATTGGTATTGTTATAATCAATATGAGGTGATGGTTAAAATGAAAAATATATCAGCGAAAATTAAAGAAAGTAGAATTAAAAAAGGACTTAGTCAAAGTGAACTTGCTGAAAAACTATTTATAACAAAACAAAGTATTTCAAAATACGAAAATAGTAATTCTATACCAAGCAAGGATATAATGGAGAAACTAGAGAAAATTTTAGAAATTAATCTCATTGATGAAGAGAAATCTAAAATATTGATTATAAAAAGAAAATATTGGATTTTTGTGTCTTTGTTAGC
>CAZWIZ010000002.1:0-153782 GCA_964634385.1 uncultured Candidatus Izemoplasmatales bacterium | reverse complement strand
AATTGCTTATTATGATTTATCAAATAAACAAGACGTTTAGGACGTCTTTTTTTTTGAAATATTTGATAAACTATTATTAAAATGTTACAATTATAAAAGTAAAAATTGAGTTATTATAAAGGTGAGAACAATGGATACAAAAAGATTAGTCACTCTCAGTATATTTTTATCTATCAGTATAGTATTAAGTATAGTTGAGTCATTTATTCCCTCTATATCTGTACCGGGGGCAAAACTTGGGCTCGCTAATATTATGACTCTTGTTATATTGAATTTGTATGGTGAAAAAGATGCGTTTTTAATTGTGATTTTAAGAATATTTCTAGTTGCATTACTAAGAGGAACAATAGGAGCACCTGCTTTTTTCTTAAGTTTATCAGGAGGATTTCTCGCATATTTTATGATGGTATTGTTTAATAAATTAAAAATTTTTAGTATTGTTGGTGTAAGTGTTATGGGATCTCTTGGACATTCACTTGGACAAGTATTAATGGCAATGATAATATTATCACTTCCTGAATTAGTTTATTATTTTCCACTATTATTTTTAATAGCTGTTCCAACAGGTATTTTTACTGGATTTGTTGCTAAAAAATTTACTGAGATATCAAAAAAAGCAATTTTCATATAAAAAGCGAAATTACAAAATTTCGCTTTTTATATGAAAATTTGATTATTCTTACGATAAAGTCGTTCTAATAAAGAGTATCTAAATATGTATCTTCAAAATTATCACTATAATAAATAGTACCATCCATTCCATACCATATGGCTTCAAGACCAATGATACTATTAACGAAGTCTTGTCCATCTTTTATTGTCATTGTAAAAATAGCTGTTGAATACAAATCCCCTAATGCTGGGTCATTATAAATAATACTTACACTTCTAAAATATCTTTCAGGCATTAAAGTAACATTATTAATAATATGATGATAGAGGACGTCATCTACAAGATAATATTGTTGGTAATCCCCACTAGTTATTAGTTGATCTCCATCACTTAAATATATAGTTGCGTAATAAGGAAGAGCGAATGTAGGATCAGTAATCGCTAACAGAAAAAGTCCGTTTTCTCTTGTTGGATGAGTTCCACCAATAGATATATTCGATTCGCCATTATTTATTAAATACCCATCTAATGGTAATGTATTTAAATATTCAACTAACTTTTTAGAAATATATCCTTTTGATACACCACCAAGATCTAAACTCATATTTTCTTTCATTGTAATTGTATAATTTTCATAATCTAAAATTACATCCTTTGGATTTGTGTAATTAGATGCATTTTCTAAATCAGCCATTGTCGGAACCTCGCAAATTTGATTAGTTAAACAATTTTCACGATAATCATGCCAAATTTCTATTACTGGTCCAAGTGAAGCATTAAATGAATTAGATACATCCTTTTGATGTTCTAAGGTAAAATCAATTAAATCAAATAATTCTTTCGTAATTACAATAGTACTACTTGGGTTATTATTAATTGTATTAATATTAACAAATCCGTCATAAGTATTATATTTATCACTTAATTTATGATACAAAGAAATAATATTTTCCATTTCGTCAAATACTTCTAAACTATTAATATTTTCATATTGATTAAAATAGATTTTAACAGTTACAACGGTATGTAAATATGAAGACCAGTTTTTATAACATTCTAATGTATTAGTTCCTGGGATTAAATCACACGCAGCATTTAAATATAAAACATGAACTGTTTTAGTTAAAGTCGTTATTTTATCTTGGTAATCTAGGGTATAACTTATTGTATAAGTACCTACAGTAGAATTATCAACAAGGTTATTTACACTAACATATTCAGAAATATCGGCCTTGTTATCTTTCGCAACAAAACCTAAATCATTGTAGTCTTCATTTTCTGTAATATATTGTTCTAAATCACCAATAATATAAAAAACTACATCACCATAAATTGGGACAGGATTATTATTTTTACATCCTATTAAGGTCATACTAATTAGGACGAGTAAGATTAAACTAAATGTTTTCTTCATAAGTGATATCCTTTCAAAATGATATTATATAATGATTGTATATATTATAAGACAAAAAAACTGGCTTAGCCAGTTTTTATTAATAATTTGTTATAAAAAATTTAAGTAAAGGCTTTATTACATATATGAATTTTAAAGGAACGATATTTTATCTATTTTTTAATTATTTCATTTGTTAGTTTATCAGTTGAGTAAATTGATTTTAAATGTTCTATTCTTATTCCATAATTTGTTGATATTTGATGTCCTTGTTGATAATGACGAAGAAATTATAATTGATTCTAAGTATTTCTCATCTGATGATATAATAATAGATATTTTAGCAAAAGAAGATGCAACTAAAGTTTTAAGAAAATATTTAAAACCATTATTTGAAAATGAAATATTTAATGTAGTTCAAAAATATAGTATAATGAAAATTCATAATTTAGATAAAAACGCTATTCCCTTAGGATTAGTTGTTAAAATTAATAAGGAATTACAAAAGGTAATGAAATGAAAACAAAAATTTTAAATAGTGCAATAAAAAAAGATTATATTTGAGTTATTATTATATAATCTCTGTATAAACTTATTATATACATGGTATAATGAACTAGAAAAGATTATCAGGTGGTAAAAATGAGAAAATTTGATTATATTTTAATTATTTCTATTATCATAATATCACTTTCCGCATATTTTTTAATGCGACTATTTTTAGTTTCGTCTAGTATTAATGATGGAACCGCAGTTGTTCTTTATCAAGATAAACCTATATTAGAAATATATTTAATCGATGGAACTTATGATATTATTGATATAGATAGTGTTGTAAGTATTGATGAAGATAATTTCATTTATACAGTTACTGGAAATAACGGCAATGTTGTTATTGAATATAAAAATAATAAAGTTAGAGTTATAGATGAGATTTCACCAAAACATATTTGTCAAGCACAAGGTTGGAGTTCTTCCCCACTTACTCCTTTAACTTGTTTACCAAATAATGTTGTTATTATTGTGGAAAATAATAATGGTGATAGTATCCCTGATGATATAACTGGATAGGAGGGTAAAAAAATGGATCCTAATATATTGCATTTTTTAGAATTAATTATCTTTTTCATTTCTTTTCCGTTTATTTTAACAGCTTTTAACGCTATCGATCTTTCTAAATTTTTTAAGAAAGGTTTTATTTGGCAACTTCAAGTATTGTATATTACTAGCGCAATTATTTTCACTTATCTTTTTACAAAAGCAATTATTAATTTAATATATTTAACTGGAAGTATAGCCTTTTAAAATAAAGGAAGTGAATTTCACTTCCTTTATTCATATATATCAAATGTTTTTAAAATATCGATATGAGCTTCCCCTTTTGTGGAGTTTTTTATTATTGATTTAAAATCAAGTAAATCATTTGCTTTAATATTAATAATATAACTAACAAAATTATCATATTTTGTATCTATTAATTTGTAATTATCACGAATATATTTTTCAACATTACCAATATGATGAAATGGTATTTTAATAACAACTTGATGATATTTAGTTAAAAAAGTAAAACTTGTTTTTAAGATAGAAGTTGCACATCCTTTAGTATAAGCTCTTACTAAACCTCCTGCGCCTAATTTAATACCACCAAAATATCTAATACTGACATTTAACACGTTAGTTAAATTGTGTTTTTTTAATACTTCCATCATCGGATAACCCGCTGTTTTATTAGGCTCGCCATCATCACTATATTTTTGAATTTCTTGGTTATTACCTAAAATATAAGCAAAACAATGATGCGACGCATCATTATATTTTTTCTTTAAAATATTTAATTCCTTATGAACATTTTCAAGATTATTTACGGGAAGTAAATAATTTATAAATGTACTTTTATTTATTATTAATTTAACACTTACTTCATTCTTTATACTTTTCATTAGAACCACCATAATTATTATAACATAACACCTGATTTAATAAAATATGTTCATATATTATGGAAAAAACCTATTATTTATAGTATAATCTTTTTGGTGATTTAGATGGATAAATATTTTGAAAAAGCAAAGGAAGTAGTTTTAAAACTAAAGAGTTCCGGATATGACTCTTATTTTGTTGGGGGATATATTCGAGATAAATTACTTGGAATTCCATCTAATGATATTGACATTACAACGAACGCTACACCTAATGAAGTAATAGCTCTTTTTAGTAATGTTAAAGAAACAGGAAAAAAATATGGTAGTGTTACTGTTTTAAAAGATGAATTTAAATATGAAGTAACTACTTTTAGAAATGACGGAGAGTATCTTGATAATCGACATCCCAAAAAAGTAGCTTATTCTAAAAATATTCTAGATGACTTATCAAGAAGAGATTTTACAATAAACGCTCTTATTATGGATGAACATGAAAAGATAAGTGATTTTTATAACTCAATAGAAGATTTAAATAATAAATTAATAAGAACAATAAACAATCCTTTAAAACGCTTCAAAGAAGATTCTTTGAGGATGTTAAGAGCTTTTAGATTTGTAAGTAAGCTTGGTTTCGATATTGAAGAAAAGACCTTAGAAGCAATAAAAGAACTTCGATATTTGATTAAAAATATTTCAATTGAAAGAGTTATGGTCGAATTAGATAAAATATTTAAAGGTAAATATCGAAATAAGGCTTTAAAGTATTTAATAACTACTTCAGTTGATCAAGAATTATATGGATTAAGTAAAGGATTGAAATATATTAGTAGAACGAATAATGAATTATCTTTTCTAGAAGGCTATATTATTTGTTATATTTTAGATGATATAGAAGATGTTTTTCGATTTTCAAACAAGAATAAACGACTAATTGAACAAGTAACTAATTTACATGAAGTAGTTAAAGAAGATAATTTTAATAAATTTATTGTTTATGTAAACGGGTTAGAGACATCTTTGTTAACAAATAAAATTAATGTTATATTAGGGTATCAAGATCAAGAAAAATTAATTAGAAAACTATATGATGAATTACCTATAAAAGATGTTTGTGATTTAGCTTTTAAAGGACAAGATATTTTATGGTTAACACCGTTGAGAAAAAAATCGTGGATTGGCATAATCGTTGACGATTTAAAATATAATGTAATTGTTGGAAAATTACCTAATGATTATGAAATACTAAAAAAGTATGCATTAAAAAAAGTAAAAGAATTAAGACTAGAAATGGGAGATATCAAATGAGTAAATATTATTCTTATCTAGATGACTTCAATCAGATTACTATTATCGTTCCTTTAAAATATCGGAACGATTTTGTTGAGTATTTTAAAGTTATTGGAAATGATGAAGAAATTGATTTAGAAATCATATCAAATGAATTACTAGGAGAAGAAAGAAAATATATTACTCGTTTTGATGGATATATATTACTTAATCATACTTATTTTATTTATGATGATAATAATGAAACGAGTGAGCTTTTCACAGGAAAAATAGTTCGAACAGAACTGTTTGATGATATTTATTATTATGAACAATCCGACTTAGGTTCAAGTTATCGTCGTGATAGAACTAAATTTAAAATATGGACACCAACTGCGAAAAATATGAAACTAGAATTAACTGATAAACTAGGGAATATTGAAATTATTGATATGGAATATGATAATCAAGGTGTTTGGTATTTACGATTAAGAGGGAATTATGAAGGATGTCGATATCGTTATATTTCTTATGTTAATGGTAAAGAACATTTTTTAACTGATCCATATGGAAAAAGTAGTAGTGCTAATGCTGAATATAGTTACGTTATTGATACTTCAAAATTATATAAAATGAAATATCAAAGACCTAGATTTAGTGGACGTATTACTGATGCAGTAATATATGAAACACATATTCGTGATTTTACTATTAGCCCTTCAATTAATGCTAGTTATCCTGGTAAATATAAAAGTTTTACAGAAGAAAACTTAAAAACAAAACAAGGAAATTTAGCAGGGATTGATTATTTAAAAAGTTTAGGAGTAACTCATGTTCAATTACTTCCTATTTTTGATTTTGCTGGAGTAGATGAATTGAATCCATCTAAACTATATAATTGGGGATACAATCCTGAACAGTTTAATGTTCCTGAGGGATGGTATTCATTAGACCCTAATGATCCATATATGAGAATTAACGAACTTAAAGAATTAGTAGACCATCTTCATAAACATAATATTAGAGTTGTTATGGATGTTGTTTATAATCATATATATAATATTAAAACATTTCCATTTGAAAAAGTAATCCCAGGTTATGGATATCGGTTTGATAAACAAGGTCAATTAACTAATTCAAGTGGTTGTGATTCTGATTTAGCTACTGAAAGAAGAATGATTCGTAAATTTATTATAGATTCAGTATTATTTTGGGCTAAAGAATATAAAATTGATGGATTTAGATTTGATTTAATGGGGCTTATTGATATCAAAACAATGAATACATTAAGACAAAAATTAGATCGATTTAGAAAAGATATAATTGTTTATGGTGAAGGCTGGAAAATGCCAACATCTCTTGGATACGAAAGAACGGCTCATATGTATAATAATCACTTATTATTTAATATTGGTCATTTTAATGATAGAACAAGAGAAATTATTAAAGGCGCTACCTTTGATGTTTATCAAAAAGGATATGCGCTAGGCTCTAAAGCAAAATGTGATGCAGTAAAAAACATTGTATTAGGTAGCGCCCAAAATAAATTTTTATTTAGATATCCAACACAGTCAATAAATTATGTTGAATGTCATGATAATCACACATTCTTTGATAAAGCGACTAAAGCTCTTAAAGGATCAAATATTGAAGAAATAAAAAAACGTCAAAGACTAGCAACTTCAATGATAATTTTATCTCAAGGTGTTCCATTTATTCATGCTGGACAAGAATTTTATGGGACTAAAAAAGGTGTTGAAAATTCATATAAATCAAATGATGAAATTAATCAACTTAATTGGGATTTAGTAGATGAAAACATTCATGATATTGAATATATTAAAGAATTACTTAGAATTAGAAAAAAATATGATTTATTTAGATTAACCGCTCCTTCGAAAATTAGAGACTATACATGTGTTCATATTAATGAAGAAGGAACAATTTTTTACAAATTAAAAGATGAAGAAAACGAACTAATAGTTCTTTTCAAAAATAATAACAATTTTGAAACATTTACTTTTGATGATCGTTATGTGTTAATATTTGATGGAGAAACAAGATCTAGGAAAATAATTACAAAACTTGATGTTAATGATATTACAACATATATTTTAAAAAGAAAATAGGTGATTTAATTGGAAAATTTAAGCTTTTTCGCCAAAGTTGTTTCTAACAATGAAACAACTCATGATACAAATACAGTAAGTGTTTTAACGGAAACAAAACAACAAGTTACATTAAGAATCAAAAAAGAAATCAAACTACAATTAAATGCAGTGTATTTCTTTGAGACAACTCCAATAGAATTTAATGAAAAAGAACAATTATTAATTAATACTATTGAAAGTATTGACTCTTGTAAACTTGATTTAGAGAAAAGACAAGAATTAATGACTTGTTTTTATGAGTATGCCCCGATAACCATAAATGAAATTAAAAATATAGTCGAAGGATATTTGAATAAGATTAATAATAAAGTAATTAAAGATATAGTTTTATACCTTTATGAAACTCGTAAAAAAGAATTTTATTTATATCCAGCAGCTACAAAACTACATCATGCATACATAAGTGGGTTAAGTTATCATACTTCAACAATGCTTAAATTAATTGATGGTTTCAAAGCGATTTATCCATTCTTAAATGAAGATTTACTTATTGCCGGTATTTTCTTACATGATATTTGTAAAGTAAAAGAATTATCTAACTACGCTGGACCTGAGTATACAAAAGAAGGAAAACTACTTGGACATATTACAATGGGAGTAAAAGCAATTGAGTTGGCCGCATTAAAACTTGGTTATCAAGAAACTGAAGAAGTTTTATTACTTGAACATATGGTGTTATCACATCATTATTATGGTAATTATGGTTCGCCAAAAAAACCAAATACACCAGAAGCATTAATTCTTCATTTTATTGATAATATTGATTCTAAGATGACAGCTTTATCAGATGCGCTAGAAAATACAGTAATAGGAGGATTCACACAACCAATTACCGTATTAGACCGAGAAAGATATTATAAATCAAAAATAAAATCCTAAAATTAGGATTTTATTTTTTTTTTGGGTTACATCTTTTAAAGTTCGTAATAAAAAGACATTAAGATTTTTCATCTTAATGTCTTAAACTATTTTATAATTTTAATTTTATCTCAATTAGATTAATTATTTGGTACAACAAATCCTTCAGGGAAATTTATATCATATAAAGCATCGATAATTTCAGATAATAAAGCTAGATGTTCAGCATTATTTTCTGAGTATTCAGGATTATTATCTAGAATGTATTGGGTAGTAACTAATGAATACCCAGTTTGTGTAAAGTATGCATTAAATAAATCTGAATAATATTCTTCAATTGCTTTATAAACACTATCTGGTAAAAGAAGATCTGTCTGGTTTCCTTGCATTTCAGCATATTTAATTTCGTTATATAGTAATATTTGTGATTCTGAAGGTGTTACTTCAGTATTAGCTGAACCAACACTGAAAGCATCAGGGTTTTCACTATCAACTTCAAATACAGCACTTGGTTGTTCGAATCCCGTACCTTTAGTTGCAATAATTAAATGAAGTCCGAAATCAGATTCAGTTAATTGTGTATCAACATATTCATCTAAATTACTGTTTTCAGGTCTAGAATAAAGATCATAAATACGTTTTAATGAGTCTTTGAAACTATCATCTAAATTACTAGAATTACTATAATTCAAACTTCCACCATCAGGTGATAAAGGTTCAGTCATTAAATTGAATCCATATTGTTTAAAGATTGCCCATTCATTTTCTGAATCACCAATTAAACTGTCTTGAAATTCACTAACGATTTCATTAGCAGTTAATTCATCATTATTATATTTATCTAAGATTAGATTTTCAAAAGCAACTTTTAAAGCAGTATATTCAGTTGTTTTTGTATCATCCCAATCAGCCATTAAATCATTAAAACTATCAGGTGCAAAATCATGATCATAGTCAAGATACATTAAGATATGAACAACATTTAAACTAAAGTAGTTATCTACAGCTTCTGAAATGTTATTTTCTACACTAGAATATTCAAGTGTAGGATAAATTAGAAGAGGTTGAACAGTACCAACAACAAATAATTGTTCTAATACTTTATTTTCACTAGTTGCAGTGAAAGCTAAATATAAAAATTGTTCCCATGTATAGTCATTTGAACTAAATCCATAACTAGCATATCCATTACTACTAAAGATTGATTTAATATTTCTTAATTCATCACGATGTTCTGCCATCTTGTCAGAATTATTATTAATATAATCACGGCTTTCACCATAAACTGTTTCATATTCATCACTATTTATAAGTCTTTTAACTTTTGTTATTTCAATACTATAAAAAGTTCCTACTTGTTTTTCCATATAAGAGAATAAATCATCAGCTGTTATTTCAGTATCACCAAATTTAGCAATTAATGAATCATCACCTTCATTATCAAAAGTAATACTATTATCAAATTTATATTTTAATTTCATAAGTGGATCAAAAATCTCAAGTCCAACTTCATCTCTTTTTTCTTGCATAACTTTTTCAATGTTTTCTTCAGATAAGTAGAATTTAGTTAGTTCATCAATTAATTCAGCAAGACGGTGAGCAGTTAAGTCTTCAAAAGGTATTCTTGGTTCTTCAGAAACTTTATAATCCATAATACCTAAATTTCCAAAGCTTTGAACATTATAAGAATAATAAGTTCCATCTTCAACAGTTAAATCTAAAGTATTGAAAAGATATCCTCCATATTCAACATTTGGATCACCATTAGCTTTTCCTTGAACCATATCTTTATAATTAAAAGAAGCAATATCACTATAATTTGAACAATAATCTTCTTGTGTAATATTTTCAGGAATTTGTGGCATCCAAGGATTCATATAGTTATACAATGCAATGTATTTAGAGAATACTTCGTCATCATTTAATTGTTTTGTATTAGTAGAATCAAATAAATCGCTTGGAACATCTTTAATAGGTACTATTCCAAAATATTCTCCAAGTCCCATATTGTAATTAGGAACTAAATTAAATAAATCTAATACCGCATTAGCTTCATTTGTACTAGAGAATCTTACTTCAACAACACAAGCATCATTATATTCAGTTTGAGTATAATAATTTTCAAGATTTTCTTCATCAATTTCAAAATAACTACCGACTTCAGCATCAGCAATATAATCTTTTAAATAATTAACTTTAGCAATACTCAATTCAACAAAAGCTCTTAAATCATCAGGGTCATCAGGATCATAACCTGTAATAATTAAATTTTGTCTAAAAGAATCAATATAACTTTGATTTAGTTCAGCATCAGCTTGAATTTCAGCAATAGCATCTTCATCATTTGTTGAGTATGTAGCTAACAAAATTTCATCATCTATTTCATCTTGTGTAATAGCATCAATATAATCTTTTAAAATTATTTCATCAACATAATTCATTAAATAGTTAATGCCATCAACATTTCTCATAACTTCCCAAAGTTCTTGATTTGTAACATCAAGATTATCCAAATGTAAATACACTTCATCAGGATTTGATAGTTGTGGTGTTGCATCATCTTTTTGGATCATACTACATCCTACCGCAGCACCAATTATGGCTAGAAAAATTCCAAACATAACTCCGCCTCTTATTAAAACATTCTTATTCATAAAATCACTCCTTATTATTTCCGCAATATATATAATATCATTAAAGATAAACAAAAACAATAATTATATTATGAAAATATGGTTAAATTGTGTATCTTAGTAAAATAATACTTAATACTACTGTAATTCTATTGAAAAACAAAATGGATGTTGTATAATATTTTTGTATTGGAGTGATTTTATGAAATTATGTGTGCTAGCAAGTGGATCTAAGGGAAATGTTACATATTTTGAGTCTGGAAATACAAAAATATTAATTGATTGTGGTATTTCATATAGACAATTACAAAAACGATTATTAGATAACAATTTATCAATTGATACAATGAATGGTATTTTAATTACACATGAGCATACTGATCATGTTGCGGGAATTAATGTTTTACTTAAAAAAAATGATACAGTTTGTTATTTAACAGAAGAAACATATAATGCATTACATCCAAAAGTAAAAGAAAATATTAAAGAGAAACAAACATCTTTTATCACTCCAAATGAAGATTTTATGATTGATGATATTAAAATATTACCAATAAGTATTTCACATGATGCCCAAGACGCTGTTGGATATGTTATTTATGCAGAAGATAAAAAAATTGTATATGTTACTGATATTGGATATTTACCTATCAAAGATATTGAAATATTCTCAAATGCTGATTTTTATGTTTTTGAATCAAACTATGATATTACAATGCTTTTCACTTCTGAAAGGCCGTTTTATTTAAAACAAAGAATTGATTCTATTAAAGGTCATATGTCAAATAATGATTCAGCATATAACATGACAAAACTAATTGGAGAAAAGACAAAACAAATAGTTTTAGCTCATCCATCAAGAGAATGTAATTTACCTAGTGTAGCATTAAAAACTTATGATGAAGTTTTTAATGATTATGGACTAAAAATATCTGATTATAATATAATTATGGCAACTCAAGATATACCCACAAAAATATTTGAATTTTAGGAGGAAAGAAAATGTCGAATGAACAAATAATTAAAGAAGTATGCGTTGAAGTTTTTAATATTAAAAGTGATAATGTAGAAGTCGTTGAAAGATTAATGGGAGGAATGAGTAATTATACTTATATCATTAAAATAAAAGATAAATTATATACTTTTAGAATTCCTGGAAAAAATGGTGATAAATTTGTAGATAGAGATGTTGAAAAATATCATATTGATCTAATTAAAAATCTCGAATTAAATAATAACACTATTTATTTAGATGTTAAAACTGGATATAAGATTGCGGAATATATTGAAGGAAAACCACTTCATGAACTTGATCCAATTTTATTTTTAGATGAAGCAGCGAGAGTGCTCCATAAAATTCATGATTCAGGATTAAAATCTAAATATGATTATGATCTTCTTGGAAGATTAAAACTATATGAAAGTTATAATTTTGAGTTTGGATTTAAACATTCAAAAAAATATTTAAAATTAAAAGAAAAATTCTTATCTTATAAGGATAAATATATGAATGATGATAATCTTGTTTTAACTCATGGTGATTCTCAAATTTCTAATTTTGTTGTTTTAGCTAATAATTCAATGAAATTAATGGATTGGGAATTTACAGGAAATAATGATCCATTTTACGATATCGCTTGTTTTGGAAATAATGATTTCAAACATGCTTTAGCCCTCCTTCCTGTTTATTTAGGACATAATCCAACAACTGAGGATTATAACCGTTTATATTTCTTTAGAACATTCCAAACATTACAATGGCATAATGTTGCATTATACAAAGAATTTATTGGATTAAGTAAAGATTTAGGTATTGATTTTATGTTTATTGCTAATATGTATTTAGATAAAGCAGAAGGATTTTTAAACAGTATTAAATAAGTAATAGATTAAGCTAGAGATTTTTTCTAGCTTTTTTATTTTTTTCTAAATGCAAATGTTTTATCAGATTGAAAAATAACTATTTTTGGTTGTAAAAAAATATATTATGTTTTATAATCTAAAATGTATAAATATGTAATAAAAAATAAATATATTTTAATGGAGGTTTTATCATGACGACAAAAAAAATATTCCAATCAATGGACGGAAATCAAGCTTGTGCACATGTTTCTTATGCATTTACAGAAGTAGCTGGTATTTATCCAATCACACCATCTTCACCGATGGCGGAGTACACAGATTTATGGGCATCTCAAGGTAAGAAAAACTTATTCGGAATGCCAGTAAAAGTAATTGAAATGCAATCAGAAGCCGGAGCAGCAGGAACAGTACACGGATCTTTACAAGCCGGAGCACTTACAACAACATATACAGCTTCACAAGGTTTATTACTTAAATTACCAAACATGTATAAAATTGCTGGAGAATTATTACCTGGAGTAATTCATGTTGCTGCAAGAAGTATTGCAGTTCAAGCTTTATCAATTTTTGGGGATCACCAAGATGTTATGGCTGTAAGACAATCTGGTTTTGCTATTATGTCAAGTGGGTCAGTTCAAGAAGTTATGGATTTAGGTGCAGTAGCTCATTTATCAGCTATTAAATCTAGTATTCCGTTTTTACATTTCTTTGATGGGTTTAGAACTTCTCATGAAGTAAATAAAGTTGAAGTAATGAATTATGAAGATTTAGATAAACTATTAGATAGAGACGCTGTAAAACGTTTCCGTAAAAGAGCATTAAATTCAGCTAACCCTGTTACAAGAGGTTCTGCTCAAAACGATGATGTTTATATGCAAGCTCGTGAAATTCAAGATAAATATTATGCTAAAGTACCAGATATTGTGGCTGGATATTTAAAAGACATTAGTAAAATTACGGGACGTAATTATGCACCATTTGTTTATTATGGTGATGAAAATGCTGAAGATGTAATTATCGCAATGGGAAGTGTTACTGATGCAATTGAAGAAACAGTTGATTATTTAAGTGCGCATGGAAGAAAAGTTGGATTACTAACAGTTCATCTATATCGTCCTTTCAGTGCTAAATACTTCTTAGATGCAATGCCTAAATCAGTAAAAAGAATTGCTGTTTTAGAAAGAACTAAAGAATCTGGTTCAATTGGAGAACCATTATACTTAGATGTTAAATCATTATATTATGGTAAAGAAAATGCACCTATTATTGTTGGAGGACGTTATGGTCTTTCAAGTAAAGATACTACTCCAGGACAAATAGTTGCTGTGTATGATAATCTTGTTGGAGAACAAAAAGATAGTTTTACTATCGGTATTGTTGATGATGTTAATTTTAGTTCATTACCTCATAGTGAAATTGATACACAACCAGATACTACAACTGAATTATTATTTTATGGATTTGGTAGTGATGGTACAGTAGGTGCTTCTAAAAACACAATTAAAATAATTGGTGAAAATACTGATTTATATGGACAAGCTTATTCATCATATGATTCTAAAAAATCAGGTGGAGTAACTCGTATGCATTTACGTTTTGGAAAAGATCCAATTAAATCAACATATTTAGTTTCTACTCCTCACTTTGTATCTTGCTCAAAAGATTCATATTTAACGAAATATGATATGATTGATGGATTAAGAGATGGTGGAACATTCTTATTAAATACAATTACACCTAAAGAAGAAGTTGAAGCATTGTTACCTGTTAAAGTAAAAAAAATATTAGCACAAAGACATGCTAAATTTTATATAATTAATGCTGTTAAACTTGCTGAAGAAGCAAAACTAGGTGGAAGAATTAATACGATTATGCAAAGTGCTTTCTTTGCTCTTAATGAACAAATTATGCCTTTTGATAAAGCAACAAAATTAATGAAAAAATATGCTGAAAAAGCATATGGACGTAAAGGAAAAGAGATTGTTGAGAAAAATTATGTAGCGATTGATAAAGGAAAAGCTGGACTTGTTCAAATTACTGTTAATCCTGCTTGGGCAGATTTAGAAGATGAAAAAGTAGTTATTGACAAAACAAGACCTTATTTCGTTTTAAATATCGCAGATAAAGTAAACGCAATTAAAGGATATGACTTACCTGTTAGTGCTTTTACAGGTTATGAAGATGGAACAATGGAAAATGGTGGAGCAGCTTATGAAAAACGTGGTATTGCAAATTATGTACCTGAATGGATAGAAGATAATTGTATTCAATGTAATCAATGTTCATTTTCTTGTCCTCATGGTGCTATTAGACCTTTCTTATTAACTGAAGAAGAAATGGCTAATGCTCCTAAAGGTTTAAAAACTAAGAAACCTGTAGGTAAAGGTTTTGATGGTCTTCGTTATAAGATTCAAATTTCAACATTAGATTGTACAGGTTGTGGAGTATGTGTTGAAGTTTGTCCATCAAAACAAAAATCATTAGTAATGTCTCCAATTCATGAAGAAATTGCTAAAGGTGAAATTCAAAATACTGAATATTTATATGATCATGTAACATATAAAGATAATTTAGTTAAGAAAACAAATGTTAAAAATTCACAATTTGCTAAACCATTATTTGAATTTAGTGGTGCTTGTGCAGGTTGTGGTGAAACTCCATATATTAAATTGATTACCCAATTATTTGGTGATAGAATGCAAATTGCTAATGCAACTGGTTGTTCATCAATTTACGGAGCTAGTTTCCCGGCAACTCCTTATACAGCTTTAGATAACGGAAGAGGACCTGCTTGGGCTAATAGTTTATTTGAAGATAATGCTGAATTTGGATTTGGTATGAGACATGCTAATGAAGCATTACGTGATAGATTACAAAATGTATTTATTAATAATATGGATAAAGTATCCACAGAACTTAAAGAACAATTTACTACATGGATTGAAAATAGAACTGATGGAGAAAAATCTTTAGAAGTATATAATACTTTAATGCCATTAATTGAAAATGATAATTCTGATATGGCAGAAGAAATTAAAGAATTATCAAATTATATTGTTAAACAATCTAACTGGATTATTGGTGGAGATGGTTGGGCATACGATATTGGATATGGTGGATTAGACCATGTTATCGCAAATAATGAAGATATAAATATTTTAGTAGTAGATACAGAAGTGTATTCTAATACAGGTGGACAATCTTCAAAATCAGCTCATGTTGGGTCAATCGCCAAATTTACAGCGAGTGGTAAAGAAGGCAAAAGAAAAGACTTAGCTGCTATTGCAATGAGTTATGGACATGTTTATGTTGCTCAAGTATCACATGGGGCTTCACAACAACAAGTTCTTAAAGCATTTAAAGAAGCTGAAGATTATAAAGGACCTTCATTAATTATTGCTTATTCACCATGTATTGCTCACGCAATCAAAGGTGGATTAACTAATTCACAAAATCAAGCAAAACTAGCAACTCTTTGTGGATATTTCCCTACATTTAGATTTGATCCAAGATTAGAAAAACTTGGTAAAAATCCATTTAAGATTGATTCTAAACCTCCACAATGGGATCGTTACAGAGAATATTTAATGAATGAAGCTCGTTATTATCAATTAGTTGATATTAATCCTGATCATGCAGAAGAATTATATGAAAGAAATTTACAAGAAGCAAAACGACGTTATAAAATGTATCAACGTTATGAAGCAATGGATTACAGCTTAGAAGAAGAATAAAATAAAAAGGCGAAGAATTTTCTTCGCCTTTTCTATGCAAACTATATCAGGCACACATAGAGTAGAGACTAAATATATTTCGAAATTTAGTCTCTACTCTATTGCTTTTTTAAATGTAAGCGTTTATAATAATGAGATACTGTAGGAGGAAGGTGAATAAATTGGCTGATACAATTGATATTTTTTACATTCTTAAAAGTCTTGGTCTTACAATCGTTTTCGTTGGTCTTATTGGTTTTGAAAGACAAAGAAAACATAAAATTGCTGGAATGACAACTCATATTCTTGTAGCAATTGGAGCATCTGCGCTTGCCATTGTTCAAGAGACTATGTATCTTGATTCTATTCAGTTTGCATATGATAATCCACAATTCATTGGGAATATTGTCCTTCAAAGACAAAGAGTTATTGCAGCAGTAATAACTGGAGTAGGATTTTTAGGTACTGGAGCTATTTTAAAAACCAATTCAAATGTATATGGACTAACTACCGCATCAACATTATGGATTAGTGCAATAATCGGAATTATTTTTGGACTTGGTCAAAATGTTTTAGGAATTATTGTTTCAATATTAGCTTTACTAACACTAGTTGTTATTAAAAGAGTTTTTGGCCAGCCGTTAGCTGAGTATTATAAAGGTGAATCAGAGGAAGAAGATAATGAATAAAAAAATAATCATGAAAAAATATAAGGAAAGATTAAACAGTATTTCAATAAGAGATTTTGAAAAAAAACAAATTGTTTTAATTGGGGATTGTTTAATTGAAAATCTTAATATAGAAAATGATTTTCCGGAATTAACAATTTATAATAATGGTATTTCTGGAGATACAACTGTCTTATTAATGAAATCATTATATAAAAGAGTAATTAAATATAAGCCAAGTAAATTGTTTTTATCCATTGGAACGAATGATATGGGATTTGAAGATATGAACGTAAAAGAAATTTATAATAATATTATTACTATTATAGAAGAAATAAGAAGACGTTCTAAAGATACTGAAATTCACATTTTAAGTGTTGTTCCTGTTAATCCAGCAAATATTGAGATAATTAATCATGAATATGTAGATGGAAGAGATAATTTTGATATCAATATGTTGAATTACTATCTTAAAAATTATACAAGAAAACATCATATAAAATTTGTTGATATTACAAAAAGATTAAAAAATGATTTTGATCAATTAAAAATCGAATATACACTTGATGGTTTTCATTTGAATGATTTAGGATACTCTATTGTTTCAAAGATACTTAGCAAATATGTTATAAATTAATGAAGAGTCTAAAAAACAGTGTAAAACTAAAGTGAAGTACTCATAATGGACACAAAAAACACCACTTTTATATTATAATAAATATGGAGGTGTTTTTTATTTAAACGATAGTAAATAAATAATCGTATCATTGGCTTTAATATTACATATTTGTTAAAATATGGTTGAGCAAAGGAGGAATGCAAATGAGCACATTAATAATTAAAAATTTATACGCTAAAACAGAGGGGAAAGAAATCTTAAAAGGCGTTAATTTAATAATAAATGGTGGGGAAACCCACGCTATTATGGGACCTAATGGAACAGGTAAATCAACATTAGCCAGTGTCATTATGGGACACCCTAAATTTAAAATAACAAAAGGCGAAATTACACTTGATGGTAAAAACATATTAAAAATGACAGTTGATGAGAGAAGTAGAGCAGGGTTATTCCTTGGAATGCAACATCCAGCTGAAGTTCCTGGAGTTACTAATAGTGATTTTATCAAAACAGCAATGAATGCTAGATATAAAGATGGGAAAAGTATTTCATTATTTAAATTTATTATTCAATATGATAAAGCCGTCGCAGAGTTAAAAATGAATGAAGATTTACCACATCGTTATTTAAACGAAGGGTTTAGTGGTGGAGAAAAGAAGCGAAATGAAATATTACAAATGAAAATGCTAAACCCTAAAATCGCTATTTTAGATGAAATTGATTCAGGATTAGATGTTGATGCATTAAAAATTGTTGGTGAAAACATTACTAATATGAAATCGTCTGAACTTGGATTATTACTAATTACTCATTATCAACGATTATTAGAATATATTAAAGCTGATTTTGTTCATGTCATGATGCAAGGTAAAATTGTGAAATCAGGGAATCAAAAACTGATTGAAAGAATTGATCAAGAAGGATATGATTGGATTAAGGAAGAACTTGGTATTGAAGAAGAACGCGTTTTTATTGAAGAAAAAGAAGAAAGAGTTATTCTTGGAACGTGTGCGACAAAAGAATTACTTGATTCATAATGGAAACTCCACAAATTAATAAATCGATATCACCTAACATACCAAGTGAAATATCAAATTTTTTTACTGATGAATTAAAAAATTATTTAGTAATAAAAGATGGAAATATTATTATTACCGAAATCAATAAAAACTTTAAAAACCTTATTATAAAGAATGAAGAAAATAATTTAAAAATAATAGTTCCTAAAAACTTTTATGAAAACCAAACATTACATTTTTTCTATTTTTATGAAAATAAAAATTCAAATAATACAGTAACAATAGAGTTAGAAGCAAATGCAGAATTATCATATTTTGAATATTTATATAATATAGGAGAAACAAAGATAAGTATTGTTTCCAATACTTATCTTTCAGAAAATTCTAAATTAACTTATACTGGAATAACTAATTTTAACGAGTTATCCCAAGTAAATATAAAAAGAAATAGTTATATTTCTGCATATGGAAGAAGTTTATATAGTGTTGCTGAAGTAAACGATGGAGCAACAAATGTAGAAACAAATATTTATTTAAATGGCAAAGATGCAAGCGCAACTATTAAAACTGTCGCAATAACATCTAATAAACAAAAAGTAAAAATAAAACAAATTATTGAACATAATGCTGTAAATACTGAAGGATATATTGAAAATTATGGGGTATCAAATAATCAAAGCACCTTAATATTTGAAGGTATAGGGAAGATTAGTAAAAATATGAAAAAAAGTGTCGCACGACAACAAAATAGAGGGATTGTTTTAGGCGAAAAAGCAAGATTAGAAGCTAATCCACTATTATTTATTGATGAATATGACGTTGAAGCATCTCATGGAGCTGCGATTGGAAAAATTGATGAAGAACAATTATACTATTTAATGAGTCGAGGATTAACAATAAAAGATGCAGAAAGATTAATAATAACTGGATTCTTGAGTCCTGTTGTTAAATTGTTAACAACAAAAGAATTAAAAAATGATTTTGTAAATATAGTTAATAAAAAAACACTATAAAGACTGAAGGCGATTTTATGGATCCAAAAATCTTGAAAAAAGATTTTCCTGTTTTAGATGATAAAACACTAGTTTATTTAGATACAGCTGCTTCTAGTTTGAAGCCAACAAAAGTAATTAAAAAAATTGATGAATATTATGAGAAATATAGTACAAATGTTCATCGTGGAGTTTATAATTTAAGTTATATAGCTACTGAACTATATGAAAACTCTCGAAAAAAAATTAGTGATTTTATTAATGCTGACGTGGAAGAAATCGTTTTAACAAGAGGAGCAAGTAGTGCCTTAAATCTTGTAGCAACTAGTTATGGCTTAAATAATCTAACTAGTGATGATGAAATCATTGTTAGTGAATTAGAACATCATTCACAAGTTTTACCATGGCAAAATGTTAGTAAAATCACAAAAGCAAAACTTGTGTATGTTAAGTTGAATAAAGAAGGACGAATTACTGTTGAAAACTTCAAGAAAGTCTTAAATAAAAATACAAAAGTAGTAGCTTTAAATTACGTATCTAACGTTATGGGGTACATTTCTCCAATTAAAGAAATTATAAAGTTATCACATGAAGTTGGAGCTGTCGTTAGTGTTGATGCAGCTCAAGCTGCACCGCATAAACAAATAGATGTTAAAGATTTAGATTGTGATTTTTTAGCTTTTTCAGGTCATAAAATGCTTGGTCCCACAGGGATTGGAGTATTATATGGTAAAAAGAGATTATTAGAAGAAATGCCACCAATTGAATTTGGTGGAGATATGAATGATAATGTTAATTTATATGATGCATCTTGGAAAGATTCACCATATAAATTTGAAACTGGAACACCACCAATTGCTGGAGCAATTGGTCTTGGTGCTGCGATAGATTATTTATTAGAAGTTGGCCTTGATAATATTGCTGCTCATGAATTAAAACTTAGGGATTACACAGTGAAAAAATTATTAGAAATTGATGATATTATTGTTTATAATCCAACTGCAAAAACAGGAATTATAACATTTAATATTCTTGGTGTACATCCACATGATGCAGTTACATTTTTTGATGGTGATAATATTTGTATGAGAGCAGGGCACCATTGTGCTCAATTAATTATAAAGTGGCTTGAAGTTGTGGCTACATTACGTATTTCATTTTATTTGTATAACACAATTGAGGATTGCGATAAATTTATTACATCAGTAATAAATGCTAGAGATTTCTTCAAAAGTGTAGGATTTTAGGAGGATTGTTAAATGAGAAATTTAGAAGTTTTATATCGTCAAGTAATTATGGATCACTATAAAAATCCCCGAAATAAGGGACTAGTAAATGATCCGACTTATAAAACTATTCATATAAAAAACCCAACTTGTGGAGATGATATTACAGTTCAATCAAAAACTGAAAATGGTATTATCAAAGATATCAGACATGATGGATCAGGATGTAGTATTTGTTGTAGTAGTGCTTCTGTTATGAGTGAAACATTAATAGGTAAAACATTAAAAGATGCAAGAATCATCACAGAAACTTATTTAAACATGTTAACAAATAAAGAATATGATAAAACTATTGAACTTGAGGACGCTATTGTTTACGAAGGAGTAAATAAGTTTCCTGCAAGAATAAAATGTGCTTCTATTGCTTGGAAAGCTTTTGAAGGGACATTAGACGAAACGGAGTGAAACAATTATGAGTGAGCAAACTAAAAATGAAATAAAAAGCATAATTGGAGATTATAAATTTGGATTTAAAACAGATATAAAAAGTGTTTTAGATACTGGTAAAGGATTAAATGAAAATATAGTTAGAGAAATTTCAAAAATTAAAGGTGAGCCTTCTTGGATGACCGATTTTAGAGTTGACAGTTATAAACGTTTTATTAATGTTCCTAATCCAACTTGGGGTCCAGATTTATCAAATATTAAATTTGATGAAATAACTTATTATATTAAACCTTCAGAAAAATCAGAAAGTAAATGGGAAGATGTTCCTACTGAGATAAAAGATACATTTGATAAACTGGGTATACCAGAAGCTGAACAAAAATTTTTAGCTGGAGTATCAACACAGTTTGATAGTGAAGTAGTTTATCATTCAACAATTCAAGAACTAGAAGAATTAGGTGTTATCTTTACTGATACCGATACAGCTTTAAAAAAATACCCGGAACTTTTTAAAGAATATTTTTCTAAAATAGTTTCCGCAACTGATAATAAATATGCTGCTTTAAATAGTGCTGTATGGAGTGGAGGTTCATTTATTTATGTTCCCAAAGGAGTAACTATTAAAAAACCTCTTCAATCATATTTCAGAATAAATAGCGAACAAATGGGTCAGTTTGAAAGAACTTTAATTATTGTTGATGAAGGAGCTAGTCTCAACTATGTTGAAGGTTGTACTGCGCCTATTTATACAAAAGAAAGTTTGCATGTCGCTATTGTTGAAATATTTGTAAAAAAAGGTGGCCATTGTCGATATTCTACTGTTCAAAATTGGGCTAATAACATTATTAATTTAGTAACAAAAAGAGCATTAGTAGAAGAAGACGGGCATATGGAATGGATTGATGGTAATATTGGAAGTAAAATTAATATGAAATATCCATCTTGTATTTTGAAAGGAGATCGCGCTAAAGGAACAACAATTACAATTGCTTTTGCGGGAGAAGGAATGTATCAAGATACAGGAGCTAAAATGATTCATCTTGGGAAAAATACTACCTCAAAAATTATTAGTAAATCAATAAGTGCACGAGGTGGAAAAGTTAATTATAGAGGATTGATTAGACATGATAAATCTGCCATAGGAGCAAAAAGTAATGTTGAATGTGATACAATCATATTAGATAACATAAGTACATCAGATACATTGCCATATAATATTGTAGAAAATAACTCTGCTCAAGTTCAACATGAAGCAACTGTATCAAAAGTTAATGAAGAACAACTATTCTATCTAATGAGTAGAGGATTAACAAAAGAACAAGCTACAGAAATGATAATAATGGGCTTTATTGAGCCATTTGCGAAAGAACTTCCAATGGAATATGCTGTTGAATTGAATCAATTAATTAGGCTAGAAATGGAAGGAAGCATAGGTTAGAAATAAGATAAAATAAAAAGAAATTTTCGTTGAAAATTTCTTTTTATTTTGGTTGCCTATTTAGAAAAAATATATTTTTAGTAGTCTCATCAAATATTAGAAATAGAAAATCAAGTTCAATACTAGATTTTTGCAAAAGAAAAAGACAGCAAAACAAGCCACTAGCTTATAAAACTGCCGTAATTACATGCACTAATAAATTACTGCGAATAATTTATAGTATGCATGAGAGTAGAGAACTATTTCACAACTAAATCTAATTTAATTATAACTTAACCAGCTAATTATTACTAGGTTTTTAACTATGAGCTTAAGCTTTTACAAACCATTACAAATATTTATTGTTTTTCTTTATCTAATTTTATGTGGCTAAATTGTAGTAAAAAAGAATAGTCTGTTGTATAATAATTATTAAAGAATAAAGAAATATTGTATAAAAATTAATTAATAATATAGATTGGAGAATAGAGTATGAAAAAATCAATAAACGCAATTCGTTTTTTAGGAATGGATGCAATTAATAAAGCAAATAGTGGACATCCAGGAATAGTATTAGGTGCTGCACCAGTTATTTATTCACTATATACTAAACATATGAGAGTAACACCAAATAAACCATTATGGTTTAATAGAGATCGTTTTGTTTTAGCAGCTGGTCATGCAACTGGAATGTTGTATCCTATTTTACATTTATCAGGTTTTAATGTTTCAATGGATGATTTAAAGAACTTTAGACAATTAAATTCTAAAACACCAGGACATCCTGAATATTTACATACTGATGGTATCGATACAACAAGTGGACCATTAGGACAAGGAATTGCTATGGCGGCAGGAATGGCAATTGCTGAAAAATATTTATCTAAAACATTTAATAAAGAAAACTATAAAATGATTGATCATTATACATATGTTATTTGTGGAGATGGAGATTTACAAGAAGGAGTAACACAAGAAGCAATCAGTTTAGCTGGTAACTTAGGACTTGAAAAATTAATTGTTTTATATGATTCAAATGATATTCAGTTAGATGGACCACTTGCTATGGCTAATACAGAAAACACTAAAATGAAATATGAAGCAATGAATTGGGATTATTCAAGAGTTGAAGATGCAAATAATTTAGAAGAGTTAAATAAAGCAATTGGTAAAGCAAAATTAACAAATAAACCTTCAATTATTGAAGTAAAATCAATTATTGGATATGGAAGTTCATTAGCAGGGAAATCAGCAACTCATGGTTCACCAATGGGAAAAGAAGAAACAGATCGAATGAGAAAGAAATTAGATTATAATTATCCAGAGTTTTTTGCTCCGGAAGAAGTATACCAAGATTTCTTTAAAAATACTGTTTTAAGAGGAGAAGAAGCATTAAATAATTGGGAAGATTTATTTGATGAATATCAAATAAAATATCCTGATTTAGCTAAAAAACTAGAAAATATTATTAATGAAAAACTAGAAATGGATTTTGAAGAAGTATTGAAAAAAGTTGAAATAGGGATAAATGAAGCAACACGAGTAAGTGGTGGAAAAATCTTAACTATTTTATCTGAAAATTTAATTGAATTAATAGGTGGTAGTGCAGACTTAACTAAATCAACAAAAGCAAAAGGAATAAATGGTAATTTTTCTAATGAAAATCCACAAGGAAGAAATATTAGTTTTGGAGTTAGAGAACATGCGATGGCTGCGATAGTTAATGGTCTTACTTTACACCATTTAAGAGGTTTTAGTGGAGGGTTCTTTGTCTTTTCAGATTATATGAAACCTGCGGTTAGAATGGCAGCTATTATGAATATTCCATCTATTTATATTTTTACTCATGATTCCGTAGCTGTTGGAGAAGATGGACCAACACATGAACCAATTGAACAATTATCAATGTTTAGAACAACACCTAATGTTAATGTTTTAAGACCTTGTGACGCAAACGAAACAGCTTTTAGTTTTAGATTAGCTTTAGAATCTAAAAAGACACCGTCTGTTATTGTATTATCAAGACAAAACTTAGAAGTTAAGGTTGAAACAAATTATGAGGACTTTAAAAAAGGTGCTTATATAATTCGCGACAAAGAAAACTTTGAAGGAATTATAATTGCGGCAGGTAGTGAAGTAGGGTTAGCTTTAGATACACAAGATTTACTTGCTGAAGAAGGAATTAATGTGAGAGTTGTTTCAATGCCTTCAATGGATATTTTCAAACATACATCGAATGAATATCAAGAAGAAATTCTACCGTCATCAATTACTAAACGATTGGCTATTGAAATGGGTAGTCCGGATTTATGGTATCGTTATGCTAATAATGTTTTTGGAATTGATCGTTTTGGAATGAGTGCTCCAGGTACTGAAGTTATTAAATATTTTGGGTTCACAAAAGAAAACATAAAAGAAGTATATAAAAAAATACAATAAAATACAATAAAACCCACTTTGGAAATATTAGTGGGTTTTAAATTACAAAGAAACTAAAACTATTTCGTTGACTGTCTTTTTAAGTATCTTAAAATACTTGTAATAAAGTAATGTTAATGTTTAGGGGAATTATAATGGATAAAAAAACAAATACTCTTGTTTTTTTGTTTGAAGCATTTGATGAACCTTGGAAAGGTGGAGGCCATCCAGATGAACCAGAAATTAATTGGGGATTATTCAATGGTGATAGAATGCCTAAAAAAGCATTGAAATAGATAATTTGAAAACAATCTTTTTATATGATAAATTGTTATGCATTACTATATTTTACATGTTATAATAATTATTAGGTGAGATTTATGAAAAGAATAATACATATTTATCAACAATCTTTAAACAAAGAGATAATTAATCTATTTACAATGCTCGGGTCTGCTTTTAATGTAGAAAAATTAGAAGATAATGTTTTAAGAGTTATTGACACAGATTATTATAATGAAGAACCTATCGATTTAGAATTGTTTCGTGACCTTATTATTCAAGATTCAAATCAAAATATTGTAATGATTATTGAACCATATTTAGAAGAAAATTTTGTTTTAAATGATGATATTACCTCTTTTATAAAAGAATTAAAAAGTGGAGTTTATTACTTTGAAGATATTATTACTTATGCAGTTGTTAAAAATAAAGAACAATTAAAGAAGAAAATTAAAAAATATATTACTGATAATGTTAAAAATGAAGTATTGCACACTACATTAGAGTTTATCAAAAACAATATGAATTCAAGTTCAACATCAAAAAAATTGTATATGCATCGGAATACTTTAAATTATAGAATTGATAGTTTTATCGAATTAACACAAGTAAATGTTAGAACTTTTAAAGGAGCTAACGCTATTTATTTATTATATAAATTTTAAACAATGATTTTGTGCAGTTTGCACATATAAAAATATCGTTGTTTTTAGTATAATTTAATTAGTGAAAATTATAAGGAGATGAAGTAATGGCTACATTAGAATTTAAAGAACTTAATAAAGTTTATGATAACGGAGTTCAAGCAGTATTTGATTTCACATTAAAAGTTAAAGATAAAGAATTTATCGTTTTTGTAGGACCATCAGGTTGTGGAAAATCTACTACCTTAAGAATGATTGCTGGACTTGAAGAAATTACTCAAGGTGAATTATATATTGATGATATTTTAGTAAATGATGTTGCTCCGAAAGATAGAAACATCGCAATGGTATTCCAATCATACGCACTTTATCCACACATGACAGTATACGATAATATGGCTTTTGGACTTAAATTAAGAAAATTACCAAAAGACGAAATTCAAAAAAGAGTTCAAAAATCAGCTGAGATTTTAGGATTAGTTCCTTATTTAGATCGTAAACCAAAAGCTTTATCAGGTGGACAAAGACAACGTGTTGCTTTAGGACGTGCTATTGTTCGTGATGCAAAAGTATTTTTAATGGATGAACCTTTATCAAATTTAGATGCAAAATTACGTGTACAAATGCGTGCAGAAATTATTAAACTTCATGAAAGAATTGGGACTACAACTATTTATGTTACTCATGATCAAATTGAAGCAATGACAATGGCTACAAGAATCGTTGTTATGAAAGATGGACGTATTCAACAAGTTGGTTCTCCTAAAGAAATTTATGATAATCCAGATAATTTATTTGTCGGTGGATTTATTGGAACACCACCAATGAATTTTATTAGTGGTAAAATCGTTGAAGATCATTTTGTTGGAGAAGGAATCAATGTTTTTATTCCCGAAAACAAATTAGCAATTCTTAAAGCTAATAAAGCTCTTTCAAAAGAAATAGTTTTAGGAATAAGACCTGAAGATATTTATGATGATAAGAGAATGAAAGGCATTCATAAAAATGCATTAGTTAATTTTGAAGTAGATGTTTCTGAATTACTTGGTGCGGAAACTTATATTCATACAAAACTTGGTGATAGTATCTTAATTGCAAAAGTTAATGCTCGTGATGATATTCATATTGGTGATGATATTGAATTAGCGTTTGATATGAATAAAATTCATTTCTTTGATCCAGAAACAGAATTAAGATTTAAACTTAAATAGACAAACTTCGGTTTGTCTTTTTTAAAAGAATAATAAATGATTGTATTCAGAAGTATAAAAAAACTGTCTAATAATTTAATAAATTTGGTTTTGATAATATATTAAATTATTATTAACTTTGCTATACTATAGTTAGAAATAAATAAAATAATCTATTTTGAAACTTTGGTCAAGACGTTGAGGTGTAAAAAATGAAAGATTTATTAAAGGAAATTTACAATGACAATATAGATTCATTAAGTAACGATATTTTAAATTTAGTAAAAAGATATCATATGGATAATAAAAAAACTGCTTTTAGTGAAAAAGATAGCATTTTAATTGTATATGGAGACTCGATTTATGAAGAAAATAATTTACCATTAAAAACTTTATCCAAATTTTTAAATAAATATATTAATAAGACAATTAAAACAGTTCATCTTTTACCATTTTACCCATTTTCTTCAGATGATGGGTTTAGTGTCATTAATTATTTAAAAATTAATCAAACTTTGGGAGAATGGGCTGATATAGACAATTTAGCGAAAAAATACAGCTTAATGTTTGATGCTGTAATTAACCATATATCACAAAAAAGTGATTGGTTTTTAGCATACCAAAAAGGTGTAAAGGAGTATGATAACTTTTTTATTGAATGTAATCCCTTAGTCGATTATTCTCAAGTTGTTAGGCCAAGAGAACTTCCGCTTTATTATCAGTACGATGTTAAAGGGGCAACTAAGTATTTGTGGGCTACTTTTTCTAAAGATCAATTAGATTTGAATTATAAAAACAAGAAAGTTTTATTAAAAGTTTTAGAAGTTCTTTTACAATACTCGAAAAGAGGAGCTAAATACATTAGATTAGATGCAATTGCATTTTTGTGGAAAGAACAGGGAACAAGTTGTATTCATTTAAAAGAAACTCACCTTATAATAAAACTAATTAGGAAAGTTTTTGAAATGTGCCAATTAAACACTTTTTTATTAACTGAAACAAACGTACCCCATCAGGAAAATATTGCTTATTTTGGAAATGGCAATGATGAGGCTCACCTTGTTTATCAATTTCCTCTTCCTCCATTAACCTTGTTTACATTTTTAAAAGAAGATACTACAAAATTATTAAATTGGGTTGATTCATTAAATAATACAATACTTACTAATGAAACAACATATTTTAATTTTTTAGCTTCTCATGATGGAATTGGTTTGCGACCCGTTGAAGGAATTTTAAACCAGGAAGAAATTCAATTAATGGCTAACACAACATTAAAAAATGAAGGAAAAATAGGATATAAAACTAACTCAGATGGATCAGTTAGCCCTTATGAATTGAATATTAACTATCTAGATGCTTTATGTCATAAAACAATGACGATAGATCAAAAAGTTAATAAATTTATGGCTTCACAAATCATTTTGCTTTCCTTAAAAGGAATTCCAGGAATTTATATTCATAGTTTACTAGGGTCTCGAAATGATATTTTAGGGGTAGAAAAATCAGGAATAAATCGCCGGATTAATCGCGAAAAATTAGACTACAATGAGCTAGATAAACAATTATCAAACGAGAATACTTTAAGGTCTAAAGTGTTAAAGGAGTATCTTAAACTTTTAGAAATTAGAAAAAATAACTCTGAGTTTTCACCTTTAAGCAAACAAAAAGTTGTTTTTTATCATCGAAAAGTATTTAGTATTATTAGAAAACAAACAGATAAGGATACTTTTATTTTGGTTTTAGTTAATGTTTCGAATAAAAAAGTAACCGTCACAGTTCCGTATGTAGGAATAAATCTTTTAAATCATCAGAGAGTTTCTAAGAGTATATTATTGTTGCCTAATGAGTATATGTGGATAAGAGTGGAGGAATCAGAATGAAAATAGCATTAATGCATTTTAGAGTTTATGAAACAGATGGAGTTTCATTGGAAATGGATAAATGGAAAAAAGCACTAGAAAATATAGGACATGAAGTGATTTATATTTCAGGATGTCCCGCTAAAGATAATGATTTATTTCTTGAATTTTTAGATTATCAAAGTGAGTATAACCAAATTATTCATAAAAATGCCTTTGAGACTTTTACGGACTTTAAGACAGAATGGGAATTTTTAGATTATATTGATCAGTATAGTGATAAAATATACATAAAATTAAAAGAGTTAATTATTTCTAATTCAATAGATTTACTAGTTCCAAACAATATATCTTCATTAGCCTACAATATTCCTGTCGGAATAGCAGTTGCAAGATTGGCAAAAGAACATATTACAGAAATTATTTATCATCATCATGATTTTTATTGGGAGAGAAAGCGATATAGAAAACCTACTTTTAAATCAATAAATGAATATTTGTTTAAATATTTTCCTGCCCCATATAACAGTCAACATTGTGTCATAAACCATATAGCAAAAGATGAACTGTTTAAAAGAAAAGGAATTAAAGCAACTGTTATTCCAAATGTCTTCAATTTTAGTCAGTTACCTTTTGTTAAGGATGACTATAATAATGATTTAAGAAAAGTTTTAAAAATAAAAGAAGACGATATTGTATTTTTACAAGCAACGAGAATTGTTGAAAGAAAAGCAATTGAACTGGGGTTCAGAATTATAGAAGAGATTGCTAATTCTCTAACTTCATATCAAGGCAAACCTATTTATAATAATTATCATATAAATAAGGATACAAGAATTCACTTTGTATTAGTTGGAATGAAAGAAATGAATGATTTAAAATTTAAAGAATTAAATAATTTATTACAGTCATCAAAAGTAGTAATTCATTATGCTAATGATTTACTAGGTCATTCAAGGGAAATATTAAATAACCAAAAAAAGTATTCATTATGGGATTTTTATACAATATGTGATTTTATTTCATATACGAGTGTATTAGAGGGGTGGGGAAATCAGTTGCTCGAAGGACTTTTTGCTAAGAAACCTATCCTAATTTATGAATACCCTGTATATAAAACAGATATTAAGAAGTATCATTTTGAATTAGTGACAATTACTGATGAAATTAAGAAAGATCAAAAAACGGGATTATATTATATTCCGAGAACAACTACCAAAGAAAAACAGGTAGAAATTATGAAAATTTTATTGGATAAGGATAAATATAATAAAATAGTAGATAGTAATTTTTTAAAAGCTAAAACTAATTTATCATATTATAGGCTTGAAGCACTTTTACAGGAATTATTAGACAATATTTAATATTAAAGAAAAAAACAATAATAATTATTGTTATAACAAAAAAACTAATGTTAATTATATTGTAAAAAGGCCGAAAACAAATATTTTTTGTTTTTGGTAACAATAAAAACTATTACAAGCGCTTGTAATTTGTTATATAGGATATTTATTTAGATAAAATGGTTTGTTATAATTAAGTTATAAAAAAAATAGGAGGTAGATTATGAAAAAAATACTGATTACATTTATTGCAATAACATTAGTCTTTGCTTTATCGGCATGTGGCGGGTCTAATGAACCTACAACATTGGTTATCGCTTCGGCGTTTGCTCGTGAAGTAAGTGAAAAGGAGATTTATCAACGAGAAATCTTTGCACCATTTGAAGAAGAACACAATGTTAAAATTGAATTTACTACATTTACAGAGGTTGGAGCTTTATTTGATAAAATAGACACAGAACAACAATCTGGTGAAGTAGTAACCGACTTGGTGATAGCTCATTATTCAGATATGGTTAATTTTATCGGCAATAATGATTACATGACTGGGTTAAATGATCTTGAGACGGAAATGTCTGATAGAACTTTTTCTGCAGCATTTGATTCATCAACTAATATTGGTGGAGAAAGATATTTCTTCCCTATTAATACAGATGTATATTTAAGCATCGCTCGTAACGAAGCTTTTAACTTCTTACCTGAAGGATTAACTGAAGAAGAAGTATTAGCTGGTGATTACACTTGGGATGATTATGTTGATTGGGTTGATGGAACTAATGTTAAAACTGCAATCAAAGGCGAATCAGGAAGATTAATTATTTATCAAGTTGGAGGTATGGCATTATCTAATACTTCTACAATTTCAGGAACTTTTCCTGCATTGAATACATCTGCTAACCAAAAAGCATGGTTAGATATCTTAGAAATGTATAACAAAGGTGGAATTCATCCACAATCTACAACTATTAATTCTTGTCAAGAATTATTAGAAAGTGGAGCAATTCAAATTGCATTTGAACATCAAAGTGTTGTTGGATTAACATATGATGGTGCACCTGCTCAATTTAAAGTATTCCCAGGTCCTAAAGGAACTAGTGGGAAAGCTGGAACAATTGCTGGTGGACATGGTATTGGAATCGTTAAAGATAGTAAAAATCAAGAATTAGCTTCTGAATTCATTAAATGGATGACGGATAAAGATCAAATCATTTATGCAGCTTTAGGATCAATTCCTCCGTTAGCTGAAGCAATTGATGCTCTTGGATCTACTCCAGCTGAAGAAGTAATTAGACAAGGGATCTCTACTATTCAAAATGCTAACGTAGAGGGACTTCAAATGATTCCTGAATATGTTGAATGGGGTGGAGTTAAGGCTGTTTCTGACGCGGTGTTTGCTGAATTGATGGCCGGAGATTTTGAAAGCGATCAAGCACTATTAGACCGTTTAGATGTTGCCCAAGCAGAGTTAGATGCTTTAAAAATAGACTAATAATATTTTCATTATAACTCTTAAAAAATAATTCAAAAGGCCGCTAACAACAAAGTTAATGGCCTTTTGAATTATATAATAATTAAAATATTATTATATTCGTAAGAATATGGGAATACAATAATATTTTTGTTATAATTAAATAAAGGATTAAAGGAGATTAAAATATGAATAGTACTAAAATCAAAAAATCATTTTTAAAATCACCATATTTATTAGTAATACCTGCACTATTATTTTATTCCATATTCTGGGCATATCCTGTTTTTACTGCAGTAAAAGAGGTTTTTACTGCGATAGATGGAGGATTTACACTTGAAAATGTTTTTGCATTATTTCAAGATAAAAAATTTGGAGATGCTGTTATTAATACACTAGTCTTTGCGTTAGTTTCTATTATTGTACAGTTTATTTTAGCACTCATACTTGCTCTAATTATTAATAGAAATTTTAAAGGTTCTAGTATCTTTTTATTTGTAATGATGATTCCTATGGCAATCCCAATTTCTGCAGTTGGAGTTATTTGGAATACCGGGTTAACTCAGTACGGATGGTTAAATTCGTTTTTAGACATCACTAAACTCCAAGCTTTATTAGAATGGGTTGGAATTTTTGATGGCCTGCATTTATGGACCAATATATCTGGAATGAATGCGGTTATGTTTTTAGTATTAATTGATACTTGGACAGTTCTTCCATCAGTTATGATCATTATTTTAGCAGGATTACAAAACTTAAATAAGGAATATAGTGAAGCTTCATTAGTTTTTGGAGCTAATAGGTTTCAATCAGTAAAAGATATTGTTATTCCGATTATAAAGCCAACTATTATTACTGCTTTATTACTAAGAATAATTTCAGGAGTACAAGTTTGGCTTATTTCTGTAATGATTTTTGACTTTGATAAAGTACCATTTTTGGTAGAAAGAATCGTGTACTATACTAAATTTTACTATGGAGAAGAAGCATATAAATTGTCAGTTTCATACTCGTTATTCGTTGTGTTGATTGTAATGTGTATTGCATATTTATTCTTACGTGCTAACAGTAGAGCTGAAAGGAGTGCTTCATAATGACTAGAGGGGCAAACAAAGTATTATTTTATATGTTTATCATTTTTGTTGGGTTTGTTTTTTTAATTCCTTTAATTTACTTAGCAACCACTTCTTTTACAAGTAGAATTGAATTAACTGATTTTCCTAAACCAATTGTTCCTAGACTTTATCATGATGTAGAATTTCAATGGGATAATGAAAATGAACGTTATAATTTTTCTAGATTAAACAATGCAGGAGAATATGAACTGTTAATATGGGGAGATACAAATGGATTAAGTAAATATGTAGAAGAAAAACTAAATGTTATTATTACACCAGAAGAGTTAGAAGATGAAATAAGTAGTTCTAAGGAAACTGGTGATGTAGTTCATGTAAAACTATATAAAACATTCTTTTTAAACTATACTAAATTTTTCGATGTTTTTAGTGGCGCCGGAAATGCCTTTAAAAATTCTGTAAAAGTTGCAATCTATACGATTATACTGTCTTTATCAATTGGTGGATCATTAGGGTACGCTCTTGCTAGAACTTCAATAAAAGGAAAAGAGGCAATCGGAATTGGAGCATTGGTAGTTAGAATGTTTCCAACAATTGCAATTTCAGTTTCTGCTGCGGTCATGTTAATTAATTTTGGATTATTTGATTCAATGATTGGGTTAGCTGTAGTATATTCGATTCCGAATATTGGGTTAACAGCTTGGATAACAAAAGGGATTTTTATCGGAGTCGATAAAGAGCTTGAAGAAGCGTCACTTGTTTTTGGAGCAACTAAATTCCAAACATTTAAAAATATTACATTACCATTAGTTTTACCTGCTTTTGCAGCATCAAGTATGTATGCATTTATTACAGCATGGAATGATACTGGAGTAGCATTGTTGTTAACTAATAGAAATCAGACACTGGCTTTATTATTGTACAATTCCATTGGGGGAACAAGTTCGATTCATTATGCAGCTGCAGGATCAATTTTATTAATAACACCAGCCGTGATTTTTACATTCTTTTTAAGAAAATATATTAATAAGCTATGGGGCTAATAGGAGGAAAAATATGAGTTATATAAAATTACATAATTTAAAAAAAGTATATAATAAAACAATTGAAGCAGTAAAAAAGTTTGATTTAGAAATAGATAAAGGTGAATTTATTGTCTTTTTAGGGCCGAGTGGTTGTGGTAAATCAACTACAATGCGGATGATTGCAGGACTTGAGTCTGTAACTGAAGGAGATATTTTAATTGATGGTAAATCAATTGTTAATCTTCAACCAAAAGATAGAGGGATTTCAATGATCTTTCAAAGTTATGCTGTTTGGCCACATATGACAGTTTATAACAATGTTGCTTATGCTTTAAAATTAAGAAAAAAATCCAAAGAAGAAATTGATAAAATTGTTCAAGAAGTTGCAGTTATTTGTGATATAGTTCAATATTTAGATCGTTATCCAGATCAACTATCAGGTGGACAACGTCAGCGAGTTGCTGTTGCAAGAGCAATTGCGATTAAATCGAAGCTATTTTTGATGGATGAACCACTTAGTAATTTAGATGCTAAACTAAGAGTTGCAATGAGAACTGATTTAAAGAGAATTCATCAAGATTTGAATTCTACTTCAATTTTTGTAACTCATGACCAATCGGAAGCATTAAGCTTAGCCGATAGAATTGTGTTGATGAATAATGGCGTAATAGAACAAATCGGAACACCAAACGAGATTTATCATGAACCTGATACAATGTTTGTTGCACAATTTATTGGATCTCCACCATCTAATTTCTTTACCGTAAAAATAGTTAAAAAAGATAGTAAGATATTTTTTTCTAATGATGATTTTTCATTTGAAGTTAAGACGAAGGTAAAAGATATTTTATTGAAAGACTATCTAAATAAAGAAGTTGTCTTATCAATTAGACCAGAAAATTTCAGAATTACTAAAAATGGTCCGATTGATACAAAAATATTAATTGTTGAACCACAAGGATCACATGTTGTAATAAATGTTTTAGTAGGTGAACAAGAGATTAAAGTAGTTAGTCAAAAACTAGACTTAAAAGTTGGGCAACTTATTAAATTAGATTTAACTGAAAAATATATTGTTTTTAATAAAGAGACTACAAAAAGAATAAAATAGTTATTGGAGGAAGTAAAGAAATGAAAAAAATGCATATCATTTCTCACACTCATTGGGATCGTGAGTGGTATTTAAATAGTAAATATACAAATGAATGGTTAGTAGAGTTTTTTGAAAAATTATTTCTAATGTTGGATAAAGAACCAAGTTATCAATTTGTTTTAGATGGACAAACAATGTTACTTGAAGATTATTACTCAGAATTAAGAAAAAAAGGGATTAGTGTGTCAACTAAAAAAACTAAAATACAAAAATTTGTTCAATCACGAAATATTTTTATTGGACCTTTATATAACCAACCAGATTGGCAACTTGTAAGTGAAGAATCATTAGTAAAAAACCTAATTTTAGGGGATCAAATCTCCAAAGAGTATGGTAGTAAAATGAAAGTTGGATGGTTACTTGATAATTTTGGACAAATCTCGCAAACATCCCAAATTTTAGAGAATGCTGATTTATTTGGAATTTATGTATGGCGTGGAGTAGAAATGGATCCAAAAAATGTGAATTCAGAGTTTTTATGGGAATCACCTAATGGAACAAAACTTCCAACTATTTATTTACTAGATAGTTATCGAAATGGTATGCGATTAGCAGAACATAGTGAGATTTTTGATGCTAGAGTAAAAGATACGTATAAAAGACTTCTTCCTTTTGCGACGACAAGTAACTTATTAATGCTTAATGGATATGATCAAGAAATTGGTCCTGATGACATTTTGAAAGTCATTAAAAAGAAACAAAAAGACACAGATTTATATCAGATAAAACAGAGTAATCCAGAAGAATACATTAAAGCAATTCTTTCAGACAATCCTACACTACAAACACTTAGTGGAGCGCTTTATAGCGGCAGATTCATTTCTGTATTTCCAGGAACTCTTTCATCGAGAATGTATTTAAAACAACAAAATTATTATTCTGAAAAACTAGTTGAAAAAGTTACATTACCATTATCTACTATGAATTGGTTAACAGGTGGAGAGTATAATAAAAATCATATTGATGCAGCTTATAAAAAGTTATTAATGAATCAACCACACGATAGTATTTGTGGTTGTTCAATTGATGATGTTCATCAGGATATGGAAAAAAGAACAGATTTAGTAAATATCTTATTTAACGATGAAGTTGATGACACCTTACAAAAATTAGTATCTAAAATTAATACAACTGATTCAACAAATACAATAGTTTTTAATACAGCATCATATGATAGAGACTTCATAATTGGTGATATAGCTCTTAAAAATATTCCTGCATTTGGATATAAGGTACTAAAAGAAAATGATCAATTTGAAAATGAACTAATAGTTGACGAAGATAGATTAACAATTGAAAACAATTTAATTAAAGTAACAATTAATAGTAATGGATCAATTAATTTGATTGATAAAGAAACAAATGCTAGTTACGCTAATTTAGGAATTTTAAAAGATAAAGGAGATAGTGGAGATGAGTACAATTACTCTTATCCTAATAACGACATAGTTTTAACTACAGAAGATATTTTTGCTGACATTTCGTTTGTTAAGATTTCTAAGAAATTAACTATAGTTAAAGCGAAATATGATTTTATTATTCCAATAGGGCTAGATAAAGCGCGAATAAAAAGATTAGAATCAGTAATAAAATTGCCGGTTACAACATATATTACGGTAAAAGCGAACAGTAAAGTTGTTGAGTTTGAAACCGACATTTTAAATACTGCGAAAAATCATCTTATATCTACTGTTTTCGAAACTAATATTAATACAACAACATCGCAAGCTGGTGCACAGTTTGATGTGGTTACAAGAAATATTTCCTATAGTGATTTTAATGAATTAGAAATTCCTGAAAATGTTAGAGAAGTGATTATTGGAGCGCGAGAACCAAAACCGAATAAAATATTTCCACATCGTGAATTTGTAGATTTGACAGATAATAAAATTGGGCTTGCAGTTTTAAATAAAGGGTTACCGGAATTTACAATAGATGAGAAAAATAATGCTATTGAACTAACATTATTTAGAGCTGTTGAATGGGTTGCTAGTGATATCAATTCACGCCTTGGTGATGCTGGTCCTAAAATATACACACCAGATGCACAGTGTCTAAGACAAATGAAATTTAGATATGCTGTTTACCCACATGTTGGAAATTATGAGAAAGGAAATGTTTTAAAAATAGCTGATTCATACAATACAGAACCAATTATTGTTAAAACTGATACTCATATTGGAAATTTACCACAAGAACACTCATTTTTAGAAATATTAGATTGTTCTAATCAATTAAAAGTTACAGCCTTTAAAAGATCACAAGATGGAAAAGCTGTAACTATTAGATTATACAATGGTGGAACAAAAGAAACGTTGTTTGAAGTAAAATCTAGTTATGATATTGTGAAATTAACAAAAACTAATTTTTTAGAAGAAAAAGAGTTTACATTAAAAAATAGTATTTTAGTTAAAGCAAAAGAGGTTATCACTATAAAAATCTATTTAACCAAAATTAATTTAAAAGAACAGTTTTGTCAAATAAATAGACTAGATTTTGAAAAAAGAGAAGATTATTCTAATTACGAAATAGCTAAATATGTGTCAAAAGAAGATATCGAAAATGAAAACTTAAGAGCGATGGGAATAGCCCATTTAGTAGACACACCTGATATGGGGAGAACAGCCTTAGAAGCACAACTGTCTGCTGTTTTAACCAATATTAGAAAAGAAGAAGAACAAATAAAAGAATTAGGATATAAACTAAATAGTGCTAGAGTAAATAGAAGAGTGTGGGATTATATAAAAAAATATCATAAGTAATAAAGATGAAAAAGAATAAGAAATCCTTGTAACAAAGCTAAAATAAAAATGAAGAATGTTTAACTTATAAAAGAACACCAGATTATTATTTTTTAAAAGAATATCCTATGTTACTATATTGATAGATTAAGAGGTGATTTTATGAAAATTTCTTCAAAGCAAGCCAACAACATTGTGAATAGTTTATATGGCGTAATTGATCACGATATTAATTTTATAAATCTTGATGGAATTATTATTGCTAGTAGTGATAAATTCCGAATCGGAAGTTATCATGAGGGATCTAAAAAAGTGATGGAAACACATGAAATAGTAATAATTCATAAAGATAACGAATACAAAGGGACTAAAGTTGGAATAAATTTACCAGTTACTTTTAACGAGGAAATAGTCGCAGTGATTGGAATTACAGGACAATATGAAGACATTAAGAAATTTTCTACAGTTATTGTAAAACTAACGGAAATTTTAATTAAAGAATTTTATTATCGTGATCAAAGAGAAATTAAACAAGAAAATGTTAGATATCTCGTAGAATTAATAATAAATAATTTGGAAAGTACAGAATCTATTTTACAAAAAGCTAAGTCATTAGATATTAATTTAGATAGTATTAAAAGATTAGTAATTATTAAACTTCAAGAAAAAAACCATCGATTTAGCAATATGAGACAACAAATATTTAATAGTATAAACAAAAGAATTGAATCAGAAGAACTTATTGTAAATAGTCAAGGAGATTATGTTTTGTTTTTATATAAGACAAATATTAAAGAATTAGAAAAAATAAAAGAGTATATTACTGTGAAATATTCAATTGAGTTGTCAGTTGGTGTAAGCGAGGATATTAGTAAAGTGTCTGAGATTTATTTTCAATATTTAAATACAAATCGAATCGTTACTTTAGCACACCGTACAAATAGATTTGAAATTGTTAAATTAAGTGATTTTGATTTAGAGTTAATTTTATTAGACTTAAATGAAGAAATTAAAACTACCTATTTAGAGAAAGTCTTCGGTAGAGTAAGTAATCAAGTATTAGATCAATGGACAGATATGTTAATGGTATTCGCACAAAATGATGGTTCTATTAATACAACTAGTGAAAAATTATTTATTCATAAGAATACATTACAATATCGGCTAAAAAAAGTTAAGGAAGTTACAGGATACGACCCGAGAAAATTAAGAGATTTTACAATCTTATATCTTGCAACTTTATTATATAAACAGTAACTAGTTACTGATATTTTTTGTTATGTATAATAAAAATACACAAATATTTTTGTGCATTTTGTTTATCTATAATATATTGAATCCATGCTAAACTTGGTATAATAAAAGTATGAAAGAAGGACTGGTTATGAATATCTTAATTGCTGTTGACTCTTTTAAAGGAACTTTGTCTTCAAAAGAAGTTGCTGAAATTATCAAACAAAACATTGAAACTAAAGATAACAACATTGATATTGTTCCCATTGCTGATGGTGGTGAAGGTACTGTTGAATCTTTAATGCATGCTACAAACGGTGTATTAAAGACTGTAAAAGTCCAAGATGCATTTGGTAGTTATAATAAATCACATTATTGTTTAACAAATCGAAATAAAACAGCAATTGTTGAAATTGCTCTTTCGTCTGGAATATCAAAAATAGATGTTAATAATTTAAATCCATTTATTACTTCAAGTTATGGCCTAGGAGAAACAATAAAGCATGCTTTAGATAATAATATTAACAAGCTAATTATTGGAATAGGTGGTTCTAGCACAAATGATGCTGGGAGTGGAATGCTTCAAGCTTTAGGAGTTAAATTTTATGATAATAAAGATCAATTAATAAAAACAATGAACGGTAATACTATTGGGTTAGTTGAAAGAATTGATTTATCAAGTCTTGATTCTAGAATACACAATATTGTAATCGAGGTGGCATGTGATGTTACAAATCCCTTATTAGGTGAAAATGGTTGTACATATATTTATGCAAAACAAAAAGGCGCTAATAAAAAAATGTTGGAAATCTTAGAAAATAATATGGAACATTTTTCTAAAGCTGTTCAAAAAACAATTAATAAAGATTTAAGTAATGTTCCTGGAGTAGGTGCAGCTGGAGGACTAGGATTTGGGTTGCTAACTTTTATGAATGCTAAATTAAAAAGTGGATTAGAAGTAATCGCAGCAGCAACGAAACTGGAAGAAATAATTAAAAAAGCTGATATTATAATTACTGGGGAAGGTAGTTTTGATCATCAATCTTTAAATGGAAAAGCTCCAATAGAAATCGCGAGACTGGCAAAAAAACATCATAAAAATGTAATTGGGATATTTCCCTTGTCTTCAATAACTACAATGTCTAATCTCTTTGATAAAATTTATACAGTTGTGCCTAGCATTTGTTCGTTAGAAGAATCATTAGAAAACCCGCAATATTGCTTGAATAAGTTAATGAAAACGATAGATTTAAAGTAAGTGGTAAATCCGAGAATTAAAATAAGGAGTAATAATTACTAGATTGTAGTTATTCTCCTTGTTTATATTAAATACTAATTAATTTTATGTTTTCTAATTTTTTTTGGATTAATAATAAAACATTTAAAGGAATTTATCATATTTAATAAATATATTGAATAAAGAATTCCAATGAATCTTACCTATTTAGGGTGTTGCTAAAAATAAAAGTTTTCTTCTAATTTCAAAAGGCTTTTTATAGGGTATTTATATTTGAGTATTTCTTTGTTATAATTGGATTAGGACAAACAGAATAAATGAAATATAGAGGAGGATGATTGAAATTATTATAAAACTTAAACCGAAATATTTTGATAAAATATGGGGTGGAAATAAACTTAAAAAAATGTTCGACTATAATTCATCTGATAAGTGTGGTGAAGCATGGGGGATAAGTGCTTACAATCAAAGTTCTTCAATAATTACAAACGGTAAATTTACTGGATTAACATTAAGAGAGTTATACACAAAGGAAAAAGCTTTGTTTGGGAATTATCCAAACGAAGAATTCCCAATTCTTGTAAAAGTAATAGACGCAAAATTAGACTTAAGTGTGCAAGTTCATCCCGACAATAACTATGCAAAAAAATATTATAATTCAGTCGGTAAAACTGAATGTTGGTATATCTTAGAGGCGTTGGATGAAACAAAGATAATTATTGGCCATAAAGCCAAAAAAAAGGAGACTATTATTCAAGCAATAGCTGAAAACAAGTATGATGATATCTTGAATAAAATCCCTATTAAAAGTAATGACATGTTCCAAATTCCAGCAGGGACAATTCATGCGATATGTGCAGGAACGGTCCTTTTAGAAGTTCAACAATCATCTAACTTGACATTCAGATTTTATGATTATAATCGCTTAGAAAATGGGAAACCTAGAGAACTACATCAAAAAGCAGCTTTAGATGTTGTTAAAATCCCTGATAATAAACGTGTAAGAAGTGGTAATACGGATTATTTTAGTTTTATCATATTAGATAATAGAGGACAGATAAATTATCAAGCGGATCAATATGGAGATTATTATTTTATTATTGATGGTGTTGGAAAAATCGGGAGCACTTCCGTGAAAAAAGGTGATTTTATTTTTGTTACTAGTAAAGATGATTATGAAGTAGTAGGTCAACTAAAACTAGCTAAAATTAACTTAAAAGTAAGTGATTAAAAATATAGTAAACAAAAAAACATATGGCAAAAGAGTATACGAAAGAAATAAAAAGTAAATATTTCTTGAAATTAGAGTTATAAATATCAATTGGTAGAAAAGTGCGATAAAACTTATATTCTTTATATTCAGGATAATCAAGAATAGACATGAAATTCATTTTAGTCATATTTATTTAGACTACAGTTTAGTTTATAGAGCACTTTAAAAAACATCATAAAAGCAATGATTTTCATTGCTTTTACTTTTATTTGCTTTTAATTGTTAACTCTTTTTTAAAATAACGGAATCTCAATCAATATTTATGAAGTGATTACTCTCTTATTGTAATACCTGAAGTACTGATAGCTAACACATCTAAAGCAAAGAAATAATTGTGCAGTTAATAGAGTATATTTTGAAATAGAATTTTTCAATAACATTTACTAGACAAATAAAACAATCATATTATGATATTAGTAGGTGATTCTATGTATTATCTTAAAAGACATATCAACGGAGTAATGTTAAAAAGTGAAGAAAAAGAAGAAATATTACAAATAGGAATGAAACAGTATTTAAACAATTTATGTTTAGATTATTTAGCTACTTTTGATGGAAGAAGAAAAGCAATAAGCAGATTATTAAGACAAAATAATAATATTCCTATATATATCAATGATGAGGTATTTGTTTATCCAACGAAGTCTTTAAGAGAATATGATATGGTTTTTATTAATTATCATAGTGTTTTGTCATATAAAAGAATTACTTCTAAGAAAACGAAAATTATATTTGAAAATTTTGATGAATTAATTATTAATATTAGTATTAAAAAAGTTATTAAACAACATGAAAGGATTAAATATATTATTCAATATATTGAGAACAATACATAATTATATATTGTATTTATTACTTAACTAATTTTTTTAAAAAATATAACTTCTTTAATATATAAATAAAAGAAAGTGTTTTCATTTATCATAACAATAGATTTTATATAAGTTATTTAGTATAATAAATATGGACAAAATAATTAGGAGGTAAAAAAGTGGCTAAAAAAATAGTTAATAATTTAGAAGTAAATGGAAAAGTTGTACTAATAAGAGTGGATTTTAATGTTCCTATGAAAGATGGAATAATTACTGATGATAATAGAATAGTTCAAGCTTTACCAACAATTAAATATGTCATAGAAAATAAAGGTAAAATAGTTTTATTTTCACATTTAGGAAGAGTTAAAACAGAGAAAGATAAAGAAGGTAAAAGTTTAAAACCTATTGCCGAAAAGTTAGAAGAATATTTAGGACAAAAAGTTTTATTTATTCCATATACAAGAGGAAAAATATTAGAGGACGCTATTAAAGCATTAAAACCTGGAGAAGTATTAATGTTTGAAAATACTCGTTTTGAAGATATTGATAGTAAAAAAGAATCTAAGAATGATCCAGCACTTGGAGCATATTGGGCATCACTAGGAGATGTGTTTGTTAATGATGCTTTTGGAACTGCACATCGTTCACATGCATCAAATGTAGGGATTGCAGCTAATATCGATGAAGTAGCCGCTGGATTCTTGTTAGAAAAAGAAATTAAATTTATTGGTGGGGCAGTAGATAATCCTCAAAGACCATTTGTAGCTATTTTAGGTGGAGCCAAAGTAGGAGATAAAATTGGTGTTATTAAAAACTTACTTAAAAAAGCTGATAAGATTTTAATCGGTGGAGGAATGAGTTATACGTTCTTTAAAACATTAGGATATGAAATTGGTACATCAATTTGTGAAGATGATAAATTAGAATTAGCTCAACAATTATTAGATGAGGCAAATGGAAAAATAGTTTTACCTGAAGATATTATAATTACAACAGAGTTCAGTAATGAAACACCTGTTAACATTGTAGATTTTGATAAAATCCCTGTTAATCAAATGGGATTAGATATTGGTCCTAAAACATTAGCTAAATATACAAAAATATTACAAGATGCAAAAACTGTTGTTTGGAATGGGCCAGTAGGAGTATTTGAATTTAGTAATTTTGCTTCTGGAACTATTGGTATTTGTGAAGCATTAGCTAATTTAAAAAACGCTACAACTATTATAGGTGGTGGAGATAGTGCTGCTGCTGTAATTCAAAATGGATATGCTGATAAAGTTACTCATATATCTACAGGTGGTGGAGCTTCATTAGAATATTTAGAAGGTAAGATTTTACCAGGTCTTGCTTGTATAGACGAGTTATAAAACAAAAGAAAAGTTAGGATGAGAATTAAATGAGAAAACCAATTATTGCTGGAAACTGGAAAATGAATAAAACAAGAGATGAAGCATTACAATTTATTTATAATGTAAACGAAAAATTACCATCAAAAGAATTTGTTGATAGTGTTATTTGTCCACAATCACCTATTTTAAGAGATATGGTAAAAAGACAAGGTGAGAATTTAAGAATAGGTGCTCAAAATATGCATTATTTAAATAATGGTGCTTTCACCGGGGAAACTAGTGCATTATTATTAAAAGATATTGGTGTTGAATATATTATTATTGGACATAGTGAAAGAAGAGCGTACTATAACGAAACAGATGAATCTGTAAATAAAAAAGTTCATCATGCATATAATCATGGATTAAATCCAATTGTATGTGTTGGTGAAAGTTTACAAATTAGAGAAGAAAATAAAACGGATGAATATTTAAAAGTTCAAGTAATAAAAGCGTTAAAAGGACTTGATAAAGAACAAATTAAAGTACTGGTTCTTGCTTATGAACCTATTTGGGCAATTGGAACTGGTAAAACAGCTACTGCTGAAATGGCTAATGATACAATTAAAGCAATTAGAAAAGTTGTTGCTGATTTATATGACAAAGAAACTGCAGAAGCAATGAGAATTCAATATGGTGGATCTGTGAAACCAGCTAATATTAAAGAGTTATTATCAATGTCAGATATTGATGGTGCACTTGTTGGTGGAGCTAGTTTAGATGCTGTTTCTTTCGTAGAATTAGTTCAAGCTGGAGTAAAATAAAATATAAAAATACCTCGAAATCTGAGGTATTTTTTATTTTATCAACAATTTAATTATAATGATATGATTTTGATATCATATCAATGTATTTATTATATTACTTAACATTAATCATCGGTACTGCATTAACAACAGCGAATGGAATTTATCGCTATAAGAAAAAAGAAGTGGCTTAATAATAATATTTTACAATAATAAATAAACTGCACTCATAAACTTTGATATAGGAAACTATGAAAAAGAGAGAGTGCAGTTTTCGTATACTGAAGTAGAAGAAATCTCTCTTAGCTTTTTCTTTTGAAAAGAAAGCTGGTAAAGAAGTAATCTATAAAAATTTTTAAGATGTTAGGAATGTTTCCTTATAGCCCCTTTTTTGCAAATAAAAAAGCCTCGAAATCCGAGGCTTTAAGTTTATTATCTGTTGTAAAATTCTACGATTAAGTTTTCTTTGATTTCTGATAAGATTTCTTGTCTTTCAGGGAATCTAACGTAAGTTACTTCAAATTTGTTTTCATCAAAACTAACAAATTCTAATCTTGAAATTACTGCTTCTAAACTGTCTAAAACAATACCAAATTTTTTAGCTTTTTCACTAAGTGTGAATGTTTGTCCTGGAACAGCTCTATATGATGGGATGTCAACTCTTCTTCCATCAACATAAACATGTCCATGATTAACTAATTGTCTAGCTTGACGTCTTGTTTTCGCAAAACCAGCTCTATAAACTAAGTTATCAATTCTAGATTCTAATAAGATTAAGAAATTTTCACCTTGTTTACCGTGCATTTTTTTTGCTTCATTAAAAGTTTTCTTAAATTGTTTTTCATTTACTCCGTAAGTGTATCTAACTTTTTGTTTTTCTTGTAGTTGAACACCGTATTCACTAATTTTTGATCTTCTTTGTCCGTGTTGCCCTGGGCTGTAAGGACGTCTTGCTAATTCTTTACCAGTTTCAGTGATTGAGTATTTTAAACGTCTTGCAATTTTCCAACTTGGTCCTGTGTAACGTGCCATAATGTATTCCTCCTATTTTTATTTTTTGCGTAAAGAGTAATAACTATTTGATTAGTCAGAATGTTTTAATGATTTCACCTCGTCAGCGGAGAATACTATCAAACCTTTACGGAACATTCAGCAGTTAATAAACAGATTATTTAGCTGCCTTTATTACATATGCGCAACACTTATTATATATAAACTAATATTAAATGTCAATTAAATTGTTTTTCTTTTTAATGCTTATTTTAAAGGATTGATACTAATTGTGAAATAACTTTTTCTAAGAAGGTTTTATCAACTTCATCAAAACGAGAAAAGTGAGGACTATCAATATCTAAAACACCAATTAAGTTATTATTTTTAATTATTGGAATAACAATCTCACTATTACTATTTGAGTCACATGTTATGTGACTAGAAAACTTACTAACATCATCAACAATGATTGATTTGCGTTGTTGAGCTGAAATGCCACAAACTCCTACACCAATTGTTATGTTAGTACACGCAGGTAAACCTTGAAAAGGACCTAAATATAATGATGTTCCATCATATAAATAAAAACCTATCCAATTAATATCTTCTAAAAAATAATTTAAGTAAGCACTTAAATTTGCTAAGGTTGTAACGAGATTATCTTTTTTAACTAGATAGCAATTTAAATTCTCAATTAAGATTTCATAATTTTTTGATTTATTAATACTTTTTACGATATTATTAAACATTATTATCACCCATTGCTATTTTATGTAAAAAGATATAAAAAAGCAAATATTTATGTTAGAATTATTATGATTTAAAGGAGTGATTATTTTGTATGAAAGAATATTAGTAAGATATGGAGATTTAACTTTGAAAGGAAAAAACAAAAGAGTTTTTCTTGATCGAGTTAATGCTTTAATAAAAGAAAAAGTTAATAATCCAAATGTTGTTTATGAAAGAAAACATGATCGTCTATATATATTATTAAATGGTGAAGATCATAATGAGATAATTAAAGGACTTGATAAAGTATCAGGACTTTCAAGTTATAGCTTAGTAACAAAAACTAATAGAGATATTGAAAGTATAAAGAAAAAAGCATTAGAAGTTATTAATAGTGAAATCGGAAACTATGTTATTAAGTTTAAAGTAGAAACAAAAAGAAGTGATAAAAACTATCCTATTTTAAGTCCTGAAATAACAAAGATTATCGCAGGACATGTTTTAAAAAATACTAGTATGTTAGTAGTAGATGTTCATAATCCTGAACTTGTACTACATATTGAAGTAAGATTAGAGGCTGCTTTTGTTTATTGTAAGAAAATTAAAGGAATGGGTGGATATCCTGTCGGAGTAGCTGGGAAAGGATTATTAATGTTAAGTGGAGGAATTGATTCTCCTGTTTCTGGATTTTTAGCTATGAAGCAAGGTGTGGAAATTGAAGGAATTCATTTCGAGTCTACTCCCTTAACTTCAATCGAATCTGCTCAAAAAGTTATTGATCTTACTAAAAAACTTGCGGCGTACGCGCCGCATTCAAGAATAAGACTTCATATGGTTCCATTTATGGAATTACATAGTGCTTTGATTGAATATATACCTGAAGCATATAATATAACTATTATGCGTAGAATGATGTATCGTATTGCTGAAAAAATAGCTTTAAAAAATAATTGTATTATATTACTTAATGGAGAAAGTGTTGGGCAAGTAGCTTCACAAACATTGAAAAGTATGAGTGTTATTAATGAGGTTGTTAATATGCCAGTAATTAGACCACTCGCAACATATGATAAAATTGATATAATTAAACTTTCAAAGAAAATAAATTGTTATAATATATCAATTAAACCATTTGAAGATTGCTGTACTGTTTATGTTCCTAAAAAACCTACTACAGCACCAAAATTAGATCGTTGTATTTATTATGAAAGTAAATATAATTTTGATACTTTAGTTGATAAAACAGTTGAAAACACAAAAACTATTATGGTCAATTCTAATGATGATTTAGATTTAACAATGTTAGGATTAGTTGTTAGTGAAGTATTATAAACTTTTAGAATAAGAAATAAAAAAATATATTGAAAATTAAAAGGAGAGGTGAAGTAATGAAAAATTGGGATTTATCGAAACTATATAAATCTTATAGTTCAAAAGAATTTTTAGAAGATGTCGAAAAAATAGACGCTATGCTATTAGAGGCTAACGAGTTTAAAAATAAATTTATTGATAAAAGTGACCCGTTAGTTATTTTAACAGATTATCTATTACTTGAAATTCAAATAAATACTTTAACTAGAAAATTATTTGGTTTTGTTTCATTAAACAGTTCAACAAATACAGTTGATATAGAAAGTGCGAGATATAGTGTTGTTCTTCAAAAGAAATTTAGTGAGTTTACAGAAGTAAATACACTATTTTCAAAATATGTTAGTAATCTAAAAGATATTGATGATTTATTAAATAGTAGTGATTTTTTAAAAGAACATAAGTTTTATGTTAAAGAAATTATTAAACATAATAAATATAACCTTGATGAAAAAACGGAAGGGTTATTATCAAAATTAAATCAGTCAGGGGCAGATCTTTTTTCTAAACTTCAAAGAGTTTTAACATCAACACTAGAAGTTGAATATAAAGGAGAAATATTAACTCTTCCAGAGATTATAGGAAAATCAGAAGATGATGACCCTAAAGTTCGTAAAAGTGCTTATGAGGCAGAACTCACAGCTTATAAGAAAATTGATAAGTCAATTGCTTTTGCGATGAATGGTATAAAAGGACAAGTAAATACTTTATCTGAATATAGAGGATATAAATCAGCATTAGATAGAGCTCTTGTTAACTCAAGAATGAGTGAAGAAACTTTAAATGCGATGCTTGATTCAATTAAAGAGTATTTACCTATTTTTAGACAATATTTAAAAAGAAAAGGGGAATTATTGGGACATAATGATGGATTACCTTGGTATGATTTATATGCTCCTATGGGAAAAAGTGCAAAAGAATTCACAATTGAAGAAGCTCAATCATTTATTTTAAAAAACTTTGCATCATTTAGTCCTAATTTAGAAAATCTTGCTAAAAAAGCTTTTGATGGAAATTGGGTTGATTATTTGCCATATAAAGGAAAAGTTGGTGGAGCATTTTGTGCTAACCTCCATCCGATTAAAGAAAGTCGTATTTTAACTAATTTTAATGGTGCTTTTGGTGACGTTATTACTTTAGCTCATGAATTAGGCCATGCATATCATGGAGACAATATTTTTAGTGAATCAGTATTGAATGCTAGATACACTATGCCAGTAGCTGAAACAGCTTCGACATTTTGTGAAACAATTGTTTTGAATGCTGCTTTAAAAGATGCTGAAAAAGAAGAAAAAATCTATTTATTAGAATCTAGTTTGCAAGGATCTACGGCAGTAGTAGTTGATATTTTATCAAGATATATTTTCGAATCTAATGTTTTTAATAATCAAAAAACTAATTATTTAGATGAAAGTGCTTTAAAGAATTTAATGCTTGAAGCTCAAAAAGAAGCTTATGGAGATGGACTTAATCCTGATTTCTTACATCCATATATGTGGCTTTGGAAACCTCATTATTATAGTGGAGGGCTCAGCTTTTATAATTTCCCTTATGCTTTCGGATTATTATTTGCGAAAGGGTTATATGGAATTTATCAAAAAGAAGGACAAAAATTTACACCTAAATATGATGCTTTATTGAAATCAACAGGTAAAATGAGTGTTGAAGATGTTGCTAAACTCGCTAATATAGATTTGACTACAAAAGATTTTTGGAGAACATCACTAGATGTTATTAAAACAGATGTTGAATTATTTTTAGAATTAACAAAAAAATAAATAATTATAGAAGCAAAACATTTATAAAGAATGATATACATAAGTAAAAAGACATAATCGAATATCGATTATGTCTTTTATTAGAGTTTTATATCATTCTATTAGAAGGCTAACATTTACAAATTAATTGTTTTGCGATAGATTCAGCAGCTTTGATTAATGGGTAAGCCGCAGGAGAAGCCGTTAACATTGGTTGAGTACCAATTTGAGAACATAACAAATCAGTTACTGTCATCTTGTTTTGAATTACGAATCCTAAAACATTTGTTAATTCACCAGCACTTACACCACCGACAATTTCTCCTCCTAAAACTAATCCAGAGTATTTTGCTACTACTAGTTTTACAGATTGATAATGAGGATTATTTAGTTTTCCTGGATGTCTATCCATTCCTTTAAATGATCCAATAATAATATCAAATCCTTCTTCTTTTGCTCGTGATTCAGTAATTCCTGCAACACCAAATGTTGTATCTCCAATATTAGTTGAATAAATACTAATAGTTCCATTGAATGTTTTAATTGTAGATAAATTATATAAGTTCATCGCAGCAATACGTGCTTCTGCACAAGCTGTAGAAGCTAACATGATTGGTGTTAATTTTCCTGTTATGAAATCTCGTTTTTGAGCACAATCACCAACTGTAAAGATATCTTTTTGATGTGTTCTCATATAAGCATCACATTTTATACATCCATTTTTATTAATACTGATTCCGGCAGCTTTAGCCAAACTAGTATTAGGAACATATCCAGTTGATAATACAACAGCGTCTACTTCAATTATCTCTCCATTATTTAATAGTATTGATTCTACTTTTCCGTTACCTTGGATAGCTTTAACTCCAACGCCAAGTAATAATTTGATACCTCTTTCTGTTAATAATGTTTCACCAATAACTGAAGAATCCTCATCGAAAGCAGCACCTAAAATATGTTTTTCGATTTCAATTAATGTTACATCATTGCCTCTTTTATTTAATTCATCAGACATCTCAACTCCAATAAACCCAGCACCTATAACAGCTATTTTTTTAAGTTTATCTAGTTTAGAATGGAAATGATCTAAATATTCTTTGTTTTTTGGAACAGTAAAAACATTATCTAAATCAGTTCCAGCAATAAATTTTGGAATAGATGGTTGTGAACCAGTTGCTATAATTAATCTTTCGTATGTAATAACAGTGTCATCATCCGTTCTTACAGTATGATTTTCAACATTAATATCATTGACTGTATCAACTTTTATTGATATACCTAGTTTTAATAATCCACCATCAGGCAATACATTCTTATCTGATGTTCCAAGTGTTCCGAAAATATAAGGAATTCCACAAGGAATCATAACCTTTGGTTCTTTTCTTATAACCATAACTGATTTTTCTGGGTAAAAAGATTTCGAAGTCATTGCCGCAACTAATCCAGCAGCACTACCACCAATTACGACGACATTCATATTTAATTTTTTCATTTGTATCCTCCTTCTATAAGTAGTTTATTTCTAAAACCAATTAAATTATACAACTTTTTTTAAAAAGGTCAAGTAGTAAATATATTAATTTATTAATTATATTTATCCTTTATATATAGAATGAAAAGGTAAGTGATAAAAATATGTTATAATACTATTAGAGGTGATCTTTTTGGATATAACAAGTGTAAATAATTCTTTAATAAAACAAACTGTTAAATTGCATCAAAAAAAATATCGAGATTCATATGGTAAATTTATAATTGAAGGATATCATTTATATGAAGAAGCAAGTGAATTCAATATTATAGAAAATATTTTCACTACTGATAAAGCCATAAAAGGTGAAAATGTATATTATGTTAGCGAACGTATTTTAGCGAAGCTTTCAACAACTAAATCACCACAAAAAGTATTATGTGTTTGTCGTAAAGTTAATAAAAATATAATATCTAATAGAGTTCTAATTTTAGATAATATCCAAGATCCTGGTAACTTAGGAACTTTACTAAGAAGTGCATTAGCTTTTGAATTTAACACAATTATATTAGATAATACTGTTGATTTATACAACAGTAAAGTTATTAGAAGTACACAGGGAGCGATTTTTCATTTAAATATTATTACTATGAAAACGACTGATTTTATTGATATATATCCGAAATACTTTGTATATGGAACTTCTTTTAACGGTATATCTTTATCCGAAGTAAAAAACGTTCAAAATATAGCTATAATTTTAGGAAATGAAGGACAAGGAATATCAGAGGAAATACTTCATAAAACATACAAAAATATATCAATTAAAACAAGTATAGTTGATAGTTTAAATGTAGGTGTAGCTGGTAGTATAATAATGCATTATATAAATAATATTTAAGATGCTTGATTTTTAGATTTTTATGTGATAAAATACAAATGCATATGAGTTAGAGAGTGGGTCAAACCCACCCTTTTTTTTGTTAAAAGGAGTGTGAACATATGGAAAAACTTAACAAAAGATTTAAAGAGATTATTGAAAATTTAGGATACTATTTATACGATGTTATTTATGAAAAAGAGAATGGCGGATATGTCTTGAAAGTATTGATTGAAAATGATACTTTTATTGATGTTGATGACTGTGTAAAAGTATCGCGAGTTTTAAGTGATGAATTAGATACTTTAGACCCTTTCACAGAGGCTTATAATTTAGAAGTTTCATCCTCTGGTGCTGAAAGAGAACTTCGAAATAGTGAAGAGATTAAAAGAGCTGTTGGAAAGACAATTCATTTAAAAACAATTGAACAATCCTTAGAAGGAAAACTAATTTCTTTTAAAGATGGTGTATTAGAATTGAAATATAAAAATAAAATAACAAAAATAGATTATATTGATGTGTCTTATATTAGACTAACAATTATCTTTTAGGAGGAACAGAAATGATTAGTAAAGATTTCTTTAGAGCGCTTGACATGATAGCTGCTGAAAAAGGATTAGAAAAAGAAAAGATTTTAGAAGTAATGGGAAGAGGACTTTTAAATGCCTATAAAAAAGTACATAATACTTCTGAAAATGCACGTATTGATTTTAATGAAGAAAAAAATGAAATAATGTTGTCAGCTGAATACGTAGTAGTAAAAGAAGTTTTAAATCCAGGTGAAATATCTTTAGCCGTAGCTAAAAAAAGAAAAAAAAGTGCTAAACTTGGAGATGTAATCACAATAAAAGAAAAAATTAAAGACTTCGGAAGAATTGCTGCTTCATCAGCAAAACAAATTCTAACTCAAGGATTAAAACAACTTGAAAGAGAAAAAGCATATGATGTTTTTAAAGAAAAAGAAAATGAAATGATTACAACAGAAATTGTTGCTTTAAACAAAGATTTTGTAACACTTGATTTAGGACAAAATTTAGAAACTAGTTTACCAAGAAAAGAATTATTAAAAAGTGATGATATACATGTTTCAGCTCGATTAAAAGTTTATATAACAAAAGTAGAAATGACAACAAAAGGACCAAAAGTATTTGTTTCTAGAACAGATAAAAACCTAGTTAAAAGATTAATTGAACAAGTGTGTCCAGAAATAATGGATGGAACAGTTGAAATAATGGGAATTGCACGAGATCCAGGAGATAGATCAAAAGTCGCAGTTTATTCTCATGATCCAAATGTTGATCCAGTTGGAGCAGTAGTAGGATATAAAGGTTCTCGTATATTAGAAGTATTAGAAGCACTTCAAGGTGAAAGAATTGATATCTATAAATGGTCTAGTAAACCTATTGAATTAATTGCTAGCGCAATGGAACCAGCTAAGATAATTGCTATTAATCCTGATAAAAAGAAAAAACAAGCCCTTATTATTGTTAAAGACAAAGACTTAACCGCAGCTATAGGAGTTAGAGGACAAAACGCAAAATTGGCTGCACAGTCTAGTGGTTGGAAGATTGAGATTAAATCCATTTCTCAAGCAAAAGAAGAAGGTATAAGATACCGTAGGTTAGATAGTGAAACAACGTAAAATACCTTTAAGAAAATGTGTTATCACTAATGAAAAACTTCCAAAAAAAGAACTAATAAGAATAGTTAAAAACAAAGAAGGACTTGTCAAAGTAGATTTAACTGGTAAATTAAATGGACGTGGAGCTTATTTAAAAAAGAATAAAGCAGTATTTTTAAAAGCTCAAAAAACAAAAAAACTTGAACGTCATTTAGAATGTGTTATTCCAGAAGAAATTTATATTGAATTATTACAATTATTAAAAAATGAATAAACAAAAAATATTAAACTTATTAGGATTAGCACAACGTGCAAGAAAACTTACGTTAGGTGAAGAATTTGTTTTAAAAGAAATAATAAAAAAACAAGATAATTTAGTCTTTTTAGCAAGTGATGCTGGCGAAAATATTAAAAACAAAATGATAAAGAAAACTAATTATTATAATGTTATTCTTATTGATTTATTCACAACAAGTGAATTATCCAAAGCAATTGGTAAGGAAAATAGAAAAGTAATATTAGTTTCAGATAAGGGGTTTAATAATAAATTTAAAGAATATTTAAATTCCTAAAGAAAGAGGTGATTTTTGATGGCTAAGAAAAACATCAAAAAAACTAAACATAAAGATACAAGAATGACAAATACTCCAAAAGAAAAACAAATTAAAAATGATGGTATTTTATATTACAGTTCAGATATGATAATAGCGGATGTAGCTGAAGGACTTGGGGTAAGTTCAGCTGAAGTAATAAAAAAATTAATGGCTCTAGGGATTATGGCTGCTCAAACACAAAGTGTTGATCGCGAAACAATTGAAGTTATCGCAATGGATTTCGGATATACATTAGAAGATGAAATAAAAACAGATTTAACAAGATTTGAAGAAATGATTATTGTTGATAATGAAGATGATTTAGTTGAAAGACCACCAGTTGTTACAATTATGGGACATGTAGATCATGGTAAAACAACTTTATTAGATACTATTAGAAATACACGCGTTACTGAGGGAGAAGCCGGAGGAATTACCCAGCATATTGGTGCTTATCAAGTAAGAAAAAATGGTAAATTAATTACATTTATTGATACACCAGGACATGCTGCTTTTACAGAAATGAGAGCACGTGGTGCTAAAGTAACGGATATTACTATTTTAGTAGTTGCGGCAGATGATGGAGTTATGCCTCAAACTAGAGAGGCAATTGATCATTCTAAAGCTGCAGGTGTACCAATTATTGTCGCAATTAATAAAATGGATATGATTGGAGCTAATCCTGAAAGAGTAAAACAAGAACTTATGAAATTTGAACTTGTTCCTGAAGAATGGGGAGGAGACACTATCTTTTGTGAAGTTTCTGCATTAAAAGGTGATGGAGTTGATAATTTATTAGAAATGATTCAATTAACCGCAGAAATTAATGAGTATAAAGCTAATCCGAATAGATTAGCTGTTGGTACAGTTATTGAATCTAAACTAGATAAAGGTAAAGGACCTGTTGCTACATTATTAGTAGCTAATGGAACTTTAAAAATTGGTGATGTATTAGTTGCTGGAGATACTTTTGGTAGAGTTAGAGCAATGGTTAATGATACTAAACAAAGATTGACTAGTGCAATTCCTAGTGCTGCTGTAGAAGTCACTGGACTTAATGATGTTCCTTTAGCGGGGGATTCATTTATGGTTTTCACAGAAGAAAGAAAAGCGAGATTAATTTCCGAAGAAAGAACTCATCGTACTTGGAAAACTGAAAGAGGAGTAGGAAAAACTGTTTCTTTAGAAGAATTATTTGAACAAATGAGTGAAGGAGAACTAAAAGAATTACGTATTATTTTAAAAGGAGATACTCATGGTTCTATTGAAGCATTAAAAGCTTCACTTGATAAAATAGATGTTGAAGGAGCTAAAATAGATGTTATCCGTGCGAGCGTTGGAACAATCACAGAAACTGATGTTATTTTAGCACTTGCTTCCAAAGCTATTATATTAGGATTTAATGTTAGACCAATATCTGAAATTAGAGCACATGCTAAAGAAAAAGGTATTGAAATTAGACTATATAATATTATTTATAAAGCATTAGAAGATATTGAATTAGCTCTAACAGGTATGCTGGATCCAGTATATGAAGAAATAGTTACCGGACAAGCTGAGGTTAGAAATACTTTCAAAATCTCTAAAGTAGGAACAATTGCTGGATGTTATGTTACTGAAGGAACTATTGAAAGAAATAGTTTAGTACGTATTTTAAGAGAAGGCATTGTTGTTTATGAAGGTAAAATGGCTTCATTGAAACGTTTTAAAGATGATGTTAAAGAAGTTAAAACAGGATATGAATGTGGAATTATGATTGAAAAATATAATGATATTAAAGTTGGTGATGTTTTTGAAGCATCAGTGGAAAGAGAAGTAAAAAAATAATGTCTAAACATTTAAGACTTGAATCCACAATTCAAAGAGCTTTAACAGAAATCTTTATGAGAGACGTAAAAGATAAATCAATTGGTTTTATTACTATTACTGAAGTTAGACTTACAAAAGATTTAAGTTATCTAACTGTTTACTATACAATTCTTGGGAAAGATACAAAAAAAGATGCTGCTAAAAAAGCAATTGAAAGATCAAAATCTTATATTAGAACTACTTTAGCACATCGAGTAGAAATGAGAAAAGTACCTGCTTTAATATTTAAATATGATGAATCGTTAGATTACGGAAATAAAATTGAAGAAGGATTAAAAAATATATTGCCGAATAAAAAAAGTTAGTTCAAATTTATGAACTAACTTTTTTCTTTGAGTTTCTTTCTTTGTAAAGCATATAATAAACACTAGGTACAAGAAATAAAGTAAGAACAGTACTCGTTACTACTCCTCCCATAAAAGTAATGGCTAACGGTCTAAAGAAACTACCACCTGTAAGTAAAAGCGGGATTAATCCAAGTATTGTTGTAAAACTTGTCAACATAATTGGTCTGAATCTTAAATAAACAGCGTCAATACATGCTTGTTTAACATCACTACCTTTCTCGTGGTGTCTTGAAACATATTCAACTAGCAAAATACCGGTATTAACCGTTATACCAATTAAACTAACCATACCTACTAAACTAGTTGCGGTAATAGGACTATTAAACAACATTAAAAATATAAATGATCCAGTAAAACTTAACGGAATTGTTAAATAAACTATTAATGGCTTTATAAAACTTTTAAATTGAATAAACATAATTAGATAAATTAGAACTAAAGCTATAATAGTAGCTCTAATTAAATCTCCAGTTATTTCTTCAAACATTTCATTTTCTCCACCATAATCTACAGTTACGCCTTGAAGATCATGTCTATCAACTATTGTTTTCACATTGCTTTCTAACTCTTTTAAACTAGAGTCATCCGTGTAGTATAAATCAATGAAGTTTACTCCTTTATTATTAAATCGATTAATAACACTATAGTCAACAATGTTTTCAACAGAAACAAAGTAACTTAAAGGGAAATCTGTATCTAATGTATCACTATGAATAGTAAGGTCTAATAATTTATTAAGAGTTTCAATATCGCTATTGATACTAATGTTAATTGTATCATTATTATAATCAAAAACATTTAAATCTAAACCATTTAGATTAATAGAGATAACTTCATCTATTTGAGCTTTTGTTAAGTAACTATTACTTATTCTTTCTGTATCGTATGTAATAATATATTTTGGAGCTTTTGTATTTTGAATAATACTGTATGTTTTAACACAATCTAATTCAACTATATCTGAAAAAATATCATTACTAACAGAATCTAATAGAGCAATATCATCGCTTTCAAGCGATAAATGAACTGGAGGAAGTGCGGGGCTTAATTCAAGTAAGTTAACAGTAATTAGTGTTGCGTTTAATTCTGATAATTCTAATTCTAATTCTTTTTTATAATCTAAAAGTTCTTTTTCACTATAATCAAAATCAATATATATTCTACCAATATGAGGCTGTTCATTCAGATAATTGGCACTAAAATGAAAGTTTGGAAGATCACCACCAACGCTACTTGCATAATATTGTACATGCGTATTATCATCTAATACCTCAGTTATTGAATTTTTAAGAGATTCAGTTGATTGAATATCTCCTAAAACACTGTTTTCAAAATCAATATATAAGACACCTCTTTCGTCATTTGGATATAAATCTAACTCTTGACGATTAAATGCAAAATAAACACTTCCTATTAACATTCCGATACTTAATAATATCCATAAAACAGGTAATTTTACAGTAACACCAATTAATTTTTTAATATTTTTTTCATGAGTTGTTACTTTTTTTATCTTTTCTGGTTTAGTTTCCTTTAAAAAAATTGTTGCGATTACCGGACTTAGAATCATACTGACAATATAACTTAAAGATATCGCAATTATGACTGTGATGGGAAAACTTCTAATTACTTCACCCAAAAATCCTGGTAGTAATATTAAGACTAAAAAAGCTGAAATTGTTGTTAATGTTGAACTTAAGACAGGTATACTATTATCAAGAATAGCTTTTTTAGCACTTTCTACTTTAGATAGTCCGTTATCCAAGTTTCTTTTTATTCCTTCAGTTATAACAATACTATTATCAACAAGAATACCAATCGAGACAATTAAACCAACAATTGTCATTTTATGGAGTTCATAACCTGATAAATATAATACACCTATTGTACCAAATATTATTACTGGAATAGTAACAATAATTAAGAAACTATTTCTAAATCCTATACCAATTAACACTACTAACATAACAACTACTACAGCTATTAGTAAACTAGAAAATACATTAGTTATTTGATCACTTACATAATCAGGTAAAAATAACATTTCATCAATATTTAATTTATCATTGTTTTGTTTTGATAAATAATCTAGTTTATTATTTATTACTTCATCTCCCATTTTTGTAAAATCAATACCTTCATGGAAAAAAACACTTAGAAAAACAGCTTGTTCATTATTAAACTCATAAATTTTATTACTAGTATCTTTTAATTCAACACTTCCTAAATCTCCTAATAAAACAGGGGGAGATATTGAAGGAATTTCAGGAATAATAATCATATTTTCTAATTTTGAAATATCATTAATTGTAGAATTACTTGAAATAGTAATTGTTCCGTATATAGTATTTATTCCGCCTAAAGGAATATCTAACGAATTAGCATAAATAATACTATATATGTCTGAAAGAGTTAAATTATATAAATTCAAAAGATTTGTATCTAATGTAATAACAACCTCTTTATTAAAAACACTATCCATTTTTACTTCTTTAATTTCATCAATTAGTAATAATTCATTCCTGAATTCTTTACTGTAATTAACTAACTCATCATCATTAAGAGTATTTGAGTGAACTGCAAAAATGATGTGAGGATCATTGAAATCAGCATTGTAACTTATTTCACTAATATTGTCATCAAGTGACAAATCGTTAATATCAACAAAGATTTCAGCAGCTTTAGCTGTTGAATCGGATGAAGAATATTTAAACATTACAGTAATTACAGCGTAATTATCGTAAATCATGCTTCTAACATTATCAACATCTTCGTAAGTTAAAACTAATCTTTCGATATCTGAGACTGTCTGATTTTCAATATCTCTAGCATTTACTCCTGGAGCAATAATAGTGATAACCATACCAGGAGAATCAAACGTTGGCATTTCTTGCTTTGGTATTACAAAATAACTGTATATTCCATATGCTAGTACTATTCCGAATAGGACTATTATTAATTTTTGTTTAGTAAATAACAAATCGATTAATTTTTTCATACAAAAAACCTCTTTTCATACATATATATAAATGTGCTACATTTGTATCATATTATAGTTTATGTTATTATAGAATTATAAAGAATTCAATAATTTCAATTTATATGACACAAGGAGGGTTATTATGTATCAAATTGAGAAAGTAGACATGAGAGTTAAATACACTAGAGAATGGTGCTTTGAAGCGTTGTATCAACTTTTGAGAATAAATAATTATGCTGATATAAGAATATCTGAAATAATAAAAAAAGCAGGTATTTCAAGAGCGACATTTTACCGTAATTTTAGTACAAAAAATGATATTGTTAAAATTAAAGTGAGAGTTTTTTTTGAGAATTTCTATTTGTCACTTCAAGATCATACAGTTGTAAGTGGTGAAGAAGATGAACTATTTTTCATTCAAAGTTTTTTTGAACACGTTGATGAAGCTGAAAAATTAATGGATACAGTTATCAAAACTAAATTAGAATATTTAATGGTTTCCGGAATATTAAAATTAATAAATATTAGAAGAGAACAATTTTATTCATTAGTCTATGTAAATAAAAAAACAGAAGCATATACAATGGAAATAGTAGCTTCATCTGCTTGGGTTTTATTGTCGAGATGGCACAAAGGTGGAAAAGAGGAAACGTCTTCTGAACTATCTAAAATATTTTTATCTGCATTTAAAAGTATATATATAGCTTTATTTAGAGATAAATCAGAATTAAATAATACGTGATAATATGTTTGAAGAAAAACTGAAAACAGTACCTTCTTTACCGGGATCATATCAATTCAAAAATAAAGATGGAGTTATTATTTACGTTGGTAAAGCAAAAAATCTTAAAAAGAGAGTAGCTTCATATTTTACAGGAAGTCATGATATTAAAACAAGCCGTCTTGTTTTTAATATTGCAGATGTTGAATATATTGTTACTCATACCGAATTAGATGCGTTATTACTTGAACTTAATTTGATTAAAAAGTTTAATCCTCGTTATAATATAATGCTTACTGATGATAAGACTTATCCTTATATCGAAATTACTAATGAAAACCATCCAAAATTAGTAGTAACAAGAAAAATAACTAAAAAATCCAAAAACTTTTTTGGTCCCTATCCAAATGTGAACGCCGCGAGAGAAACAGTTAAACTTTTAAATAAGATTTATCCATTAAGAAAATGTACGATATTACCAAAACAAGAATGTCTTTATTATCACATGGATCAATGCTTAGCTCCATGTATTAATAACGTAACAAAGGAAGATTATGGTACAATCATAACGGACATTAAAAAGTTTTTAAAAGGAGATATTAAAAAAGTTTTAAGTTCATTAGAAGAAAAAATGAATATTGCTAGTGAAAAACTAGAATATGAAAAAGCTTTAGAATATCGTAATATAATAAATAATATTAAAACAACAACAAATAAACAAAAGATTAATCTTAATGATTTAAAAGACAGAGATATTATAGGATATTATTATAATGAGTATTTTATATCTATTGAAATCTTCTTTGTTAGAAATGGAAAAATATCTGCAAGACATCAATCTCTTTTTGAGTATTATTCTGATCCATTCAAATCTATTGAAGATTACATTGCACAGTTTTATAGTAAAAACATTGTCCCTAAAGAGATTTTTATTTCTTTTGAACTAAATACTAGTACATTAGAACAATACCTAGATACTAAGTTTTATAAGCCTCAAAAAGGAGACAAATATCGTCTTTTAAGTTTAGCGGTTTTAAATGCTAAAGAGGCTTTAATTCAAAAAACAGAAATAGTGAAAAGAGAAATAGATAGAACTATTAAATCGGTTGATCAATTAGGAAAACTTTTAAAGATTAGTTCACCTTATGTAATTGAAGCTTTTGATAATTCTAGTTTATTTGGAACTAATGCTGTTTCTAGTATGGTTGTTTTTGTGAATGGAAAACCTTCAAAAAAAGATTATCGAAAGTATAAAATAAAATCTTTAGATAATAAAGGTTCAGATTATCATGCTATGAAAGAGGTAATATATCGAAGATATTATCGTGTTCTTTTAGAAAATTTGAGAGTACCAGATCTTATAATTGTAGATGGAGGTATTCAACAAATTAATGCTGCGAAAGAGATTTTAAATGATCTTGAAATGAATGTTTCAATTGCTGGACTTGTAAAAAGTGATAAACATCAAACGGAATATCTATTAAATCAAAATCTTGAAAAAATAGAAATAAAGAAAACATCAAATGTATTTCATTTATTAACAAGAATACAAGATGAAGCGCATCGTTTTGCGGTAAATTACCATAAACAAATAAGAAGTAAAGGTATTTATAATTCTATTTTAGATAATATTGAAGGAGTAGGAGTTGTAACAAAAAGAAAATTATTAATGAAATATAAATCAGTGAATTTAATAAAATTAGCAACGATTGAAGAGCTGAATGAATTAGGTATTTCTAAGAAGATAGCGCAAAATCTAATCAATAAGTTAAAAGATGAATAAATGTATGATATAATGTGATAGGTGGTAAAATGGAAAAAATTATTAGTGGAAGAATATTATGTATAGATGAAGAAGATAGAATTATATCGATCAAAGTTAGAAAGCAAGTATTATTCTTTTATTTACAGAGATCTATGGTAAATAAAGTAGGAAAATATCTTGCTATTTCTCGATTCCTTCAATTTGTTATTGAAGATGGAAGAAGAATATATAAAGGAAGAAAAGTTAGTAATATTAAGTATGTTATTAAAATTGTTGAAATTAGACATAGAAAAAACATAGTATATTATGATATTGAAAATATAAAAAATGGAACTAAGAATTTAATCAATAGTTTAAAAGTGAAAATGTTTTTAGATCTTGAAATGTCAATGCATCCATACAGACAAGATAAGAATTTTAAACAAGAAATTATTCAAGTTGGATATTATTTAGTGGATGAAAACAATAATGTTATTGAGAAATATTCTGAAATTATTAAACCAACTATACATAAAAAGCTAACAAAAAGAACGCTCAAATTTTTAGAAATATCGCAATATGACGTAGATAACGGGATAGAATACAAACAATTTTATGTTCATTTTAAAGAAGTGGTTAAAAAATATTCGCCAGCTATTATAGTTTGGGGAAGAAATGATTTTTTGGCGTTAAGAGAATCATATAAAATTAATAAATTTCCAACGTTAAAAATGAAAACAAGATATATAAATCTATTAAAATTACATAAAAATTATTTTAATTTGAAAAATGATTTAGGATTATTTAATGCTTTAAAGATTTATTCTGATCCAGATAATGATCAAGTTCATGATGCTTTAGAAGATGCATATGCTACATACCAAATTTATAATGGATTTAAAGAAGTTTTGAATTTAAAAAGAGTAGTAAATTTGAGTGCATATAAATAAAATACTTTTTTCTTCAGTAAAATTATGGTATAATTTTACTGAAGATTTTTATTGAGGTGATTAGATGGTAACACTAAAAAATATTGCAGAAAAATTAGGGGTTTCAATAACAACGATTTCAAGAGTTCTTAATCAAGATAAAACATTAAGTGTTAGTGAAGAACTAAGAAAGAAAATTGTTGATACAGCAGTAAGAATGAATTATAAAACTCCAAGAAATAGACCTAATATTATTTCTAAAAATAAATACAATATAGCGATAATTCATTGGTATGATATAAAAGAAGAGTTAGATGATCCTTATTATATGCAAATTAGAAGAGGGATTCAGCAATTGGCTGTAAAGGGCGGCATTGATACTGTTTTATTATACAAACAAGATGGGAAATATATATTTTCACCTGATAAATATTATGATGGAGTAATATGTATAGGCAAATTTTCATTATTACAAATAAATCAATTTAAAAAGATAACGAAAAATATTGTGTTTGTTGATTCGAGTCCAGATGAGAACCTATTTGATAGTGTTGTTATTGACTTTAACCATGCGGTTAAAAATGTTTTAAGACATCTAATTAAAAGTGGATATAAAAAAATAGGTTATATCGGTGGAATGGAATATATTAGTAAAAATGTAAGACTTGGCGAAAGAAGAGAATTGGTTTTTAGAGATTATTTATTTCAGAAAAACTTGTTAAATACTAAGTATATTCATATCGGATCATTTACTAGTGAATCTGGATACGTTTTAATGAAAAAAGCTTTGATGAATGATGATAGAGCCAATGTATATTTTTGCGCAAACGATAGTATCGCGCTCGGTGCTCTTAGAGCCATTCATGAAAAAGATTTGAGTGTTCCATCAGATATTTCTATCATTGGATTTAATGACAATCCATCGTCAAACTATACTTCACCTCCATTGTCTACAATTCGTGTTTATACGAAATTTATGGGAGAGCAAGCCCTTAATTCATTAATAGAAATAATTGAAGGAAGAGATATATCTATTAAGAAAGTAATCCCAACGAAATTGATTATTAGACAATCATTAAAGTAAAATTTTACCTACCGTATTATAATTGAATATGATTGAAATAGCGTTGCTAATATAACTCATATTTTGAAAATGATTATTAAAACAATTAGTAATTGTAAAGTTAACGTAAATAGATACGTATATAGATTTTGAAAAAGACGAAATTAAAGCGTAGAAAATTCTGGATATTGATTTCCAAAAAAACCAATATATTTTGTTTTGGATTTTCAAAAACTTATCAAAAATATATTATTATGAAAAACAAGTTTTTTAGATGATCAATAATTAAATTCAAAAAAAAATACAAAAAATCAAAAAATACATTATTTTTTAAAAAACGAGATTTTAATTGGCAATACATATATGTACAGAATTCCAATCTCGATTTAAATTTGGACTTCGTAAATTTAGTAAGATAGTGATCTCAAAAATAGAATCTATAAATATTTTATAGAAAAAGTAATTCAGACTCTCTTGAATCTGGATTGCTGGAGTTCTTGAATATACTAAGGTCTTTATATTTACTTTCTAATTTAGTTAAAAATATTTATTAATAACATTAAATTTTAGAATAATTATTGATTATTGACCATTACAAATAATCGAGAATTATCAAAATAATCAAGGACAAAGATGTAAATATATGTTATATTATAATTGTAAATTAATTATCTATATTCATATAATATATAGTTGTATTCATTTTTCTGTAAATTGCAATAAATGCCTATATAATAACAATTAGTATAGTTTAATTTCGTCTTTATTATTTATATTAATAGATTTATAACTTCATAAATTAACAAATACTTTGGATAAAATATGTAATACATTTTAACCTGTATAAAACAATAATACCCTAAAACTTGATTTTATAGAAATGCTCTAAACCCTTTTTCGAACATATAGAAATTAGTTGTTTTGTGTATAATTAAAATTAGGAAGATTATGAAACAAAATAGTCATAGAAATGTAGGAGGAAACATCTTATGAATATTAGTGTTATTAATGATAGAGGAATTGGTAATTTTATTAAATTACTTGGTTTAATGTGGATATCTTATAGTTCAAATAAGGATGGTAATAAAAATGAAAATATATAAAGATATTAAAAGATTGTGTTTATATGGCATTGATAAAGGATTAATCACTATTGAGGATTATGATTATGTGGTTAATAGATTACTTTGTTTATTAGGGTTAGAAACATATATTGATTACGATATTGAGTATGAAAGTGTAGAGGAACCATCAAACTATTTAACGCCATTATTAGATTTTGCTTTTAAACAAAAAAAATTCTTAATTAATACTATTATTAAAAGAGATCAATTTGAAGCAACAATAATGAATCTTTTTATTCCTAGACCTTCAACAATTAATGATAATTTTAATAATTTATTAATAAAAAATCCTGAAAAAGCAACTGATTACTTTTATAATCTTTCTAAAAAAAGTAATTATATTAAAACATCAAGAATTTCTAAAAACATCGTTTGGAAATCAGAAACTTCATATGGTATTTTAGATATAACAATAAACCTTAGTAAGCCTGAAAAAGACCCAAGAGATATTATGGATTTAAGTAATGTTAAAAGTAATACATATCCAAAATGTTTATTATGTAAAGAACAAGTAGGTTTCTTTGGCTCTTCATCAAGCCCAGGAAGAACAAACCATCGTATTGTTCATGTGGTGTTAAATAATGAAGATTTTTATCTTCAGTATTCACCTTATGTTTACTATAATGAACATTCAATTGTTCTTAAGAAAGAACACGTTCCAATGAAAGTAACAGTTGATACATTTAGAAGATTATTTGATTTTGTTGATATATTACCCCATTATTTTCTAGGATCAAATGCTGGACTTCCTATTGTTGGTGGTTCTATTCTTAGTCATGAACATTATCAAGGAGGAAGATATAATTTCCCGATTGAATCAGCAAAAATATTATCTGAATATAATTTAAATAATCTTACAATTAAACAATTATATTGGCCTTTAAGTGTTATAAGATTAGAATCGAAAAATAAAAAAATAATAATAAATGCTGCCGACAAATTATTTAAGCTTTGGGAAAGTTATAACGATGAAGAAGCAGGGATAGTTTCCTTTACAGATAAATCTCATAACGCAATTACTCCTATAGCTAGAAAGAATAATGATATTTACGTATTAGATATTGCTTTAAGAAATAATATTACAAGTAAAAAGTATCCATTAGGTGTTTTTCACCCGCATCCAGAAAATCACCACATAAAAAAAGAAAATATTGGCTTAATTGAAGTTATGGGATTAGCCGTTTTACCGCCTAGATTAAAGGATGAATTAGAAGTAATAAAGAGAGTTATTACAAATAAACAAGAATTACCTAATGAATATAGTGTTCATAAAGATTGGGTAAAATATTTAAATAGTAAATATAATGGAGAAAATATCGATAAATTTATTGAAGATGAAGTAACTTTAAAATTTGTTAAATGTATTGAAGATTCTGGTGTTTTCAAACAAACAGAAAAAGGAATTATTCAGTTTAATAAATTTACTAAGGAATTAAGAGATGTACTCAGTTAATTTTCAACAATTAAATAATAAAAAATTCACCTTTATCGAAGTAAAACAAAAAAATATAGAAATAACCTTTATGGATTATGGTGCTACAATAATGAGCATTATTGTTCCTGATAATAAAGGCAATATGGAAACAGTTATTATGGGGTATCAAAATTTAGAATCATATTTAGAAAATGATATGTATTTAAACGCAATTATTGGACCAACAAGCGGTAGAATTCAAAATGCTACTTTTTCTATAAATAACAAAAAATATAAACTTGATAAAAACTTTTTAGGGACTGAAAATCTTCATGGCGGAAAAGAATGCTTTGCTTTTAAGTTTTTTAGTTATGAAATTATTGATAATCCAAACGAAACAAAAATAATTTTTACAATAGAAAAACATGCTGAAAATTCTTCTTATCCAGGTAATCAAATAATTAAGATTATCTATACTGTTAAAGAAGGAGAACTACTAATAGAATTCATTGGAGAAACAGATGAAGATACTTTATTGAATTTAACAAATCATGCTTATTTTAATTTATCAGGTAATATGAAAAATGATATTCTAAATCATAAATTATTTGTTAACTCATCTAAACATATGGAATTAAATACTAAATTTATACCTTATAAAATAGATGATAGTATCAATACAAGATTTGATTATACGAAATTTAAAAAGATAAAAAACAATTTTTATGATGGTATTTATAATCTTAAAACTAAAGGGATAGATGAACCTTTTATATTAGATAATGTTTCATTTGATTGCCTACAAGTAAAATATAAAGATGAAGTAAGTCATAGAGTTTTAAAGATATATACAACATATCCAGTTATTGTAGTATATACACATAATTATCCAAATAACTCAGATCTATTATTTGGAGTAATTAACAAAAGACATTTAGGAATTTGTTTTGAAGCTCAACTTCCACCAAATGGGATAAACATCAATGGAATTGATAATGGTATTCTAAGAAAAAATGAAAAGTATTATCACAAAACTTTGTTTAAATTTAGTGTGGACCCCAAATAATAATTTTTAATAGTTGTATTTATTTTCTTTAATAAAAGAATATTAATTCTTTTTCCTACAAATAAATAGGGTTGACAAACGCTTACAAATTAAGATATAATTATATTGTAAAAAAAGGGGTAAAAAAGAAATACAGAGGAGCATGTTCCTGGGTACTGAATAGGTGTTAATAGTGTAGACGCTAAATACTATTTAAGAAGGAGGGATGTGCCGAAAGGTTTATTATGTCTATTATAGTAAATTCTTGATGGATAAAGGCAAAACTTTATTCATTGTCATTTTATTAAAGTGATGAGCTGTTTATGTCTAAACACATAAATAGCTTTTTTTATTTTTTATAGAATAGTTAAAAGAGAGGAAGTATTATGAAAAGATTAGATGGAAAAATCGCCATTATTACTGGTGGAGCACAAGGATTAGGATACGAAATGGTTAATTTGTTTCAAGAAGAAGGAGCTACTGTTATCGCAGTAGATGTTAAGGATTTTAAATTAGAGTTACCAAATGTTGAATCATATCAATTAGATGTAACTGACTCACTAAAAACAGAAGAGTTTTATCATTATGTTAAAGAAAAATATAATAAAATTGATATTTTAATAAATAATGCAGGAATCACAAGAGATGCATTAACACATAAAATAACTGAAGAAATGTGGGATTTAGTCATTGATGTAAACTTAAAAGGAGTCTTTAACTTAACTAAATTTGTTGGGTTAGATATGATGTATGAAGGAAAAGGAAGTATTATTAATATTTCTAGTATAGTCGGAGAATACGGTAATATTGGTCAAGCAAATTATTCAGCTACTAAGGCGGGAGTAATAGGTCTTACAAAAACTTGGGCAAAAGAATACGCTCGTAAAGGAGCAAATGTTAGAGTTAACGCAATCGCTCCTGGTTATATTATGACTGACATGTTAAAAAGTGTGCCAGAAGATTTATTAGCTAAATTCGCAAAATTAACAATGCTTAAAAGATTAGGACAACCACTTGAAATAGCGAAAGCAGCTTTATTCCTCGCAAGTGATGATTCATCATATATTACAGGACATGTTTTAAGTGTTAATGGTGGAATGAGATTATGATGATTGGTAAAACAATAAAAGAAATAAAAATAGGAGATAATGCGTCATATAAAAAAATCATTACAAAAGAAGATGTTGAAACATTTGGTGAAATAATTGGCGATTATAATCCTGCTCATTTTGATGATGAGTATGCAAGTAAAACTATTTTTAAAAAAAGAATTAGTCATGGAATGTTCATTGGATCATTATTTTCTAGATTATTTGGATTAGAATTACCAGGACCTGGAAGTATTTATATTTCACAATCATTACGTTTTAGAAGACCTGTTTATTTTAAAGATGAAATAACAATAGAAGTAAAAGTTATCGAAACAAATATTGAAAAAAATAGAGTAAAACTAGAATGTAATGCATACAATCAAAACAATGAAAAAGTAATAATTGGTGAAGCAGAATTAATGCCACCTAAAAAGGAGAAAAATTAATGGAAAAAGTTTACATTATCGAAGCTAAAAGAACAGCGATTGGTAGTTTTTTAGGGTCATTAACTAATACACATCCAGCTGATATGGGAGTAGCATTAGTAAAAGACATTTTAGCAACAACAAAAATCAATGGAAAAGATATAGATGAAGTAGTAGTTGGTAATATTTTACCAGCAGGATTAGGACAAGGTGTTGGTAGACAAATTGTTATTAAATCAGGATTACCTAAAGAAGTAGTAGGATATAGTTTAAATATGGTTTGTGGTAGTGGAATGAAAGCTGTTTTAAATGCTTATAGTAATATTACCGCAGGTATTCATAAATTAGTATTAGCTGGAGGAGTAGAAAACATGAGCGCAGCTCCTTATCTTACTCCTAAAACAGTAAGAACTGGACATAAAATGGGAGATATTACTTTAAAAGACCATATGGTCTTTGATGCTTTAACTGATGTTTATGGAGGATACCATATGGGAGTAACTGCTGAAAACATTCAAGAAAAACATAATATTTCTAGAACTCTACAAGATAATTTCGCAATGGTCTCTCAAGAAAAAGCAATTAAAGCTATTGATTCAGGTAGATTTAAAGATGAAATAGTACCTTTACAAATTAAAGTAAAAAGAGATGTTATTACTTTTGATACAGATGAATATCCTAATCGTAGAACATCATTAGAAAAATTAGCAAAACTTCGTACAGTTTTTAAAAAAGATGGGACAGTAACAGCTGGTAATTCATCAGGAATAAATGACGGAGGATCAATGTTGTTATTAGCTAATCAAGAAATGATTGATAAATACAATTTAAATCCAATGGCTGAAATAATTGCTATAGGTCAAGGCGGAGTAGATCCAGCTTTAATGGGACTTGGTCCAGTTGTAGCTATTAAAAACGTACTTAAAAAAGCAAATATGAAACTTATAGATATGGAATTACTTGAATTAAATGAAGCATTTAGTGTTCAATCTCTTGGTGTATTAAAAGAATTAAGTGAAAATCATAATGTAACCGAAGAATGGATAATGGAAAGAACAAATGTTAACGGTGGAGCAATTGCTCTAGGACATCCTGTTGGAGCAAGTGGAAACAGAATTATTGTTACATTATTACATGAAATGATTAAACGTAAAAATGTTTATGGACTTGCATCACTTTGCATTGGTGGAGGAATGGGTACTGCCATTATTGTAAAAAACTTAAGAAAGTAGGTATAATAATGAAAAATATTATTAAAATAACAGATCTTAAAAATCATCTATTTGATGGAATGAGTATCATGGTTGGTGGTTTTATGGCTGTTGGTACACCTGAACTTTTAATAGATGAAATTGTAAAATTAAATGTTAAAGACCTTACTATTATTTGTAACGATGCTGGATTTATTGATTTAGGTGTTGGAAAATTAATAGCTAACGGACAAGTTAAAAAATTAATTGCTAGTCATATTGGATTAAATCCTGAAGCAGGAAGATTAATGCACGATAAATTAATGGAGTGTGATCTTATTCCTCAAGGGACATTAGCGGAACAAATAAGAGCTGGCGGGGCAGGACTTGGTGGATTTTTAACTCCTACTGGACTTGGAACAATTGTAGAAGAAGGTAAACAGATTGTAAAAGCAAATAATAAAAACTATATCCTAGAACTTCCTATAAGAGCGGATCTTGCTTTATTGTATGGATCAACTGTTGATAAATATGGAAATACTAATTACACAAAAACAACAAGAAACTTTAATCCAGTTATGGCAACTGCTACAGATAAAGTAATTGTTTTAGCTAAAAAAATGGTTGATAGAATAGATCCCGATAATGTTATGACTCCCCATATTTTTATTGATTACATTATAAAGGAGGAAGCATAATGGATAAAATACAAACAAAAAACTTTATTGCTAAAAGAGTAGCCAAAGAATTAAGCGATGGTGATTTAGTGAATTTAGGAATTGGACTTCCAACTTTAGTCGGTAATTTTTTACCAAAAGATATTCATATAAATCTTCAAAGTGAAAATGGACTTATTGGGTTAGGTCCAGCTCCTACAAAAGAAACATATGATGCCGATATAACAAATGCTGGAGGACAACCTGTTACTTTACTTGAAGGTGGAATGTATTTTGATTCAGCTTTATCATTCTCAATTATTAGAGGAGGTCATGTTGATGTTACAGTTTTAGGATGTCTTCAAGTTGATGAAACAGGATCTTTAGCTAGTTGGATAATTCCTGGTAAAATGGTACCTGGAATGGGTGGAGCAATGGATTTAGTAACTGGAGCTAAAAAAGTTATTATCGCAACAACTCATACAAATAGAGGTAAACCTAAAATTTTGAAAGAATGTACTTTACCTTTAACCGCAAAAAATCAAGTAAACATGATTATTACAGAAATGGGTGTTATGGAAGTTGAAGAAGATGGATTACATTTACTTGAATATAATCCTGAGTATACAATAGATCAAATTATAGAAGCTACTGGAGCTACTTTAATTATTGATCAAGTGAAACAAATGAAATTGGAGGACTAAAAAAAATGGAAAAAGTATTAATTAGAATGAGATTATCAGCTCATCATGCACATTATGGTGGAGGGTTAGTTGATGGAGCATTTATTATGCAGTTATTTGGTGACGTAGCCACAGAACTTCTAATTAGAAATGATGGAGACGAAGGATTATTTCGAGCATACGATAATGTTGAATTTTTAGCACCTCTTTACGCTGGAGATTATATTGAAGTAACTGGATGGATTACAAAAAAAGGAAACACTTCAAGAAAAATGGAGTTTGAAGCGTATAAAGTAATTAAAGCTTTACCAGAAATATCTCCTTCAGCTGCTCAAGTTTTAAAAGAAAAAGTTTTAGTAGCTAAAGCAAGTGGAACTTGTATTGTTCTTAAGGAACTACAAAGATAAAAATGGAAAAGTTAATTATTACCTGCGCCATAAGTGGCGCAGAAGTAACTAAAGAAAACAACAGTTATGTTCCATACACTCCTAAAGAAATGGCTAAAGAAGCACTTCTTGCTTCACAAGAAGGAGCTAGCATAATTCATCTTCATGTTAGAGAAGATGATGGTACGCCAACACAAGACGTAAATCGTTTTGCTGAAACAATAAAAGAAATTAGAAAATTATGTCCCAATATTATTATTCAACCTTCTACTGGAGGTGCAGTTGGAATGAATAATGATGAAAGATTACAGCCTATTCTCTTACATCCAGAAATGTGCACTTTAGATTGTGGTAGTGTAAACTTTGGAAATAATGAAGTCTTCATTAATACTGAAGATGATATTATTTATTTTGCTGAAAAAATATATGAAAAAGGAATAACTCCTGAACTTGAATGTTTTGGTAAAATGCATGTTGATCAAATATTAAGATTATATAAAAAAGGTATTATTAAAGATCATCTTCATTTTAGTTTTGTTTTAGGAATGATTGGCGGAATGAACGCAAGTGAACGAGATTTCTTATTTTTAAAAGAAAGTCTTCCGAAAAACTCTACATATAGTGTAGCAGGTGTTGGAAGACATGAATTTCCCTTAGCGGAACTTTCTATTAAACATGGTGGTCATGTAAGAGTAGGTCTTGAAGATAACATTTATTTAGAAAAAGGTGTAAAAGCAAAGGGTAACGCGGAGTTAGTTAAAAAAGTAGTTAGTATTGCAAAAAAATATAATCGTGAAATTGCAACACCTTCTGAAGCGCGAAAAATACTTAAAATAAAGGAATATAAAAATGAATAAACTATGTAAATATGGAACTAATAGAGTAATTACTCCGAGTGGAGTATTACCTCAAGCAGCAACGAAAATAGATAATACAATGGAAATAAAAGATAATGAATTATTAATTGATGTTATTACATTAAATATAGATTCAGCATCTTTTACACAAATCAAAAATGTTTGTAATAATGATGTTAAATTAATGGAAGAAATGATTTTAGATATTGTTAATACTCGTGGGAAAATGCAAAATCCTGTCACAGGTAGTGGTGGGATGTTAATTGGCAAAGTTAAAAAAGTTGGTCCTTTATTTCCTGATCAGACATTAAAAATAGGAGATAAACTAGCAACATTAGTTTCTTTATCTTTAACACCACTTGTAATTAATAATATAAAATCAATTAACTTAGAAAATGATCAAGTTCATATTGAAGGAACTGCGATTTTATTTGAATCAGGAATATTCGCTAGAGTTCCATATAATATGGATGAACATCTTGTTTTAGCGGCTCTTGATGTAGCTGGAGCACCAGCTCAAGTAGATAAACTTGTAAAAAAAGGTGATACAGTAGCTATTGTTGGAGCTGCTGGAAAAAGTGGAGTACTATGTGCTTATCAAGCAATGAAAAAAGCAACTACTTCTGGGAAAGTTATTGGTATTGTCAACGAAGAATCGCAAATTATAACTTTAAAAGAATTAGGATTATGTGATGAAATAGTTTTAGCTGACGCAACTAACGCTATCGATGTTTATGATAAAGTAATGAAAGTTAATGATGGAGCTGTTGATGTAACAATTAATGTTGTTAATGTACCTAATACAGAAATGAGTTGTATTTTAATTACAAAAGACAGTGGAGTAGTCTATTTTTTCAGTATGGCAACATCATTCACAAAAGCTGCGCTCGGCGCAGAAGGTGTTGGAAGTGATGTTACTATGATGATTGGAAATGGATATACAAAAGGACATGCTCAGTTAACACTTGATTTAGTAAATAATGTACCAAAAATTAAAGAATTATTTGAAAAGAAATATACCTAGGAGGTAGTACATATGGCTGTAAAACTATATACTGAGCATTTAGAAAGAAGAAAACAATACTTTCCGGATGTAACAGATGAACAGTGGAATGATTGGCATTGGCAAGTAAAAAACAGAATTACTAATGCAAAAGATTTAAATAAGTATATCAAATTAGAGGAAGGTGAACTTGAAACTATATCTAAAGTCTTAGGACAATTTAGAATGGCAATTACACCATATTATTTAACATTAATAAACCCTAATAATGTTAAAGATCCTGTAAGACTTCAAGCTGTTCCTTCAATCAATGAACTTCATTTTGGTATACATGATTTAAAAGATCCTTTAGCGGAGGATCATGACTCGGTTGTTCCAGGATTAACTCATCGATATCCAGATAGAGTATTATTTCTAATAACCGATATGTGTAGCATGTATTGTCGTCACTGCACTAGAAGAAGATTTGCAGGACAAAAAGATACTGGGTCAAAAATGGATAATGTTGAATTAGCAATAGATTATATTAGAAATCATCCAGAAGTAAATGATGTTTTGCTTTCTGGGGGAGATGCATTACTAGTAAGTGATGCTCGCTTAGAGTATATAATTAGTGAGTTGAGAAAGATTGACCATGTAGGTGTAATTAGACTAGGAACAAGAACTCCAGTAGTAATGCCACAACGAATTACTCCTGAGCTTGTAGAGATGTTGCATAAGTATCATCCTATTTGGGTAAACACTCATTTTAATCATTCAAAAGAATTAACTCCAGAAGTAAAAATAGCTCTTGATTTAATGGCTGATGCCGGTATTCCTTTAGGAAATCAATCAGTTTTATTAAGAGGAGTAAATGACTGCGTAAATACAATGAAAAAACTTGTTAAAAGATTAATTCAACTTCGAGTAAGACCATATTATATTTATCAATGTGATTTATCACAAGGAATTGAACATTTTAGAACTCCAGTTAGTAAAGGAATTGAAATAATTGAAGGATTACGAGGTCATATTTCTGGAATTGCAGTCCCTACTTTTGTTGTTGATGCTCCTGGTGGAGGTGGAAAAATACCAGTTATGCCTAACTATTTAATTTCACAAGCTCCAGGTAAAACAATCCTTCGTAATTACGAAGGGATGATCACAACTTATTATGGTCCAAGTAGTTATGAAGACAAGTGTGAATGTGAAGATGATGTAGCCACTGATGATGGAACAATAGATTATGAAATTGGTAGCCAAATCAAACTAGATCAGTTTAATGTTGCAAGAAAACGAAAAAACCATCTCTAATATTTTAAAAAAATATATTGATCCATATCACACTATTTCAATAATTGGTACAGCAAAAAATGCTGGTAAAACAACTGTCTTAAATCAAATTATTAAAGAGTATAAAAATCAAATTATTGCATTATCATCAATCGGACTTGATGGTGAAAAAATAGATAATATTACATTTCGTTTAAAACCACGAATTGAAGTATATCCGCAGACAATCATTGCCACAGCAAACGATTGTCTGAAAGAATGTTACTTTGCTTTTAAGATACTTGAAAAAACAAGTATAAGAACACCGCTTGGTGAAATAATAATAATTGAAGCTTTAACTAAGGGTTTAGCTTTAATAGCGGGGCCTTCAACGATTAACAGTATGATGAATATTATTGATAAATTTAAAAAATATAATGTTACAAAAATATTGATTGATGGAGCTTTATTTCGCAAGTCAATAGCGAGTTTCAAGATAGCGGATGCCGCTATCTTATCTACTGGTGCTAGTTATTCTAGAAACGTTGATAAAGTGGTTGAAGACACTACTCTTATATTAGAAGAATTAATGTTGAAAACAGTTGATGATAAACTTTATACTTTACTGGAAAAAGAAAAAGAATTAATTGTTATGGATAAAATTTATAACAAAACAATAATTAAACTTGATACATTATTAAATAATGAAAAAAAAGTAAAAAAATATTTAACAAAAAATTCAAAATATCTTTATTTACCAGGGGCGCTTTCTAATAAGTTGATTCAAGTAGTAATTAATAAAAGATTTGAGTTGAAAGAATTAACAATAATTGTTAAAGACGCTACTCACATTATTGCTGATACACTATATTTAGAAAAATTAAAATTAACAAATACAAAATTATTGGTTATAAATAAAATAAACGTTTTATTTTTAACATATAATCCTCATTCTTCAAAAGGATATGAATTTGATAATGATGAATTTAAACAAAAACTTAAACAAAAAATAAAACTTCCAATAATTAATGTATTGAAAGATGTGGAGTGAATATTATGAGTAAATTAAATTTAGATGTAAAAATAGTAAAAGAAGCAAGAGAATATGCTCATCAAATAGCTGAAGATACTCAAGCTTTTATTGATAAAAATACAACGGTTTCAGTAGAACGAACAGTTTGTCGTTTGCTGGGGGTTGATGGGGTAAATAAATTTGGAGTTCCCTATCCAAATATTTTAGTTGACCACATATTAGAAAAAGGTGATTTAGGTATTGGAATAAGCAACTATTTGGCAAGTGCGATAAAAAAATTAAATCTTAGTATTATGGAAATCGCAAAACTTGTTGATGATAACAAATTAGATATAACAATATATCCAATACTAGAGTCAAAAGAAGTAAAAAAACTTTTAGCTCCTTTCGTTAATAAAGCACTTTCTAAAATGAAGGAAAATAAAACAAAAAGAGAAGACTATTTAGCTAAATATTCTCAAAATGAAGGGCCATTACTATATGTAATAGTTGCGACAGGAAATATTTATGAAGATGTTACGCAAGCTAAAGCGGCAGCTAAAGCTGGCGCAGATATAGTCGCGGTTATTAGAACAACAGGACAAAGTTTGTTGGATTATGTACCTTACGGACCGACTACCGAAGGTTTTGGCGGAACGTACGCTACTCAAGAAAACTTTAAGATAATGAGGAGAGCATTAGATGAAGTTGGTGAAGAACTAAATAGATATATTATGTTAGTAAATTATGCTTCCGGATTATGTATGCCTGAAATTGCCGCAATGGGTGCACTTGAAAGATTAGATATGATGTTGAATGATTCACTTTATGGTATATTATTTAGAGATATTAATATGCAAAGAACATTTGTAGATCAATATTTTTCAAGAGTTATTAATGCTTATTCCGGTATAATTATTAATACTGGTGAAGATAATTATTTAACAACAAGTGATGCTGTGAGCGAAGCACATACAGTATTAGCTTCTCAATTAATAAACGAACAATTTGCTTTATTTGCTCATCTGAAAGAAGAACTTCAAGGATTAGGACATGCCTTTGAAATTAGTCCAGATGTTGAAAATGGATTTTTACTTGAAATGGCTCAAGCTTTAATGGCTAGAGAAATATTTCCAAAAGCACCATTAAAATATATGCCTCCTACAAAACATATGACAGGGAATATTTTTAAAGGATATGTTCAAAATACATTATTTAATATTGTCACAAAAACAACAAATCAAAAAATACACTTACTTGGTATGTTAACTGAAGCTGTACATACTCCTTTTATGAGTGATCGATATTTAGCGATTGAAAATGCTAAATATATTAATCACACAATGAAAGATTTTGGTAATGAAATAGAGTTTAAAGATGGTGGAATAATTAAAACAAGAGCGGCTAAAGTTCTTGATGACGCACTTATTTTATTAAAAGAAATTGCTGATATCGGGATATTTACTACTATTGAAAAAGGAATATTTGCGGGTATAAAAAGACCGCTTAATGGTGGAAAAGGATTATCTGGAGTTAAAGAAAAACATAAATTATATATTAATCCTATTCTTAATCAAATGGAAAAAGAACTAAAGGAGGAAAAGTAAAATGGGATATGATTTAAGTGAAAAAAATTATTCTAAAGAACTTAATCTAAAATTACTTACTCCTTATGGAGATACACTCAATGATGGTAAAGTTCAACTTAGTTTTACTTTACCGGTTAAAAATGATGAAGTAGGAATAGAAGCTGCGAAATTACTTGCTAAAAAAATGGGGTTATTAGATCCCTTAGTATCTGAAAGCATAACATTAGACAATGAATTTACAATGTATATTGTTTATGGAAGTATAATACATACAATTGATTATACAAATATTACTGTTGAAACAGTAGATACAGACGTTTTATCAAAAAAAGAAATTGAAGATTTTATAGATAAACATTTTAATCGTAATATTGTTGTAGTAGGTGCATCTACTGGAACTGATGCGCATACTGTAGGAATAGATGCTATTATGAATATGAAAGGTTTTGCTGGACATTATGGTATTGAAAGATATCGTAATATTGATGCTTATAATATGGGAAGTCAAGTTGAAAATGAAGAGTTAATTAAAAAAGCTTTAGAAGTTAACGCAGATGTATTGCTTATTAGTCAAACTGTAACTCAAAAAGATGTTCATATTAAAAATTTAGTTAATTTAGTAGAATTATTAGAAGCTGAGAATTTAAGAGACCGATTTATTATCATTGTAGGTGGTCCTAGAATTACTCATGAATTAGCGAAAGAATTAGGATTTGATGCTGGATTTGGTCCAAAAAAATATGCAGAAGATGTCTCATCTTTCTTTATTCAAGAATTAAGAAAAAGAAAAGTTTAGGAAAATTTCAAGTGAATGGAGCTATAGGGAAGTTATTATAAGAACTTCCCTATTTTTTTTTATCTTTCCCCGAATATCTTTATTTGAACAAATCAATATTCGAAGTTAAAAAATCAATAATATTAAAATGTAAAATCCCCTCAAAATCTTTATTCAATAATCTATCTTGTGTAATTAGTATTTTAGGATAACTATTTTTTAATTTTTGTAATGGATATAATTCTCTATCTAAAGTGTTTTTTTCTTTTACTGTAAGTGCTACTTGAATATACAGTTTATAATTGTGATTTGATGCAATGAAATCAATTTCATAATCTCTCATTTTACCAATTGAGACTTCAAATCCTCTTCTTTTAAGTTCTAGAAAAACAATATTTTCAAGGATATGACCTTGATCAATATCTCTCAATCCTAATACTGCATTTCTTAATCCTATATCTGCAATGTAATACTTTTCTTGAGTTTTCAAATACCCTTTTCCTTTGATATCAAATCTCTTTACTTTATATATAACAAAAGAGTCAATTAGAAATTTTACATAGTTATCAATAGTAACCGCATTTGTTTTCTTACCATTAGAACTCAGTGTATTTGATATCTTATTGATAGAGGTTGTATTTCCAATATTATCAAAAAGAAAATTAATGACAGAGTACAAAGTTTGAACATCTTTAATGTTGTTTTTCATAACTACATCTTTAATAACTACTGTATCAAATATTCCTTTCAAATAGTCGTAAATATTTTTTTGATTTAATTGTAATTCGGTAGTATATGGCATACCACCATATTTCAGATAATTTTCAAAATTATTTTCCATATTATTATTATTACTATTTACAAAATTTAGATATTCTGAAAATGATAAAGGGTACATCTTTATTTCAATATATCTTCCAGTTAACAAGGTTGAAATTTCAGTTGATAAAAGTTTGGCATTAGATTCTGTTAAGTATATATCAACATTGTCTTTTAAAAACAGACTGTTAATTGCTTTCTCAAATTCATCAACAAGTTGAATTTCATCTAAAAATATGTAATACATGTTTTTGCCTTTAATACAAGAGTTAATATAACTATATAACTCTTTGTAATCTTGATATCGTTCAAACATTAAATCTTCAAAATTTATATAAATTATGTTTTTATTATTTACTCCGGATTTTCTTAAATCATCAGCATATAATTCTAAAATTGATGATTTTCCAGTTCTTCTCATCCCTGTAATAACTTTGATTATTTTTTTATCTTTCCACTCACTAATTTTTTTTATGTAAGTTTCTCTATTTATCATCGAATCACCTCATCTATATTCTATAATATAATTGTAAATATTGCAAGTTTCTAAAGTTGACTTTAAAAACTACCAATTTACTGCGAGTTTTTAAAGTGATTTTAAAATTTATTAATTACCTATGTTATCATGTTTAACAATTCAAGAACTAAGAAAAAGAAAAGATAGTTTATTATAAAAACAAAATATGATAAATAAGTTATCACAAAAAAAGAAAAGAGGAGTAGAGATGAAAAGGATTTTAATGATACTGTTAGTAATGAGTTTAATGGTTGTTTTAAGTGCTTGCGATGGTGGGGATGATGAAAATGATAAAAATGGATATAACCCATATTTTGAAAATCAAAATGTAGTTATTATTAGTGAGGTACTAGATTATTAATTTTTAAATAAAATAATAAACCTATTATTTAGATGAAGTAGTTTAAATTAAAAACCCATAAAATTTAATTTTATGGGTTTTGTTTATCTGATGGTATAGTCATAATTACTGGCATTATCATTGGTGAACGTTCTGTTTTAGAATAAATATATTCATTTAACAATTTAGTTATTTCTTTTTTAAGAATAATAACATTAACCTTTTTCATTATTTTTATTTTTTCTTGAACATAATTAGCCACTAGTTTACTGATTTCTTTAGTAAGTTCCTCATGCTCTCTCATATAAATAAATCCCCTTGAAATAATTGTTGGAGTATTAATCACTTTTAGTTTTTCTTCATTAATAGTCACAATAGCGCTTAATAATCCATCTTCACTGAGGAGCCTTCTATCTCTTAAAACGATATTACCGATATCTCCAATTCCTTTACCATCAACGTAAATAGTTCCTGCTTGTACTTTTCCGGCATATCTTGCAGAATTTCTTGTTACGGCAAGCACACCACCATTATCAAAAACAAATTCATTACCTTTTTTGAGGCCAGTCATGACTGCAATGTTTGAATGGATTTTAAGCATTCTATATTCTCCATGAATTGGCATAAAATATTTTGGTTTTATTAATTTTAACATTAGTTTTAATTCTTCTTGTCCACCATGACCTGATGTATGAACATCTGATAATGGAGAATTAATAATAACATTAGCACCTCTTCTGAATAACTGATTAATTGTTTTGTTAACAGAATTAAAATTACCAGGAATTGGACTACTACTAAAGATTACTGTGTCACCATCGTGGATTTTTATTTGACGATGTGTTCCATTCGCAATTCGTGATAAAGCAGCTAAAGGTTCGCCTTGACTTCCCGTACATATAATAGTTATTTCATGTGATTTATATTTATTGATATGATTTGGATTAATTATTGTCCCAGGAGGTGTTTTAATATATCCTAAGTCAATTCCAACTTCAACAGTTTTTAACATACTTCTTCCAAACAAAGCAACCTTACGATTAGTTTTGATACTCGCTTCAATTATTTGTTGAACACGGTGAATATTTGATGAAAATGTTGCGACAATAGCTCTACCTTCAATTTTAGTAAAAATATCTTTTATATTCGCAGATACAATTTTTTCGCTTTTTGTAAATGCTGCTAGTTCAGCATTAGTTGAATCACTTAAAAGGAGAAGAACCCCTTTTTTACCTAGTTCAGCTATTCTTTGATAATCAGCATCTGGGCCTGTTGGAGTAAAATCAAATTTAAAATCTCCAGTATGCACAATAACACCTTCGGGTGTATGAACAACAACTCCAAAAGAGTCAGGAATAGAGTGATTTGTTCTGAAGAAACTAACACTAAGTTTTCCTAATACGATTTTTTCGAATTCTTGATATTCGATTATATTAGCTCTAAGTCCACGATGTTGATTCATTTTATTTTTTATTAATCCGATAGCGAGTCCGCTAGCGTAAATCTTTGGTATTTTTACTTGGCGTAATAAATAAGGGATTCCACCAATATGATCTTCATGACCATGAGTGATGATTAAAGCCTTTATTTTTTCTTGATTTTCAACTAAATATGTATAATCAGGTATAACATAATCTATTCCCGGTAAATTTTCATCCGGAAAAAGAATACCAGAGTCAATAATAATTAACTCATCTTGGTACTCGATACAATACATATTCTTTCCTACTTCACCAAGACCACCTAATGCAAAAACACCGACTTCATTTTGTTTTAATAATTTATTTTGCATTATTTAATAGTCCTCCTTAAAAATGAAATGTTTTATTATAAGTATATTATAACACGGAAATATTAAATACTCCTAAGTATCACAAGAAAAGTTTTTAAAAGATTAATTTAATAGTATGAATATTCTTTTTAAAAAAAATAAAATAAAAATTAAAAACCTTCTAAATATAAAATATTAGTGCAAAAATATAAATTGTAAATTATTAAAATAATATAGAGTTTTAAACACTCAATTTAGGTGTTTTTAATAATATATATATAATACTATGTTATAATATATATGAGGTGCATAAAATGATTGCTAAAAAAATAATCTTTTTTGATATTGATCGAACACTATATGATCCAGATACAAGACGAATTCCAGCTTCAACAATTAAAGCATTAAAAACACTTCACGAAGATAAAAATATTGAAATAGCGATTGCGACAGGACGAGCTTTTTATATGCTTCACATTATCGATGAAATTAAAGAATATATTAATATTTTTATTACAATAAATGGACAAATCATCATTAAAGATGGTAAAACGATATACCGTAATCCAATACCACAAAACAAAGTTATAAAAGTCGTTAAAAAATTTAAAGAAGATAAAATGAAGTATGGCTTTTTAGGCGAAAACGATGAAACATTAAATATTGTTGATGATAAAGGTAAAAAAGCTTTTGAACTTATCAATATGAAATTACCAAGAGTTGATTCTCATTTTTATTTAGATAATGATATTTTTCAAATGTGGGCTTTTTGTGATAAGAAGAAACATCAATATTATAAAAATCTTTTTGATGGAATTGATATTGTTTCATGGCTTGGTGATGGATTTGATGTTTTGAGTATGGGGACGAGTAAAGCAAAGGGAATCAAAAAGATTTTAGAAATAGAGAATATTCTTTTAGAAAATGCTTATGCTTTTGGAGATGGCGATAATGATATTGAAATGTTAGATTTTATTCCTAATAGTGTTTGTATGGGGAACGGAACAAAGATGGCAAAGAAACATGCTTCATATTTGACAACATCTATTAAAGAAGATGGAATATTGAAAGGACTACTTAATTTAGGACTTTTAAAATAAAACATAAGTAGGTGGTTAAAGTGATTGCTAGCGTACTTGTTGATGTAGTGGCTAAAGAAGTTGATCAAACATATGATTATTTAGTGCCAAAAGAATTAGAAAATATTATTGAAGTAGGTCAAAGGGTGAAAGTTTCATTTGGACCTCGTTTAATTATGGGATATGTTTTAAATTTTAAAGAAAAAAGTGATTATCATAAACTTAAAAAAATAATCAAAATTTTAGATATTATTCCTTCACTTACAAAAGAATTGATTACACTTGGTGAAAAACTAAGTGTTTCTAATACAAGCCCATTAGTAACTATTTATCAAGCAATGCTTCCAGCTGCTTTAAAATCCAAATACAAAAAGAAGTTAGTAGTGGTAGATAGTACTTTGTTATCAATAGATTTAGCTTTAAAATTTAATAAAAATTCAGAAGTAGTATTTGATGATTCATTAATATTGTATTTAAAAGAAATTAAAGAAAATATAAAAAGTGGTAATTTAAAAATAAAGTATGAAATTCGTCAAGCTAATCGAGAAAAATATTTAAAAAAGATAAAATTATTAAATAAAGCAATTCAAGTTAGAGGTGCCAAACAACAAGCTGTAATAAAATATCTTATAAAGCATAATGATGTATATAAAAGAGATTTAATACATGATTTATCAATTGCTCCAAGTACTTTAAAATCATTAATAGAAAAAAAAGCAATTAAAGAATATAGTATTGAAACATATCGTAGTGTTGACAGTATTTATGGAGTAACAAAAAAAAATATTATATTAAATTCTGAACAAGTTAGAGTATATGATGAAATACATAAAGACATTGAAAAATATAAAGTCTTTCTACTTCACGGGGTAACAGGAAGTGGAAAGACTGAAATTTATTTAAATATAATAGAAGATATATTAAAATTAGGAAAAGAAGCAATTATGCTTGTTCCTGAAATTAGTTTAACTCCAATGATGGTGTCGAGATTTAAAGGAAGATTTGGTGACAATGTTGCACTACTTCACAGTGCACTCAGCATTGGAGAAAAATATGATGAATGGCGTAAAATAAGAAGAAAAGAAGTAAACGTAGTAGTTGGAGCACGAAGTGCTATTTTTGCTCCATTTACTAATCTTGGTATTATTATTATTGATGAAGAACATACCGATTCTTATAAACAAGATTCATTACCAATGTATCACGCAAAAGATGTTGCTTTAATACGTGCAAAATATTATAATATACCATTATTGCTAGGTAGTGCAACACCGAGTGTTGAAAGTTATTATAAAGCAATTAACGGTGAATATAAATTACTAGAAATGAAATATAGAGCTAATAAAGCAAGAATGCCAGAAGTATATATTGAAGATATGCGTTATGAATTTCAAAGCGGTAATAGAAGTATATTTTCTAATAAATTAGATGAATTAATTAAAGATCGTCTAAAAAAGAAAGAACAAATTATTTTATTGCTTAATAGAAGAGGACATTCAACTTTTGTTATGTGTCGTAGTTGTGGTGAAGTTATTATGTGTCCTAATTGTGATATTTCTTTAACCTATCATGAAAAAACTGACAGTTTAAAATGTCACTATTGTGGACATGATGAACCTAATCCAACTAAGTGTCCACATTGTGGAAGTTCTTATATTAGATATATGGGAATTGGTACAGAAAGAGTTGAAAAATTCGTTCATGAAAGATATCCAACTGCTAAAATTATAAGAATGGATGGAGATACAACTAATTTTAAAGGAGCACATGAGAAACTTCTTTATGAATTTGAACATCACAGTGATATTTTACTAGGAACACAAATGATAGCTAAAGGACTAGATTTCCCTAAGGTATCATTAGTAGGTGTTCTTGCTGCGGATATGTCACTTAGTTTACCTGATTATAAAGCTATTGAAAAAACCTTCCAATTATTAACACAAGTATCAGGACGTGCAGGAAGACGTGATATCCTCGGAGAAGTAGTTATTCAAACATATAATCCTGATCATTATGCTATTACTTATGCAAAAAATCATGATTATCATGCTTTTTATGAAACAGAAATGAAAATTAGAAAAATAGCTGGATATACTCCGTTTAATAAATTAGTTCAACTAATTATAAGTGATAGAGATGTTCGTAAAGTTTTAAAAATAGGAACAAAAATAGTTATGAAACTAAGAAAAGAATTAGAAAAAGATATAATTATTTTAGGACCAGTTTTACCAAAAATAGCTCGAATAAATAATTATTATCGTGCACAAATAATTATTAAATATAAAACATCTAATGTTATAAATGATGTTTTAAAACAAATTTATTATGATTATAATTTAGAATTAGCAATCTCAATTGATAAAAATCCAACATTGTTATAGGAGTGATTTGAATGAATATTATATTTATGGGAACACCAGAATTTTCAGTAAAGATTTTAGAAGCTGTCCATCAAGAATATGGAGTTTCTTTAGTTGTTACTCAACCAGATAAATTAGTTGGAAGAAAAAAAATATTAACTTTCAGTCCAATTAAAAAGAAAGCTTTAGAATTAGGAATTACTGTTTTTCAACCAGTTAAAATGAAAAATGATTATCAACCAATCTTAGATCAATCACCTGACATTATAATAACTGCTGCATATGGGCAAATGATTCCTGACGAAGTTCTTAATTATCCAAAGTTTGGAGCGATAAATGTTCATGCTAGTTGGCTACCATTATTAAGAGGTGGAGCACCAATACAACGAGCAATTCAAAGACTTCATAATACTATTGGAGTTACTATTATGTACATGGCATCAAAAATGGATGCTGGAGATATTATTAAACAAACAAGTATTCCAATTATGCCTACTGATACTTCAGGGTTATTATTTAAAAAATTAAGTTTTGTAGGGAGAGATTTATTAATAGATACCTTGCCTAGTATTTTTAACGGAACTAATAATCGTAAAGTTCAAGATGAAAACTTAACTACATATGCATATAATATTAAAAGAGAAGAAGAAAGAATAAATTGGGATTTAACAGTAAGACAAATAGATGCTCATGTTAGAGCGTTTACTCCAACTCCTACTTGTTATACAACAATTGATTCGTTAAATTTAAAAATTTTAAAAGTAGAACCTTTTGAGTGTGAATCTTTTCTTGAAAATCACGCTAGCCAACAAAATGGAACAATTATTAAACTGTTTAAAAATGGAATAGGAGTTAAGTGTATTAATGGGGTAATTAAAATTACAGAAATTCAACTTGCAGGAAAAACAAAACAAGATGTTAAAACCTTTATGAATGGCGCAGGTAGAAACATCATAAAGGTTGATAAAGTCTTTAAATAAGAAACAAATGTGATATAATAAATAAATGGGAGTGATGATATGACAAAAAGAACATTATTTTCACGCAGTGAAATGTTAGAAATGAATATTAAAACGTTGAGAGAACGTACAGTGAGTGTTAAAGAAATAGCGGAAGTAGCTTTTCGCCAACAAGGAAAATGGAATCCTAATATCTCAATGCAAGAATGCGTTGAATCAGTTGAAAAAATCTTATCATTAAGAGATGTTTTTCATCTTCTTCAGCTTGGTGCTGAAATAGATCGATTAACAGATGAAGGATTAATTCAAGGACCAATTTATGACGTATTAAAAGCTGATTTAGGAATGTTTGGAATTGATGAATTATTTGGCTTAGAATTAGCTGGTCTTTATGGAACAATTGGTAAAACCAATTTTGGAGATATTGATGTAAATAAACCACTTGTTATAGACCGTTTAAACGAGGTTGGTAAACATGGTGGAATGTGTCATACTTTTATGGATGATATTGTTGGAGCGTTAGCTGCGGCAGCATCAACTAGAGTAGCTCAAATGGAGAATGAAAAAGAAGCTCGAAAAGATCCTACCGTGGAAGAGATTAAACTCGATTTAGATATATAGGAGTGGTTTTATGGCAAATAACCAAAAAAAACTTGATGATTTTTTTAAAAAACCCCAAAGCCATGTTGAACCTGATGGGCTAAATGAGTACATTAGTGATATTAACAAAGGTATTGATCCAACAAAGTTAACTTTCGCAGATAAAATTGCTGGATTCTTTAAAAATTTATTTGAAAAAGTAAGAGTATATTATCCTATTAAACGAAAAAAAGAAGATAGTATAAAGTCATCGACTTTTAGAAGAAAATTACGTATTTTCTATAAAATGATTGCTAAAAAAGTTGCAGATAAGTTTAATTTTGAAGCAGGTGTAGACATTTTAGATGATACGTCTGTTTTGTATCGTCGAAATTTAGTCAATAAAAATATTATGGTTGTTTCAAACTTTGTATTCATCTTATTCGCACTAATTGGAAATCAAAATCCTAGATACGCTCTTATTGCTGCTTTTTCAATAATTGCTTTAGTAATTAATACAACCTTGAAAAAAATAATTCATGAAGAACCACGAACATTATTGAAACAACAAATGGCAATGTATATTGGTAGTTTTTATATTCTTTTTGGAAGTTTTGCTGTATATATGAAATTAAAACTTAGTGCTGTTCAATTTAGTGTTGCTAATGTTTTACCAGAAAGCGGAACAGAATTAACTAATACAATTATTAATAATGTTCAAAATGAATTTTTATCAAGATCACTTTATGCTTTAACAGATGCATCTATTGCTCAAGCGGGATATATTTTAATTTATTTTGCGCTTGTTGTTATAGCGTTATATCAGGATGCGAAATTACTTAGATTTTTGTTTAAATGGGTACTTGCAATGCTTACAGCTCTACATTTATTTGTTTTATATCCTCTTCATCAAATAAGTGGCCTTACAGCATTTTATGAATTTTTATTTGTTACAAATTATAATGTACTAATTGATATTGTTTTAAGAACATTATTACTTGTTGTTTTTTATATTGCCCTTTACTCAACTGTTTCAATTGGTGAAATGATGAATAATAAGCGGAAAGAAGAACTCGTTAAAAGAAGATCAATGGAAATTGATTTTAAAGCTGTTGTAGGTGATGTTTTTGATGTCATTGGTGTATTTAACTCTAATACTATTAATCAAAGTAAAGAAGATGCACATCGTGTTGCTGAGTTAGCTAGCAGGCTAGCTAGTGTATTAGGGCTTAGCTCAAATGTATGTACAGAAATTTATGACTATAGTGTTATTCATGTTGATAAAGTAAGTGACTTATCAATTTTACAATATGAAACAAAAGAAGTTTTAAATGAAAGAGATTATACAATTATAAGGGAAAAAACAATTTTAGGATCAATTATTATTAAAAGATTACAATTAAATCAAAAGAGTGAAGATATTGTTAGAGCTCATTTTGAAAAAACAGTCGATTCGGGATTTACAGAAAGAATGAAAAGAGTACAAAGAAGTCAAGAAGGAGAAATTATTTTGCTTGCTGAAATGTATGATATTTTAAGACAAAGTCGTAACTATAAAAATCCTTTAAAACATAAAAGAGTTATTAATTTATTACAATTAGAATTTAAAGAATATTTTGAACCATATATTTTGGATAGATTTATGAAATATCAATTAGAATTTGAAACGTTTTATGATAAATATAAGTATATCGGCTAGGAGGAATAATAATGAGAAAATTTTTTACATCTGAGAGCGTTACCGAAGGGCACCCAGATAAAATTAGTGATCAAATTAGTGATGCTATTTTAGATGCTATTTTAGAAAAAGATCCAGAAGCTAGAGTAGCTTGTGAAACATTAGTAACGACAGGATTAGTACTAGTTGCTGGAGAAATTACAACAACAACTTATGTTGATATTCAAAAAGTTGTTAGAAATACAGTAAAAGATATCGGATATGATCGTGGTAAATATGGATTTGATTCTGATAATTTAGCTGTTTTGGTAGCGATTGATCCGCAATCACCTGATATTGCTCAAGGAGTAAACGAAGGAGAAGGAGAAGATAAAGAACAAGGTGCTGGTGATCAAGGATTAATGTTTGGATATGCTACAGATGAAACGCCTGAATTTATGCCAATTCCAATTGTTTATGCACATCGACTTGCGATGCAATTATCAAAAGTTAGAAAGAGTGGTAAATTACCATATCTTCGACCTGATGGAAAAACGCAAGTAACTTTTGAATATGATGAGGCAGGAATACCTTTAAGAATAGAAGCAATTGTTGTATCTTCTCAACATAGTGATCAAGTTTCTCATGAAAGAATTGAACATGATCTTAAATTATATGTAATTGATGAAGTTATTTCAAAAGATTTAATTGATGAAAACACAAAAATATATATAAACCCAACTGGAAAATTTATTGTCGGTGGACCACATGGTGATGCTGGAATAACTGGACGTAAAATTATTGTTGATACTTATGGTGGATTTAGTCGACATGGTGGAGGAGCTTTTAGTGGTAAGGATCCATCAAAAGTAGATCGTTCAGCTGCTTATGCAGCTCGTTATGTGGCTAAAAACATCGTTGCTGCTGGACTTGCTAAAAAATGTGAAATTCAATTATCTTATGCTATTGGAGTAAGTCGCCCAACTAGTATTATGGTTGAAACATTTAATACATCTAAAGTAAGCGATGATGTTATTATAAAGGCTATTGAAAACACTTTTGATCTAACACCTAAAGGAATAATTAAAACATTAAATCTAAAACGTCCAATATATAAACAACTTTCTGTATATGGACATTTTGGAAGAATAGATTTAGATTTATCATGGGAAAAACTAGATAAAGTAACAGAACTCAAAAAATATTTATAGGAAATAGTAGGGAGTGACAATCATGAGTTGGAGTTTTGACTTAGTTATTATTTTTTCAGTTATTATTATTTTAGTTATTTTTATAATGAGACTTCGTTCAAAGTTGTTAACTTTGTGGACTAATGTTAGTGTTAAAGAAGTAATATTTCATAAGCTTCTCTTAGATACTGCGATTCTTTTTTATGAAAATAAACAATTAATTAAAACTGATGAAAATCTTTTAGCAATAAAAAAAATATCTAAATATCGTAATAAGAAATTAAGAAATTTATTATTAAGGGAACGTCAAGATTTATTTTCATATTTAAATTTTATTTTTGATGATATTGAGGAAATAGAAGATCCTAATATAGACTATATCAAACAAAAATTTAATGAACTTCAAAAAGCACGAAGACTTTACAATACAAAAGTATTACTTTATAATCAAACAATTAATGTTTTTCCAACAAGATTTCTCGCTATTAAGATGAATTTACAAATTAAGGAATATTTTGGATAAAAACACCTTTTAAGGTGTTTTTTTATTACTTTTTTTAGGTATTTACAAGCGCTTTCAAAAAAAATAAAAAAATGCTTGCTTTATATGATATTATTAGTATAATATTATATGTATTTAAGAAAATTATTTATACGGACTGAGAGTTGACTTTTATGAATATTATCTTAAAAAGAGAAAAAATCTCGATACAAAATAAAGCCGTTTTAGTTATTGACGACCGTATTTATTATTCTCAAAAAAAACGAATAAAAGTAGGATGATTATCTAAAAAAGATAAGCATCCTTTGTCATATAGGAGGATTATTATGAAAACTATTGTTATTGGTGTAATAGGGGCAGATGTGCACGCAGTAGGAAACAAAATTATTGATTATGTTTTAACAGAAAACGGATATAATGTTGTTAATATTGGAGTTCTATCATCACAAGAAGACTTTATTAACGCAGCGATTGAAACAAATGCTAAAGTGATTTTAATTTCTAGTCTTTATGGACATGGAGAAATGGATTGTCGATTTATGAGAGAACAATGTGAAGAAGCAGGATTAGATGATATAAAACTTTACGTTGGTGGAAATATAGTTGTTGGAAAACAAAATTTTAAAGATGTTGAAAAACGATTTAAAAAAATGGGATTCGATAGAGTTTATCCACCAGGAATAAAAATTGAAACAGCTCTTGAAGATTTGAAGGAGGATATTGGTATTTGATGAAACCTTATCTTTTAGTTGATTTCGGATCAACATATACAAAACTTGTAGCGGTCGATTTGGAACATAATCATATTATCGGCACTTCAAAAGCAACAACAACTGTAAATACTAATGTACTTAATGGATATGATAAAGCATTTGAAAGATTATTACGTAATCATCCTGAAATTCAAGAAAGTGATATTTCAGGATTTTCAGCATGTAGCAGTGCAGCTGGAGGGCTAAAAATGGCGGCTATAGGCCTTGTTGAAGAATTAACGGTTGAAGCAGCTAAAAGAGCTTGTCTTGGAGCTGGAGCAATTGTTAACTTGGTTTTTTCTCATCATATGACGAAAAGAGAAGTTAAAAAATTATTAGATACTGATATTGATATTATTTTATTAGCCGGCGGAACAGACGGAGGGAATAGTGAATGTATTCTTTATAATGCCAAGAAACTAAAAGAAGCTAAAATTACTGTTCCTATTATCGTTGCTGGAAATAAAGATACTAATGATGATATTGAAGAACTTTTTGAAAATACAAATATGGAATACTATATTGTAGCTAATGTAATGCCACAATTAAAAAAACTTAACGTTAAAGAAGCAAAAGAAGTTATTCGAAAAATATTTATTGATAAAATCATTGAAGCAAAAGGAATCAAAAAAGCAGCTGAGAAACTTGGCGAAATTATTATGCCAACTCCAGAAGCAGTTTTATTAGCTGCGGAATTATTATCAAAAGGATATGAAGATATTGAAGGCTTTGGAGAATTAATGGTAATTGATATTGGTGGAGCAACAACAGATGTTCATACAATTGGTGAGGGATATCCTAAACGTACTGAGGTAATTATGAAAGGTCTTCAAGAACCTTTCGCAAAAAGAACAGTTGAGGGAGATCTTGGAATGAGATATAGTGCTAATGCATTACTTAGTTTAGTATCTGATTATCAATTTAGACAATATTTTGATAAAGATGATAAATGTAATCATAATATAGCGAAATCACTTGAGAGAAGACGTGAAAATGTTGATTTTATACCAGCTACAAAAGATGAAGAAGAATTTGATAAAGCTATTGCTAAAATATGTTGTGATGTCTCTATAAGTCGACATGTTGGACATGTCGAAGTAGTACATACACCGCTTGGAAATATGTATTATCAAACTGGAAAAGATTTATCAGATATAAAATATGTTATTGGTACAGGTGGAGTTTTAATAAATAATGCTGACGCTAAAAACATTTTAAGATCTGTCAATAAAAAATCAAATAAAAAACTAGAACTTAGACCTAATAATCCAGCTATTTTAATTGATCGAAGTTATATTATGTCCGCGATGGGATTGCTATCTCAAAAGCATCCTAAAAACGCCTTAAAAATCATGAAACAATATTTATTATAAGGAGAGTAACAAATGGTTAAAAATGAAAAAATATCAATGGAAGATTTTTTAAAAATTAGAAAAGAAGTTTTACAAGGATGGCCAACAGGTAGCCATCCAGCTTTAGAACTAAAAGAAGCAGTTAAAAGATTGAAAAGTGTTCCTCCTCACAAAAACTTTGCTTTAAAATTAAGAAAAGCAAAAAAAGAAGGAATAACACTTATTCAACCACGTGCTGGTGTAGCTCGTCTAGATGAACATATCTCCTTATTACAATATTTAGAAAAAGAAGGAGGAGCTGATTTTTTACCTTCAACAATTGATTCCTATACAAGACATAATCGTTACGAAAACGCCGAAGATGGAATTAAAGAATCAAATGAAAAAGGTCGTTCATTATTAAATGGATTCCCGGCAGTTAATCACGGAGTTGATGGTTGTACAAAAGTTTATGAAGCAGTTAATGTTCCTTTACAAGCTCGTCATGGAACGCCTGATGCTAGACTTTTATCAGAAATTATATGTGCATCAATGTGGACTTCAAACGAAGGTGGAGGAATTTCATATAATATTCCTTATGCAAAAACAATTAGACTTGAAGATACAATCAAATATTGGCAATACGTTGATCGTCTTGTTGGATATTATTATGAACAAGGAATTGAATTAAATAGAGAACCATATGGACCTCTAACAGGAACATTAGTACCTCCTTCAATTTCTAATACAGTCGCAATAATTGAAAGCATTTTAGCGGCAGAACAAGGTGTTAAAAATATAACAGTTGGATATGGACAAGGTGGTAACATTGTTCAAGATATCGCAGCTCTTAGAGCTTTGGAAGAACAAACAAATTATTATTTAAAATTATTTGGATATGAGGATATATTTATTACAACTGTTTTCCATCAATGGATGGGGGGGTTTCCAAGTAATGAAAGTGATGCCATGGGATTAATATCATTTGCTTCTACAGTTGCTGCTTTAGGGAACGCTACTAAAATGATAACGAAAACAACTCACGAATCACAAGGTATCCCAACTAAAGAAGCGAATGCTCAAGGATTACGCGCTTCTAAAATGGTTGTTAATTTGCTTAAAGGACAGAAATTTCCTGATTCACAAGAATTAGATGATGAAATAACACAAATAAAAAAAGAAGTTGATTCATTAATGCATGCAATTGTTAAAGCCGGAAAAGGTGATATTGCTCAAGGAACAGTAAATGCTTTTAAACAAGGATTAATTGATATTCCTTTTGCACCAAGTGAAATGAATAATGGTAAAGTATTACCAGCTCGTGATATTAATGGTAAGATTAGAATATTAGAACTTGGTAATCTTGCTTTTACAGATGAAATAAAAGAATTTCATCGTGCTAAATTAGAAGAAAGAGCTAGACTCCAAAAAAGAGAATTATCAATTCAAATGACAATTGATGATATTTATGCAATATCAGAAGGAGTTTTAGTAGGAACTAAAAAAGACTAGAGGAGATAACTATGAAAATTATAGATATAATATGTTCTGAATCACTTACAGGATTTTATTTTGATGATCAACAAGCTATTAAAGCTGGTGCTCATCAAGATGTATTTAGATATGATGGAGTACCTTTAACCCCAAAGTTTCGTCACATTAGACAAAAAGGTGAAGCTATTTCTATAATGATAATTTTAGAAGATGGACAAGTAGCTATTGGTGATGCTGCCGCAGTACAATATAGTGGTGCTGGAGGAAGAGATCCTTTATTTCAAAGTAAAGCTGGAATTATTCAAATTGAAAAATATGTAAGACCACTATTAATTGGTAAGGATGTTTCTTCTTTTAAAGAGTTAGCTATTTTAGTAGACTCACTTAAAACAAATGGGAAATTAATTCATACAGCTTTACGTTATGGAGTTACTCAAGCATTATTAGATGCAGCTGCCAAAACTAATAGAGTAACAATGGCAGAACAAGTAAGAAAAGAATATAATCTTAATAATTTAGAATATCATCGTATACCAATTTTTTCACAATGTGGAGATGATCGTTATTCTAATGTTGATAAAATGATAATTAAAAGAGTTGAAGTAATGCCACATGCATTAATTAACCATATTGAAACAAAATTAGGGTATCAAGGAGAAATATTAAAAGAATATATTAAATGGCTTAAAGAAAGAGTTGAATATTTAAGTACTGACAAAAGTTATTCTCCTATTTTTCATATTGATGTTTACGGAACAATTGGAATCATTTTTGACAATGATACTAAACAAATATTTGAATATTTAAAAGAATTAGAAAAAACAGCTTATCCATTTAAATTAAGAATTGAAGGGCCAGTTGACGCAGGAAACAGAAAAGATACAATGATCGCCTTAAGGGATATTACAAAAATGATTAACGATAATAACTGTAGTGTTGAAATTGTCGCAGATGAATGGTGTAATACATTAGATGATGTTAAATATTTCGCAGATAATAATGCGGGACATATGTTACAAGTAAAAACTCCTGATCTTGGTGGAGTGAATAATATTATAGATGCTTTACTATATTGTAAAAATCGTAATATTGGTGCTTATAGTGGAGGAACATGTAATGAAACAAATATTTCAGCTGAAGTTACAACTAATATCGCGATAGCTTGTGAAGCAAAACAGTGTTTAGCAAAACCAGGAATGGGAACTGATGAAGGAATAATGATTGTTAATAATGTAATGAATAGAACATTAGCCTTAATTAATAGATAGGATTGATTTTTATGAAAACTACTGCTGGATCACTCGAATCAAGTGATTGTTTAATTACCATATCAAGTTCTGATAATCTTAAAATAACAATTGAAAGTGTTGTTTTCGAACAGTTTGGAGATCAAATCAAAGAAGTAATTATAAATACTTTAAAAGAAAATAATATTGAAAATATTAATGTTGTTTGTCTTGATAAAGGCGCATTAGATTATACAATTAAATCAAGATTAGAAACAGCAATCAAAAGAATGGGTGAAAGAAATGAGTAGAAGCTATTTATTTATTCCAGGAAATACTCCATCAATGATTCAAAATCTTGATGTTTTTGATAGTGACGCTATTATTATAGATTTTGAAGATTCAGTAAATACTTTTGATAAAGATTCTGCAAGAATACTTATTAAAAATTTTTTAACAAAGTATTCATATGATGAAGTTGATATATATATTAGAATTAATAGTACTGACAGTACTGATTTTTATTCAGATGTTAATGAAACAAATGATTTAGACATAACTGGGTACGTCTTACCAAAAGCTAGCGTAGAAGCAATTAAACAACTTAATAGAATAACAGACAAATCGATTATTCCAATTATAGAATCACCATTGTCATTATTAAAAACAGAAGATATTTGTAAACAAAAAAATGTTGTTGCTTTACTTTTTGGAGCTGAAGATTATACAAAGGAACTGGGAATTAAAAGAAGTCTTGAAGCAAAAGAAATATTATATGCTAGAAGCATAATCGCAATAACCGCTAATGCGTATAATATTGATGCGATTGATACACCATATACATTAAAAGAGGATGATAAAGGACTGTTTATTGATGCAGTGAATGCTAGAAATTTAGGATTTACATCTAAATCATCAATTCATCCAAATCAAGTTGTTATAATTAACAAAGTTTTTTCTCCTTCATTAGAAGAAATAACTGAAGCAAAAAGAATTATTAAAAAAAGTGAAGAAACAAAAAAAGGTGCTTTTAGTTTAGATGGAAAAATGATTGATTTGCCAATCATTGAAAAAGCAAAAAAAGTATTAGAAAAAGCAAAAAAATATAATTTGTAGGTGATTTCTATGGGAATGAAAAATAATAATAAAATAAAAGTCATCAAGAGCATTGATGAACTTTTTACTTTAGAAGATATTTCTTTAAATAAAAACATCAGTTTTCATCATCATTTGCGTAATGGTGATTATGTAGTTAATTATGTCTTAGATAAGTATAAAAAAGAAAACATTAGAGGAATAAACTTATTTCCTAGTGCTATTTTTCCTAGTTATACTAGTATATTAGATTTGATTAAAAATAATCAAATAAACAATATTACAACAAACTACCTTAATGGTCCTGTCGCAGAATATATTACGCATAATGGAATACCGGGAATGTTGAAAATGCAAACACATGGAGGTAGAGCACGTGCTATAATTGAAGGAAAAAATATAATTGATATTGCATTTATTGCTGTACCTTATGTCAATCATCAAGGTGATGCAGTTGGATATTTAGGTAAAAATAAATGTGGTAGTTTAGGATATGCTATACCTGATAGTATTTATGCTAAAATCAAAGTACTAGTAACTGATAATTTAGTTGATACTAGTATTTCTAATCCAGAAATTCATGGAGAAAATATTGATTATATTTTACTAGTCGATAAAATCGGGGATAAATACGGAATCGTTTCAGGAACTACTGAAATAACAAAGAATCCGATAGGTATAAAAATCGCTAAAAATACTTCTCTTTTACTAAATGAGCTAGGGTTAATAAAAGAGGGATTTTCTTTTCAAAGTGGAGCTGGCGGTGTTAGTTTACGCGTAACAAAAGATGTTAAAGATATAATGATAAATAAAAACATAAAAGCATCTTTTTTAAGTGGTGGAATTACTAAATATCATGTTGAAATGTTAGAAGAAGGATTAGTTGATAAACTATATGATGTTCAATGTTTTGATCTAGAAGCAATTGAATCATTAAATAAAAATAAAATGCATATTCCTATTAGCTCATCAAGATACGCAAATCCGAGTAATAAGAATCAAATTATAAAAGATTTGGATATTGTTATTTTAGGAGCTACAGAAATTGATTATAATTTTAATGTAAATGTAACAACCGATTCTCATCAAACAATTATCGGTGGAAGTGGGGGACATAGTGATACAGCTAGTGAAGCAAAAGTATGCGTTATTGTTTCACCTTTAATAAAAGGAAGAATTCCAATTGTAAAAAAAAGAGTTACAACAATTACAACATTAGGTAAAAATATTGATTGTTTAGTGACAGAAAGAGGAATTGCTGTTAATCCGTTAAGAAAAGACTTGATTATGAAATTGAAAAATACAAATTTAAAGATTTATACAATAGAAGAATTAGCTAATATTGCATACCATTTTACAAATATTCCCAAAGATATTGTAAAACGTGATAAAATAATAGGTGAGATAGAAGATCGAACATACGAAATTATTGATTATATTTATCAAAAATAGAGGTGATTAAATGTTCCGAATTAAAGAAATTGTATTAGATAGTGAAAGAAAACTATTAATTTCATTTTTAAATGATTATAATTTTGAATATGAATATGACATTACATATTCCATTTTAGTTTATGATGGTGATTTACTCGTAGCTACAGCTTCACTAGCTAATAATGTAATGAAATGTTTTTTAGTAATTAAAGAATATACAAATCATAATATTACTAACTTGATGTTTTCTCATTTGGTAAATTATTTAAGTCAAAAAAACGTTTTTCATTATTTTGTCTACACAACACCGGATAATGAATTAATCTTTACTAGTTTAAATATGAAAACAATTGTTATGACGATGAATACTGTTTTGCTTGAAGGTGGAGATGAGATTACTAATGTATTAAAGAAACTGAAAAAAGAATATTCAGTTAGTGATAATAAAAAAGCAGCTGTCATAATAAATGCTAATCCAATGACATTAGGACATTTGTTTTTAATTGAAACAGCCGCAAAAGAAAATAAAGAAGTATTAGTTTTTGTTGTTAGTGAAGATTTATCAAGTTTTCCATTTGTTGATCGATTTGAAATAATTAAAAAAGCAACTGCTCATTTAGAAAATGTTACTATTTTACCAACATTATCATATTTAGTATCAAGAATCACATTCCCTAAATATTTTTTAAAGGAAGATCAATTAATTAAAGATGAACAAACATTAATTGATGTTTTAGTATATAAGCAATATTATGAAAAAATATTTAATATTGTAATTAGATATTTAGGAGAGGAACCTTTTTCATTTAATACAGATAAATACAATAAAGTACTAAAAAAATATTTAGGAACTCATATAAAGATAATTAAAAGAAAAAAGATAGAAAAAGAGATTATTAGTGCTTCAGGTGTTAGAAGATTACTTAAAGATAATAAATTAGAAGAAATTAAAAAGTATGTTCCACTCGCAACTTACGAATATTTAAAAAGTGATAAAGGACAACTTATTGTAAAGAAAATTAAAGAACATGAACTCGGAAGACACTAATGTCTTTAATTTTAGAAGCTAGAGAAAAAAGAGCGAAACATATTGAAGAGCTTATTAAAAAATTTAAAAATAATACAATAGTTATTTTTAAATTAAATGTCCCTGGTGAAAATAAGAATCTTGTTAAACTAAAGTTCATTTATAAGATATATGATCAATTAATTCAAAAAGAATTTAACAATTTAATAATCAATAAAGGAAAAACAAAATCAGATGATGGTGATTACTTATATTATATAATTAATGAAAGAGGAAATATTGTTAAAGAAAAGACGATTTTTATGGAAGACAACAATCGTCTTGGGAAACTTATTGATATTGATGTCTATGATAAAGTTGTTATTTCAAGAACTGATTTATCATATGAAATGAGAAAATGTTTAATTTGTAATAATTATGCTCATATTTGTGTTAGAACAAAAGCTCATACCCAAAAGGAATTATTTATTAAAATTGATGAAATAATAATAAATTATTTAACAAATTATATTTTAGATAAGACAATTAACGCGATTTATAGTGAACTTAAGGTATATCCTAAATTTGGACTTGTATCAATTCAAAGCAATGGAATTCATTCTGATATGACATATCAGACTTTTATTGATAGTACAAATATTATAACACCATATTTAAAAGAGTTTATTCTTTATGGACTTAATGAATTAGATGATCCATTAATCTTAAAACAAATAGGTGAAAAAGCTGAAGAGGCAATGTTTAAAGAAACAAATAGTATCAATACTCAAAAAGGATTAATATTTATTTTAGGTATCTTTTTACCTGTTATATCAAAATCAATTAAAAACAATTTAGGACAAAAATCTATTGAAAAAGAAATTATTAAAGTTAGTAAAACAATAATTGGAAATTATTATTCGAATTTAACAAAAAAGTCATCTACTTCACATGGAGATCTTATTTATTTAAAATATAATATAAAAGGAATAAGAGGAGAAGTTTTAAACGGACTTAAAATAATATTTGATGTACCTAGTTATAAAGGTTCATTTGCTAATTTAGAGTATTTAATATATATTATGAGTTTATTAGATGATACTACAATTATTCATCGTACAAATCTAGAAACTCTTAATAATGTAAAAAAAACTATGAAACATATAGTTAAAATTGGAGGATATACAAATAATAAAGAGTTAGTTAACAATTTAAGTGATGAGTATATAAAGCTGAACATATCTCCAGGTGGCGCTGCAGATATACTTGTTGTTAAAATATTATATGAAGATTTAAAAGAACTATTATAAGATTAAATATATATAATTATTAAAAAAATAACTTACATTTACAAATGTAAGTTATTTTTTATTGTAATTAATACCTTGATAACTATTTTTACTTCTTAATAATTTATCAATTTCATTCATTATTACAAATTTTTTTCTGCTCCATTCTGGAGCAATTAGTAAATCGCTTGGTGAATCACCAGTTAGTCTATGAATGATTATGTTAGGATTTAAAATTTCTATTTGTGCAACAGTTATATCAACATATTCTTCTAAAGTTAACATTTTAAAAGGTTCTTTTAAATACATTTTTCCTAGCTTTGTATTTTTCATAACATGTAATAAATGTATTTTTATTCCTTGAATATCTAATGGATTAAGATGTTCAACAGTTCTCAACATATCTTCTTTTGTTTCAATATGAAAACCATTAATTATATGGACTACTACTTCAATATTTCTTTTTCTTAATTCTTTAACCGCAGTATCAAAACATTGTAAATTATGACCTCTATTAATGAATTTAGAAGTTTCTTCATTAATAGATTGTAATCCTAATTCAACCTGAAGATAAGTCTTAGTATTTAACTCGGATAATAAATCATAAATATCGTCATCTAAAGCATCACATCTTGTCGCAATACTTAAACCAACAATGTTTTTATCCAATGCTAAAGCTGTTTCATATAAATATCGTAATTTATCTACTTTATCATAGGTATTTGTATTTGCTTGAAAATAAGCAATATAAAGACCATCATGCCATTTATTAAGCATAAGTTGTTTTACTTGTTTAAATTGGTCTTTTAATGAAAGAGATTTATCACCTGCGAAATCACCACTACCAAGTTCACTACAATAAATACAACCACCATAGCCACTTTTCCCGTCTTTATTAGGACATGTGAAACCTCCATTTAATGCAATTTTAAAAACCTTTTTACCAAATTTGTTACGGTAAAAAGCATTTAGAGTATTATATGGTTTTTCTTTTGTCATTAAGTTCATAAATTTCACCCAATAATATTTTAACACATATTGGTAAAAAATTAGTCTTTTATGTTATAATGTTTTCAGGTGATAAATATGTTTAATCGAGTTAGAGATTCATTAGTATATCCAAAAGAAATATTAAAATATCGAAAGGATCGTATTCTTTTCGTCTTGTTTTATTTAATCTTTTTTGCAATATTATTATCATCTAGAACAGTTATAGATGTTGTTAAATTTGATGGATTGTCAGATGTTTATAAAGCTAGTATAGAAGAGAAAATGACTGTTGTCAGTCAAGATTGTGAGATTCTTAATGCTGAATTAATATGTACAGGAGACCATTTGATAATGGCTTATGAAGAATCATTATTCTCGATATATTTAGATTCTAATAGTTCTATTCACTTTAATACATATCCAAGTGATAAATACTCTTTAATAATTCATGATGATCAAATATACTTTTATATTTTTGGGATTAACTCTTTAACTGTCCCGCTTAGTGATTTACCATTAAAATTACAAAATATTAATTTTAGTGATCAAGTAAACAACCCAACTGTTTTTTATGATAATTTATTTTCAGGTGTAGATGAATTATTATTAAACTATAAAACTATTTGGGGAACAATAACAATTGTTACTGAAATCCTTATTAGTATTATTTTTTATCTAATATTTACATTAGTTAGTGCATGGTTTATGAAAATACGTTATAAAGTAATTTCTTTTAAAGAAGTATTTGTTTTAACAACATATTCATCAACCTCTTTGTTTGTTATTTTAACGTTTTACTCAATGTTAGAATTAAACTTAATTATTATTATAATTTTATTAGTTATATCGTTTAGACAAAGCGGTATTATGAATAGAGAAATTGAAAGAAGACTCAAAAAAAAATCTTGATATAATATTGAGCATGTGGTATCATACGTGTAGATAAAACGAGGAACTAGAAGTAGTAATAATTAGCTTATTTTAAGAGATCTAGTGGTGCTGAAAACTAGAAATAAATAATTATGAATTAGTCTAGGGAGTTACTTAAGTGCAACAAGTGAGCTTGAGTCGTTAATCCTGCGTTATAGGAATCAAGTGCTAGAAATAATCTAGAACAAAGGTGGTACCGCGGAATTTTATTCGTCCTTATTTTTAAGGACGATTTTTTATTATTTAAAGGAGAGTGATGTTATGATATATAATCATAAAGAAATTGAGAAAAAATGGCAAGATCATTGGTATGATAATAAACGTTTTAAAGCCATTGATTTTAGTGATAAACCAAAATATTATGCTTTAGTAGAATTTCCGTATCCTTCTGGACAAGGAATGCACGTTGGACATATAAGAGCTTATTCTAGTCTTGAAATAATAGCTAGAAAAAGAAGAATGGAAGGATTTAATGTATTATTTCCTATTGGATTCGATGCTTTTGGGTTACCTACTGAAAACTACGCTATTAAAACTGGAATTCATCCAAGAATTGTAACTGATACAAATATTAAGGTTTTTACAAATCAGTTAAAACAAGCTGGATTTAGTTTTGATTTTGATCGAGTTATTGATACTACGGATGAGGAGTATTATAAGTGGACACAATGGATCTTTGTCCAATTATTTAAAAAAGGATTAGCTTATCGAGATAAAACATATATTAACTTTTGTCCTAGTTGTAAGGTTGTTCTTTCAAATGAAGAGAGCCAAGGCGGAAAGTGTGATCGTTGCGATACAAAAGTTGTTCAAAAAGAAAAAGATGTTTGGTTTTTAAAAATTACTGATCATGCGGAAAGATTACTGGAAGGATTAAAAGAATTAGATACATTACCGCGTATTAAAACTGAACAAGAAAATTGGATAGGAAAATCAACTGGAGCTCATGTTGATTTTAAAATCAAAGATACTGATGAATCATTAATGGTTTTCACTACAAGACCTGATACTTTATTTGGGGCTACATTTATGGTAATAGCTCCAGAACATACTATAATAACAAGACAAAAAGATAAAATTAATAACTTAGATGCAATATATGAGTATAAAGAAAAAGCAAAATTAAAAACAGAGTTTGAAAGAGTAGAACTAGCTAAAGAAAAAACTGGTGTTAAGATTGATGGCTTAGTAGCCATCAATCCAGTAAATAATAAAGAAATACCTATCTTTGTTGCTGATTATGTCATGATTGGTTATGGAACTGGAGCTATAATGGCTGTTCCAGGACACGATACGAGAGATTATGAATTCGCAACTAAATATAACTTAGATATTATTGAAGTAATATCTGGAGGAGATATCACAAAAGAACCTTATATTGATTCTCATGATGGTGTTTTAGTAAATAGTGAAATTTTAAATGGCTTAAAAGTACCTGAAGCTAAAATTAAAATTATTAAGTTTTTAGAAGAAAAACATATTGGAAAAGAGGCAATAAATTATAAAATGAAAGATTGGGCTTTCAATCGTCAAAGATATTGGGGAGAACCTATTCCGATTATTCACTGTCCAAAATGTGGGATGGTTCCAGTGCCAGAAGAAGATTTACCAGTAGTACTTCCGGTTGTTAAAAAATTTGAACCAAGTGATCAAGGTGAAAGTCCATTGTCAACAATAGAAGAATTTATTAATACAACATGCCCTGTCTGTGGAGGTAAAGCAAAAAGAGAAACAGATACAATGCCTCAATGGGCTGGATCTAGTTGGTATTTTTTAAGATATATTGATCCTAAAAACACAAATAGATTAGCTGATTTTGAAAAACTAAAATATTGGCTTCAAGTAGATTGGTATAATGGTGGTATGGAACATGTTACTAGACATGTTATATATTCCAGATTTTGGCATCAATTTTTATACGATATAGGAGCTGTTCCAACAAAAGAACCATATAAGAGAAGAACTGCTCAAGGATTAATTTTAGGATCTGATGGTGAAAAAATGAGTAAGTCAAAGGGCAATATAGTAAATCCTTATGATATTATAGAAAAGTATGGGGCAGATACTTTACGCTTATATATTCTTTTTATCGGAGATTATGAACAATCAACTCCATGGAATGAAAATGGAGTAAAAGGAGCTAAAAGATTTTTAGACAAACTTGCTAGACTTGAAGATAAAATTAATGATCAAAAAAATGATAAGTATCAAACAATTTTACATAAAACAATTAAGATGGTAGGCGATGATATTGAAAATGTAAAATTCAATACTGCAATCGCAAAACTAATGACATTAGTTAATGAATTGTCAAAAGAAGAACATATTTATAGAGAAGATTTTGAAATTCTGTTAAAAATTGTTAATCCTTTTGCACCACATCTTTGTGAAGAATTATGGGAAAGACTTGGTCATAAGGAAGACATGGTTAACGCACCTTGGCCGCAGTACGATAAGAACAAATTAGTGGAATCATCAATTGAAATGGTGGTCAGTATAAATGGGAAAGTTAGAGATAAAATTAGACTAGCTTTAGATACGCCTCAGGACGAAGTAATTGCTTTAGCGAAAGCAACAAAAAGAATTTCAGAGTTATTAAATTCAAAAGAGATTAGAAAGACTATAGTAGTAGCGAATAAATTAGTAAATTTTGTTGTTTAAAAACACTTCTTTGAAGTGTTTTTTGGTGGTACAATTATTATTAGAGGGCTGATATGATGGAACATTTTTATTTAATATTAAGTATTATATTTATTATCGCAATTACAATGTCAATGGTTGGTAAAGGCGGTGGTAATTTTTATGTAGTAACTCTTATTTTAGCTGGTATTTCAATTACTTCAGCTGCGGCTTCTTCTCAATTGATAATGATGGTTACTTCTTTAGCTGCTTTAGCTATTTTTAGTAAAAGAAAAAAAGTAGATTGGAAATTAGCTTTAGTTATTGGAATACCTATTAACATTATGGCTTTTTTAGGAGGCTATTTTTCCGGGTATATTACAGAAGTATATCTAAAATTGATATTTGCTATTTTGCTTGGAGCAATTTCTATTTTTTTATTACTGCCTATTAAAGAAAAAAAAGTAAAGCAAATTAATAAATTTGGGTATTGGAACAGAACATTTGGAGAGAATCATTATACCGTTAATTTATGGCTTATAATTCCTATTACTTCTTTTATTGGATTTTTTGCTGGTGCAGTTGGTATATCTGGAGGATCATTTTTAATACCTTTAATGGTGATTTTGTGTGGTGTGCCAATAACGATAGCGGTTGGAACATCTTCGGTATTAGTTTCTGCGACAGCATTTATGGGATTTTTCGGACATTTGCTGGGTGGAGATATAATAAGTAAATCTATTTTGGCTTTTGTCATAGTTGCTTTTATAGGTGGAATTATTGGAGGGGCAATAGCTGTTAAAATAGATGGTAAAAAACTTAAAATTGTTTTTGTTATAACTAATCTACTCGCAGCTATATTAATTATTATAAATATTATTATTTAAAAAAGTGTTATATGAGGAGTAATATGAATGAAGAAAAAATTAGTAATTATAATTGTTATTTCATGATTCTTTAGGTTCTTTTTGATTTATTTTTTAATAATCTTTTAAAAAAAATAAAAAGGTAAAAGAAAATTCAATATTGTGTTTGGAGGAGTTTTAATATAAATATTTCTTACAATGAGCATATTTATTATATTTTTACAAAGGGGTTTTCATCCAACGGGGATATAGATTTGTTGGAAGCATACTTTCTCATTATATAACTCCATTATTTGTAGCTTGGTATTTTTTTAAACAAAAACCAATTATCATTTTGAAATTTAACAAATAAAACTATGTGAAATGTATCTTATAATATATCTTGTATTTGTAGTGATTTTCGGATCGATAATTGGAGACTATTTGTACCCGCTTTTTCAATTTGATATAGTTAAAATAACTGAATTTATAATTTCTTCTTTATTATTATTAACATATTTTCTACCTTGATTTTTTTTGTTGTGAAAATGGTTTCAAGAGATTAAAATGCAACTTGTAAGATATTGTTATATCGCTCCATTTAGACTTTAATTAAAAAATCGCGTTGTTAATACCTTTCGCGATTTTTTTGTATTTATTTGGGTAAAATCTTGAAAATACATTACTTAAATGATATAATATTTTATGTAAAAGCGCTTTCATAAACAAGGCGTTAATTAAGTTAATTAAGGAGGAAAGAAATTCCGTTTTTCTTGGATAATTTCTAACTGAATGATGAAAAGAATTACAATTATATCTGGGCACTATGGAAGTGGTAAAAGTGAGATAAGTGTTAATCTTGCGATTCGAAAGAAAATTGATTATTTAATAGATTTAGATATTATAAATCCATACTTTCGAACTAGAAGCTTAAATAAATTATTAGAAAAGAACAATATTCATTTAGTCGAATCGACTGTTAAAGGAATGCTAGGTAGTGATTTGCCCTATGTATCAGGAGAAGGAGTTATTCCTTTTATTAAACCTGACATAACAGCAATTTATGATTTAGGAGGTACGGAGAACGGTGTTAAGGTTTTAATTCAATTTTTAGATAGAGTTAAAGACCTTAATGAAATCGATTTTTTATGTACTGTGAATATTTTCAGGCCTGAAACTAGTGATGTTAAAAGTATTTTAAATACTATTTTGATGTATGAATCCATTACTCAACTGAAAATTACAGGACTTATTAATAATACTAATTTAATAAAGGAAACAACGGAAGAAGATATTATAAAGGGAGAAAAAATCTTGAAAGAAGTAAGCGAAAAACTTAATGTTCCAATATTGTATACTGTAGTAGAAGAAAGTCATAATAATGATTATAAATATAAATTTTTAGGCGAAAGACTTGTACTCACAAGATATGTCGCTCAAAGATGGCTATAGGAGGAAAAAAATGGCTAAAGGTCGAATAATTATTGATACAGAAAGATGTAAAGGGTGCAATCTATGTACATTTTATTGTCCGGTTAATATTTTAAAACTGGATGAAACAACGACAAACAGTAAAGGATATACTCCATTAATGACAACGGATCCTGACAAATGTATTGCGTGTGGATTTTGTGCTATTATGTGTCCTGATTCAGTTATTACTGTGGAAAAATTCGTTAAGGAGGCAAAATAATGAGTAAAGTATTAATGAAGGGTAACGAAGCAATGGCGTTAGCAGCTATTAAAGGTGGATGTGAAGCTTTTTACGGATACCCAATAACACCTCAAAATGAGCTTCCTGAATATTTATCAAAACATATGGCATTAAATGGAAAAGTTTTTGTTCAAGCTGAAAGTGAAATAGCTGCGATTAATATGGTTTATGGAGCAGCAGGAGCAGGAGCTAGAGTATTAACATCTTCATCAAGTCCAGGAATTGCTTTAAAACAAGAAGGAATTAGTTATCTAGCGGGATCTGAACTTCCGGCAGTAATTATTAATGTAATGAGAGGTGGACCTGGTCTTGGAGGTATTCAACCGAGTCAAAGTGATTATAAACAAATCACTAAAGGTGGAGGAAATGGAGATTATTATTTATATGCTTTAGCTCCAGAAACTCTTCAAGAAGCTGTAAATTTAATTAAAGAAGCATTTGACATTGCTGATTACTTTAGAAATCCAGTTATTATCGCAGTTGATGGTCTTATTGGACAAATGATGGAACCAGTTGATTTAGATCAAGATATTCAGTCTTGGGATTTGAAACCTAAAACATGGAAAGCTGATGGAAATAGAAAAAATAGAGATAAAAACATTATTAACAGTCTTTATTTAGACCCATATGATTTAGAAGATCATAATAATCATTTAAAAGCAAAATATGATGAAATGAAAGAAAAACATCAAAGATATGAACTTATTAATATGAAAGATGCTGAGATTGTCGTTATAGCGTACGGTAGTGTATCAAGAATAGCTAGAAGTGCAATTGAAATTTTAGAAACAAAAGGAATTAAGTGTGGTATCTTAAGACCAATTACTTTATTTCCTTATCCAGAAAAAGCTTTTAAAGAATTACCAAAAACTGTTAAAAATTTATTAGTTGTTGAAATGAGTACTGGTCAAATGGTTGATGATGTAAAAATTGCTGATGAATTCCAACATCCAATTCATTTTTACGGTCGTACAGGAGGAGTTATTCCTGAGGCTCAAGAAATTGTTGATAAAGTATTAGAAATTGTAGGCGGTGAAAAACATGAATAACATTGAAACTGTTTATAAAAAGAGTGAAGGGTTAACTGATAAATATTTAACTTATTGTCCAGGATGTACTCATGGTATTATCCATAAAATTGTTGCAGAAGTCTTAGTTGAATTAGGAATACTTGATCATACTATTGGGATAGCAAGCGTTGGATGTAGTGTATTAAATTACGATTTCTTTAGTTGTGATATGATACAAGCATCACATGGTCGTGCTCCAGCTGTAGCTACTGGTGTTAAAAGAGTTAGACCAAATAATATAGTTTTTACATATCAAGGAGATGGAGATTTAGCCTCAATTGGTATTGCTGAAGCAATACACGCAGCACATCGTGGTGAAAATATTACTATTATCTTTGTTAATAATGCTATTTATGGTATGACTGGTGGCCAAATGGCTCCAACAACTTTAATAGGTCAAAAAACGACAACATCTCCAAATGGTAGAGATGAGAAAACACAAGGATTACCACTTAGAATAGCTGAAATGATAGCTACAATACCTGGAGCTACATATGTTGAAAGAGTAAGTGTTCATAATCCTCAAAACGTAAGAAAAGCTAAAAAAGCAGTTATGAAAGCATTCACTATCCAAAAAGAAAATAAAGGGTTTACTTTAATAGAATTCATATCTACTTGTCCTGTCAATTGGGGAATGACTCCAAAAGACGCAGTTGATTGGGCAGTTGATAATATGATTCCATATTATCCGTTAGGTGTATATAAAGATAAAACGGTAGGTGAAGAAAAATGATTGACGAAAAAGTGATTATAGCAGGTTTTGGTGGACAAGGTGTAATGTTAATGGGACAGTTGTTAAGTTATACTGCAACAGCTGAAGAATTAAATACTCTTTGGTTTCCATCTTATGGACCAGAAACTAGAGGAGGAACAGCTAACTGTAGTGTTACTATAAGTGAAAGTAGTGTAAACAGTCCTGTTATCTCTACTCCTGATTCAATTATTATAATGAACAAACCTTCTTTAGATAAATTTCAATCTAAACTTAAAGAAGGTGGACATTTGTTTTTAAATTCAAGTCTAGTAAAAGATGTAAAATTAAGAAAAGACGTTAATATCCATAATGTTGCAGCTAACGATATCGCATTAAAACTTGGTAATTTAAAAGTTGCTAATATGGTTATGCTAGGTGCATATTTAGAAATTACAAAAGTCTTTGATCAAAAAAATGTTTTGGAAATGTTAAAGAAAAAATTTACGGGTTCTAAAGCTACTCTTATTAATATTAATGAAAAAGCTTTAGAAGCTGGTAGACAAGCGGTACTATAAGGGGTGAATTAAATGATTCATAATTTTACTCGAGTAATTAGTAAAGCAAGAATAAATAAAAGTATAAATAGTGTGGATTAATTATGAAAATATTAGTAGTTAATCCAGGCTCTACATCAACAAAAGTAGCTTTATTTATAGATTTAAAATTAGAAATAGAAAAAACAATTAGACATACATCTGAATCATTGAAAAAATACAATGATTTAATTGATCAACTTGAAATGAGAACAGAAGTTGTAAAAAACTTTTTAATAGAAAATGATGTTAATCTTTCTGAAATTGATGGCTTTATTGCTAGAGGTGGATTAATGAAGCCGGTTATAAGTGGAATATATGAAGTCAATGAACAGATGATGAAGGATTTAAAATCTAATAAATATGGAACACATGCTTCTAATTTAGGTGGATTAATTGTTCGCAAATTAGCAGAGTCTGTTAATAAGAATGCTTACATAGCTGATCCTGTTGTAGTAGATGAAATGAGTTCTGTGGCTAAAATATCAGGATTAAATGGTATTTCTAGAAAGCCAATATGGCATGCTTTAAATCAAAAAGCTGTTGCTAAAAGATATGCAAAAAAACTAGGATTTAATTATGAAGATATGAATCTTATAGTTGCTCATCTAGGTGGAGGAATTAGTGTTGGGCTTCATAAACTAGGGAGAGTAACTGATGTAAATAATGCTCTTGATGGTGATGGTCCTTTTAGCCCTGAAAGAACTGGCGGATTACCTGTAGCCGAGATTTACGAATTAGCGATGTCAGGACAATATACATTGGAACAGTTAAGAAAATTAAATCATGGATTTGGAGGACTTGTTTCTTATTTAGATACAAATGATGCTGAAAAAGTAGCTGAAATGATAAGTGATGGAGATGTCTTCGCAAAAAGAGTTATGAAAGCAATGGTTTATCAAATTGCTAAGGAAATAGGATCGTTATATGCAGTAACACGTGGCAATTTAGATGCTATTATTATTACTGGTGGACTTGCACATAATCAAGCTGTTTTACAGCCATTACTTGAATACCTTGATCATCTAGGAGAAATAGTTGTGTATCCTGGAGAAGACGAATTAGAGGCTTTGGCTTCTAATATGTATCAGTTGTTAACTAAACAAATCGAATTAAAATATTACAAGTAAAAAAAATAGACTTCTCTTTGATTTAAAGAGGGGTCTATTTTTAAAAATTATTTTTTAAATCTTATTCATTTAATGCCTATACAATAATATGAATAACATACAAAATACTAACAATATAAGTACTATCAAATATAATGCCCAACAATCTCCTCGTATATACTATATTGCAAAACAGAAAATATGGTATAATACTTAGGAGGTGATTTTGATGGAATATGTCGTATTTGATATTGAAACAACAGGGTTAGATATATTGAATGATCGAATTATAGAAATTGGAGCTTTAAGAATAAAAGATGGTGAAGTAATTGGAGAGTTTAACGAATTGATAAATCCGGGTGTTATTATTCCTGAAATCGTTACTAGTATCAACGGTATAACTAATGAGATGGTAGAGGATAAGAATTATCCCGGGGTTGTACTTTCACAATTTAATAAATTTATTAAAGATGTAGATTTTTTGATAGGACATAACGCGATTAGATTTGACTACCCTTTTTTACAAAACGAATTTAAAAGAAATGGAATAAAAAGCAATAATTATCAAACAAAAGATACATTGAGAATTTCGAGAATTAAATTAAGACGTGAACTTAGAAGTTATAGTCTTAAAACTTTAACAGCTTATTATGGGATAATAAACAAAGAAGCCCATCGGGCATTAAGTGATGTTTACGCAACATACGAACTATATAATAAATTAATGGAAAAATAAAAATAAAAATCAACATCTTATAAGTATTATATTTATGAGGTGTTCTTAATGAGTAAATGTAAAATATGCAATAAGGATTTATATGAAAAAATAAGTTTTGATAATATTTTCAAATCAAACTATACTGTTCATACTAATTGTGTAAAAAATCTAATTATTAATAATGACAGAGAAGCGTTTCCTTTTGATGAAAAATTAATTTATTATGATTATTTATTTTTTGAATTGAATCCTTCCTTTAATATTGATTATTTAGAGTTTGAATATATGCATATATTATTAGAGCGAAATATGCTAAACAAAGATTGGTCAATAATTATACTTTATGAAAAGGGATTATTTGATAGATTCAATTTTAGTGATAAACAAATATTATTTTCACTTTCACATTTAGCAGTGTTAATTATTTCTATTCAATATTTTCGTATGGAGACAGTATTTAATGAAAATAATTAGAAAATTTCATTATCATTTTCTAATGTTTTTTTTAATAATGTGGTATAATAAAAATATACAAAATTAAGGGAGATGATTTAATGAAAGTACAAGTGCGTGGTAAAAACGGATTTGAAGTAACTGATGCCATCGAGTCTTATGCTACAGATAAACTCATTAAAATTGAAAGATATTTTAAAGAAGAGTTAGATGCATTCGTTGTATGTAAAATCTATAAAGATCATCATAAAGTTGAAGTGACTATACCTACTAAGTTCTATACCATGAGAGCTGAAGTTAGCAACAATGACATGTATGCCGCTATTGATCTTACAATTGACAAACTTGAATCCCAAATCAGAAAAAATAAAACAAAAATTACTAGAAGTTTACAAAAGAAAGAAGGAGTTAGTGACATTTTCACAGATAGTTTGGATTTAGAAGCTTTAGAAAGAGAATTAATTTCTCCGGTTAGAAAAAAGAGCATTATACTCGATCGCATGAGTGTGCACGAGGGAATTATCGCTATGGAGATGCTTGGACATGATTTCTTTATATTTAGAGACGAAGACACTAACAAAGTTAATGTTTCGTATTTAAGAGAAGATGGGAAATATGGTGTTATCGAAACAGAATAATTTAAAATGCGCTTTGGCGCATTTTTTTTGCTATATTATGATATTATATAGGAGAAAATTAAACTGTATAATGAAGATAAATTATGATATTATATAAATGACAATAATGAGGTGGTTAAATTGTTTAAGAATTTTTTTAATATTTCTCGAAAAGAAGTGAAAAGATTAGGAGTAATCGCAGATCAAGTAATTGCACTTGAAAGTGAGTATTCAAAATTATCTGACGAGGAATTGAAAGCTAAAACAGATTGGTTTAAAGAAAGATTTAAAAATGGAGAAACATTAGATAAATTACTAGTTGAGGCATTCGCAACTGTTAGAGAAGCATCAACAAGATTTTTAAAGATGACTCCCTTTAGAGTGCAAATTATGGGCGCAGTAACAATCCATCAAGGGAATATTGCAGAAATGAGAACAGGTGAAGGGAAAACCTTAACCGCGGTAATGCCTGCGTATTTAAATGCGTTAGAAGGAAAAGGCGTTCATATTGTTACTGTAAATGAATACTTAGCAGGACGTGAAGCAAATGGAGAGATTGGAGATCTTTTTAGATGGCTCGGATTAACTGTTGGATTAAATCAAAGAATTCTTTCTAAGGAAGAAAAAAGAGAAGCATATAAATGCGATATCTTATATTCAACAAATAATGAAATTGGGTTTGATTATTTAAGAGACCATATGGTGATTTATAAAGAACAAATTACTCAAAGACCATTAAATTACGCTATAATTGATGAAGTCGATTCCATCTTAATTGATGAAGCACGAACACCATTAATTATCTCAGGCGGAGCAAAAAGCGTTGCTAGTCAATATTTACATGCTCAAGCTTTTGCTAGAATTTTAGATGAAGAAGACTATGATATTGATATAAAAGCAAAAAGTGTAACTTTGAGTCATCATGGAATGTTTCGTGCTGAAAATTATTTTAATGTAGAAAACCTGTACGATATCCAAAATGTTGGATTGTTACACAGCATTAATAATGCTTTAAAAGCGAATTATACAATGGATAGAGATGTTGATTATGTTGTTCAAGATAACAAAGTAATTATCGTTGATGGTTTTACAGGAAGATTAATGCACGGAAGACAATTTAGTGAAGGTCTTCATCAAGCATTGGAAGCTAAAGAAGGTGTTGAAGTTAAAAAAGAAACATCTACTCTTGCTACTATTACTTTCCAAAATTTATTTAGAATGTATAAAAAACTTTCTGGAATGACAGGTACTGCAAAAACAGAAGAAGAAGAATTTAGAAATATTTATAATATGTTAGTTATTGAAATACCTACTAATAAACCATTAATAAGAGATGATTCAAATGATTTAATTTTTGCTACAATGAAAGCTAAATATAACGCTATTGCAAAAGAGATTGATATAAGACATAAACTAGGACAACCAATGCTTGTAGGTACTATTTCTATTGAAACCTCAGAACTACTTTCTAAATTATTAAAAAGAAGAGGTGTTAAACACAATGTTTTAAATGCAAAACAACATGAAAGAGAAGCTGAAATAGTTGAAAAAGCTGGACAAAAATATGCAGTAACAATTGCTACTAATATGGCTGGACGTGGGACAGATATTAAACTTGGTGAAGGCGTTGTTGAACTCGGTGGACTCGCTGTACTAGGTACAGAAAGACATGAGTCACGTCGTATTGATAATCAGCTACGTGGTAGATCAGGACGACAAGGAGATCCAGGATTTTCTAGATTCTTTTTATCCGCAGAAGATGATTTAATGAAAAGATTTGGAGGAGACCGTTTCAAACGACAAATGGAAATGCTCACTGGAAGTAAAAAAACAAATGAAGAAGCTCCAATTGATTATAAAATGTTTAGCAGAATGGTTGAAAGAGCACAACTTCAAATTGAAGGTAATAACTTTGATCGTCGTAAAACAGTTTTACAATATGATGAAGTTTTAAGAAAACAAAGAGAAATTATTTATGGACAAAGAAGAGATATTTTATTTTTAAATTCTATTATAGATATAGTTAACGGAATGGTTGAAAGAACTATTAATAAATTAATCAACAATCAAATTAATATTGATGATAAAACACCTACAGTAAATCGTGATGAACTATATAAAGTTCTTAATGGACGTTATTTGGCTCCTGGAATGGTATCAATATCTAAATTAGAAGGTACTCCAGAAGATGTATATAATTATATTATGGAATTAGTTAACGATGATATTAAAAATAAAATCGAAAAATTCACAAGTGATAAATTCAATGAATTCTTAAAAGTAGTTGTTTTGAGAGTAGTAGATACTTATTGGGTTCAACATATTGACCAAATGAGTGAATTAAGACAAGGAATTGGACTTCAATCATACGCACAAGTTAACCCACTTCGTGAATATCAAGAAATCGGGTTTAAAATGTTTAATGATATGGTATTAAATATTGAAGACAATGTTACTAAATATGTTTTAAGAGCTGTTATTAGAGATAACTTACAACGTGTGCAAGTTGCTAAGCCAACTTCAACATCTTCGGGAAAAGAAGAAAAAACTAAAAGAAAACCACGTGTTTCAAAAAAAATAGGACGAAATGATCCATGCCCATGTGGTTCTGGTAAAAAATATAAAAACTGTCATGGAAGATAAAATACTGACTCAAGAGAAATCTTGAGTCTTTCTACAGGTGATATAATGCAAAATTCAGAAATCAAAATGGAGTTTAAAGAACTTACTAAACTTTATCAAGAAGTTGTATCAATGATTGATTTAAAAAGTTTAGATAATGAAATTAAAAAACTTGATCAAATAACATGTGATCAAGATTTTTGGAGTGATTCTCAAAAAGCACAAAAAATAGTAAAAGAATTAAAAATACTTCAAAATAAACAAGATGGAATGAAATCACTTAAAGATTTATATGAAGAACTTCAAATTGTTTATGAATTTATAACACAAGATGAAGATATGATTGATGAATTTATTTTGTTAAGTAAAAAACTAAAAAATAAAGCTAACAAACTTAGTGTTGAATTATTATTAGTTGACGAAAATGATAAACTTAACGCCATTATCGAAATACATCCAGGAGCCGGAGGAACTGAATCTCAAGACTGGGCAGAAATGCTTTTTAGAATGTATAAACGTTATGGAGAAACAGAAGATTATGAATTTGAATTACTCGATTATCAAAATGGGGAAGAAGCAGGACTTAAAAGTGTTACATTTACTTTAAGAGGAGAGCATGCCTATGGTTATCTTAAAGCTGAAAATGGAGTTCACCGTTTAGTAAGAATTAGTCCTTTTGATTCAGGTGGGAGAAGACATACAAGTTTTGCGGGAGTAATTGTTATTCCTGAAATTGATGATTCAATTGATGTTGAAATAAATGAAAAAGATTTAAAAATAGATACATTTAGATCAAGTGGAGCAGGAGGACAAAGTGTTAATACAACTGATTCAGCAGTTAGAATTACACATTTACCTACAAAGTTAGTTGTCAATGTTCAAAATGAAAGATCACAATTTAAAAATAGAGATAAAGCAATGAAAATATTAAAAGCAAAATTATATCAGTTAGAATTAGAAAAGAAAAAAGAAGAAATATCAAGTTATCGTTTAAATAGTTCTTTAATATCTTTTGGATCACAAATTAGAAGTTATGTAATGCATCCTTATTCGATGGTGAAAGATCATCGTACTAATATTGAAACAAGCCAAGTAAATAAAGTCTTAGATGGGGATATTACTATGTTTATTTACGGATATTTAAAAATGCTTGTAAGAGGTGGAAAATAATGTTCAAACATAAAAAAATACGAAAGATAAGTAAAATTGAGCAATATGGAATGATAACTATTGGGATTATCTTAATGGTATTAGGATTTTATTATTTTTTGTTTCCGGCAGAACTAGTTACTGGAGGAGTTAGTGGACTTGGATTAGTATTTAACAAATTATATGGAATAAAACTATCTTATGTTGTTTTCGCTTTCAATATGGTTTTATTGGTAATAGCTTTAATATTTCTAGGTAAAAAAGTGTTTATTAAAAGTATATATGGTTCTATTTTATTTCCGATAACGTTATATCTTTTTGAAAATTTATCACCAGAAATTGACCTTGGAAATGATTATGTTTTAGCTGTAACTTTTGGAGGATTCTTTTTAGGGCTTGGATTTGGATTAGTAATTAAATATGGAGGAACAAGTGGAGGAACTGATATTCCTATTAAAATATTACATAAACATTTAAAATTATCACTCAGTGCTTCAATTTATATTGTTGATGGGTTTGTTATTTTATTAGGTGTTATTGTTTTTTATAACGATTATGGAATTGTCACAGGTCTTTACGCAGTTATTACAATGTTTATAAGTGGTAAAGTTGCTGATATGGTAATTGTAGGTAGTAATTCTAAAAAAGCAGTTCAAATTATTACTGATTTTCCAGAAGAAATAAAAGAATCAATATATAATGCTGTTTATCGCGGAGTTACTGAAATTGAAATAAAAGGTGGATATTCAAAAACTAAAAAAACAATGCTTGTAACAGTAATAACAAGATCAGAATATTACTTGGTGAGAAACATTATCGCCAGAATAGATGAAAATGCATTTGTATATGTTACACCAGCCACAGAAATTCAAGGCGATTTTGAAGAAAGAGAGAGTGATGAATAATGCCTAAGAAAATTGTAATTATTGTAACATTTATAGCGGCTATTATATCAAGTTATTTTGTTGGAACAATAACAGCGAATGTTTCAAATTCAGAAGAAATAGAAGATGCAACCTTTTTAGAAGTTTTAAATGAATTAATGGAAAACCATTATACTCAACCATCGAGAGATGAATTATTAGACGGAGCAATCGATGGAATGATTTCATCTTTAGATGATCCTTTTACAACATATTTTGACTATGAAGAATCATCGCAATACCAACAAGGATTTGGAGAAACATATGTTGGAATTGGAATTACAGTTAGATATTTTGAAGGATATTTAATTGTTGAATCTGTAAAAGATGATGGTCCAGCTGACGAAGCAGGAGTAAGGGTAAATGATTTAATTAGTGAAGTTGATGGAGAATCAATTTTAAATTTACCTTTTTATGAAATAGTAGGTAAAATTATTGGTGATGAAGGAACGGATGTAACAATAGGTATAGTTAGAAATGGATTTACAGAATTAATTAATTTAACAATGACAAGAAGTGTAATTGATAGCGCTACTGTTTTTGTAGATTCTTTTGTTAGAGGTGATCAAACAATTGGATATATCAAAGTCACAACATTTGGAGATGAAACAGTAAATCTATTTGTTAATGGGTTAGCTGATTTAGAAACACAAGGAATTGATGGATTAATTGTTGATTTAAGAGACAACGGTGGAGGGCATTTAGCAACTGTTTTAAATATGCTTAGACAGTTCTTAGTTGATGATGGAAGACCAATGTTTTCGACAGAATATTTTAATAATGGCGAATTTAAAAGAGATGATTATTACGCAACTAGAACAGAACCGAGAGAATATGAAATAGTTACATTAGTAAATGAAAATAGCGCATCAGCTAGCGAAGTATTCGCAAGTGCAATGCAAGAGCATGGAGGGTATCCTATTATTGGAAAAACTACTTTTGGAAAAGGAACAATGCAACGAGATGTTTCAATTACTTCTACAGTTGGAGATAGTTTACATATAACAATAGGTAAATGGTTCACAACTGATGGTAACTGGGTTCATTATGATGGTGGAACAGATGGAATTGTTCCAGATGTTATTGTTGATTTAACGGATATTGAATTAGCATATAAAGTTTTTTTAACTGGAGATGAAAATGCTATTTTATATGATACAGTTGATCCAAGAATAGCTAATATCCAATTAATTTTAAATACGATGGGATACACAGTTAGATATGATGGATATTTTGATAATGCTACTAAATTAGCTATACTAGATATACAAGCAATACATGCTTTAACTGAGACGGGAAATATTGATAGTGATACTTTAGTTTTTATTAATGAAGCACTTGATGCATATCAAGATGATTTATTAAACGACACACAACTTCAAGCAGCAATTGATAATTTTTTAAATGATTAAGTTAATTGAAATAACACGTACAAAAAAAAATCATTATCTACTTACAATAAAAATTAACGAAGTTGAAGAAAAACATCTTGTCTCAGAAAATATTATTATTAAATATAATCTTTTAACTCCAAGAGAATTAACACAAAATGAATATAAAACAATTTCTTTAGTTAAAATAGAAGATTTTCTATATGAAAAAGCTTTAGTTTTTATTGATTTTAAAATGAGAACTATTAGTGAAGTAAAAAAGCGTTTAAGAAAAGAAATAAAAGACGAGGACTTAATAAATAAAGTTATCAAAAGACTTAAAGATGATAAATATTTAAATGATGATTTTTATGTTAGAACATATCTTAATGAAAAACTAGAATATGATTTAGTTGGACCAGGGTATATTAAAGAAAAATTAATTTTAAAAGGTGTTCATTATGATTTAATAGATCAACACCTAATTAAATTTACTGAAAAATACCAATATGATAAAATTAATCAAATTATTAAAAATGAAACTAAATTTAAAATCAAAAAGACTTATCAAAAAGCATATTTATCTCTTAAGCGTAAATTAGTTACCAAAGGATTTTCATTGAACATTATTGAATCATGTTTAATATCTAACAAAGAACAAATAAAAGAAGTTATTGATGAAGAGTCATTAATAAAAAAAGAATTAACTATTTTAACAAAAAAATATGATTTATCTAAATATGAAGATAAAACTAAAATAATTAAATCATTAATTAGTAAAGGATTTGATTATGAACTCATCAAGAAAAAGGTGAAAGAAGGTATTCTGTATGAAAATAATTAGCAAAGAGGACCTTTATTTTTTTAATCAAGGAAAACTTTATGATGCATACCGTATTTTTGGTGCGCACTTAGAATATGATAATCAAGGTAAATTTTTAGGAACACGATTTACTGTTTATGCACCACACGCTAAAGAAGTTAATGTTTTAGGTGAATTTAACGATTATCAGTCATGGGTTCATAATTTAAAGAAAATTGATGAAACGGGTATTTGGAGTTTATTAATTGCTTCAGCAAAAGAATGGAATATGTATAAATATGAAATAAAAACATTTGATGGCAGAACATTATTTAAAAGTGATCCTTATGCTTTTTTTAGTAGTGAAAGACCAGATACAATGTCCAAAATTTATAATTTAGAAGGTTATCATTGGAATGATTCAGAATTTATCCAAGAACGAAATAAGAAAAATCCTTATGAATCACAAATGTCAATTTATGAAATTCATTTAGCTACATGGATGACAAAACCAAATGGAACTTTTCACAAATACAATGAAATGGTTGATTTATTAATTCCTTATTTATTAGAAAACGGGTTTACACATGTCGAATTAATGCCAATTGTTGAACATCCACTTGATCAATCATGGGGATACCAAGGAACTGGTTATTATAGTGCAACATCTCGATATGGAGTTCCTAAGGATTTAATGTATTTTGTTGATCAATGTCATCAAAATAATATTAGTATTATTTTAGACTGGGTTCCTGGACATATTTGTAAAGATAGTCATGGATTATATATGTTCGATGGAGAACCATTATATGAATATAGCGAAAAATGGAAAAGAGAAAATGAGGTTTGGGGAACAGCTAATCTTGATTTAGGAAAAGGCGAAGTTCAAAGTTTTCTGATATCAAATGCTCTTTACTGGATGAAATATTTTCATGTAGATGGATTTAGAATTGACGCTGTTTCTAATATTATATATTTTTTAGGAGATAGTAATAATGGCCAAAACGATGGGGCAGTTAATTTTTTAAGAAATTTAAGCATAAAGGTTTTTAAAGAATTTAATAATACTTTATTGATTGCCGAAGATTCGACAGCATATCCAAAAGTGACTCATCCTGTCAATCATGGCGGATTAGGATTTAATTTTAAATGGAATATGGGATGGATGAATGATACATTAGAATATTTTGAAAAAGATCCAATATATCGTAAATATCATCATGATAATATTACTTTCGGATTAACATACGCTTTTTCTGAAAACTATGTTTTACCTTTATCTCATGATGAAGTTGTTCATGGGAAACACTCCTTAGTTGATAAAATGCCTGGAGATTATTGGCAAAAGTTTGCCAATTATCGAGCATTAATGGGGTTGTTTTTTACTCATCCAGGAAAAACATTGCTATTTATGGGCGGTGAATTTGCTCAAATGCATGAATGGAAAGATGGCGAGGAACTTGATTGGAATTTACTAGAATATCCAATTCATATTGGAGCTAGTAAATTTGTAAAAGATATGAATATAATTGTTAAAAATAATAAATCTCTTTATGAACTTGACCATAATCCAAAAGGATTTTCTTGGATAGATTCAAATAATAAAAACCATTCGATTTTTTCTTTTATTAGATATGCTAAAGATAAGAACGATTTTGTTATTGTTATTTTAAATTTAACACCAATGGTACATAATGATTTTCTAATTGGTGTTCCTAGAAAAGGAAAATATTATGAAATAATCAATAGTGATTACCTTATTTATGGTGGGTCCGATTTATATAATGGAGAGGATTTATTCACAAAAGATATTGAATGTAATGGATATTCTCAATCAATAAAAATAATTTTAAGTCCATTATCGTTAACAATTTTGAAACGTGGTGAGTAAATGAAAAAGCAAATAGTAGCGATGGTACTAGTTGGAGGAAGAGGAACAAGACTTGGGAAGATTACAAAATCAACCGCAAAACCAGCGGTTACTTTTGGTGGTAAATACCGATTGGTTGATTTTGTTCTAAGTAATTTATCTAATTCTGGAATATCTACTATTGGACTTATCACACAATATGAGCCATACGAATTACTTAGTTATATTGAACATGGAAGTACTTGGGATTTAGATGTTACAGAAGGTGGAATTTCTTTTTTGACGCCTTATACATCAATAGATGGTGAAGTTTGGCAAAAAGGTACAGCTCACGCTATAAACCAACATTTTCGATATATAAATCAATTTGATCCTGATTATGTTTTAATTTTAGCGGGAGATCATATTTATAGAATGGATTATAATTTAATGATTAACCAACATATTAAAACTAATGCCGATATTACAATTTCAACATTTAAAGTATTAGATGAAGCTTCTCGATTTGGAATATTAGAAATGGATAAAAGTAATAAAATTATTAGTTTTGAAGAAAAACCAAAATATCCAAAATCATCTTCAGCTTCAATGGGAATATATATATTTAATAGAAAAGTATTAAAAGAATTATTAGATATTACAAAAGAAGAACAATTTGATTTTGGAAAAGATATTATTCCACTAGGATTAACTAGAAAATTAAATATTTACGGTTATCAATTTCCCGGATATTTTAAAGATGTTGGAACAATTAATAGTTTATATAAAGCTAATATGGACTTATTAGATAATCCTCAATATTTAAAAATTAATGAGTATACATCATTTCCGATTTTTACAAAATCAGTTAATTTACCACCACATCATATTGTTGAAAGTGATAAAATATATAACTCAATGATTAGTGATGGTTGTTTAATTTATGCACAAATTATTCATTCAATAATTAGTAGTGGTGTTATTGTAAAAAAAGGTTCAATTATTAAAGATACAATTATTCATCAAAATGTTAAAATAGGTGAAAACTGTTATATTGAAAAAGCAATAATAATAGAAGGATCTGTTATTTCAGCTAATACATCATTAAAGTTTGATGAAGTAACAGTTGTTGATAATGATTATCTTTGGAAGACAGGTGAAAACAATGAATAGTAATTTATTTGTTATTGTAGATGCTACTTTTAAAGATAATTTAGAACAATTAACTATTCATAGAATGCCAGGAGCATTACCATTTGCGGGTAAGTATCGGTTAATTGATTTTACTCTTTCTAACATTAAAAATTCGCGAATTACAAATGTCGCTATTTTTCCTTATGGAAATTATCGTTCACTTCAGGACCATGTTGGTAGTGGTAAAAAATGGGATTTAGATAGAAGAAGAGATGGTCTTTTTATTTTACCACCTAAAAGTTTATATATTGCTCCAGATGAGATGATTACTTTCCAAAGAATGTATGAACACATTGAGTTTTTTAAACGTTCTAGTCAAGATTATGCGGTTATTACAAGCGCGAATCTTGTGTGGAACATCGATTTTCATGATTGTTTAACATATCATGTAGATAATAATGCTGATATTACTGAAGTAATGTATAAGAATATAAGATTAAAAACGTTTATTATTTCTAAAAAATTATTAATTGATTATATTATGACTTATGATTCACTGGAATATCGAACAATGATGGAATTAGTTGAAAAAGCTCCTAATTTAAAAGTTGTTATATATAAACATCAAGGATATACTCGGACAATTACTGATACATTCAATTATTTAAAATCAAATTTAGATATGCTTAGATTTGATATTGGAAGTAGTATTTTTACTCCTGAGAGACCAATTTATTCGAAAGAAAAAACATCACCTCCAGCTAGATATTTAAAAAATGCTGAAGTAAAGAATTCAATGATATCAAGTGGGTGTTTAATTGATGGAATTGTTATAAATAGTGTTATTGCTCGAGATGTAATAATTAAAGAAGGAGCCTTAGTAAAAAACAGTTTTATTATGAGTAATTGTGTCATTGAAAAAGATTCTATTCTTAATTATACGATTTTAGATAAACAGACAATTGTTAAGAAAAATACACAAATTGAAGGAACATTGCAAAATCCGTATGTTACTCAAAAAGAACAAATTGTTTCAAGTTTCCAAAACTTGAGAGTTTTACTTGTTGCTAGTGAGAGTTATCCATTTATTAAAACAGGTGGATTAGCTGATGTAATTGGATCGCTATCTAGAAATCTTGCAAGACAAGGAATTGATATTACAGTTATTCTTCCTTTATACAAAAAGATTAGAGATACTTTTTTTGAAAGTTTAAAATATCAATTTTCTAAAACAGTTTACTATGATGAAGAAAAATATAAAATAAGAGTTTACCGTTATCAGTATAAAAAAGTGAAATATTATTTCATTGATAATTTTACATTTTTTGATTACGAAAGAGTTTATGGCTATGAAAATGATGCTGATCGTTTTGCATTCTTTAATAAAGCTGTAGTTAACATGCTTGATGATTTTAAACCTTTTAATTTAGTACACATTAATGATTGGCATACCTCGTTAATCCCGCTTTTATTAGATAATTCACCTTATAAAGACTTGAAAACATTATTAACTATTCATAATATTGATTATCAAGGGATTGCGGATAATAAAATTATTAAAAAATTAGGGATTACTAATTTTGTTTTTAAAAATGAAAAAATTAATTTTTTAGAAATAGGAATTAACACTGCTTCAAAATTATCGACAGTTTCTCCAACATATAAAGAAGAGTTAAAATATGAATATTATGGTAAAAACTTAACTTATTCTTTATTGAAAAGAGAAAGAGAATTTTATGGCATTTTAAATGGAATATCTAGTACTTTTAATCCATTATCAGATAAAATTATTAAAACTAATTATTCCATTGATAATATTGAGAATAAACTAGAAAATAAATTATATCTTCAAAAAAAGATGAATTTATTAATTGATAAAAATAAATTTATTATTGGAATGGTCACAAGAATTGTAGAACAAAAAGGGTTTGATTTAATTTTAAACTCATTTGATGAACTATTAAATAACAATTCTAATATCCAATTTATCTTATTAGGTTCCGGAGATGAAAAATACATTAAAGAATTAATAAAACTAGAACAAAGACATCCTACACAAATTAAACTTAATATTGGATATGACGCAACTAGCCCTAATTATATTTATGCAGGGGCAGATGTTTTCTTAATGCCATCACGTTTTGAACCATGTGGACTTGGGCAAATGATTGCTTTGAAATATGGTACTTTACCAATTGTAAGAAGAACTGGTGGACTTAATGATACGGTTGATAAATATGATGTTATAACTAAAAAGGGAAATGGATTTACATTTAATAATTATGATTCTAATGAAATGAAAATTACGATAAATAATGTTTATAATTTATTTGTTTCAAATAAAAAAGACTGGAATAAGCTTATGGAAAGAGCGATGAAATCTGATAATAGTTTAGCGAAATCTACACAAAAATATATCGAATTTTATAATACTATTATCGAAAATTAAATAGGGTAACGGTTTCATTATAGTAAAACAAGGAATAAGACAGTAAATTTGGTATAATGGGTCTAACGAGGAGTGATATTTATGGATGTCTTTTTTAAAGATGAACATACGTTTATAAAAGAATTTAAATTAAGAATTAAAAAAAGATATATTATTAGATTAGAAGATGCTAGTATTAGACAAAAATATAATGTTTTAGGTGAAATGGTTAGTGAAGTAATTGCTGATAATTGGCTTTCTACAAAAGAATATTTAAATAAAAATAATTTAAAAGAAATTCATTATTTTTCAATGGAGTTTTTAATGGGACGTTTAATTACTAATAATATAATGAATTTAGGATTAAGAAATATTATTGAAAAAGGTTTTAATTTAGAAAATATTGATATTAATGAAATTGAAGATTATGAAGCTGATGCAGGTTTAGGAAATGGTGGATTAGGAAGGCTAGCCGCATGTTTTCTAGACTCAATGGCTTCTCTTAAATACCCTGGATTTGGAAATGGAATACGATATAGATATGGCCTTTTTGAACAAAAAATAGAAAATGGGTATCAAGTTGAAAAACCCGATGATTGGTTAAAAGATGGATATGTATGGGAAGTAAGAAGAGATGAAGAAACCGTTAATATTCCTTTTGGTGGATATGTAAATTTTGAAAATGATGTTGCCATCTATTTTCCTAATGAAATTATTAAAGCTATTCCTTACGATGTTCCAATAGTTGGAAACGATAATGGAGTTGTTACTAGTTTAAGATTATGGAACGCTGAACCAACTGATACTTTTCCAGAAGATATGGATGCTTTCACTTATGATTTATCTATTCGTAATATTAGTGGATTTTTATACCCTGATGATGCTACAAGAGAAGGAAAAATATTGCGGTTAAAACAACAATATTTTTTCAGTGCTGCGGGAATTAAAAGTATTCTTGATAAGCATTATAAAAAATATAAAACGTATACTAATATACCTGAAAAACTAGTTTTTCAAATTAATGATACACACCCTTCATTAATTATTGCAGAATTAATGAGATTACTTATTGATGATCATTCAATAAGTTGGGATAATGCTTGGGATATTACAACAAAAACTTGTGCATATACAAATCATACTATTTTAGCAGAAGCATTAGAACAATGGCCGGTTGATATTTTTCAACCAATACTTCCAAGAATTTATCAAATAATCGAGGAAATTAATAGTCGCTTTTGTGGGATGTTAACAAAAAAAGAATATAGCCAAGAATTAATAAATAAATTAGCTATTATTGCATATGATAGAGTTAGAATGGCTCATCTTGCTATTGTAGGTTCGTTTAGCGTGAATGGTGTGGCTGCACTTCATACTAATATTTTAAAAAATATTGAAATGAAAGAATTTAATGATTTATATCCTACTAAATTTAATAATAAAACAAACGGAATAACACATCGTAGATGGCTACTTCATTCTAATCCTGAGTTGTCAACAATTATAGATTTAGTTTCAGATAATTGGGTGAATAATCCTAATGAACTTGAAAAATTATTAGTTAAGGCAAAAACAAAAAAATATCAAAAACTTATTAAAGATATGAAGCTAAAGAAAAAAATTGCTTTAGCAAATCGTATTTATCAAGAACAAGGAATTCAATTAGATCCTACATCAATATTTGACATTCAAGTAAAGAGAATGCATGAATATAAACGTCAATTAATGAATGCTCTTCATATAATGTATATATATAACAAACTTAAAACAGACCAAAGATTTAAAGATAATTATTATCCTCATAGTTTTATTTTTGGAGCTAAAGCTGCATCTGGATATTATTATGCTAAATTAATAATTAAACTAATTAATACAATAGCGGAAAAAGTAAATAATGATAATGATACGTCTAATTTGTTAAAAGTGATTTTTGTTGAAAATTATAATGTCACTTATGCTGAAAAAATAATGCCTGCCTGTGATATATCAGAACAAATTTCAACAGCTTCAAAAGAAGCTAGTGGGACAGGAAATATGAAATTTATGATGAATGGTGCTTTAACATTGGGAACACTAGATGGAGCAAACGTTGAAATAGCTGAATTAGTTGGAGAAGATAATATTTTTATTTTCGGATTAACAAGTGATGAAGTAAATCAAATGAATATTGAAAATAGTTATTCTCCTAAAGATATATATAATAAAGATAATGATTTAAAATTAGTAATTGATCAGTTAACAAATGGTTTTTTTGAAAAAGTAGCAATTGATGAGTTTAAAGAAATTAAAGAAAAATTATTGAATAAAGATCGCTATTTCGTATTAAAAGATTTTGAAGAATATAAAATAGCCCATGAAAAAGCTAATAATTATTATAAGAATCAAGCAAAATGGAATGAATCGTGTATTATAAATATTGCTAAAAGTGGATATTTTTCAAGTGATAGAACAATAACTCAATATGCAAAAGAAATATGGAATATTAGGAAGATGAAATAACTAAAAAAGTGCTTTTGCACTTTTTTTGTTTTCTATTTGACTATAATTAAAAACTAAACTATAATACAAGTGAATTAATCTTCAGGGCAGGGTGGAATTCCTGACCGGCGGTAAAGTCCGCGAGCGTGATTAAGACGCATGAATAGGTGTGAATCCTATACCGATAGTATAGTCTAGATGGAAGAAGATATTTTAATATTCTTTTTTTGATGCCTAACGATGATTCGATTCGTTAGCTTTTTTTTATTTTTGGAGGAAAAAATTATGAGAAATAATAAAACATTACAAATTGTTATTATTGCAAACCTAAGTGCATTATCATTATTATTTTATTTTATATTGAAATTTCCATTGCCTTTTATTTTCCCGAGTTTTTTAGATATTCAGTTTTCTAATTTGCCCGCGATTATCGGGGGATTTGTATTGGGACCGGTTGGTGGAGCAACGATTGTTATCATTAGAACATTAATAAAACTTCCTTTTTCATCTACTGCTGGGTCTGGAGAAATTATAGATTTAATTATAGGGATGTCGACTGTGTTAACATCATCAATTATATATAAAAAAATAAAAACAAAAAAAGGAGCAATAATTGCAAGCTTATGTGGAATGCTTGTTTGGACTTTTGTAGCCGTCATGGCAAACTATTTATTTGTTATTGATTTTTATATTGAATTTTATTTTAATGGTGCAGTAGAACCACTTGTTGGAATGCTTTCAATAATTCCTGGAGTAACTACAGAAAACTATATGGAAAAATATATTTTATTTAGTGCAATACCTTTTAATATTTTATTATCAGGATTAGTCTACTTAATAACATTTTTAGTGTATAAAAGAATATCACATTTAATTGATTATTTAGAAGATAAGCTCCAAAAGAAATAGACTGATTATTTTAAACACTTTTTATAAAGTGTAATATTTGTTATAATTTTTATGAGGTGAAATCATGTATGATAAAGCATTAGAAGCAAAAAAAGTTATTGAATCAAAATATTTAGGGAATCCCAAAACAGCAATAATATTAGGAAGTGGACTTACAAGTATAATGGATGAATTATATGATAAAGTAGAAATATTATATGAAGAAATTCCTAATTTTAAAGTTAGTACTGTAAAAGGGCATATATCAAAACTAATATATGGTAAATTAGAAGGCAAAGAAGTATTGTTAATGAGTGGAAGATTTCATTATTATGAAGGCTATTCAATGAAAGAAATTACTTTCCCAATATATGTATTTAAACTGTTAGGAATTGAAAATTTAATTTTAACGAATTCTTGTGGAGGAATAAATACAGATAAACTGAAACCAGGGAGTATTATGGTTATAAACGATTTTATTAATTTAATGGGAATAAATCCTTTATTTGGCAAAAATGATGAAAGATTAGGTCCGAGATTTCCAGATATGACGGAGCCATATTCTTTAAAATTAAGATCATTAGCAAAAGAAAAAGCACAAATACTTAATATTAAATATGTGGAAGGAATTTATACAGGATTTACTGGACCATATTATGAAACTAAAGCAGAAATTCGTATGATGAAAGCTATGGGAAGTGATGCTGTAGGTATGTCGACTGTTCCTGAAACAATTGTTAGTAATTATTTAGGAATTAAAACGCTAGCTTTTGCAACTATAACAAATATGGCAACAGGAATACAAAAAACAAAACATTCTCACGATAATGTTGTAAAAATGGCTAACAAATCTTCTAAGAGTTTAGCGTTATGGATAAAAGAGATTGTAAAAGATTTGTGAACATAAAATATTAATCAGTGGAAAAGTGTTTTTATTATTAATCGGAGCTTTTTTAATTTTGATGGGATTTGATGCATTTAATATGGACCTATCTTTAATTGAAAATATCGGAGGATTTCTAATTAGTTAATCTCCTGGGATTATCCTTATTCTGTTTGTTTATTTGTTTTGGATAGAATTAAGTATTTAGTGACTATAATATAATGCAGGAGCAATAACTATTAGCCATAGTTATTACTCCTTTTTTATTTGTTATTAATTATATTAAGTTGTAATAGTATGAAAATTGCTTGACAATATGACGGGATGTCATATATAATAATGACATTATGTCACATTGAAAAAATGGTAAAAACAATAGATAGGAGATGTATTTACATGCAAGTAGCAATAATATCAATAGTATTAACGGTTTTAGGGTATTTTTTTGGAAAAGGAATTCGAAAATATAGCACAATGTTATATATTTTAGCGATTGTTATTAGTCTTATTTTTAGTATAGCTTCATTTTTCTTGTTCGATAAAATAAAAGTAATGGAAATGTTTGTTCATGGATATATAGGATTTAGTTTATTATTTATTGTTATGTTCACAGGGGCGTTAAATAAGAAATCTATTCTAAGTAAAAGACTTACTTCTATTAGGAAAGAGTATTCGATTATTGGATTTATTTTTATTATTCCTCATGCAATTAAATATATAATTGAGTTATTTAACAATAATTCAGAAATATATTATTGGATAGGATTGATTGCTTTCGTGATAATGATCCCGTTATTTATTACTTCATTTTCGAAAATTCGTTCAAAATTTAAATATCCTGTTTGGAAAAAACTACATAGATGGTCTTATCTAGCTTACACATTAATTTTTGTACACGTTCTTCTAGTCGCAGAAACCAGAGATATGATAGTATACATTGTAATGTTTACACCTTACTTTATATTAAAATTAATTAAGGAATATAAACTATATAAAATTAGGAATGAAAAAGCAAATACCTAAATGAACTGCACCCATAAACTTGGACATAGGAAACTATGAAAAAGAGAGGGTGCAGTTTTTATATGACTAAATATTCAATAGAATTTAAGAAAAAATAGTAATATATTATAAAAATAATGGTTCGTTATATTTGTATTAAATATTAATATATAATAGTATTAAGTAGAAAGAAACTAAGGAGGTATTTTTATGACATATGAAAACGATTTTTATGTAACAGGTGCTAAAGTAGGGAAACCGGCTCCTAAATTTGAAATGGATGCAGTTATGCCTAATGGTGAATATCTAGACCGTATTGGAAAAGTGAATTTAGATGAAATATTAGAACAAGGTAAATGGGTAGTTTTATATTTTTACCCATTAGATTTTACATTTGTTTGTCCGACAGAAATAAAAAGATTTAATTCTTTAACAAAAAAATTCGAAGAAAAAAACACAGTTTTAATAGCTTGTTCAACAGATTCAGTCTATAGTCATTTAGCGTGGCAAGAAAGAAAAGATTTAGAAAGACTTAAACACATTCACGCATCAGACAACAATCATGTTGTAAGTGAAGCTTATGGTGTTCTTGATGAAGAAAAAGGTATAGCATGGAGAGGAACATTCTTTATTGCACCAAATGGTATTTTAAAAGCTGCCTATGTTAATCATGGTGAAGGTGGCAGAAATGTTGATGAAGTTTTAAGAACTTTAGAAGTGTTTCAAAATGAAGTAGAAGGAAAAATGGTTCCATGCGGATGGAATCCAGGAGAAGAATTTTTATAAAAAAACAACTGAAAAAGATTTGAGAAATTTCTCAAATCTTTTTATTGGTTATAATAGAGATGTAGGTCTTTAACAGAGTTTTATAATATCATATACTAATTACCGTTTTCTTTATTAAATTTTTATGTTAATATTAATCTATAAGGAGTTGATTTTATGAATTATGTATACGGAATCATTATGATTTTAATAGGTTTATTTTTTACAATAAGTGCTTTTATGAAAAGTGAATTTATTGTTTACAAAATTCTTACTGCAAGATCAAAATTGCTTTGGAAAGATAATGTTCATCATTTTTATAAAGTAGTTGGAATTATCTTGATTGTTGTTGGCTTTTTATTTATTATTGATGCGTTTTAATGCATTTCAAATCTGTGATATATTGTTTTAATTTAGAAATCAATCATTTGTTTATTTATAAACACGTGAAACATAATTGGAAAGATTAAAATACGAATTGTGATACAAAATTAATAGTTATAATAATATACGTACAATTGTTTAGGAGAATTCTAATTGAGTGGACAATCTAGAACTTATCTTGAAATCTTTAAAGTCTTAAATTGTTTTTATTTTCACGCTTCAAAAACCCACATTTTTATTTATAAAAATGATTATTTTACATTGTAAAAATACTTGTTATATAATATAATGAATATTGGATTTTTTAAGAAAGAGGTGCATGCTTAGTGTACAAATTAGAATATCAAAAATGGTTAACTGTTAAAGGCTTAGATAAAGAGTTTTTAAACGAATTAAAAGAGATGAATGAAGAAGAAAAAGAAGATGCTTTTTATAAAAGTTTAGAATTTGGAACTGGGGGAATGCGTGGAATTATTGGCGCAGGAATAAACAGAATGAATACTTATACAATAAGAAAAGCAAATTACGGATTTGGAAAGTATTTATCTTTATTGTATCCTAACGAAGTATTAAGAGGAGTTGTAATAGCTCACGATAACCGAAATAAAAGTGTTGAATTCGCAAAAGAAAGTGCTTGTGTTTTAGCTAGCTTTGGTATTAAATCTTATATTTTTGAAAGTTTAAGAACTACTCCTGAATTGTCTTTCGCAGTAAGACATTTAAATGCAATTGGGGGAATAGTTGTTACGGCATCACATAACCCATCAAAATACAATGGTTATAAAATATATGATGAAGATGGTTGTCAATTAGTTCCTAAATATGCTGATCAAGTAATTGGATATGTTAATTCAGTTGAAGATGTATTTAAAATTAAATACATTGAATATAATAAAGCAATAGAAAGTGGACTAATTGAAATTATAGGAAAAGAAATTGATGAAGCGTATTTAAAACTAGTTGACACAGTTCAATTAAAACCTAATGTTGAGAAAAAAATAAAAATAGTTTTCACACCTCTCCATGGAACAAGTGCTGTTATTGGAGTTAAAGCGTTAACAAATAATGGATATGAAGTAATTCCAGTTAAAGAACAAATGATTCCTGATCCTTATTTCAGCACAGTTAAATCACCTAACCCTGAAAATAAAGAAGCATTTGAATATGCGATTAGATATGGCAAAGAAAATCATGCTGATTTATTAATAGCGACTGATCCAGATGGTGATCGTTTAGGAGTTGCTTGTTTACATAATAATGAATACATTTTATTAACGGGTAACCAGACAGGAGCTATTATTGTTGATTACATTTTAAGAACAAGAAAACAACAAGGAACCCTTCCTCAAAAAGGAATGGTCTATAATACAATTGTAACAAGCGAATTTGGAGCAACTATCGCAAAAAGTTATGGCATGAATGTAGTTAGCACTTTAACTGGTTTTAAATTTATTGGTGAACAAGCAAAACAAATAGAAAATACAGATTATGAATTTATGTTTGGCTATGAAGAGAGTTATGGATATGTTATTAAAGACTTTGTTCGAGATAAAGATTCTATTCAAGCACTACTTCTAATTAGCGAAATAGCTAATATAGGTAAATTAAAAGGCAAATCATTATATGATTATTTATTATTTTTATATAAGGAATATGGATATTATTTTGAAGATTTAGTTAATATTGTACTAGAAGGTGTTGAAGGTGCAAATAAAATTAAGGAAATAATGAATTATTTTAGAATTAATAAACCTAAAAGAATTATAGGAAATGAAGTTGTAAAAGTAGAAGATTATTTACAAAGTATAAAATATGAAAATGGTAAAGAAATAACAATTGATTTACCTAAATCAAATGTGTTGAAATTTACAATGAGTGATGGATCATGGTTTGTATTAAGACCGAGTGGGACTGAACCTAAACTTAAAGTTTATATTGCTGTAAAAGATATTAGTTTAAAATTATCTAAAAAGAAAAACGAATATATTAAACGCGAAGTATTAAAAATCATTAATAGTATTTAACACTATAACAAGGATGTGACAATATGATTAAAAAATCAAGACAAGTACGAGATTATAAAGAACTTGATAAAACATTACCTACATTAAGATATGTTAATCCTAATGAAGTATTTATTCATCTTCAAAACAATCGGTGTAAAACATACGATTGTTATGTTAAAGAAGGAGATCATGTTTTAATAGGTGAAGTTATCGGTATGAGACACGGTGGTTTCTTTGAACAACCAGTTCATAGTACAATTAGTGGAACAGTTGGTAAAATCAGTAAAAAATTTCATCGAACTGGTCGAAAAGTTGATGTTATTCAAATAACAAACGATTATTTAGATACATTTGATAAGAGTGTTATTGATAGAACTGATGAAGAAATAAAAAAACTAACACAAAATGAAATGGTTGAAATTGTTAAGAATAAAGGATTAGTTGGACTTGGTGGAAGTGGATTTCCAACATATATCAAATTAGGAACTAAAGAAAAAATTGATACAGTAGTTATTAATGCAGTTGAATGTGAACCTTATTTAAGTAGTGATTATCGCATGATTTTAGAACATCCAGGAGAAATACTAGAAGGATTAAAATATATTATGCAAGCGTTAAATGCTAAAAAAGGATTAATAGCTATTAAATCAAAGAAAACGCCTTTATTTGAAATTCTAACACAATTATTAAACACTAGATATAAAGATCTTAACGTTGAAGTAGCAAAACTTGGAAATCATTATCCACAAGGGTGGGAAATAGAAGTATTTAAATGGGCACTTGGTATTGAAATACCACACGGAGAGCTTCCTATGAAATATGGAGTGATTGGATTTAATGTTACTACTGCTTATGGTATTTACCAAGCAATCAAACATAATCTACCTGTTTATGAAAGACATTTCACTGTTAATGGTGATGCTGTTAAATTCCCTCAAAATATTCGTGTTAGAGTTGGAACATCAGTTAAGAAATTAATTGAATTAAGTGATGGGTATGATTTAACACAAAAAGAAGTAATTGTTGTTATGGGCGGACCTATGATGGGAACATCGATAACTAGTGATGATGTAGTTGTTTCTAAAACAACAACATCAGTATTAGTTTTTAAAAATGTTGAATATAAAGAAGAACCATGTGTTAGATGTGGTAGTTGTGTTTATAGTTGTCCTGCTCATTTAGAACCTGTTCAAATTATGAATGCTGTTAAAAGAAATGATAAAGAAGTAATGAAAGGTCTTGAAGCTTACAAATGTATTGAATGTGGACTTTGTACTTATGTGTGTACAAGTAAAATCCATGTTACTGATTATGTTCGTAAAGCTAAAAGATTGATTGGGTGATAATATGGAAAATACATTACCAAAAATAATAAGAAAAACAAGTCCTTATTTAAAAAGACCAAAAGCAAGTGTTACAAGAATGATGCGTGATGTTACAATTGCTTTATTACCAGTAACAGGTTTTGCTATTTATAAATATGGAATGACAGCACTTGTTATTATAGTTTTAAGTATTTTATCAATGGCAGTTACAGAATATTTATATTACCAATTAATTGATAAATTAGATGGTGATAAATTTAAATTAAAAAATAAAAGTTTTACATTATATAATTTTAGCGCTATTACAAGTGGATTAATCTATTCTCTAACATTACCAGATAATACACCTTGGTTTATTGTTATTATAGGAGCAGTATTTGGAGTCTTCTTTGGAAAATTAATCTTTGGTGGTCTAGGACAAAACATTTTTAATCCAGCTGCACTTGGACGTGTTTTTATCTTCGTAAGCTTTGGGACAATGTTAAGCTATGATGTTGATACAGTCGCAGGAGCTACTGCACTTGGAATGTTAAATAATGATATTTTTAATATTGCAGTATTAGACCATTTTAGTTTAATAAATCTTTTTACAGGAATTGGAATTCCTGGTAGTATTGGTGAAATGAGTTCGGTTTTAATAATTCTTGGTGGAGTATATTTAGCAATAAGAACTAGTTTTGAAGTTAGAATACCACTTACTTATGTAGGAACAGTAGTTTTGCTTGCTAGTGTAGTTGCTATTTACAAAGGATTAGGAATATGGTATCCGATTTTCCATGTTGTTAGTGGTGGATTATTATTTGGAGCAGTCTTTATGGCTACTGACCCGATAACCTCCCCAATCACTAAAGGTGGTAGAATTTATTTTGGATTCGCTCTTGGTGTTTTAACATTCTTTATTAGAGTATTTGGAGCATACCCTGAGGGTGTAGTATTTAGTATTCTAATTATGAATATGTTTGTTTCATCGTTTGATTATTATAAATGGACTAATCAACAAATAACTAAAAAACAAAAAATCATTTTTGCTATTGTTGTCTTAGTCACAATTGTTATTACGATTGTAGGTGTTAGTTATGTTGGGTAAATTAAAAATAGCTATAGTCCTATTAGTTATTGGAGCATTAAGTGGAATTATAATTTATGGTATTAATGAATTAACTGCAGAGACAATTGAACAAAATAAAATTGATCGAGAAGTTAGTTATTATAAAGATTTGTTTGGTCTTTCTGAGGATGAAACTATTACATATGATTCTATTGATTTAGATAATAATCTTGATCAAGAAATTATAATCTATAATTTAGAAGGAAATATCATTGGATATATTTATAAGGCAACTGATAAAAACAATTATGGTGATGTAACTGTTTTAGTGGGAATTTCTGTAGATGGAGACATTTCAAATGTTGTTATTTCATCATCAACAGATACACCAACATTTGTTCAAACAATTAAATCTAAATATATTGGTAACTTCAGTGGACAATCAGTTGATGACATTTCAATAGATGCCCATACTGGAGCAACATATACATATACTTCAGTTGTTGATATAGTTGAAGCTGCGAGTACATATTATTTAGAAAGCAGAGGTGAATAACGATGACTAAAAAAGAAAATTTTTTAAAAGGTTTTTTTAAAGAGAATCCAATATTTGTTTTTTTACTTGGAATGTGTCCTTCCCTTGCTGTTACGACAACATTTGAAACAAGTTTAGGAATGGGATTACTTGTTGTCTTTGTATTAGCAAGTAGTAATATTGTTATTAGCTTGGTAAAAAAATGGATTCCTCATGATGTTAGAACACCATCTTATATTGTTATTATTGCTACTTTTGTTACAGTTGTTAAAATGTTAACTGAAGCTTATGCAATTGATTTATATGACGCATTAGGTGTTTTTCTTCCATTAATTGTTGTTAACTGTTTAATTCTTGGTAGAGCAGAAGCATTTGCTTCTAAAAATAACGTTGTTGATAGTGCAATTGATGGAGTTGGGATGGGTCTTGGATTTACATTAGGACTTGTTACTATCGGAATAATACGTGAGTTTTTAGCTACAGGTGGAATTATGTTTGGTGTTTATTTACCAATCGGTGATGCACCAATTACCCTGTTTAGTTTAGATATGATAATTAATTTATTTAATTCAGGATTTCATATTACAGATTATGGAATTAAAGTATTTAGTCTTCCTCCAGGAGCTTTTATTGCACTTGGAATGATTTTAGCTACTTTCCAATTTAAAAAAGCAAGAAAAGATCGTAAAATCGCTATTGCTAAAATGGAATTTATTGCTGAGAAAAAAAGAATAGCAGCTGAAAAGAAAAAAGCAGCAGCACAAAAATTAGCAAAGGCAGGTGAATAATCATGAGTTTTACTTTATTTGCAACAGCCATTATATCAGCTATGTTGATTAATAATGTAATTTTAATGCAATTCCTTGGAATATGTCCTTTTCTTGGAGTAAGTAAAAAAACTGACGCAGCAATTGGTATGAGCGCAGCTGTATTATTTGTTATGGTGATTTCTTCCGCTATAACATATACGTTGTATGATTTAGTATTATATAAATATGGTATTCCATATATTTCAACCATAGCGTTTATATTAGTAATTGCTAGTTTAGTTCAATTTGTTGAAATGTTTATTAAAAAAACAAGTAAATCATTATATAAAAGTTTAGGTATTTATTTACCGTTAATTACAACTAACTGTGCAATATTGGGGATTAGTGAAGGAAATATAACTAATATTTGGACAGAAACAATGCCTTATTGGCAAGGGTTGTTTATCGCTATTTCAACTGCCCTAGGAACAGGACTCGGATTTGGACTAATCATTTTTGCTTTTTCATCAATTAGAGAAAAACTGGAATCTAGTAATGTACCAGATGCTTGGAAAGGTGTTCCTATTAGTTTAGTAGTTGCTGGAATTATGAGTTTAGCATTTTTAGGACTTGCAGGTATTATCTAATGTTGGTAACTGTCTTAGTAATTGGTGCAATAATATCAATCTATATTGGAACATATATGCTAAATAAGCAAATACCAGTTCCTGAAGAATTTAGAGAGTTTGCTGCTGACAGTGAAGCATGTACATTATGTCATAATCATAGTTGCTCTCTAAAAAAGTAAAGGAGAATAAAATGACAGCGTTAATAACATTATCCATTATGGGATTACTTTTAGGACTTGGTCTTGCGTATTCAGCAGAGTTTTTTAAAGTAGAAATTGATGAAAGAATTGATACAGTAACTAAATTTCTTCCAGGAGTTAACTGCGGAGCATGTGGTTATCCAGGATGTGCTGGGTTCGCAGAAGGAATAATTGATGGTGAAGTAGATAAATTATCTAATTGTAAACCAGGGAAAGATGAAAATTACGATCCAATTATAAAGTATCTTAGTGATCATCCTAATCCTGACGGAACATTTATTAAAATATCAAAATAGATAAGTCGATGACTTGTCTATTTTTTTAAAATTAATCATCTAAAAATATGGGTATGTAAACGCTTTTTTAAAAAACTATTAAGGTTGTATTAGTTGAAAATATAAATTATAAGTGCTATAATTATCACGGACTTTTTAGAAAAAATATATATATAGAAAGGTGAAAATCTATGAAAAGAATTTATATGTTTGGTGAGGGTACTAAAGAACAAAAGAATTTACTTGGTGGTAAAGGTGCTAACTTATCAGAAATGAAAACAATGGGTGTTCCTGTACCTTCAGGGTTCACTATTACAACTGAAATGTGTACTGATTACTATAAAAACGGAGGAAAGAACTCAAAAGAGTTACTTGCTGATATAAGAGTATATATGGCGAAACTTGAAAAAGAAACTGGTAAAAAATTCGGTAGTAATACTGATCCTTTATTACTTTCTGTAAGAAGTGGAGCGAGAGTTTCAATGCCTGGAATGATGGATACGATTCTTAACTTAGGATTGAATGAAGATGCTGTTGCTGGGATGATTGAAAAAACAGGTAATCCTAAATTTGTTTATGATATCCATAGAAGATTCATTCAAATGTTTGGAGAAGTTGTTCAAGGATTAGAATACAGTTTATTTGGAGACGTAATTGAAAGAGTTAAAAAAGAAAAAGGATACAGTGGAAACTTAGAAATGACTGCTGAAGATTGGAAAGCTGTAGCTAAAGAATTTTTAATAATTGTTGAAAGAGAAACTGGAAAAGAATTTCCAAATGACCCATATGTTCAACTAGAAATGGCAGTTAATGCTGTATTTGAATCATGGGATACACCACGCGCAAGAATTTATCGTGATCATAATAAAATTGATCATTCATGGGGAACTGCGGTTAGTGTTCAACAAATGGTATTTGGGAATACAGGTGATCACTCAGGAACTGGAGTTTTATTTACAAGAAATCCTAAAACAGGTGTTAAAGAAATTTTTGGAGAATTCTTATTTAATGCTCAAGGAGAAGATATCGTTGCTGGTATTAGAACACCTTTGAAATTAAATGAATTCGCTGTTAAATCTCCTGTTATTTATAAAGAATTAACTACTATTTTAGATAATCTTGAAGCACATTATCGTGATATGCAAGATGTCGAATTTACAATTGAAGACGATAAATTATTCTTACTTCAAACAAGAAATGGTAAAAGAACAGGTGCTGCTGGAATTCGTATAGCTGTTGATATGAAAAACGAAGGATTATTAACTAAAGAAGAAGCAGTTGCTTCTATTGATGTTAATGCAGTTGATCAATTATTACATCCTGTTTTTAATGAAAAATCATTAGCAGAAGCTGATTATATTACAAATGGATTAGCTGCTAGCCCTGGAGCTGCAAGTGGTAAAATTGTTTTTAGTTCAGAAAAAGCAGCTGAATTAAAAGAAGAAAGTAATACAAAATTATTATTATTTAGAAAAGAAACTTCACCAGAAGATATCGAAGGTATGATTTTATGTGAAGGTTTTGTTACAATGTTAGGTGGAATGACATCACACGCTGCAGTAGTAGCACGTGGAATGGGTAAATGTTGTGTTTCTGGTTGTTCTGAATTAGAAATTAATGAAGAAGAAGGATATATGATTGTTAATGGTGTTAAATACCCTGAACTTTCTTCATTTAGTATTGATGGAACAACAGGTAATGTTTACGCTGGAACAATTGAAACAAAAGCTCCTGAATTTAGTGAAGATTTTCAAACTATCTTAGCTTGGTCAAAAGAAATTAAAAGCTTAGGTGTTAAAGCGAATGCTGATAACGAAAGAGATAGTCTTCAAGCATTAAAATTTGGTGCTGAAGGTATTGGACTTTGTAGAACTGAACATATGTTCTTTGATGAAGTTAGAATTACTGATGTTCGTCGTATGATTATTGCTGAAACAGTAGAGGATAGAGAAAAAGCATTAGAAAAGTTATTACCTCATCAATTAAAAGATTTTACTGAAATCTTTAATGTAATGGAAGGCAAATCAGTTTGTATTCGTTTACTTGATCCTCCACTTCATGAATTTTTACCACAAGAAGATGAAGTTGATGAAGTAGCTGAAAAATTACAAATTACTCCAGATAAATTACATAGAGCTTTAGAAACTCTTCATGAATTTAACCCAATGTTAGGACATCGTGGTTGTAGACTAGGCGTATCTTATCCAGAAATTACTGTAATGCAAATAAAAGCAATTATTATGGCAGCTATCGCTGTTACTAAATCTGGAAAAGTTGTTAAACCTGAAATAATGGTACCATTAGTATCAACTATTAAAGAATTATCGTACTTAAAAGCATATATTATTAAAACAGCTGATCAATTAATTGCTGAAGCTGGTATTAAATTAGATTATAAAGTAGGAACAATGGTTGAAACTCCTCGTGCTGCATTAATTTCTGATGAAATTGGAGAAATCGCAGACTTTATTAGTTTCGGAACAAATGACTTAACACAAATGACATTTGGATTTAGTCGTGATGATGCTGGAAAATTCTTAAAGGATTATAAAGCTAAAAATATCTTAGATTCTGATCCTTTTGCTGCTGTAGATCAAAAAGGTGTTGGAAAATTAGTTCAAATATCAACTGCTTCAGCTAAAGAAGTTAATCCATCAATTGTTATTGGAGTTTGTGGAGAACACGGTGGAGAACCAACAAGTATTGAGTTCTTCCATAATACTGGACTTAACTATGTATCTTGTTCACCATTTAGAATTCCTGTAGCTATTATTGCTGCTGCACAAGCACAAATAAAAAATAAAAGATAAATAAATTATAAAAAGCACTGAATTTTCAGTGCTTTTTTTGTCTATCTAAGTTCATGTTATAATCTGCCTTTACCTATGTATCTTAATTCTAATTAATTATACAAATAACTTCAAGAATATAGATACAATGCTATTATACGTATGTTATAATGATAAAAGGTGATAAAAATGGTTAATAACGATTGGAATACTATTTTAGATAGTGAGTTTCAAAAAGATTATTTTAAAGAACTAGATAACTTCATAAAAAATGAATATAAGACAAAAACAATATTTCCAATTAAAGAAGAAATCTTTAATGCTTTTGAAATGTGTTCTTTTAGTAATACAAAAGTAGTTATTTTAGGTCAAGATCCATATCATAATTTTAATCAAGCTCACGGCCTTGCTTTTAGCGTTTTAAAAGGAAATACAATTCCACCATCTCTTAGAAATATATATAAAGAACTACAAAGTGATTTAAAAATTTCTATACCAAAACATGGAGAATTAACATCTTGGGCAGAAGAAGGGGTTTTGCTTTTAAATACAATACTTACAGTAGAATATAATCGTCCACTTAGCCATAAAGGAAAAGGTTGGGAAATTTTCACTAATAATATTATTGAAAAATTAAATAATGATAATAGACCAAAAGTATTTGTTTTTTGGGGAAATAATGCGATTTCTAAAAAGAAATTAATTACTAATAGGAAACATCTAGTAATAACATCGAGCCATCCTTCTCCATTATCAGCTAGACATTCATTTTTTGGAAGTCATGTATTTTCTAGAATTAATACATTTTTAAAAAAGACAAAACAAAAAGAGATTAATTTTCACATTAAATAACTATAAGTGTTGAATTAAATAATATAAAGAGTTAAAATAGATTTAATCAGAGTAACTATTTTGCGTTAAGTGTTATACCATGGGAAGTTGGGTATAAACGAACACAGTAATTGTGGCGGTAAAATAGTGCGTCCGCTGAAAATAACGTCTTTTTTAGATGTTTTCTCGTGGACCTCTCATAAAATTTATGGAGGTTTTTTTATATGCAAAAAGACAAAAAAAGTATCTTTACAACACGATCTTTAATTAGGGTAGCATTTTTCATTTCAATGAGTTTTTTATTGAAATCATTTTTCGTCTTCACATTACCTACTTATCGATTTTCTTTTTACGATATTCCATTAATGATTATTGGAATAATGTATGGCCCGATAATTGGTGGATTTAGTGGATTGATTGTAGACTGGTTTAATATTTTAGTGCCAAACAACGCAACGGGATTTAACTTATTCACAATATCAACAATGATGTGGGGAATTGTTCCAGGTATCTTATTATTTGGAAGAAAAGAATTATCAATGATCAGAATTATACTTACAGTTTTATTAACTAGTATTATTTGTTTTTCACTTAACTCTTATCAATTGTATTTATTTATGGGAAGTGGAATGATAGCTGATTTACCACTTAGAATAGCAACTTTAATTATTAAGTTACCAATTCAAGTTATAATTTTAGATATTCTTTTTAAAAGAGTTATTGTATGGAATTTAAGTTTTGCAAAATCAAGATAGCTGGAAATAGCTATCTTTTTTTTAAAAATAAAAATAAGGCAGAAAAAATCTACCTTATTAAAATTTAACTATTTTTATCTCTCCTGCACCTAAATGCAAGTTCACTGTATTGAAATTTTCAAACTGTGTAAATTGACGTGGCGCTTCATGAGTTGAAAATAATAATTTACCAATCATTGCTTTATTATTGGACATTATTCTTAAATTAGTAAGATCGGGTTTTAATAATTGTTGATTAAAAGCATCTCCATTTGCTAAAATCATCAAACAATTATCAGCTTCTTTGTTATTCTTTTTAAAATATGCTAGACCGATAAATGTATTTGAATCTTCTAAACTGTAAATTGGAATAAAAGACTTTTTGTTAGTAATTTGGGATAGCCATTGTAATCTAATTGGCTTAATAAAATCTAAAATATCAGGAAGTTCCCATCTGCGATTATTTGTGTAATGAAACTGATATTTATCAAATAATGCTAGTTTACCATTATATGGATCAGAAGGATCAAGTGAATACTGCTCGTTTTCGCTACAGTCAAGCCCGGTATTCATTGGTTGTTTTTCATATATTTCTTGACCACTATTAATAAATGGTACACCATTAGGCATAAACATATTTAAGATAGTAAGTAATTTAGAAAGTTGTTCATTACCGTTTCTTGAGGCAAGGCGAGGAGTGTCATGTGTTTCACCACAAGCAAAAACAGGCAATGGTAAATTAACAGATCCATACATATATTCATGAAGCGCACCTTCGAAAACTCTAGGTTCCATAATGAAACCATTTCCAATAATCATATTATAACCAGTATCATAAGCAAAATCAGCATTTGATGGTTGTAATTCTTCAGCGATAAAAGAAAAATCTTTATCATTTATTCTCGCTTTAGTAATAATCATCTCAAGTAATTCGGCAGGTAATGCATGTCCCATATCAATACGAGCTCCATCAATTCCGAAGCGTCTTTGGTAACTAGGAACTATATCAGCTAATTTTTCCCAAAGTTCTATGTTAGGAATTTCTCCATGATACATATTTGATTTGATTGTATCAAATAAAATATATGGAGGGCGATTCGTTGTATCTAAAAATCCCACAGTTTCTTTTGGGAAATCTTTATATATTCTAAAAAATGTTGCGTCTGTCCATGGAGGCTGTGGGTCATTAATATGATCGCTAAAAGCAGGAGCTATTTTTAAATCAAAATATTTTTCGATTTCTTCTGTTAATGATTCACTGTTTTTAATCTTGTTCCAAAGTTTTTCATTTTGTGTTTTTGGATCATATTGAAACATATTTATATGACGTAGGGTATCTTCGTCTTGATATACTTTTTCCATTATATTAATAGAAGGAGTACTAGCGTTTCCAATGCTTTTTATTTTTGGAGCGGAGTATTTATTATATTCACTTGCTTTTATCCAATAAAACCAATCGGGATAATCTTTTATTAAATCATTAGAAACAGCATTAGTTCTAGGGATAATATCAATCATTACACGAATATTTAAAATATGACATGCTTCTACAAAAGCTTTGAATTCTTCATCTAGAGTCATTTTATCTTTAGTTAAAGGATCTTTTAAATTAGGATCAAGTTCATTGAAGTTAGAAACACCATATGGACTTCCTAAATCCCCTTTTTTATCTTTCAAACTAAATTTAGATATTGGTAACATATAAACAACGTTGACACCCATCTTTTTAAGTAATGGTAGAAGTGATAACATTTTAACAAATGATCCTGTTTCCGGCATTTGGTAAATGTTTTTATCTTCAAGTTTTCCTGAACGGTCGCTATCCCATGCTGAGCTAGTACGAATCATTGTTGAATAAACAACAGCTTCTTTAATCCAATCTCCACCACGATATGATTTTGGATGCTTCTTAGAAGATGATAACGATATTGCATTTTGATAATTTATTTTTGTTCTTTTCTTTGGTAAAATATAATCTTTAATAACGGAACTATAGAAATCGTAAGGATTTACAATTAATTCATTACTTGGTGTTTTTACAAATTTTGCAGGATTATAGTCAAAACAATTCCATAAATCTGGAACTGTATAATTATATATTTCATGACCTTTGTTAGTGTTTAAAACTTTTAATAATTTCTCTAACATTAATTGTTTCATCATATCAACTACTTTCAAACTACATTATAATATATATATCTTATAAATCAACCCATTTCTTAAAACATGAAAACGCTACCGCAACAGGGTATTATTCTAGGAATATTTTAAAAATAGTAGTATAATTTTTTTGTAGAGGTGATTAATTTGAAAAAACCAGTAATGTTACTGATAATGGATGGCTTTGGGATTAGTGATAACGAACTAGGAAATGCGGTTAAAATGGCTGATAAACCTAATTTAGATTTATTAATGAAAGAATATCCAATGAATTATTTAAGTGCTCATGGATTACATGTAGGACTTCCTGAAGGGCAAATGGGAAATAGTGAAGTAGGACACCTGAATCTAGGTGCTGGAAGAATTGTTTATCAATCTTTAACAAGAATTAATAATGCGATTAAAGATGGAAGCTTTCAAACAAATAAAGCATACTTAAACGCTATTAATAATGTGTTAGAAAATGATTCTAAATTACATATTTTCGGTCTTTTAAGTGATGGTGGTGTTCATTCGCATATCAAACATATTAAAGCTTTAATAGACATGGCTAAAGCTCATGGAGTAAAAGAAACTTATGTTCATGCCTTTTTAGATGGAAGAGATGTTCCACCAAAAAGTGCAGTAACATATATTAAAGATTTAGAAAATTATATGAATGATATTGAATATGGTAAGATAGCTAGTGTCCATGGAAGATACTATGCAATGGATCGTGATAAGAATTGGGATCGTGTTCAACCATCTTATGATATTATTTGTAATGCTAAAGGCAAAAAAGCAAACACAGCAACTGAAGGCGTTTTAGCTTCTTATAAAGAAGATATAGTTGATGAATTTGTTTATCCATTTAATGTTGTTAAAGAAGGTGTGGTTACAAATAAAGATAGTATTATTTTTGCTAATTTCAGACCTGATCGAGCTATTGAAATTGGTACAGCTATGTCTAATCCTACAAAAAGCGGGCTAGATTACAGCAATGGACCAACTGATATTACGTTTGTATGTACTATGTCTTATAGTCCTTTAGTAATTGGAGAAATTGCTTTTGGATTAGTAAAACTTAAAAATATGTTTGGAGATGTTGTGAGTGATGCGGGACTTAATCAACTACGTATTGCTGAAACAGAAAAATACGCACATGTTACTTTCTTTTTTGATGGTGGAGTTGATAAAGAAATTAAAAATAGTGATCGAGCATTAATTGCTTCACCAAAAGTAGCGACATATGATATGCAACCAGAAATGAGTGCTTACAAAATAACTGATCGCGTTTTAGATGAAATAGCTACTAATAAGTATGACACTATTATTTTGAATTTTGCGAATTGTGATATGGTAGGACATACTGGAGTAATTGACGCTGCTGTAAAAGCCGTAGAAGTAGTTGATGAATGCGTTGGAAAAGTAGTTGACGCAATTTTAGATAAAGATGGAGTAGTTATTATTACCGCAGATCATGGAAATGCTGAAAAAATGCTTGCGGATGACGGAACAGCTTTTACTGCCCATACAACTAATAAAGTTCCTGTTATTATTACAAAAAAAGGGTTAACTATTAGAGACTCTGGAGTGCTCGCAGATATTGCACCAACAATGCTTGAACTTTTAGGAGTACCTCAACCTTTAGAAATGACTGCGAAAAGCTTGATTGTTAAAAAGGATTAATCCTCTTTTTTAAATTATTGAAAGTGTTTTCAATAATTTAATATTGTTTGTAAAACAAATTTAATAAGTCTATAATGATATTGTATGAGAAGATTTATAATTATATATTAAAGGAGATGTTTTTATTATGCCATACATTAGTGATGTATACGCAAGAGAAGTATTAGATTCACGTGGAAATCCAACTGTTGAAGTTGAAGTTTACACTGATAGTGGATCATTTGGGAGAGCAATTGTACCAAGTGGTGCATCAACCGGAGAACATGAAGCAGTAGAACTTCGTGATGGAGTTAAATCTAGATTTTTAGGAAAAGGTGTTGAAACTGCTGTTAATAACGTTAACGAAATTATCGCACCAGAAATCTTAGGTATGGATGTAACTCAGCAAGTATTAATTGACAACTTAATGATTGAACTTGATGGAACTGAAAATAAAGCAAAATTAGGAGCTAATGCTATTTTAGGTGTTAGTATGGCTGTAGCTCGCGCTGCTGCCAATTACGTTGGATTACCTCTGTATTTATATTTAGGAGGATTTAACGCTAAAGAAATCCCAACACCAATGATGAATATCATTAACGGTGGATCACATGGTGACAACAATGTTGATTTCCAAGAATTTATGATTATGCCAGTTGGAGCTAAAACTTTTAAAGAAGCTTTAAGAATGGGTGCTGAAGTATTCCACAACCTAAAAAAAGTTTTAAAAGCTAGAGGTTATAACACATCAGTTGGTGATGAAGGTGGATTTGCACCTGATTTAAAAAGTAATGAAGAAGCTTTAGAAGTTATTATGGAAGCAATTACAAAAGCAAATTATGTACCTGGTAAAGATGTTATGCTTGCAATGGATGTTGCTAGTAGTGAATTTTATAATAAAGAAAAAGGTGTTTATGTTTTAGAGGGTGAAGGTGGAAAAGAATTAAATGCACAAGATTTAGTTGATTTCTATGTTGAACTTGTAGAGAAATATCCAATTATCTCAATTGAAGATGGACATGATGAAAATGATTGGGCTGGATGGAAATTAATGAATGCTAAACTTGGTAAAAAAATTCAAATAGTTGGAGACGATTTATTTGTTACTAATACTAAAAGATTAGCTAGAGGAATTGAAGAAGGTAGTGCTAATTCAATTTTAATTAAATTAAATCAAATTGGAACACTTACTGAAACATTCCAATGTATTGAAATGGCTAAAAAAGCTGGATATACATGTGTTATCTCACATCGTTCTGGTGAAACAGAAGATACTATAATTGCTGATGTTGCGGTAGCTACAAACTCAGGACAAATTAAAACAGGATCATTATCAAGAACTGATCGTATTGCTAAATATAATCAATTATTAAGAATTGAAGATGAACTTGGAGAAACTGCAGTTTACAACGGAATGAAATCATTTTATAACTTAAAATAATTACTATCTTATAAAGGGCTATTAAATTAGTCCTTTTTTTTGTATAATAAAATAAGGTGGTGAAATTCATGACTAAAGAAAAGAATCTGAAAGTTAGAAATTTGATTGTTGGTATCTTTTTATCTTACTTAACTTTACAAATAATTAATTATTTTATCTCATCAGCTTTTTATCTGTCTTTAGCAATAAATTTCTCTAACCGTTATATGCTTTTTGCTCTAGCTTATTTTATTATAACTATCAATTTAGAAAATCATAAACCAGAAGCAAAAAGGTTTTTCTTTTTAGTTATTTCAATTTTTATTCTTACAATTGCTCCAATTGGATTTTTAATATTTAAAATTAAAGAATTTGATTTAAATGATCCTTTAAGTAGTTTATTATATATCGATATAACTCTTCATTTACTTAGCTTATATACAATTAGTTATTCGATAAAAATGCTTAGAAAAATCAATTTAAAAAATAAAAACAAGAATAAAATATCATTTCTTCCTCATATTATTTATTTAACTTTAATGGTTATGTTTGTTGTAAATGATTTACAATTAATTATAATACCACCATTAGTTTTGGACGGAATTGGCTTATTTGGAGCAATGGTTTTAATAAGAAGTATTAATAGTTTTAGAGATATTATTAGTTAACTATAAACTCATTTTAGAAAATTACATACGCGAGGTATTTTATGAAAGAATTATTTAAAAATAATAACTATAAACTCCTGTTTGCTGGTAATTTGGTATCAGAAATAGGAAATAGTTTAATGGGCATAGCAATGTCATTTTATATTTTAGATTTAACAGGCTCATCATTATCGATGGGGCTCTTTCTTTTTGTTGTTATTGGAACAAGAATTTTGGTTAGTCCAATTGCCGGGGTTTTAGTTGATCGGTTTAACCGAGTAAGAGTTATATATTTAACAGATTATGCTAGAGCGATATTGTATGTCATACTAGCTTTATATATTGCAACTTCTCCAAGTATTGATAATATTATTTTAAGTCTTTATATAACAGGGATATTAGCTAGTATTAATGCAGCATTATTTACTCCAGCAATATCAAGTGCCATCCCAGAAATTGTAGGGGAAGATTTACTTCAAGCAGCAAATGGTGCTTCAAGTATTATTCAAAGTTTACAAAGCATTATTGGAGTTATTGCTGGAGCTGCTTTTTACGCTTTCTTTGGAATGACATGGGTAATTATTATTAATGCTTTATCATTTGGTATTTCAGGGTTTAGTGAAATGTTTATTAAAGCAAAATATCGTAAAGAAAAAACTGAAATAGAGACTACTCTTCAAAAAGAAAAAACAATAATTCATGATTTTGTTGAATCTCTTAAATATATAAAAAGAAAAACCGGATTATTTAGTATTATCGGGTTTAGTTTATTATTGAATTTTGCTTTTACTCCTTTATTCGCAATCGGAATTCCTTATTTATTTAATAATGATTTGGCGAGAGTAAATGCTGAAATGGAATATGCTTATACTGAGGTTGCTTTTAGTATTGCAATGTTAATTGCTGGATTAATCGTTGGAAGTATGAAAATGAAAAGTATTAATAAAGTTATTAGAATTGGATTATCATTATTATCTCTTTCGTTTGCGTACCTTGCTTTAACTATTCATTTAGCTTCTGCTAGAATAGTTAATTTTGAAACGTTTTATATTATGTTTCTTGGTGGAATGGTATTACTTGCTGTTTTTTCAATGTTAACAAATGTTCCATTAAATACCGGGATTGTTAAAATAGTAGATGATAATTTTAGAGGGAGAGTTTTTGCTACAATGGGAGCAATAAGTAATGGAGCAATTCCTTTTTCAATGCTAATAGGAGGATTAATTATTGAATATTATAATATTTCATTACTAGCTTTATTTTGTGTAATTGTTGTCTTATTTCCAACTATAGGGGTTTTGACTAATAAGAAAGTTGGAATTCTAATTGATAGTATTGATAAGCATATAGATAAAAAACAAACAGTTGAAGAAAAAAGTGCTGTTTAGCACTTTTTTAAATAAAAACTATGCTTTTTATACAAGTTAAGATATAATATAATAGTTTGTAAGGAGTGATTAGATGGTTGTCCTTTTTGCCCAGTATTTTTTATTAGCTTTTGTTGTTATTTACGCTACAAGCAAATTAAGCTATTTTGTCGATGAATTAGATAAAAAAAGCAGTATTAGTGGAGCGGTTCTTGGCGGAATATTATTAGCTACAGTAACGTCAATGCCAGAATTTATTACAAGTATAACTTCTACTGTTATTTTAGCTAAACCTGGACTTGCTTTTGGGAATGTTTTTGGAAGTAATCTTTTTAATATTGTTATTTTAGCAGTGGCTGATTTATTTTTTGTTAAACATTTATTTTTTAATAAAGTAAAATCCGGTAGAAAAACTAATGGCTTGATTATTATCATGTATGTTATATTTGCATTGCCATTATTGTTAAATAAATTTGGATGGTTAGATTATGATACAATTGGAATTTCAATTGGTGTAACATTTAATATTATTTCATTAATAATAATAATTATTTACTTCTTAAGTATCAAAAGTATGAATGCTGAAGAAAGTACAAATGATAATGGAGAAAGTGCTTTATCTTATAAGAAAATAGCTATTATGTTTATTCTTTGGAGTTTAGTAGTTATTGCTTCAAGTTATTTTGTTACAATAGTAACTGATAATCTAGCAACTGAATTGAATTTAAGTACTTCTTTTGCTGGTGCAATCTTTTTAGGAGTAGCAACTAGTTTGCCAGAACTTACTGCGGTTATGTCTTTAATGAAATTGAAAAATTATGAAGCAGCACTTGGTAATATTGTTGGATCAAATGTTTTTAATTTAACAATAATTAGTGTTGTAGATGTCGTTAATTATAAAGAGAACATTTATGATATTTTAGTAACTGATATAGCATTAAGAGAAAATATTTCTTTACTCTTGATTTTAGGACTAATTAACTCTATAATATTAATGATAGCTTTACTAAGAAAGAAAGCTCTAAGTATTTACACATACATTATTCCAAGTATATTAATACTAATTAGTTATTTTATATACATTGGATTAAGTTTATAGGAGGAAAGAATCATGAGAATTGAAGATATATTATTATTAATCGTAGCGTTATTCCTTATTACTTTAGTAGTAATGCAAAGTTCAAAAGATAATGCTGCCAACGCTTTTAGTGGTGAAAAGAGTGAACTTTTTAATAATCAGAAAAAACGTGGGTTTGAACTGATTTTAAATCGTGTTACTGCTGGAACAAGTGTAGTATTTATATTACTTAGCGTTTTAGCAATGATATCTTAAGAACACTCAAAGTGTTCTTTTTTTTCTAAAAAAGGGATAGAGGAGGTTATTTTTATGATAGAAAAAATAAAAGAATTATTAAATGAGGAAACAACAAAAAAATTATCGCTTGATAATTTTAAAGATGTTTTAAAGATTAAGACAAGTAGTGAATTTAAAGAATTAGTTAAATCTTTAAATAATCTGACAAAAGAAGCTATAATAATTGAAAATAAAAATCATGAATATAGCCTTACTAAAAATACTAACTATATTGTTGGTCATTTAGATTTAAAAGAAAAAGGGTTTGGTTTTGTTATTCCTCTTGATACTCAGGGAGATGATGTTTTTATTTCGAGAGATGCAGTAAATGGGGCTATGAACTTAGATAAAGTTTTAGTTTATGTTTCTAGAAATAGAAGTGGAACAAGACCAGAAGGCGAAATAAGAAGAGTAATTGAAAGAAAATATACACACATAATTGGAACGCTTCAGTATCGCGACGGAATGGGCTATTTAATTAGTGATGATAAAACAATTAAACAAAATATTATTATTCGTAAAGAAAACTATCATGGAGCTAAAAAATTTGATAAGGTTCGGGCTGAAATAATTAATTATGCGTATAAAGGAAAAATCGAATGTTCCGTAAGTGAAGTTATTGGAAATATTAATTCTAAAGGAGTAGATATTTTAAGCAAAATTTTAAAATATGATATTGATCCTATTTTTAGTGATAAAGTAAAACAAGCCGCAGCGCAATTTACGAAAGTAAATGATGAGGATTACATAGGTAGAAGAGACTTAAGAAATGAAATGATAATCACAATCGATGGGGATGATTCTAAAGATTTCGATGATGCTGTCATTGTTAAAAAACTAAAAAATGGTAACTACACTTTAGGAGTTAGTATCGCAGATGTTAGTTATTATGTTACTAAGGATAGTATTTTAGATATAGAAGCGTATAAAAGAGGAACATCAGTGTATTTACCTGGGACAGTAGTTCCGATGTTGCCAGTTAATTTAAGCAACAATATTTGTTCGTTAGTTCCAAATGAAGACCGTTTAACAATTACTTGTGAAATGGAAATTGATCAAAACGGTAAAGTTATCAAATACGAAATATATCCAAGTGTTATCAAATCATATAAACGTATGACTTATTCTAAAATAAATAAAATCTTTAATGGTGATAAAGATCTAAATAATGAATATATTGATTTAGTTGAAATGTTTTATGATATGCGCAACCTCGCAAAAATCTTGAAAAAGAAAAGAGAAACAGTTGGAAGTATTAACTTTGAAACAGATGAAGCATACATTATTTTAGATGATCAAGGGAAAGCCGTAGATGTTGTGTTAAGAGAACGTGGAATTAGTGAAAACATTGTTGAAGAATTTATGTTAAAAGCTAATCAAGTTGTTGCTGAACACGTGTATTGGCTTAATTTACCATTTATATATCGTGTTCATGATAAACCAACAGAACAAAAGCTCCATCGTTTATTGAAGATGAGCAGTGCTTTAGGTTATCAAGTGAAAGGTAAAACAGAAATAAGTAATTTAGAACTTCAAAAATTACTAGCTAATGTTAAAGATACTCCTGCCGAAAAAGGTATTAATCTTTTAATGCTTAGAAGTATGCAAAAAGCGATTTATAGTGAACAAAACATTGGGCATTATGGACTAGCGTTTGAGTTTTATACGCATTTTACATCGCCTATTAGAAGATATCCTGATTTAATTGTGCATCGGTTATTAAGAGAGTATTTATTTAAAAATAATCAATCAACAAAAACAATTGAGTACTACCAAGAAGTAATGCCTGAGATTGCTCATCAAGCAAGTGAAACAGAAAGAAAAGCTGTTTTACTAGAAAGAGAAGTAGTCGATATGAAAAAAGCCGAATATATTACGAAGTATATCAATAAAGTATTTGATGGTATAATAAGTAGTGTAACAGGTTTTGGTTTATATGTTACTTTACCTAACACAGTTGAAGGGTTAGTCCATATTTCTGAATTAAGAGATGATTATTATGTTTATGATGAAAACTTAATGATTTTAATCGGCGAAAGAAAACACCGTATTTTTAGAATCGGAGATAAAGTAAAAGTTAAAGTAATGAATACCCATATTAGTGATGGAGACATTGATTTTAAAATAATGTAAGAATATCGGAGGTGATTATATGAAGATTATTACTAAAAACAAAAAAGCCAGTCATGAATATTTTTTATTAGATAAATATGAATGTGGAATTGTTTTAAAGGGAACAGAGATTAAAAGCGTTAGAACTGCGAAAGTCAGTATTGTTGATGCTTACGCTCGCGTTAGAAACGGAGAAATCTTTATTGTTAATATGCATATTTCTAAATATAATCATGGAAACCTCTTTAATCATCAAGAAAAAAGAACAAGAAAATTGCTTCTTCATAAAAAAGAAATTATTAGAATTACTAATAAACTAGCTAAAGAACCACTTACCTTAATTCCTACTTTGGTATATTTAGAAAAAGGCTTATGTAAAGTTGAAATAGCCTTGGCTAAAGGAAAGAAAAACTATGATAAAAGACAAAGTTTAAAAGAAAAAGACGCGCTCAAAAGAGCGCAACAAACATTAAAAGAACGCTATTAAATTTACAATAAAAGAAAAATTATGGTATAATATAAATAGGGGTGAAATAGATGGGAACAGAACAGATTGTTTTATTAGTTATCGGAATATTTACCGTTATTGCTGGACTAACAGGGATTGTTAACAAAACAAGAAAAGGAAGAAGATGGGCTAATTTAATTGGCGAAACAGGAGTAAAAGTATTAAATGTTATTATTGGTATTGGACTAATAATAGTAGCATTCATAATTTAGACAATGGGGTTGTTTATGGATTCGACAGGGTAGTTAGAGCTCGACAAGCATGCCTTGGTTGTGCAAGTAAAAACACTAGGTTAAATTATAATCGGAAACGAAAATTACGCTTTCGCAGCTTAATAATAAGCGCGATCTCCCCCTTTTGTAGTCTACGACTTTAGGCAGGAGAACAGTTAGTAGAATATATTTAAACAGTGCAGTCTTAACTGTTTGAAATGAATTTAATAGGACTCGTTAGTAATTTGGCTGTTTGTCACCAATTTGCTAATTAAAAAATATGATAAACTAAGCATGTAGAAAATTTAGTTTCGGCTACTTTGGACAGGGGTTCAAATCCCCTCAACTCCACCATTATGACCATCCCATATTGCTTCCATAGTGTAATTTCAATAAAGTGCTGTGTTAAGTGATATGTAATATAGTTAAAATATTGACTATTTAATAAGAAATGAAGAAAAAAGTGCACTGCCACGATTTTCTGGGACACACAGCCCCCCCTAAGGTATGAAAAAAGCG
>CAZWIZ010000001.1:0-164720 GCA_964634385.1 uncultured Candidatus Izemoplasmatales bacterium | reverse complement strand
CCATCAATAAGAATTAAGTCTTTAGTTGTGTCAGGTAAATAAACACCGCATTTGCGGTGTTTTTTTTGCAATGATTTATATTGACATTATAAGGCTGATTAGTTTACATTTAAAAGCTATTAATGTATAATAATAATGATTTTATTAAAATTTAGGAGGAATAAAAATGGGACTAGTACCTGCAAAAGAAATGCTTATTAAAGCGAGAAAAGGAAAATACGCTATTGGACATTTTAATATTAATAACATGGAATGGATTAAAGCGGTTTTACTTGCTGCTGAAGAATTAAATTCACCAGTAATTTTAGGAGTATCAGAAGGTGCTGCTAAATATATGATGGGATACAAAACGGTTGTTAGTATGGTTGAAGGAATTATGGATTTTCTAAATATTACAGTACCTGTAGCTCTTCATTTAGATCATGGTAGTTTTGAAGGAGCAAAAGAATGTATTGAAGCTGGATTTAGTAGTGTAATGTTTGATGGATCACATTATGATATTGATGAAAATATCGAAAAAACAAAAGATATTGTTAAATTTGCTCGTGAAAAAGGAATTAGTGTTGAAGCTGAAGTTGGAGCAATAGGTGGCGAAGAAGATGGTGTTATAGGTGGTGGAGAAGTTGCTGATCCTAACGAGTGTAAAATGATTGCAAATTTAGGAATTGACTTTTTGGCTGCTGGAATTGGAAATATTCATGGAAAATATCCTGAAAATTGGCAAGGATTGAGATTAGATGTATTAAAACAAATACAAAAAATTACAGGAAATATGCCTTTAGTTTTACATGGTGGAACAGGAATACCGAATGATATGGTTAGAGAAGCAATCGCTTTGGGTGTATCTAAAATTAATGTTAATACAGAATGTCAATTAGTATTTGCTGACGCTACTAGAAAATATATTGAAGCTGGAAAAGATTTAGAAGGTAAAGGATTTGATCCTCGTAAATTGCTTGCTCCAGGAACACAAGCAATAGTTGATATTGTAAAAGAAAAAATAACTTTATTTGGATCAAATAATAAAGCATAGAGGGTGAGCTTATGATTAATTGGATTTACGAAAATCCTATTTTAGCTGCATTAATTGGGACACTATTCACTTATGCAATTACTGCATTAGGTGCTTCTTTAGTTTTTCCATTTAAGAATATTTCAAAGAAATTATTTAATGGATTACTAGGTTTTAGTGCGGGAGTTATGATAGCTGCTTCTTTTTGGAGTTTATTAAGTCCAAGTATTGATTTAGCTGATGAGCTTGGAATGATTCCTTGGGTACCAGCAGTTATTGGATTTCTATGTGGAGGTTTATTTTTATTGTTAGTTGATAAATTTTTACCTCATATGCATGTTATGAGTCATCATCAAGAAGGGGTGAACTCATCTTGGCATAGAAGTGTATTACTTGTTTTAGCAATTACTCTTCATAATATTCCTGAGGGATTAGCTGTTGGAGTTGCGTTTGGATATGCTGCTGTAGCTTTTGATTCTAGTGTTGCTGCAACTGCAGCTATTGGTGGAGCGATTGCATTAACTATTGGAATTGGACTTCAAAACTTTCCAGAAGGTTTAGCAGTTAGTGTGCCCTTGAGGAGAGAAGGTATGAGTAGTAAAAAAGCATTTATGATTGGACAACTTAGTGGAATAGTAGAACCTATTGCGGGTGTTGTTGGTGCATTATTAGCAATAGCAATGAGGAATTCATTGCCATATGCTTTAAGTTTTGCAGCAGGAGCTATGATTTATGTGGTAATCGAAGAATTAATTCCAGAATCTCAAATGATGGAAACAACAAAAATAGCAACAATTGGAGCTATGGTTGGGTTTGCAGTCATGATGACATTGGATGTTGCTCTTGGATAATTTAATCTATAAAGATTTTGCGTCTTGGAAATTAGAAAACCACGATACTATAACTACTTTTCAAGAAAAGGGATCAGTTATATATGATAGGCTAGAACCTATCTATTCAGTTTTGAATTATATTTATGACTTGTTAGTTGAAGAAAAAGAGATAGATGATGATTTAGATATAATATTTCAAGCAGGATTTTCATATTTACATTCACAATTTGAAATTATTAAAATCTATTTTGAAACATTATTTCAATCGCATTGTGATGATTTTGTAAATTATAGTGAAATGGTTTTGTATTTACTATATATAAATGATATTAGAACAGATATGGAAAACAATGATATTAATTCAGATATTCTTGAGTTAAATGACTTAGAAACTTGTATTGAAAACATGATAAATGAAAGAAGAGAGGATTTTGATTACATTAAAGATCAAATGAATCAAACATTAAAAATTGTTTTTGGTATGATAGATTATGAGTATGTCAGTATTGTTGATATTTTCGTTGAAATTGCTGAAAATTTAGGAATTTTTATTTATGAAGAAGATGAATTAGTTCTTGGAACAGATATTTAAAAAGCACAACCACATGTTGTGCTTTTTTAATGCTTTATAATCTTTTTAAGAACATGAAATAAAAAAATCTAAAAAAAAGAACTGAATCAAATTCAGTTCTTAATATTATTTTCCTCTTGGTTTCATATGTGGAAATAATAAAACATCTCTTATAGATGGAGAATCAGTTAATAACATAATTAAGCGGTCTATTCCAATACCTAGTCCACCAGTTGGTGGCATTCCATATTCTAAAGCTTCTATATAATCAGTATCCATTTCATTTGCTTCATCATTACCAAGTTCTTTTTCTTCTAATTGAGCTAAGAAACGTGCTTTTTGATCAATTGGATCATTTAATTCGGTAAAAGCATTAGCGTACTCCCTACCATCAATAAATAATTCAAAACGATCTGTAAAACGGTTATCTTCACTATTCTTTTTTGCTAAAGGACTAATTTCGATTGGATGTCCATAAACAAAGGTTGGTTGTATAATCTTACTTTCAACATATTCTTCAAATAATAAATTTAAAATATGTCCGGTTCCAGTGAAATGTGCAGGGATTTCTAAATCCTTTTCTAAGACAAAAGCTTTTGCTTTTTCAAAAGTCATTGATTTATCCCAAAAGTCAATTCCAACAATATCTCTAACAGCATCTGCCATATGTAGTTTTTTCCAAGGAGCAGCTAGGCGAATTTCTGTTCCTCCATAAGTAAGTGTTTCTTTATTTAATTTTTTAGCAACTGTTGAAACTAAATTTTCTGTTAGTTCCATCATTGTATCAATATTTCCATATGCTTGATATAATTCAAGCATTGTAAACTCAGGATTATGTTTGACACTCATTCCTTCATTTCTAAATGTTCTACCAAATTCATAAACTCCATCAAATCCGCCAACAATTAGTCTTTTTAAATATAATTCAGTTGCAATTCTTAAATAGAATGGCATATCTAATGTATTATGATGAGTTATAAATGGTCTTGCGTTAGCTCCACCAAGAATAGGATGTAAAACAGGAGTTTCTACTTCAGTAAATCCTTTTTTGTCCAATATTGATCTCATCATTGTAATAACCCTCGAACGAATCATAAATGTTTCTCTGGTTTTCATATTTGTAATAAGATCTACATATCTACGACGATATCTTTCTTCAATATCCGTTAGTCCATGATATTTTTCAGGAAGGGGTCTTAATGCTTTAGAAAGATGAGTATATTTTGATACTTTAATACTTAATTCACCCATATTTGTTCGCATAATTGTTCCAGATATCCCGATAATATCTCCTAGGTCTACTTTTTTGTAAATTTCATATACTTCTTCTCCAACAGCATCTTTTCTTATATATAATTGAATTTGTCCAAATTGATCCATAATATTTAAAAAACCAACTTTTCCTTTTCTTCTGTTAGTCATAACGCGTCCAGCAATTTTGATTTTTGTTTTTTTAAAGTCTTGTAGTTCTTCTTTTGAAAACTTATCAAACTTTTTTCTTAATTTTTGTGTATTATAGTTTCGGACAAAACGTTGTCCAAATGGATCTACACCCTTTTCTTTTAAAAATTCTAATTTTTCTCTTCTAACAATTTCTTGATCTGATAGTTTTATCATTAATAGTCACCTCGTTTAATTCGTGCATAATAGATTATACCATATAGTTACGATTTGTATAAAGAAAATAGTACAAAAGTTGTACTATTTTGTAGCTTCATTCAATACATCTAAGTTATCATACATGATAGACATGTAAGTTGAGCCGTTTTCAATCTCATCATTCGTTAGATTTCCGAGACCATGTAGGTAAAGAGCGACTGCATCTTCATCAACTTGTACAAGTTGATCTAATACCTGCTCACCAGCAGGTGAATTTGTATTTTTTTCAAAAAGAATATAATGAATAAAATGATATTGAGCTTCATTTATAAATTCAATTAAACTGCCACTAGGGATGCTTTCTGATGAGTGAGGACTTGTTACTATTGAAAGAATTTCAAGATTATATCTAGCATGCCAATATGTAAAAAGCATAGCGGTAGTAATAATTGGTTTAATAGCGTTATCTGCCATTTCTTGGTAATCATCATCTAATTTTACTAATGCAGCAGAAAGAACAGTATAATTATTTTCGTATAGTTCACTATTTTCTGGATAAGCAACTATTAATTTGTCTCGTACTAATTCAGCTGCTTGTAACATTCTAACAGGGTCTAACCAAAAATGTGGATCATCAGATAATGAATTTTCATCACAGTCTAAAATCGGATTATCATCAGGATATAAATGAGTATGTTCATGTGAATAACAAACTTTGTTGTATGTGATATTTTGAGAAACATCAATTAATTCTACTGTTCCATCATTAAAAGTTGACTCTTCATTATTTGGAATATAAGTGTCTACTCCGGCATTTACATAAAACAATAAGTCAGCATTAATCATATCGATAATTTCTTTTGCACTCCAATCAATTGATTCACTATGAACTGTTGATCCAGGAACTCTTTTAACAATTACTGTATCTCCACCGATTTGTTCTACAAGGTATTGCATTGGGTATACAGTAACATAAATAATGTTATCAGCATCATCGTGGTGTTTACAAGCGGATAGCGTCATAAATAACACAACCGATAAAATAACAAGTACAATTTTTTTCATTTTTTTCACCTATTTCTTTTAGAATGATAATTATATATCAAATTTATTGGTTTTACAATATATTATAGCCTTTTTTCCTCTATAATTTCAAACATATTTTTAGCATTTTCTTTTTTTGTTGATTCTTGAAGTTCAAGAACTTTAATTGTGACAACTTTATTACCAAAGTGGATACTAATAATGTCATCCACAAAAAGTTTAGTGCTTGATTTAGCTATTCTATCATTTATAAATATACGTCCATTATCCGCAACTTCTTTTGCTACAGTGCGTCGTTTAATAATTCTTGCAACTTTTAAATATTTATCTAATCTCATTATATCACCGATTCTATTATATCATATAAAAAGGATATCCGCGATATCCTTTTTATACTAGTTTTAACTATTTTTTTCGTTTGATTTCACTAAATCTTTATCATTAGATTCTTTGGTTTCTTCAACAGCTTTTTTATCTTCTGTTTTAGGGTTAGTATTTTTAAGCTCTTTTTCTTTTAATTTAAGTTCTTTTTCTTTAGCTTTTTTATTTTCCCACCAACTCAATTTACCAGTATCTACTATTTCGTAAATATGTTCTTTTGTTAGTGTTTCTACTTCGAGTAAATATTTAGCAATTAATTTAACTAAATCAATATTTTCTAACAGGACTTTTTTAGCTCTAGTATAACATTCATCAATAATTTTTCTGACTTCATTATCAATTTCTAATGCAACTTGATCACTAAACATTTTATTAGTATTATAATCTCTACCTAAGAAAACTTGATCTGAGCGTTTTTCATATTGAATTGGTCCAAGAGAGCTCATTCCGTATTCGGTAACCATTGATCTTGCAATTTCGGTTGCTTTTTGGAAATCATTATGTGCTCCAGTAGAAACATCATCAAAAATAATTTCTTCGCTTACTCGTCCACCAAGTAATCCTGTTATTCTATCGAGTAATCCTGTTTTAGTAGATAAAAATGATTCTTCTTCTTCAGGAAGCATTAATGCATACCCTCCAGTTTGCCCACGAGGAATAATTGTTACCTTATGAACTATATTTGCATTATCTAATTTAATACCTAAAACAGCGTGTCCTGCTTCGTGGTGAGCTATGAAATTCCGTTCTCTTTTTGATAAAACTCGAGATTTTTTTGCAGGACCCATCATAACTCTGTCAATTGCTTCATCAATATGATAAAGTTTGATTACTTTTTTACCTTCGCGAGCTGTTAATATAGCAGCCTCATTTAATAGATTTTCCAAATCTGCTCCTGTAAATCCAGGAGTTCTTTTTGCGATTTCTTCAAAAGTGACACTAGGATCAATTTTTTTATTTTTAGCATGGACTTTTAAAATTTCTTTTCTACTTTTTATATCTGGTCTTGCAATTGTAATTTGTCGGTCAAAACGTCCTGGTCTAAGTAAAGCTGGATCTAAAACATCTGGTCTATTTGTCGCAGCAATTACTATAACTCCAGAATTAACTCCGAAACCATCCATTTCAACAAGTAATTGATTAAGTGTTTGTTCACGTTCATCGTGACCTCCACCAAGCCCGGCGCCTCTTTGACGACCAACCGCATCAATTTCATCTATGAAAACAATGCAAGGAGAATTTTGTTTCGCTATTTTAAACATATCACGAACACGACTTGCTCCAACACCAACGAACATTTCTACAAAATCAGATCCACTTATTGTGTAAAATGGAACATTTGCTTCACCAGCAACAGCTCTTGCTAGTAATGTTTTCCCAGTTCCTGGAGGCCCAACAAGCAATACACCTGTTGGTATTCTAGCGCCTAAAGAAATATATTTTTTTGGGTCTTTCAAGAAATCTATTAATTCTGCCATTTCGGCTTTTTCTTCTTCAATACCTGCGACATGGTCGAATGTGGTTGTTTTTCCTTTGTTTAATTTAGCTCTGTTTTTACCAAAATCAAAGGCTTTATTATTTCCGCCTTGATTTCTCATAAAGAATCCAATAATGAATATTAATACGATAATTGGTAAGAGGATTATTAAAATACTCCAAAAGTTATAAGATGATCCTCTAACATGTTCATATACAACATTGTTTGTTTCAGCTAAATCAATAATATCTTGTAAAGATTCTTGAGTAGGGATTTCTAAAAAGTAAGAACTTCCATTTCTTAAAGTTCCTTCAATTAAGTAAGCACCTGCATTGATTTCACCTGAAATTGGAGTTGATTTTATTGTGGCTATTTCATCACTATTTATTTTTGTGATGAAGGTACTATATTTATATTCGATAGGCTGTTTTTCCTGATAAGTATACATATAAACTGCTGCGAATACAAATAATAAAATAATTGCTGCAACAACTAGACTACCGAGTCTTCTTTGTTGAGGCTTAAGTTTTTTTTGTTCTGCCATATTAACACTTCCTTATTTGTTATAAATTTCTGGTTTTAATACTCCTACATACGGTAGATTTCGATATTTTTCATCGTAATCTAATCCAAATCCTACTACAAATTCTTGAGGGATCACTGTTCCAACGTACTCAGGAACTAATTTAACAATTCTTCCTGTTGGTTTATCAAGCATTGTTGCTATTGCAACGCTTTTCGCTCCGCGATACATTAATAAATCTCTAATCACTTTGATTGTTTTACCTGTATCAACAATATCTTCAGTAATAATAATGTGACGATCATGGACAGGAATACCTAAATCTTTTAGTATTTGGACATCACCAACAGATTTTATTCCTCCGTGATAACTTGAAACATCCATAAATCCAACTTCAAGATGGATATCCATTTCAGTAAGTAAACATCCCATAAATGGTACACAACCTTTTAATAATCCAATAACTAAAGGAAATTTATCTTTATAATCTTTTGTTAATTGTTTACCCATAGTTTTAGCAATTTGGAAAATTTGTTCTTTTGATACTAATATTTTTTCAATATCTTTCTCTAACATTATTTCACCTCATATATATAGATTTTTTTAATACATTTTGGCTGATAAGATTTTTTAATTCCAGGAATCCATAGTACAGTATCTTTATTAGCAATAATAAATAGTTTATTGCGAGTTGATAAAGGTATTTTTTGATCAATCAAAATATCTTTTACTTTTTTAGTCCCTATTTTTAGAACCATTTTATCACCGTTACTACGATTTCGTAAGTAAAGAGGAAATACTTTATCATTATAACATAGTTCAAAATAATTTCTATTATATTGTTCTATTTTATTCATACTAAAAATATAACTATCATTGTTTGATATATAATATTCTCCAAAATCATTTATTTCAATATTTTGTGCGACTATTTTTTCTTTTTTTTCAATATAAATATAATCATATTCTTTAATAAAATCATAGCTTTTTCCTAAGGATATTTTTTGATTCGGGGTTTTACTAAGACACAATTTAATAATATTTGTATACTGTTCATAACTTATTTCTACAGTATTATTTGTAGTAATATTTACAAGATGTTTAATTACTTTAATTTTTATAATCTTATCTAATTTATTAAATATTTTTAAATTAACATTGTTGTAAAAACAATTATCTTTTATAAATTCATCTTTTAATCTATTTAACACAATATCAGCTGATTCAATATAATCATTAAATTGCATTATTTTTTCATTGAAATTAGGGTTTTCTTCTTTGAGTAATGGAATAATATTATGACGGTATCTATTCCTAGTATAGATATCTTCACTATTACTAAAGTCTTCATAATATAAAATATTATATTTTTTTGAATAATTAAGAATTTCTTGTTTTGTAACATCCATTAATGGTCTTACAATTGAAATATTACGGTCTTTTCTTATTTTTGGAATTCCGGCGTAACCACTAAATGAAGTTCCTCTTGTTATTCTCATTAATGTTGTTTCTATTTGGTCATCTAAATGATGAGCAACAATAATTTTTGTTGCTTTATATTTCTGTGCAACAGCTTTGAAGAAACTATACCTTTGATTTCTTGAATCATCATGAAAATTAACTTTTTGATTCTTTTTAACAATTAAACCTTCGAAAGGTAAATTTAATTTTTCTGATAAATCTTTAATATTTTTATATTCAATATCAGATTCAGTTCTTTTTTTGTGATTCACGTGAGAAATGATTAAATGTAAATTTAGTTCTAAATGATTTAATATATCTAAAAGAACCATTGAATCAGCACCTCCACTGAGCGCTATAACGATGGTTTCATTTTTTTTAAAATAACCTTTTTTAAGTACTAACTTTCTTAGATCTCTTTCCATGATTATCACCTTATTGTTATTATATCATAATATTTGTTAATAAATATTATATTACAATTTACTTTGAAATACAAAATATTTTCTTGATATTAAGTATTTATGCTATAATATATGAGACAGAAAAAAAACAGAATGGAGAGAGATTATGTTTAAATTTCTAAAACTTAGTAAGAAAGAGCGTGCATGGGTTTTATATGATGTTGCTAATTCTGCTTTTATTTTAACAGTTATTACAGTGCTGTTCCCGATTTTATATCAAGATGTTTATATGGGACATGCTGGAGCAGATTGGAATACTGGATCTGCAATATTTAAATATTTAACGAGTGCGTTAGCTTTAACTGTAGCACTTTTAAGTCCGGTTATTGGTGCTTGGTCTAATTACCGTGGAAATAAGAAGAAATTCTTTAAAATATTCTTAATTATTGGAATAGTTGGTGGATTTGGGATAGCAATACCTGGATTAGATTGGTTATTATTATTGGTTATTTTCTCTATTTCAAGTATAGGATATAATTTAACTAATGTTGTATATGATGCCTTTTTAGTCGACGTTACCGAAGAAGAAAATATGGATGTTATTAGTTCAACTGGATTTGCTTGGGGATACATTGGCAGTTTAATTCCTTTCTTTGTAGCAATGATTCCTTATTTATTAGTAACATTTGGTATATTAGATGAATCAATGGGACATTTGGCAATTAGTTTTGCATTTATTGTAGCTGTTGGATGGTGGTTGTATTATTCACTACCGATTCTAAGAGAAGTTGATCAAACATATAATATTGATAGTGATTCAAATTCGCTTGTGAAATCTTTAAAGCGATTAGGTAAGACTTTCAAAGATATTAAGGCATATCGATATATCTTTTTATTTTTAATTTCTTACTTATTATATATTGATGTCGTTAATACAGTTATTAGATTAGCTGTAAATATTAGTTCTGACTTATCAGTAAGTACATCTGTTATATTAGGAGTTATTATTTTGGTTCAATTTATTGGATTTCCATCAGCTATTATTTATGGACGTTTAGCAAAACGATTTGGTGGGAAAAGAATGATTTTTTATGGTATTCTGATTTATGCTTTAAGTATTTACGTTGTTAGTTTAATTGTGAGTGCAGAAACAACTTACTTAATGTGGGTTGTTGGAATACTTATTGGTACCGCTCAAGGCGGAATTCAATCTGTAAGTAGAAGTTACTTTGCTAAGATGGTTCCAAAAGAAAAAGCTAATGATTTCTTTGGATTCTTTAGTGTTTTTGGAAGATTCGGAGGAATTATATCACCATTCCTACTTGCGTTTTTAATGACACAATATAATAAACCAACTAATGAAGGTATACTATTCTTGTTAGTTCCATTAGCTGTCGCGAGTGTTATATTATTCTTTGTTAGACCTGAAAAAGTTAAAAATATTGAATAATAAAAATATAAAATTTATTTTAGCTAGTAAATCACCTAGAAGAACAGAGCTACTTAAATTACTTAACATAGATTTTATGGTTATTCCAAGTGACATAGATGAAATAATTAATAAAAATCTTACTAACGAAGAAGTTGTTATGGATATTGCTTTAAAAAAAGCAAAAGATATAAGCAGTAAAAATCCTGATTATTATGTTCTTGGATTTGACACTTTAGTTATACTAGATGGGATTCCTTTAGGAAAACCAACAGATGAAAAAGATGCTTTTAGAATGTTAAAATTATTAAGTGGAAGAACACATACAGTTTTAACTGGTTGTGCTATTGTAAATAATATGTATATAGATACGTTCTATGGATCAGCGGATGTTACATTTTATGAAATGTCTAATGAAGAAATTTTAGAGTATATAAATACAAAAGAGCCTCTTGATAAAGCAGGAGCTTACGGGATACAAGCTTATGGATCTCGATATATTGAAAAAGTAAATGGGGATTATTTTACGATAGTAGGATTACCTATCGCAAAATTATATAAAAAGATAAATAAACTTTAAAGAGGCCTTTATAGGTCTCTTTTTATTGGATAACTATGTTTTCTTTGTAGTTTAGTGTAAAATATATGTATGATACCTTAAAGCTATTTATTTGTAGAAAAAGAAGTGATATTCTATACTCAACTTTAGAAGGAGGCTATTTTATGTTTAAATTAAAAGTATCAAAAAGTGAACATAAAATAATAAAGGAAAGGTTAAACCTTATCGAAACAATCAATTATAATTATATCTTAACTGATGATAAAGAATTAATTGAAGATGATAAAGTAAATATCGTTTTTAATTTATCTGAGATCACTAGAGTATCTAGACTACTTGATTTAATTGTAAAAGGAGAAGAAATTTATATTGTTGGAAGTAATGAGTTTGGACAAAAAAATGTTGAGTCTCGCAATTTCTATTATTTTATTGTTGATGATGAAGATGTTTATGGTGTTTTAAGCAATACAAAATTGTTAATAAAATTAAAATTATATGAAATAGAAGAAGTACTTAAAAGTAAAGATTTTATTCGTATTAGTAAGTATTGTTTAGTTAACATCGGAAAAATAGACTATATTAAACCTGCGCTTAATTCTAAGTTAGATTTATTATTAAAAAATTCTGAACATTTAGAAGTGAACAGAGGATATTTAAAAGATTTTAAAAAAGCTTTAGAAATTTAGGGAGGTATCATTATGTTATTTTTAATAAATAATCCAAGTATTGCTTTCGTTGTGTTAGTAGTTATTGGATTTACAGCATTAATGGGTATAAAAATATTTGAGGAAATTAGATTAAATAATAAATTATTTATTAAGCAAAGAAGCATGAGAATTAGTAACCCAACTAAAAGCTTTGGAGCACGAATTGCTTTAATGTCTAGTGTAGCTTTAGCTCCAATTGCTGTTGCAGTTGTAATAGTTTCAGTTGCTTTAAATCCTCAAGTAGTATCTGAAACAAAATTAGTTAAAGTAAGTTCTGCGGATGATGTTTACGAAATATATACATCTTTCCAAGAAAGAATGAATGCTAGTTATGATAATTCTTTTTGGGGATATAGATCTTTTGATACTGTAGGTTCACTAGGTCCAGAAACAACAGATGGTGCAAATGGTATTCAAACATATACTGATGCAAATCTAGATAGTGGAAGTAATGATTATTCAGAAACTAATAATCAGGTTGTTGGAGTCGATGAGATGGATAACGTTCTAACCGACGGAAAATATATTTATACATTGAACGAAAATAAACTTCAAATTTCATTAGCTTATACAACTGTTGATGGACCTGATGTATTAAGTTTATACAAAACAATCGAATATTCTAATGAATCTTGTGATGGTGAACAATTTTATCCGCAAGGAATGTATGTTGATGATGACTATCTAGTCGTAATTGGTGAACAATATAATTGGGAATGTAAAGAATATGATGAAGATGGATATTATGATGAAACTAAACCTGATGAATCTACAAGCTATGTTTATAATATTTATGGGGGTAGAGATAGTAGCAATATCAAAGTATTAGTTTACGATAAATCAAATAATTTTGAATTACAAGATGAATATATAATGAACGGATATTTTGTTGGTACAAGAAAAATTGATAATGATTTGTATGTTGTAACTAATAGTTATATTCCATTCTATAATGACGATGTTGATATTGATTATTATTTATCTAAATATATAGTTAATGGGCAAGTAACAAAAGCTAAATATGAAGACGTAATATATATAGAAGGAGCTAATCCTAATTCATTTACTACTTTTTATGGTATTGATTTAGATACAACCGAAGTAGATATGGAAACAATCTTAGGTGATAGTGGGTATAATTTATACGTATCAAATGAAAATATTTACTTAGTTGGTTCTATTTATTACTTCTGGCCAATGACTGAATATGTTGATGTTGAAGAGCCGATTTATGAATCAAAAACAGCAATTATGAAAATTGCGATTAGTGACGGTGATTTAGAATACGTTGGAATTGGAGTGGTAAATGGGTATGTACTAAATCAATTTTCAATTGATGAATACAGTGGTTATTTAAGAATTACCACAACAGAAGGTTGGGGTAAAGATACAAATAATAGATTATATATCTTAGATGAAGATTTAGTCGTAGTATCGATACTTGAAAAATTAGGTAAACCTAATGAACAAATTAAATCAACAAGATTTGTTGGAAATTACGCTTACTTAGTTACATTTGAACAAACAGATCCATTCTATGTTATTAATTTAACAGATCCAACTACACCTGTTGTAGAAGGAGAATTATTAATTCCAGGATTTAGCACATATCTTCAACCTTTAGGCGAAGATTTCATGCTAGGTATAGGATATGGAGATAATAGTGGTGGAACGCAAGGACTTAAAATCTCAATATACGATATATCTGATAAATCAAATCCAGTAGTATTTGATGAAATTATATTTGATTATTCAGAACATGGATGGGCAAGTAGTACTGTTACTTATAACCATAAAGATTTACTTGTAAGTTTATCTAAAGGAATTATTGCACTTCCATTTACTACTCATAATTTTAATGATAATGGGTTTAGTTATGGTAGCGGAATCTTAGTTTACAATATTAATTTAGAAACTGGATTTACATTTAACGGATATGTTACACACGCTGTTGATTCAGCAGATGAAGAATCAGCATATGATGTATATGTTTATAAAAGCAAATTTATTGACGAATATTTTTACACGATATCAAATAAATATATCAAAGTTTCAACAATTGAAGACACACAAACAATTATAAACTCTATAGATTTAGATTAGTTGCAAGAAAAAAATAATCGTACATTGGACGATTATTTTTTAGTTTTATTTACGATAAATTTTCAATCTAATAACTTCATCACTTACTGCTTCAGCAACAGCCTTAACAACTCTTTTATCAAATACGGATGGGATAATATAGTCTCTTCTTAATTCGTTATCTTTAATTAAATACGCAATAGCTTTAGCGGCGTGTAATTTCATACTTTCAGTAATTGCGGTTGCTTTTGAATCAAGAGCACCTCTGAATAAGCCTGGAAAAGCTAAAACATTGTTTATTTGATTTGGATAATCAGATCTTCCAGTTCCAACAATGTATGCATTAGCTTCTAATGCATCTTCAGCAGAGATTTCCGGAGTTGGATTTGCCATCGCAAAGATGAAAGGATTCTTATTCATAGATTTAACCATATCTTTAGTTACTAAGTTTTTTGCTGAAACACCTATAAAGACATCTTTGTTTTTAATTAATTCTTTTAAAGAGTCATTTTGAAGGTTTAAAGGGAAACTAATAATTGATTGATCTATTAATTCTTTTTCAGAAAAAGAATAACTATCATATTTGGATTTTAAAAGTACTCCTTTTAAATTATAGGCATAGATTTCTTTAACGCCAATATCTTTTAATAAGCGAGCTATTGAACTACCTGCAGCTCCAGTGCCGCTAATAACTATTTTTAAATCTTCAATAGGTTTATTTGTTAATCGACAAGCATTTATTAATGCTGCAGTAGTAACAATAGCAGTTCCATGTTGATCATCGTGAAAAACCGGAATATCTAACTCTTTTTTTAATCTTCTCTCAATTAAGATGCAATTTGGAGCGCTTATATCTTCTAAATTTATTCCTCCAAAAGAAGGAGATATGGACTTTACAATATTTATTATTTCTTCAGGATTTTGAGTATTTAAGCAAATCGGGAAAGCGTCAACACCAGCGAATTCCTTAAACAAAATTGCTTTTCCTTCCATAACTGGTAGACTAGCTTTTGCACCTATGTTTCCCAATCCTAATACAGCACTACCGTCTGTTACAATAGCAATCATATTTCCTTTTGATGTATATTTATAAATATCTTCAGGGGTATCTTTAATTTTTAAACATGCTTCAGCTACACCTGGAGTATATGCAAGCGATAAATCGTAATTGTTTTTAACGCTAACTTTAGAAATTATTTCAATTTTACCTCTATTTTTTTCATGAAGTTTTAAACTTTTTTCAGCTATATTATTCTTCATTATGGTTACCCTTAAAAATATTATTTCCGTAAACATCATAAGCAACAAAACAAGGAAAATCCTTTACTTCTAGTTTATATATAGCTTCTGCTCCTAAATCTTCATACATAATTAGTGTACTTTTTAATATTTTACTACTGATAAGAGCACCTGCTCCTCCAGTTGTAATTAGGTAAACAGCATTATTCTTAATCATTTGCTGTCTAAATTCTTCGCTCCTATCACCTTTGCCAATCATAATTTTTAATCCTTTTTCCATTAGTGGAATAGCAAGTTTATCCATTCTATAACTTGATGTAGGTCCACTAGCTCCAATAGGAAAATTATCTCTTTTAGGAGTTGGACCAACATAATAAATAACAGATCCATCAATATTAAATAAAATATTAGTTTCTTTAATTAGTCTTGCGTGAGCTTGGTCCCTTGCGGTGTAGATAGTTCCTGATAATAATACTTTTTCTCCAACTTTAAGTGTTTTGATATCATTATTAGTAATAGGAGTATTTAATCTAATCATAATTCCACCTCGGTGTGTCTTGCTGAATGACATTGAATGTTTATAGCTACCGGTAAACTAGCGATATGCATTGGATAATAATTTATTTTAACTGCTAAACATGTAGTATTTCCACCTACACCCATTGGACCAACACCTAGCAAATTGATTTCATCATATAAATCATCTTCTAATTTTTTTATAATTTCATCATCATTTGAATCATCTAAATCCCTAAAGATTGCTTCTTTAGCAAGGATTGCACTTTTTTCGAAATTACCACCAATACCAATACCAACAATTAATGGAGGGCATGGTTTTCCTCCGGCATTGAAAATTGTTTCTAACACTAATTTTTTGACTCCTTCAATTCCATCTGTAGGAGTAAGCATAGTAACGTTACTCATATTCTCACTTCCACCACCTTTGGCGGCTATCTTCATCTTTATTTTATCACCTTGAACTATTTTTGTATGAATAATTGCGGGGGTATTGTCTTTTGTGTTAATCCGATTAAATGGATGATTAACAACTGATTTTCTTAAATACCCTTCAAAATAGCCTTGTCTTACTCCTTCGTTGATTGCTTCATAAATGTCACCGTTAAAAGTAACTTTATTTCCTATTTCTAACAAAACAACGACAATTCCTGTATCTTGGCATAATGGAATATCGCCTTGTTTAGCAATTTCTTGATTTTCAAGAATATCAGATAAGATTGATTTTGATAAATCTCTAGTTTCATTTTCTTTTGCTTTTTGAATCAAAGATATAAGTGATTTATCTAAGTTGTAATTAATTTTTATAACTGCGGTTTTCACTAGGTTAGTAATATCTTCTAAATTAATTTGTCGCATTGTTTTCACCTTCTCTATCTAAAATTAATTATAACATAATTTTCTCATAATATATTAATCTAATATTTTATTTAGAAATAAAAAAAGATATATTTTACTTGATTATATAATTATAGTTTGATATAATTTGATAGCGATTAAAACTTACTATAGGAAACTATGGCGGAAGGAGTAATAACGATGAAAAAAGGTATACATCCAAATTATAAAACTGTAACTATAACTTGTACTACTTGCGGGAACGTATTTGAAGGTGGAAGTACATTAGATGAAATACGTGTTGATACATGTTCAAATTGTCACCCATTCTATACGGGTGAACAAAAATTTGCAGCAGCTACAGGCCGTGTTGAAAGATTTAATAGACGTTACGGTGTAAATACAAAAAAATAACTTAGCCACTAATGTGGCTTTTTATTTGCAAAAAAAAGCCCAATCTGATTGGGCTTTTAGTTACTTATAGTACTTTCTAGGTGAATATGATGTATGCATTAATTCTTTTGCAAGATCTGAACCTGGTTCTTGTAACCAATCATGATACATTTTTGTTATTACTTTATTTTCATGAGATTTACGATATTCTTTTTCTTCATCAATTTTATAAACAGAGGCAGTTCTAAGTGCACTAATATCAACTGTCTCTTGAATTTTAGCTGAGTGTATTGGTTGACCGCCACCATTGATACAACCACCAATACATCCCATAAACTCTACGAAATGATATTGCTTTTTAGATTCTTTCAATTTTGAAAGGAATTCTTTAATACTGGTTCCACCATGTACTACAGCAACGTTTAGTTCTTGACCTGCTAAATTATAGGATGCTTCCTTTATTCCTTTAGTTCCTCGAACTTCTGTAAACTCTATTGAATGATCTGGTTCACCTAAAACTTCAGAAATTGTTCTTAATGCTGCTTCCATAACTCCACCTGTTACACCGAAGATCATTCCTGCACCAGTATATTTTGCAAGATCTCCATAAGGTTTTGAATCTTCTAAATCCATTAAATTTATACCTTTACGTTTTAATAATCTGGCGTATTCTCTTGTAGTTAAAGAATAATCGACATCTCTTATGCCTTTATATTCCATTTCTGGTCTTCTAGCTTCATGCTTCTTTGCGATACAAGGCATAATTGAGACAAATACAATATCTTCTATCTTATAACCTTTCTTATGAGCGAAATGATGCTTAGAAATTGCTCCTGAGGTTTGCTGTGGTGATTTAGCTGTTGATAAATTTTGCAAATATTCTGGTTCGTATTGTTCAACATAATTTATCCAACCAGGAGAGCATGATGTAAATAAAGGTAATCTTTTTCCAGATTTGATTCTTTTTAATAATTCTGTTCCTTCTTCCATTATTGTAAGGTCCGCACCAAAATTAACATCCATAATCTCATTAAATTTCAACATTTTAAATGAAGTAAACATTTTACCTTCTACATTTTCACCAATAGCGCTACCAAATTCTTCTCCTAAAGCAACTCTCACTGAAGGAGCAGGGGCAACAATAACTATTTTAGTTTCATCGTCTAATGCATCTAATACTAAATCGATTTCTGATTTTTCTTTTATTGCTCCTACTGGACAAGATTGGATACATTTACCACAATAAATACATCCACTATCCTCCATATTGTGGAATAATGCTGGACCAACATATGTTTCATTACCACGTTCATTAAAATTTAATATATTAAGTCCTGTATATACTTCACAAGCAGATATGCATCTACCACATAAAATACATTTACCACTATCTAAAACGATCGAAAAAGATGAATTGTTAATTAATCTTTCTTTTTTTTCATAATTATTACTTTCTCCATAGATGTTTTCGACATTATATCGTCTCATTAAATCTAATAATTCACAATTATGTTCTCTTTCGCAAGCCCAACATTCAAAAATATGATTGCTAGCTAATAGTTGTAAGTTTTGTACAACAGAATCATGTATCTCTTTAGTATTAGTTTTAACAACCATACCATCAGAAACAGCTAAAGTACATGAATTTTTTAATCCATTAATATTTTCAACATCGACAACACATAAGCGGCAGCTTGATGTTTCGTTAATTCCTTCTAAAAAGCAAAGTCTAGGAACATTTATTCCTAATTCTTCCGCAGCTTTCATTACAGTATAATTTTCTGGTACTGTTGTTTCCACTCCATTAATTGTTAGTTTAACATTTTTCATTATTTTGCCTCCTAAATACTTATTATCGCATCAACTGGACATACATTTTTACATATGCCACACTTGATACAAGCTGATGTATCGATAGTATGAAGTTGTTTAACTGTACCGGTAATACAATCAACTGGACAATTTATTTTACATTTTGTGCAACCAATACAATCATCGGTAATAAATATTTCAATTAATGCTTTACATTTACCGCCAGGACACTTTTTGTCTACTACATGTGTTTCAAACTCTTCTCTAAAGTGTTCCAACATTGAAAGAACTGGGTTTGGAGCTGCTTGTCCTAGACCACAAAGTGATGAATTTTTAACCATTTTAGCCAATTGTTCTAATCTATCTATATCCTCTAATGTTCCTTCTCCTGAGGATATTATATTAATTATTTCAAGCATTTTTTTAGTTCCTTCACGGCAAGGTGTGCATTTACCACAAGATTCATCAACTGTAAATTCTAAATAGAATCGGCAAATATCAACCATACAGTTATCTTCATCAATTACAACCATTCCACCTGAACCCATCATTGATCCTATTTCTTTTAATGTTTCATATTCTATTTTTAAATCAATAAGGTGCGGAGGTATTGCTCCCCCAGAAGGGCCACCTGTTTGAATAGCTTTTAATTCCTTGTTATTAGGGATTCCTCCCCCAATATCATAAACTACTTCTCTTAATGTAGTGCCCATGGGTACTTCTACAAGCCCAGCATTCTTGATGTTCCCCCCTAAACTAAACACTTTTGTGCCTTTTGATTTTTCAGTACCAATTGAAGCGAACCATTCAGCTCCTCTAAACATAATTTCAGGAACATTCGCTAATGTTTCAACATTGTTGATAATTGTTGGATAATTCCATAACCCTTTAATTGCTGGGAATGGAGGTTTGTTTCTTGACATTCCTCTACCACCCTCAATTGAGGCGATTAAAGCTGTTTCTTCTCCACAAACAAAGGCTCCTGCACCTAAACGAAGCTCAATATCAAAGTTAAACCCAGAACTGAAAATATCTTTACCAAGTAATCCAAGATTTTCGGCTTGACCAATCGCTGTTTTTAGTTTTTCAATCGCTGTTGGATATTCGATACGAACATAAATATAACCTTTATCCGCACCAATAGCATATCCAGCAATCATTAACCCTTCTAAAATGCTATGAGGATCTCCTTCGAGGAGGGCTCGATCCATAAACGCCCCAGGGTCTCCTTCATCAGCATTACAAATTACGAATTTATGTTTAGCGTCTTTACCATACGCAAATTTCCACTTAAGACCAGTTGAAAATCCACCACCACCACGACCACGTAGTCCTGAAGCTGTCATTTCTTCAATAACTTCTAAAGGAGTCATTTCAAGCAATGCTTTACCGAGTCCGCGATAGCCATCTCTAGCGATATACTCTTCAATATCATCGGGATTAATTAGTCCACAATTTCGATTTGCGATACGTGTTTGTTTAGCATAAAATTTAATTTCATCAAATGCTTTAACCTCTTTATCTTCGCTTAAAGCTTCATCAAAAACTAACCTTTCAACAATACGTCCTTTGTATAAATGTTCTTCACAAATTACTTTGACATCTTTATTTTTAACTAAGGAATAAAAAACTCCTTCTGGATAAACAATAACAAAAGGACCTTGCTCACAAAGCCCAATGCATCCTGTATTTACTAATTTTATTTCGTCTCTTATTTTCAAATCTTTTAAGTGTATTTCAAACTCATCTCGTAATGATTTTGCACCACGAGCAATACAATTTGAACCACTACATATCAGGACATGTGCTCTTTCTATCATTTTTCTTCACCTACAATCTATATTTACCAATTACATAATCTAAGACAACTTCGCCACCGATAATATGTTCATTGACAATTCTTTCTACAGCTTCAATATCTACCTTACAGTATGTTGTTCTTTTTTCTCCTTGAAGTACTTCTACAATAGGCTCAATTGCGCATTCACCAATACAACCAACTGGAGTAACTGTTACACCTTCAAGATTGTATTCAGCTATTTTTTCAACAAATTTGTTCATTACTGGTCGAGCACCTGCGCTAATTCCACAAGTGGCCATACCGACTAATATTCTTGTGCCATCATTTTTCCCGCGCATTTGTACTTTGTTTTGCGCCGCATCACGAATTTTTTTTAAATCGTCTAAAGATTTCATGGTGTTTCCTCCTTATAAATATTTAAAATTCCTTCTTTTATATTATTTTTAATCCACATTATTATGTTGTAATCTATGATAGGAATATTATTTAGAATTTTTTTCACTTCTCTTGTATCAAATATATAAACATTCTGATGAACAACATGTTTATAGTAAATATCTATCATATTTTCATTTAATATTAGAATACTAAGAGTATCCTCGATATCACCAAGTGGAGCTCTATCAATATGGTCTTTTTGAAATATTGCTGTTATTTTAGTTCCTTTTCTTAAAGTTGAAGTAACTTTAAGATTTCCACCAGTCATCTCGGCAGCCATTTTGAATAATGAAATACCTAATCCTACTTTTCTAGTTGTTCTTGTTGTGAAAAATGGATTGGCAGCCTCTGATAATGTTTTTTCGTCCATTCCGTAACCATTATCTATTATTTCAATTTTAAATATATTATCAATAGTACTGTCTGTGATTATTATTTTAATTAAAGTTGCATTTGCTTTAATTGAATTTTGACAAATATCAAGAATGTGAAGAGATAACTCATTCATTCAAATCACCTCTCATATATTTGAAGAATCCTTCAAGACTTCTCTCTTCTAATTCGAAAAAATATTCTTTTTCAGACATAGATAACAAAGTATGTGCATCAGAATTAAATAGAATACGATATTTTAGTAATTCAGGATGTTTTTCAATATATTCATCTTTAACATGTGGTGATATTTCAATAGCATCAAATTCTAAATCATCTAATTTATAGAAATTTAAGGCGCTATGGGATAATCTATCAATGTGACATAAAACGATTAACCCATCAAGGGTTTTAATTTCCTTTACTAAATCTTTATAGGGTATTTTAGTTGAAGTTAAAGGCTTTTTAAAAATATCAATTTTGGTGTCATAGATGTCTGTAAGAACTTGATCAGTTTCTTTGAAAACACCCCATTTTCCATTAAGATTTTTTTCGAGGTATTTATCAAATGTAAATGCATCTTCAAATGATTTAAAAAAGCAAAGGACATGAAAATTTTCTTTTACTGTAACCTCTACTCCTGGAATATAGATGAAATCATAAGAATTCTCTAATTCTTTGATAACCTTGAGTTGTTTTGTTGTGTTGTGATCTGTTATTGCTAAAAAATCGATACCTTTTAACATTGCCATGTTTAAAATATTATTAGGCGTCATAAGTTCGTCAGCACAAGGAGATAAAACAGAGTGCATATGAAGGTCATAAGAATATTTAATTATTAACACCTATTTTATATAAAGAAATAACGGTTTCTGATGTTGATAATTTTGTTTTTATTAGGGGAATATTTAGTTCATTCGTTTTTTTAATTATCGCTTCAGTTATTTGTATATTGTGCGAGAATATGATACAACTTAAATCAAGTAAACTAGCAACCCCGAGAACATTAATGTTATTTAAAACCGTTATTAAAATATTTTTTTCACTGGCAAAACCCATAACATGACTTAATAGATCACATGAAAAAATTCCGTTTACTTCATTTTCGATTCCAGAGTTATCTGAAATTAGTTTAAAATGCTTTAATTCTAATAGATTTTTAACTTTCATAATCATCACTGCTGATATAAAATTTTAGATATAGTCTAGTTCCTTTTTTTGAAGAAGTTAAAAGCATTTCATCAGAAACTGCTTTAATATTGGGTAATCCCATTCCTGCACCAAATCCATTTTCAATTGCAAGAGAACTTGCGGTTGAAAAACCTGCCGTCATAGCAGAATCAATTGAATCTATCCCTGGGCCTTTATCTTCAAAGGTGATTTCAATATAATCATCGTTGATTTTTATTTCTACATTCCCACCATAGGAGTGAATAACAACGTTGATTTCAGCTTCATAAAGACCAATTGTAACTTTTTTTATAAATTTGCGAGTTAAACCTCTTCTTTTTAATTCTCTTTTTGTTAGACTTGCAATTGTTCCAGCATTAGCAATATCGTGTTTTTCAATATTGTAAGTTCTAATATAATTTTCCAATTATTGTTCCTCTAATACTGATTCGTAGCTTTTGACACCATTAATAAAAAGTAATCCACTTGTTTTGTACATTGTAAGACCTGTACTGATTAATGTAATTCCAATTTTATCTGCCAATTCAATTACAGTTTGTGAAGGAATTTTTCCTCTAACAAAAATTATTGTTTCTAAATCTAGAATTTCAGCGGTTCTTAAAGCTTGATTTGTTACTAATCCAGTTACCAATGCACCGTGAGCTCCAATATGACTAGGCATTTGTTTAAGCAACATTAAAGCATCGCTCATTAAATCACATACAAATGCATAATTAATTTCTTTGATACAACTAGGACATTCTAAATTATGTTGTTTTGCCTCGAGTATAGATAAAACGTTATTTAAATTCACTGTTTTCCCTCGTATCTCTTATTATTTTCATGGCTTTCGAAACATTTACTTCGCCAAAAACATCTTGATCAAAACTCATAACAGGAGCCATACCACAAGTTCCTATACATCTAATAGCTTCAAGAGTGAAGAAACCATCTGGTGTTGTTTCACCAACATCAATTCCAAGTTCGTTTTTTACAGCATCTAAAATTATTTGAGAGCCTCTCACATAACAAGGTGTTCCCAAACAAACTCCAAGAATATGTTTTCCTTTTGGAGTAAGTGTAAAACTAGAATAGAAAGTAACAACCCCGTTAATTTCAGCGATAGAAATATTTGTTTGTTCAGAAATTAATTTTTGAACTGGGATAGGTATACACTTAAAAATTCTTTGTGCCGAATGAAGAATAGGCAATAAAGGTCCGGGGCTTTTTAAATGAATTTTTATTTCTTCAAGTAATTTCTTTTTGTTTTCATCTGTTATCTCAAATTTTGTGCTCATAATTTTCTCCTAACTGTAATATTATTTTAGATTTCAAACTATTATAACATAATCGCATTAAATTTCAAAGTTATTTCAAAGTTATTTCTTTTTATTATAAATAATCATCTGCCTTTTAATAGGCCGTTTAACGAATAAAAATACGGTTAAAAAAAAAGAACTATTAATTACAATAATAATAATTTATAATATAAAATAATATTGTTTCACAATTTCCCAATATTTTAAAAAGATTATTGTTTTTTTGGTATGTTTATTGTATTATTATAATAAGTTAATAAAGGAGTGGAATAATGTATTTAAATCAAAAGGATGGTTGGATTGAAGTTATAACTGGACCAATGTTTGCAGGTAAAACCGAAGAGTTGTTAAGACGTGTGAAACGTTTGGAATATGCGAAAAAAAACATAGTTGTATTTAAACCTCGAATAGATGATCGCTTTTCTGAAAGTGAAGTTGTTTCACATAATAATAATAGAACTAAATCTGTTAATATTTCCTTAGCTAATCAGATTTTTGAACATATAGATAGTCATACTGATGTCGTGGCTATTGATGAGGTGCAATTTTTAGATTATGAAGCTGTTGGGATTATCGAATTTTTAGCCAGTAAAGGGATAAGAGTGATTGTAAGTGGACTGGATAAGGATTTTAGAGGTGAACCATTTAGCTTTATGCCTAAATTACTTTCATTGGCGGAATATGTCACGAAATTAACCGCAATTTGTGTTAAATGTGGCCGCCCTGCAACAAGAACACAAAGAATTGTAAATGGAAAACCAGCAAGATATATCGATCCAATAGTATTGATTGGCGCAGAAGAATCTTATGAAGCTAGATGTAGAACATGTCATAAAGTATATCGAAAGCCAAATCCTTATAAAGGAAGAATCACTAAGGCAGATGAATAATAATAGTTTTATGAAAATGGCTTTGGAACAAGCTAAAAAAGCTGCTGAGATAGGAGAAATTCCAATAGGAGCAGTGATTGTAAAGGATGGCAAAGTTATTTCAAAGGCGTATAATTTACGCGAAAAGTCTAATCTTTCAACTGGTCATGCGGAAATTTTAGCAATTGAAAGAGCGAATAAAAAATTAAACAGTTGGAGGCTTGATGATTGTGAAATGTATGTTACAATTGAGCCATGCCCGATGTGTGGGGGGGCTATAATTCAATCTCGAATTAAAAAAGTATATTACGGGGCAAAAGATAAAAAAGCTGGAGTTCATCAAAGCATTACTAATTTGTTTGAATTACCTTTTAATCATAAAGTGAAAATTGAAAGTGGTATTATGGAGAAAGAATGTAGAGAAATTATGGCTGATTTTTTTAAAAACATAAGAAAGAAATAATTCAGGATGAAATCTCTTATCAATCATCCTCATTCAATAGTTGGTAGCGAATTAGGTCAGGTCGGGAACGAAGCAGCCTTAAGTTTTCTATCTATGTGAGTGGGGATGCTTGATAAGAGATACTTTTTTTTATGTTGAATTCTTTATTACTACATGGTAATATTACTGTATAGTAATACACCATAAAGCAATAAAGGAGGAAAATAATGGATAAATTTGCAATTCTAAATTTACTATCTAACGAGAACAGATTTAATATATTTATGAAACTTCTTGAGTATGGTGAATTATGTGTATGTGAGATTGAGGATTTGTTAGGAATTAAACAAGCAAATACTTCTAAGCATTTAAAGAAATTCAAAGATCTAAACATGGTATCATCAAATCGAAATAAAAATATGATTAAATATAGTATTAAAGAGGAATTTTTAAGTGAAAATATGGATTTGATTAAATATTTAATGTTATGAAGTTAATATAATCTTATTTACTTCCTGCACCTATAATTAGGGTATATACTTATAATAATAATTAATAAAACTGTGTGTAATAGATATTAAATGCAACTAAAGTGTTAAGTTATATATTTTTAAATAGACAGGAGATAATAAATATGAAAAAAAAGTACATATTTTTAGATTTAGATGGAACAATAATCGATCATAAATCTAACAGTGTTCCAAAATCTACAAAAAAGGCAATCCAAAAACTTCAAGAAAATGGTCACGAAGTAATCATAAGTACAGGTAGGCCTCCTTCATTGTTTTATGGTATTGAAAAAGAATTAAATATTGATTCATACATTGCAGCTAACGGAAGAATTGTTGTTTATAAAGGTAAGACAATTTTAAAACAGCCTCTTGCGAAAAATATTGTTCAGAATATTGTAAATATTGCAATGGAAGAGAAAATTGATTTAGGTTTTGAAAGTGCTACAGATTATGTATTGAATTCTAATTTTACTGATTTATCAGTAAAATTTAGTGATGCATTTCATCTTCATTATCCAAAAGTTTATAAGGACTATCATTTAAATCATGAGATTTTCCAATTAATATTATTTTATACAAAAAGTGATTATAAAAAATATGAAAAAATATTTCCATCATTAAATTTTAGTTATGCAAATGAGTATGGAATTGATATAAATGAAAAGGGTGGATTAAAGGACATTGGAGTTAAAGCAATTATTAATTTTGCGAATATTAATATAGAAGATACTATCGCAGTTGGAGATGGATTTAATGATATCTCAATGATTGAATATGCTCATTTAGGAGTGGCTATGGGTAATGCATATAATGATTTAAAAGAAGCTGCGGATATTATTATAGATGCTGTTGATAATGATGGAATTTATAAATTATTTAGACAGTTAAATATGATATAAAAAATAGGCAGAATATCAATTGATATTCTGCCTATTTCATTTATTTTTGTCTAGTAGTTCTTGGTGTAACATTGAATACTTTATTAATATAGAAATATGCTTTAACACCATTATTTATATTTTCAATTCCAAAATCACAGTTATGAGCTTTGAGAATTTCACTAACTAAGTAGAGTCCAATACCTGTTCCTTTTGTTTTGATCCTTGAAGTACCTGGTTTAGAAGCTCTGAAAAATGGTATCCAAATATTTTCTAAATCATCCTCGTTTATACTACTTCCATAATTAGTTAATTCGAAGTATACTTTATCATTTTTTTCGCTAATTTCGATGTAGATTTTTTCACCTTCATTTGTATATTTTATTGCATTAGTAAAAAAGTTTGAAATTACTCTATCAATTAATTTTTTATCAGCCTCAATATAGACTGTTTTAGGAATGTTTGTATCTAATATGAAATTATATTTTTTAATTATATTATCAAAATCATGAATAAAAAACTTTATTGAATTAGAGAGATTAAACTTATCGATTTCTAATTCTGAATTAGCGTCATCTAATCTATAAATTTGAAGCATATCTTGAATCATTGTTGAAGATTTATTTATTTCGTTAACTACATTTAGTAGTTCTGTTTCTTGTTCGTCTGAAGAAATTACACCATCTAATATACCTTGTATTGTAACTTGCATAATCATAAGTGGTGTTTTTAATTCATGAGAAATAGAAGAAACAAGTTGTTTTTTTAGTGTGACTTGCATTGATTGTTCATTATATAACGAGGTTAATTCAGCATTTTTAGTATTTAGTGTTTCCAAAGCATTTTTTAAGTTTTTTGAGATCAGATTAATACTTTTTGAAAGCGATGCGCTTTCTTTGTTGCGATATTCGTGAGCTTCTATGTCAAAGTTTAGTTTAGCAATTTCTTTAGTTACAAGTTCAATATTTTTAATTGGTTTAGATATTATATTAGACAATCTAAAACTCCATAAGAAAATTATTACGATAGCTGTTAAGTATACATAATAATTATATGAAGAAACTATACTAGTAATATCATTGGTATCCTCAATAGGAATAATTGTTATTACATAATCCCACATTCTTAAATCATGAATAAATACTAGTGTATCTATAGGACCATCAGTTGATTTGTACCAATATCCATTATCTATATATTTTATATCTGATAAATTAATTAAGTTAGAAGATAATTTGTTTACTTCTTGTTTTACAATTGTATTATCTTCAAACATATAGTTCAAATTGTTTGGTTTATTTATTTGTGTGACCGTTCCAGTAATAGAAATACAATCGATTTTAGAACATGAAAAATTATTATTATAAATAATTTTTAAATTTGAAGTGATAGATGTAGGACTATATAAAGTATCATTTTCATTATAAGGCTTAATTATAAGGGATATTACTTCTCCCGTAGTATAGATATAGTTATTATCAGGAACAATGATATTATAAGAATCGTCAGTTAAGGTGTCTTTTACTATGATAGTATAATCTTTATAAGAAGGAGTTAAAATTCTAAAGTTTGAATTTACGACAACAGAATATGCATTTCTTTGAGAGGTATAGTTATACATCTCATCATAATAGTCACTCTCAGGGTTATTCATTTTTTCAACATAATTCATTAAATCGGTATGGATGTCATTAAATTCTTTTTCAGTATAATAATTATTAAAGAATTGTGAGTTAAGTAAAGCTTGTAAAATAAAGAATGATAAAAAAATTAAAATAATTGTAATAATCAATTGAGTTGATATTGATTGTTTTTCAAGCAAATTCTTTAGCACTTTTGTAATGTTTGGAAGATGTTTTTTTTCTTTATTCATCTAATACCTCAAACCTATATCCTACCCCAAAAACGGTTTTTATATAGTAGGATCTAATACCTAAATATTTTCTAAGCTTTTTAACATAGGTATCTACAATTCTATCTTCGACATAAACATTGACACCCCAAACATTATCAAGTAATAGATTTCTAGAACAAATTTTTCCTTGATGTTCTAGAAAATATTTTAGCAAATCAAATTCTTTTTTTGATAAGTTAACCTCAATATTATTAATGTATGCACGATGGGTATTTAAATTCATTTTAATATTTTTGACTTCTAATATTCCTGAAGGATGAATATTAGGGTCATAATTGTTTATTCTTTCAAGTAAATTTTTAACTTTAGCTACTAATATTTTAGGATTAAAAGGTTTTGTAATATAATCATCTACTTTTAATGAATAGCCTTTTAAGATATCTTCTTCTTCTGATAATGCACTCATCATAATAATAGGAATATTAGAAGTTTCTCTAATTGTTTTGGCAACATCCCATCCATTTATATTGGGCATCATAATATCTAAGCATATTAAATCAACTTTATTTTTGCTAAATAAGTGCAATCCCTTAAAACCATCTAATGCACTCAGCACTCTATAATTTTCTTTAAGAAAATAATTAGAAATTATTCGATTTATAGTTGGTTCATCTTCAATAATTAAAATAGTCGTTTCATCCATTAATTACACCTCTTTAATGACATTATATAGTATAATCGTAAATATTTAAAGAATTTGAGTCGTTATATACTTTACTATTTAGGTAATTAGTAATACAATTATTTTTATAAAGGTGATTATATGTATGATGTAATAGTAATTGGTGGAGGACATGCTGGGAGTGAAGCAGCGTTAGCTAGCGCACGACTAGGCAATTCTACACTGTTGGTAACAGGTAATATAAAAATGATTGCTTCAATGCCGTGCAATCCATCAATTGGTGGTCCTGCTAAAGGAATTGTTGTAAGAGAAATTGATGCACTTGGTGGAGAAATGGGTCGCAATACTGATAAAACTCAAATTCAAATGCGTCTTTTAAACATATCTAAAGGGCCTGCAGTAAGGGCACTTAGAGCTCAAAGTGATAAACTTCTTTATTCACAAGAAATGCAAAATACTATTTTAAATCAAGATAATCTATATGTTAAAGAAGCTTATGTTGATAAATTAGTTATTATAGATAAAAAAGCAAAAGGAGTAATTCTTGAAGATGGAACTGTTTATAATAGTAATGCGGTTATTATTACTACAGGGACGTATATGCAAGCACTCATTATGATAGGACATCAAATAACTAAAAGTGGTCCAGATCAACAAAAATCATCATTAGGATTAAGCCCGCAATTAAGAGAATTAGGATTTAAAACAATTAGATTGAAAACGGGAACACCTCCAAGAATAAAAAGGGATTCTGTCGATTTTTCTAAAACCGAAATGCATGAAGGAGATAAAGTTCTTAGATATTTTAGTTTTGATAATATTAGTTATTTAAAAATTGAAGATCAATGGCCTTGTTATTTAACATATACTCATAAAGAAACACACGATATTATTAATTTTAATTTAGAAAAATCTGCGATGTATAGTGGAAATGTTTCTGGAGTAGGGCCAAGATATTGTCCTTCAATTGAAGACAAAGTAGTTAGGTTTCATGACAAGGATAGACATCAAATATTTTTAGAACCAGAGAGTAAACTAATTGATGAAATTTATGTTCAAGGATTTTCGACATCTATGCCTACTGATATTCAAGAACAAATGTTAAAAACAATTCCGGGGTTAGAAAATGCAGTTATTGTTAAATATGCATATGCGATTGAATATGATGCGATAGACTCAAGAGCGTTATATCCTACTTTAGAGAGTAAAGAGTATGAAGGATTATATTTTGCGGGGCAAGTTAATGGAACTAGTGGGTATGAAGAAGCAGCTTGTCAAGGGCTTATGGCCGCTATAAATGTTGATTTAAAATTTAAAGGGAAAGACCCCCTTATATTAAAAAGAAATGAAGCGTATATCGGTGTGCTAATTGATGATTTAGTTACCAAGGGAGTAAATGATCCATATCGGTTATTGACATCTAGGGCAGAATATAGATTACTTCTTAGACACGATAATGCAGATATGAGGTTGCGAGAATATGGATATAATATTGGTCTAGTTGATCAAAAGAGATATGACGCTTTTTGTATAAAAAAAGCTAATATAGAGGAATTAAAAGATTTATTATTAAATAAAACTATATATCCAAATAAGGAAAATAACGAATATTTATTAAGTATTAATTCTACAATTTTAAAAGATAAAACAACAACTTTTGCTTTGATAAGAAGACCAGAAATCAAAATTGGAAATATAAATTTTTGGATTGATATTTCTAAGTTTAATTATGAAGAGTTAGAACAAGTAGAAATTGATATAAAATATGAAGGATATATAAATAAAGCGTTAAAACAGGCTAATAAATTAATAAAAATGGAAAATTATAAAATACCAAAAAATACAGATTATAGTAAAATTCACAATTTAGCTTTAGAGGCAAGAGAAAAATTATCTAAAATTATGCCAATAACAATTGGACAAGCATCGAGAATAAGTGGTGTTAATCCATCGGATATATCTATTTTATTAGTATATCTAAAATCAAAAAAATAATAGTCATTAATTTGACTATTATTTTTATATTATTTTAAAATATCTTTAAATTATGGTAAAATATAGACTAGGTGGTAATAATGAAAAAGAAATTCACTGAGATGCTTGAGACTTTAAAAATAACCATTACAGATGAAAAATATGAGAAGTTTGTTATGTTTTATGAAATATTAGTAGAATGGAATAAAAATATTAATTTAACTTCTATTACTAATTTTGATGATGTCTTTATGAAACATTTTTATGATAGCTTGTGTTTGGTAAAAGGCGTAGAACTCAAGCATCAAAAATTACTTGATGTAGGTAGTGGTGCTGGATTTCCCAGTATTCCGTTAAAAATAGTTTTTGAAGATCTTGACATTACAATTATTGATTCTTTAAATAAAAGAATCAAATTTTTAGAGGCTTTAACAGAGTCTTTAAATATTGAAGTAAAATTAATTCATGGAAGAGTTGAAGAACACAAATTAACAAATTATTATGATATAGTAACAGCTAGAGCTGTTTCTAATTTAAGAATATTAACAGAGTTGTGTTTGCCGTTTGTAAATGTCGGAGGAATATTTGTTGCTTTAAAAGGTCCTAAGTATAAGGAAGAATATGAAAATAGTAAAAATGTAGTAAAGTTATTAGGGGGAGAGTTAATTAACACAATAGAATATGAAGTTGATTATCAAAAAAGAGCACTAATTTTAATAAAAAAAATGATTAAAACAAAAAAACAATATCCAAGAAGTTATGGGAAAATAAAGAATAAACCTTTATAGAGGTGGTTACATGAGACAAGATATAGATAAATATCAATTTCCACAATTAGAAATATATAAAGAATCTTTAGAACTTACACATTTAAAAAGAAAGACAATAATTTTTAATTTACTTGTTTTTATTTTAGCTGGATTAGTTCTGTATTTTCTATTGCAAATGCATATTGAGACAAATACGGTAATTTCTACAATGTTAATGTTTATCGTGCTTATAAGTATAAATATTGCTTTTTATTCTTATGATAATGACCATTATCATAATCTGAAAATTGCAATGTACATAAGTACGATGGGATTGTATGTAATTACTACTAGTTTAATACTTAGATTTCATACACCTAGTATTTTTACAATGTTATTTTTAACTTATGCAATAACATCAATTTATCAAGATTACAAGGCAATGATTTTAAGTAATTTCTCATTATTTATTTTAGGGATTCTTTTAATATTACGATTTCCAACAATTTTTGAAATTATCGGAAATAATGAACCTCAAACATTTTTCATTTTAGTTTTTTTAATTGTGTTTGTAGTTTTGCTTTCACTATCATCATATATTTTAATTAAGAGAAAAACGTTTTTTTATAATCAATTAGCACAAATAAAAGAATCTGAAATTAGAAATATGGAATTATTATTAGAAATTGAAAAGATAAAAACTAATAAAACGTTAAATGTAGAAAAATATTATGAATCATTTAAATTATTTTCAAAGCATTTATCTAAAAAAATAGGTATTGAAAACGTTTTTGAACGTAAAATCGAGTTATTAAAGGATTTAAAAAAAATGGATATACCAGAGATTTTATCTAAATATACAGAATATTCATTAGAAGAAGTTAATGAATTGAAATATATGGAATTAGAAATTCAAAACAAGATGACTATGATTGGAATTAAAGCAAGTAAATCATATGGTATTGAAGTTTCTAGAAAAGAGATATTTTCAGAATCTCAATTCAAATCATTTAAGCATTTTGGTGATAATCAATATGTTAAAATAGTTTCTTTTGTTCTCTTTTATACATTACTCAAGCTAGATAAGCCATATTTACAAAAATTAGAAGAACAGAAAATTAAAGATATTCTTTTAAATTCAGAATATTTTTATCGTATTGATCGCGATATTATTAACATTTATTTAGATAATAATGAAGTATTTGACACTATTGTAAAAGATCATATGAAGGAGGCGAAATAGTATGAAAACTATTATTAATCGTATCCGTAATAGTGAGTTTTTAACCTTTAACGAAGTATTAAGATTAAAAGTAGCGATAGTAACTATCTTTTTATTTATTTTTGTTTTTTTAAGTATTCCAATATCGAATTTTAATAATTTTATTTTAGACATTAATATTCTTATTCCTATACTATTTGCTTTGTCGTTAATGTTTACATTAGTCTTTATGCTTTTTAATTTGAATAGATGGGCTATGCATTTTAGTATTTTTACCATAATTGGATTAACTTTATTTTATGTTTATGGATCAGATCATTTTTATGGATATATTTTATTTTTTGTTACGCTAACAGTTATTATTTTCTATCAAGATATAATTACATATATTTTGTATGGCGGGGCTGTAACAGTTGTTGGAGTTATATATATTATGCAAAATGGTAGTTCTATTGTAGGGATAAATGCACCTGGTATAGAGATTTCTTCGTTAACCTATCAAATTATTCTTATTGGATTTTACATCACTTTCTTGGTTCAATTTATTATTTCTGATAATATTTATGAAAAAATGAATAACGAGTGGGTTAGAATGAATAAAGTATTAGAGAAATATCAAGATTTCAGTTTAGAATATCTCAAAGAAATTGCTGAGGAAAAGGGGGAAGAACTATTATATAAAAATACTAAATTCCAACAAACAATTAGTGAATTATCTATTTTTATTAATGAGTTTTTTGAGGAAAAAGGAGAGAATATTGCTGAATTTGTTGAGTTTTATTTTTTCTTACATGATCAAAATATTGAAGAAATTATAAATGATAAAAAAGTTCCAAAATTAACTCGGGAATATGCAACAGAATTTAAAAAATATCTAATGAATGAAAGAAGTGAATTAGTTTCAATATTATTTAATTTTTCCACATTATTTAAAGGAAATAGCGATTATAATGAAAAACGCTATGAGTACAGTTTGGATAAATTGTTTTCTAATAAAGCTGACAAATTATTGTCATTAGCTATATTATATAAATATTTAAAAACAGAAGTTACACAAACTGATAAATGGGGTAAAATTGAAAGAGTACTAACACACGATGAAATAACTGAGTTATTTGTTTCAAAGGAGTTTAGAGAGTTTATATCTTTCGAACAAGTTAATTTTTATTTAGATAATCAGGAACTTTTTAATAAATATCTATAATAAAAGTTATCCACAAAATTTGTGGATAACTTTTATTATTAAACTATGTGAATAAAGAAATAATTATGATAAAATATAAATACTTTTCATTATAAAGATTAAAGTTAATATAGAGGTGTAAAATATGGGGAAAATATTATCAATTAGTAATCAAAAAGGTGGAGTAGGTAAAACGACTACTAGTGTTAATCTTGCTAGTTCACTTTCATATTTAGGAAAAAAAGTATTGTTAGTTGATATCGATCATCAAGCGAATGCTACCACTTATATGGGCATTAATCGCGCAAATTTAGTTTATACAGTAGCTGATATTTTTAATGAGACCGCTAATATTAAAGATATTATTAAAAAGGTAGAAAGTGTTAATGTTGATATTATTCCTGCCCGTTACGAACTGGGTAATATTGAAACCAATTTAATTTCACATGATAATAAGGATTTTATATTATCTAACGCTTTAGAAAGCATTAGGGATGATTATGATTTTATTTTGATTGATTGTCCACCTTCTCTTGGAATTTTAACTATTAATGCATTAACTGCATCTGATAGTGTGTTGATTCCTGTTCAATGTGAATTTTTAGCACTAGATGGACTAACACAATTATTGAATACAATTCGTATGATTCAGGCCAAGCAAAAACATAACCGTAAAACTTTAACTATTGAGGGAGTATTACTTACAATGCTTGATACGAGAAGTAATATTGGATATGAAGTTATTAATGAAGTAAAAACATATTTCAAAGAAAAAGTATTTAAAACAATTATCCCAAGAAATGTTAAATGTTCTGCTGCTCCAAGTTATGGATTACCAGTTACTGAGTTTTCACCACGATCAAAAGGTTCTATAAGTTATCAAAATTTGGCAAGGGAAATGGTAGAACTAAATGAGTGAAACTAAACTAGGGAGAAAATTTAATGACTTATTAGCAGAGAATAAGATAAAATACAATGAGAATGAAGAAGTAATAGAGGTTGAAATTAATTTAATAAAATCAAATCCAAATCAACCAAGAACATATTTTAATGAAAAAAAGTTAATTGAATTGGCTAATTCAATTAAAGAACACGGGGTTTTTCAACCAATCATTTTAAAACCTTCTGGACAAGGATATACATTAGTAGCGGGAGAAAGAAGAGTCAAAGCAGCTAAAATGGCTGGATTACATAAAATACCATCAATTATTAGAGATTATAATTCAATATATCTTTCTGAATTAGCAATATTGGAAAATCTTCAAAGAGAAGATCTTACACCAATGGAAGAAGCAATAGCTTTTCAAAAAGCTATTTTTAACTTAAAATATACTCATAAAGAATTAGGGAAAAAAATCGGAAAAAGTAGAGTTTATATTACTAATATGATTGGACTTTTGAATTTACCTATAACCGTTATTAATGATGTAAATTTAGGAATGATTTCAATGGGACATGCAAGAGCTTTAAGTAAATTAAAAGATCATAATTTAGTAATCACTTTACGCGATAAAATTATTAAAGAAAAATTGACAGTTAGAGATATTGAAACGATTATCAGAGATAGAGTCAAGGGAAATAAACACCCTATTATTTCTAATAATGATTTGCAAAAAGCTGAAAAAAAGCTATTTAATAAGGTTGATTCTAATATTAATTATCGATTGAGAAAAAACAATATTACTTTTACATTTAGTAGTCCAGAGGAACTAGATAGATTAATTGTATTTTTAACTAAGGAGGAATAAAATATGTCTGGAATTAAAGATGAATTATATAATATTTTAATAAATATAAAAATACCTGATGTAATAGCAAATATAATAGTTATTTCATTATTTGTAATTATTTGGATTTTTATAGGAATACTTTTACAATTTATAATTAAACGTTTGCTAATTAAGGTGCTAAAATTGAGAACAAAAAGTCCGAGAGCAGTTACGATAGGAAAACTTTCATCAAGTATTAGTAAGTATTTTATTTGGTTTATAATAGTAATGATAATTTTAGGAGAAATGAATGTAGATGTTACTCCGTTTATTGCTAGTGCAGGAGTAATTGGACTTGCAATAGGGTTTGGAGCACAAGAGATAGTAAAAGATTTTATTAGTGGATTTTTTATTATTTTTGAAGAGTCGTTTAATGTCGATGATGTTGTAGAAATTGATGGGTTCAAAGGAAATGTTCTTTCTCTTGGACTGCGCACAACAAGAATAATGAATTGGAAAGGCGAAATAAAAATATTAAATAATGGAGATATTAAAAGTATTACTAATTTTTCAAAATCTACTAGTATTGCTATTATAGAATTTGGAGTATCGTATAATACAGATCTTTTAAAATTGCAAGAATTAATGTCTTCATTTATTCAAGAAATCTATTCGAAATATGATAATATTGTTGAAGCTCCTATTTTTTTAGGAGTAACCGAATTGGCTGATTCAAGTATAAATATGAGACTTATAGCTAAAACAAAAACACTTCAACATTATCAGGTTGAAAGAGACGTTAGAAAAGATTTAATTATTTATTTTAATAATAACAATATTGAAATTCCATTTCCACAGTTGGTTCTTCATAATGCATAAAATTAATATTGGTGATTTATTAGTATTAAAAAAAGCTCATCCTTGTGGAGAAAATAAGTGGGAAGTAATCAGAGTTGGAGCGGATGTTAAACTAAAATGTTTGGGATGTAATAGAGTAGTAATGATAGATCGTCCTACGTTAAATAAAAGAATAAAAAAAGTAATAAAACTTTAGAGTGAACCCTTTTAGTGAATATGAAATAAAAATGCAAATACCTTTGTACTATAATGATAGTGTGGAGGTATTTTTATATAACAAGAAAAGGAAAAAAGTTTAAAGACTGCAAAGAAGAGTTTAGAGCAAAAGTAATAAACGAGAAGATAGAAGGTAAAAAATCAACAGGATATTTAAGTAGAGAGTATGGTATACCTAAGGGAACAGTAGATACATGGATATATCAATATTAGTTGCTAATTAAAAAAAATATTTTTAGTATTTATTTTGATTAAAGGATTGTCAAAATTTAAATGTGATATTTCTTAAGTAGACACATTAATAAATATAAGTGGTTTTGAAAATTGTTTTGAATAAATCATTAACAAAAATAACATTATTGGAAATATATGGATATATTTATTAAACTGATGGTAAAAACTATATCGTCAATATAACTTGTTAGAAAGATACTTATTAATGTATAAGAGTCAAAATTAATAGTTTTATTTGTTATAAATATCAAGTTTGAAATAATAGGATTAAGTGAAGTATCCAGTATGATGTTACTATTTTCTAATATACCAAAAATAGAAATTTTAATACTTATATCTAGATTGAAAATCAAATCAGCATATATAGAATCAATAGTAATCATTCTACTGTGTATAATTGTACTCCCATTAAGTCTTTGTGGAGAATGAACATAGTTTTTCCACTTTGTTCGCGAAAATAGAGGGGAGCAAGTATTTTGTTGCCTTCTTGACATTTGATTAATAGAATATTCGGAACAAATATAGTATAGAATTAGATTCTACATTAACTTTAAGTAAAATTTACTGAAAAATATTTTGGAATTGGTTATAGGGGGGTAAATAGTGATATTGTTTAAGTTTGTTGATAAAATTCAACTATTTTATTTGAAATATTAGAAGTCGTTACAATATCAAAAAACTTTGAAATTTCTGTTTCAGTATTATTAATTGTTATCGAGATGTGAAAAGTTCTAAAAATTGTTCCTTTAAATAAGAAAAGAAGAATAAAGATATTTACTGTAGTTTCCTAACTTCTTTCGTATTACTTTTATATTTGTATTTACTGCTCTCTCCTTCTACGTAAACATATAAACTGCATTATCTTTCCAAAATTGTGATTTTATTCAATACAATTTCCTTGTTTTTATTACTCTAGAATCAATATTTATATTTAAACTTACAAACTTGATTATTTGGGTTATATTTGTCATTTTTAAATTTGAAAACTGTTTTTAAATATGGTGCAATAATATTTTGTAAACTTAACTTATCTTGTACAATTGACATTGTATATGCCATGTTTGTGAATTGTTAAGTAGGATGCAGTATACTAGCTAATATAAACTTTAAATTTTCACAGAACCTTTACATTGTTAATCATAAATATAATAAAGAAATACAAACAAAGCAAAAACTCTTTCTATTTATGTTACAATATAATACGAGGTGTTATAATGAAAAAAATAATTGATGAAGTAATTGATTTTAGGAATAAAAGAGGTTGGGAAAAAAATGACAAACCTGAAAATTTAGTTAAATCAATTGTTATAGAAGCGGCAGAATTACTTGAAAATTATCAATGGGGAGCAGAATATGCGGATTTACAAAACGTAAAAGAAGAGATTGCAGATGTATTAATTTATTCTATTGCTTTTGTATATGATCAAGGCTTTGATATTGAGGAAATAATTAGAGAAAAGTTGAAAAAAAACGCAATAAAATATCCTGCGAAAAAATAACTTGATTTTTATATTTAATTAGTATAAAATATAATTTGCGTGTTTGGAGGGGTAGCGAAGAGGCTAAACGCGACAGACTGTAACTCTGTTCCTTAGGGTTCGGCGGTTCGAATCCGTCCCCCTCCACCATTATTGGGCTATGGCCAAGTGGTTAAGGCATCGGACTTTGACTCCGTGATCGATAGTTCGAATCTATCTAGCCCAGCCATTTTTTATTAATTTAACAAAATATAAAAAAACACATAAATGTATTGACAATAGGGATAAGAAATAGTAGAATAATTAACGCACTTATGTCTTTTTGGTGAGGGGCCTGTAGCTCAGTTGGTTAGAGCGCTGTGCTGATAACGCAGAGGTCGATGGTTCGATTCCATTCAGGCCCACCAAAAAAAATATGGGGCCTTAGCTCAGCTGGGAGAGCGCCTGCCTTGCACGCAGGAGGTCAGCGGTTCGATCCCGCTAGGCTCCACCATAATTTATATTATTATTTTTTAATAAATGGAGGATTAGCTCAGTTGGGAGAGCACTTGCCTTACAAGCAAGGGGTCACTGGTTCGAGCCCAGTATTCTCCACCATTTATGCCGGAATAGCTCAGCGTGGTAGAGCAACTGACTTGTAATCAGTAGGTCACGGGTTCGACTCCTGTTTCCGGCACCATTAATGTGTCCTGTTAGCTCAGTTGGTAGAGCATCTGACTTTTAATCAGAGGGTCAGAGGTTCAAATCCTCTACAGGATACCATTTGCCTGGGTGGCGGAATTTGGTAGACGCGTTGGACTTAAAATCCAATGGTAGTAATACCGTGCCGGTTCAAGTCCGGCCCTAGGTACCATGTTTAAGTAATACAAGTGCGGGCTACAAGAGTGAGTGCTCTTGTATTTGCCTTACTTGTAGAATAAACAGAATGTGGATTTATGTTATTTTGCAAATAAATTGTATCTGGCGGTGTAGCTCAGATGGCTAGAGCATTCGGTTCATACCCGAAAGGTCGTGGGTTCGACTCCCTCTGCCGCTACCAAAATTGGACCCGTAGCTCAGGTGGTTAGAGCTCCCGGCTCATAACCGGTAGGTCGCAGGTTCGACTCCTGCCGGGTCCACCATTAATAGTTTTTAAACAATTCGGAGGAATACCCAAGTCCGGCTGAAGGGATCAGTCTTGAAAACTGACAGGGCGTTTATAGCGCCGCGGGGGTTCGAATCCCTCTTCCTCCGCCATTATAATTTTATATATATAAAATAATTAAATGAACATAATAGTTTATAATACCGCGGGGTGGAGCAGTCTGGTAGCTCGTTGGGCTCATAACCCAAAGGTCGTAGGTTCAAATCCTTCCCCCGCAACCATGGTCCCGTGGTGTAGCGGTTAACATGCCTGACTGTCACTCAGGAGATCGCGAGTTCGATTCTCGTCGGGACCGCCATTTATGGCTCGGTAGCTCAGTCGGTAGAGCAATGGACTGAAAATCCATGTGTCGACAGTTCAATTCTGCCCCGAGCCACCATCTTAAAAACAAGACAACAAAGCCCTTTAATAGACTTTGTTGTTTTTTTATTTTCTTCTGTTTTTAGCTCTCCGACTAAGGGCGATGGGACTCTCCGACTGATTTTTGTTTTACATATATTTTTATATATTCACAGAAGACTTCTTTACTTTGTTATACTATTATTTCTGAAAAAAATGACGAATACCTATGGGGATTCCACCACTTATCACTATGTGCTTTTTATTATATCATCTATTTTCTAAAATGATTTGACACTAGGAATTGCAATAATAAGAATAGCTTGTAAAAGGTATAATTTTTGTATAAAAAGGGTCTCCAATACCATTAGATATTACTTGCACACTTCCAACTAAATGGGCTGAAAATCCATGTATCGACAGTTGAATTTTACTTCGAATAATAATTTTAAAAATAAGACAACAAAGGGCTTTAATAGACTTTGTTGTCTTTTCATTTTCTCTAATTTTGTTCTTCCTACAAAAGATTACATCATTCTTATATTTATAAGTTAGATTTTTCTTTATTTTTAGATTGCATTTTTACTAACTATAAGAAATGTAATATAGTCTTAATTTCTATATATGTATATTTACAATTTTTTAAAATTATAAATTATTAAGTAAAAAGGAAATTATATCAGTATTATAATTTTGAGGTGATACGATGAAACAAGATGCTTTGGGATATTTTAAAAATCCTAAACAGTATAACGAATTTGTTGATAGTTTGGATATCTATAATGGATGGAAGATTACTAAAGGTTTAATGAATGCAAGAGGTGAAATTATTCGTCATAAATCTTATGCAAATCAATTAAGAAGGATGTTTAGTCTTAAAAAAGCATTTAGAAGAGAGGTCTCCATTAGTGAAATAGTATCATGGCTGGATAGCTTTGTTATTATGAGTCGAGTTATAGATAATTTAAAGAAAAGTATTTCAAACGAAGAGTATGATAAAATTGAAATCTATTTTGAGTATATTATAAAAATGTCTAAAAAAATGAGAATTGATTTTATTATTAAGTATAATGAGTCATTATTACTATTAGAAATGAGGATGGTTGATAATTTCAAAAAAATAAAAGGAACATGGACAAAAAAGAAAAGCGAATTATTAATTTATAAAGAATTAATAAGTAATTATATTGAAGATAAAAGAATTCTTACATATGCTTTTATATCTTTATATGAGTATAATGGAAAAGAAAAAGATTTAGCACACGTAAAATACAACAATGATCAAGCGCAGTATTTAGCAGAATATATCCGAAAATTCATTATAAACAGGTAAAACATATATTATCTAAAAATATTTTTTATCCTTATTCACTTTATGGTATAATAATGGCAGGTATAAAAGACAAACGGGTTAGTGATATGGGAGTGTAAAAATATAACAAAGAAAAATTTAAAGATTATTACATATTAAAAATTTTAAATATTTACTTAGTGCCTTTTCAGTAATAAAATGTAAAAATAGTTAATAGGAGGAATTATATTATGTTTGATTTAGTAGAAAATTGGGGATTTATTAATTATTTTATTTATATTGGATTATTATTGTTTGTCGCTAAAATAATTAAGGAAAAAATTCCGTTTTTAAATAGGGTTATTATTCCTACTGCTTTAATTGCAGGATTTATCGGATTAATTTTATCTGACGGATTTCTGAATATTATTCCATTAGATTTATATAATGAAGGTAGCACAACTAATTTAGACGGATTAATAATGCTAAACAGAAACGGTATTTTAAGAGACATTATTTATCATTCGTTAGCAATTGGATTTATAGCATTATCTCTTAAAAAAGGCGACAATAAAACAACAAAGAAGATTTGGTCTACAGGTATGATTATTGTTATTATTTATTTATTTCAAGCTATAATTGGTGTGAGCATTGTATTTGCCTTTTTTAAAGATATATTTTTAGGAGCTGGATTACTTTTACCTCTAGGATTCGGACAAGGGCCTGGTCTTGCTACTACTATAGGAGCTGGTTATGCAGATGGTGTAGGTGTTTTAGTTGAAGGATCTGCTCTTGGTGCTACTATTGCATCAGTAGGATTTTTAGTTGGTGGTATTATAGGAGTTATTGCTTTAAACTATTTAGCTAGAAAATATAATTTAAGTGTTAGTAAGACTCATTCTGAAAAATCAAATATTAAAGAAACTTTTGAATTTGAGACAATAAAAGAATTGAGAGTTTTTGATGCACTTACAACTCAAGTAGTAATTATTTTTGTAATTTATGGATTTGTATATTTAACTTTGGTTGTTTTAGAAAATTATATTCTTCCTTCTATAGGAAGTTTAGGCGAAACATTTAGTGGAGTTTTCCATGGATTTAATTTCTTAATTGGTATTGTATATGCGTTATTATTTAGAAAAATATTAAACCATTTTGAAAAACGAGGTAAAAATACTAATTTTCTAACTAATAATTATATTTTATCTAATATTAGTTCAATTGCATTTAATTTTTTAATTACTGCTGCAGTATTGACTATCACGATTACTGCGATTAAAGAATATTATTTATTAGTAATAGTTATGGCTGTAGTTGGGGGAGGATTAACATTTATTGCAATTCATTTTTTAGTTAAGATAGCATATGACAAAAAATATTATGTTGAATATTTCTTAGGACTTTCTGGAATGTTAACAGGTACTGCATCTACCGGATTAGCACTTCTTAAAGGAGTTGATCCTGAATTTGATTCTCCAGTTGCAGAGGAATTAGTATTAGGAAGTGGGACTGCTATCACGATGGCTTTACCTTTGTTTGCTTTATTGATGTTTCCAGGCTTAGCGATCACAACTGGAAATTCAATTTATATAGTCTTGGTATTTTTGGTTCCTACAATTTATATTTTAATTTTAGTAGGAATACTTATAATGGTTAATAAAAACAAAGATTAGATACTCTGAAGTAAGATATTCATAAAAACTATAAAAAAATAGATTTTTGTTAAATCTATTTTTTTTAATAAATATATAAATGTTGGAATTAAGTAAAATGTACAGTAAGCATAATTCTATTGATAACGATTGTAAAAATAGAGGTTATATGTTAAATTATGATAGAACATAAAAAAGTCAAAAACAATAAAAATTATGACTGTTAAAAAATATATAGAGGTGTACAAATGCTAATATTACTAACAAATGATGATGGAATTAATTCTACTAAATTAATATATGCAAAAGAAGTTCTTAAAAAATATGGAACTGTATATACAATTGCCCCTGCAATTGAACAAAGTGCTAAAAGTATGGCTTTAACTATTGGAGGAGTTAATTATAAAAAAATTGATGAATTTACATATAGTGTAGAAGGAACTCCGGTTGATTGTGTAAACTTTTCTTTAGGCGGATTAAAATTGACACCAGATCTTGTTGTATCGGGGATAAATAATGGATATAATTTAGGATTTGATACAAAATATTCTGGGACTCTTGGTGCGTGTTTTCAAGCGCAACATTTCGGATTCAAATCTATAGCTTTTTCATCTGATAATAAAGGAATTTCTATGGTAAAAAAAGAATTTGAAAAAAGTTTAAAATATGTTTTAGATAATGATCTTCTTTCAACAAAATATACATTGAATATAAATTTTCCAAAAGAAAGTTTTAAGCAATCAAAAGGGATATTACATACGGAATTGTTTTATCAAAAATATAATTATAAACCAGCAATTTTAAATAATAAATACATTCCTAATAGAAAAATTATAGAGAATAATAATTTACCTAAAAATACTGATGCTTATGCTTTCAAAAAAGGATATACCTCGATATCAAAATTATATGTATAAAAATAATCTACTAATAGTAGATTATTTTTTATGAAAAAATACGTTTATTAAAATGACATTATTTTATTGCTTTAGCTCTATAAAGTGGTAGCGATTACATTAAACTGCCAGTTTTACTTTGAGCTTTTTATATTTCTTTGATATAATTACATAGTAGATGATTTATTTTTTATTATTTGTTGTAAAAAAGTTCTGTTTTTAATTGTAACTATAATCATTATAGTACTATAATTTTATTATAAATATAAATTTATAGCGGATTTCGAAAAGAAAGATGTATAGAATTATTGAATTCTTATACAAATACTATATAAGGAGAAAAACTATATGAGAAAAATTTTATCTGGAAATGAAGCTATTGCTAGAGGTGTTTTTGAGGCTGGAGTTCATTTTGCTTCAGCTTACCCCGGTACTCCTAGTACTGAAATTTTACAAAACGTTTCAACTTATAAAGAAATAATCGCTGAGTGGGCATCCAACGAGAAGGTTGCACTTGAATCTGTAATAGGTGCCAGCATAGCTGGTGGTAGAAGTTTTGCTGCAATGAAACATGTTGGAGTTAATGTTGCTGCTGATCCATTATTTACTTTTTCTTACACAGGAGTTACTGGTGGATGTGTTTTAGTTACCGCAGATGAACCTGGAATGTATTCAAGCCAAAACGAACAAGATAATAGGAATTATGCTAAGTTTGCAAAAATCCCTATGATGGAGCCATCAAATAGTCAAGAATCAAAGGATATGATTATTGATGCTTATAATATAAGTGAAAAATATGATAGCGTTGTGTTATTTAGAATGACAACAAGGGTATGCCATTCTAAAAGTATTGTTGAGCTTGGAGAAAGAAAAAAAATTGATATAATACCTTATGTTAAAAAGTTTGATAAGTATGTAGCTGTACCTGCTATTGGAAGAAAATTAAGACATAAAGTGGAATATAGAACTAATAGATTAAAAGAATATAGTGAAATTTCAAAATGGAATTATGAAATTGATAATAATTCAAAAACTGGAGTAATTAGCTCGGGAATTAGTTTTGAATATGCAAAAGAGGCATTTGGAGATACAGTATCATATTTAAAACTTGGATTTACAAATCCATTACCTAATAAACTTATTTCTGATTTTTGTGATAAATATGATAAAGTTTACGTGATTGAAGAAAATGATCCATATATTGAAGAATTTATAAAGATTCTTGGAAAAAAATGCATTGGAAAAGATTTATTTCCATATACTGGAGAAATGACTCCGGATGTAATTAAAAAGTATGCTTTAAGTGAAAACTTTGACAGTATAGAATTAGATGAGGAACTTTTTGTTGGAAGACCTCCTACTTTTTGTAGCGGGTGTCCTCATCGAGGTTTTTTTTACGAATTAGGAAAAAAACGTAATCAAATAATTGTATCTGGTGATATAGGGTGCTACAGCTTGGCTGTAGGAGAACCATATAATATAATGGATTGGCTAATTTGTATGGGAGCTTCATTAAGTAGCGGACATGGAGCTCAAAAAATATTGGATTTAGATCCTAATAATAAAAAAAGAATTGTATCAATTATTGGAGATTCTACTTTTTTTCACACAGGAATAAATTCGTTAATTAATACAGTTTATAACGGTGGTAAAACTATTAATGTTATTTTAGATAATAGAACTACTGGAATGACTGGACAACAAGATAATCCAGGAACTGGATATAAATTACAAGGTGAATATAGTACGGTATTAGATATCGAAGCTATGGTAAAAGCAATTGGAATTAAACATGTTAGAAAAATAGACCCTAATAATTTACAAGTAGTAAAAGAAACTATTGATTGGGCTTTAGAATTGAATGAAATCTCAGTTATTATTACAAGTTGGCCATGTGTATTAAAAAAGAAATATAGAGAAGAAGATTATGAATTATATAACGATATGTGGAAAACAAAGGATGTTGTTATTCCTGATAAATGTACTGGGTGTAAACTTTGTTTAAAAAGTGGATGTCCTTCATTAATATTTGATCCGGGAAATAAAAAAGTTATAATTGATTCTAATACATGTGTTGGATGTGATATATGTCTTCAAATATGTCCTTTTGATGCGATAGTGAAGGAGGGATTTGATGAATAAGTCAATTAAATTTGTTGGAGTTGGTGGACAAGGAACTATTTTAGCTGCGAAAATCATGTGTAATGTATTGATTAATGCAGGGTATGATGTAAAGATGAGTGAAATCCACGGAATGAGTCAACGAAATGGAAGTGTTTCATCTGAAATTAGATATGGTGATAAAGTTTTCTCTCCGGTTATTGAAAGAGGAAGTGCAGATATTTTGATTTCTTTTGAGCAAATGGAAGCAGCTAGAAACATAGATTATTTAAAAAAAGATGGGATATTAATTGTGAATAATCACAAAATTAATTCCATGGTAACCTTAAATGGGAAAGTTCCGTATCCTAAAGATATTATTAAAACAATTAGTAATAAAGTTAAAACCTATTCTTTAGAAGCTCAACAGTTTGCGAATGAATTAGGGAATGTGAAAGTTGTTAATTTAATAATGCTAGGAGTATTATCAAAGATTTTACTATCAAAACCTCTTGAATGGGAAAAAGCCATTGAAGAGAATGTAAAACCACAGTTTTTAGATATAAATTTAAAAGCATTTAAAATCGGACAAAATCAAGTTAGATAGATAGGTTTACTTATAATGATAAAGCAGGCATATCTTGTGTTTGCTTTTTTATGAAGATAAAATATTAATCCTTATTTTTTATATATTTGATATATAAAAGCATTTAAGTGAAAGGGTTTTTATGATATTATATATTATGGCAATACAATACACTATAAAAGGAGTTTAACATGAAAAATATAAAAGTTGTAATTTGGGGATTTGGAGCGATGGGAAGAGGAATGGCAGATATGCTTTTATCAAAAAAAGGAATTGAAATCACTGGTGTATGTGATCTTCATCCTAACTTAATAGGGAAAAGTATTTTTAGTGCCATAGAGAGTGCTCAAAATAATCATCAAGAAGTAATTATCACAAGCAATATTGATGAATTATTAGATAAAAACAATTGTGATATTGTATTACTCGCAACCGATTCATATACACAAAAAGCATTTCCTAAAATGAAATTAATTTTGGAAAAAGGAATAAACGTTATAAGCACGGCTGAAGAAATGGCTTATCCAAAAGCACAAAATCCTAAACTTGCTGCTGAGTTAGATAAAATTGCAAAAGAGAATTCTGTTACTGTTCTTGGAACAGGGATAAATCCAGGATTTATTATGGATTTATTAGTTGTTGCTTTAACGGGGGTAATGACTGAGGTTGCTCATATAGAAGCTAATAGAGTTAATAGTTTAAGCCCTTTTGGACCATCTGTTATGGAGGAACAAGGAGTTGGAATTACTGTTGATAAATTTAATAAGGGTATAAAAGATGGATCTTTGGCAGGACATGTAGGATTTTCTGAAAGTGTTAATATGATTGCAGATGCAATCGGAGTTGAATTAGATGAATTTAAACAACAAATGTCTCCTATAATAACATCTGTAGATAGAAAAAGTAAATATGGAGAAGCATTAAAGGGGAATGTTGCTGGTGTAAATATGACTGGACAAGGATTAATTAATAATAAAGTATTTATTAATATGAAACATCCACAACAAATTGAGCCAGAATTAGAAGGAACACACACTGGAGACTATATTAATATTAAGGGGACACCAAATATACATATGGCAATAACACCAGAAATTGATGGTGGAATAGGAACCATTGCAATGTGTGTAAATATGATTCCTCATGTTTTAAATTCAAAACCAGGATTAAAAACAATGATTGATTTACCGGTTCCAAGAGCAATAATGGGAGATATGAGAAAACTATTAGAAAAATAAGTAAAAGAGTGATTTAATAGACAACAGAAAAAACTAAAAACTTCACAATAAAAAAGCAACAACAAAAGGAACAGTTATTTCATCTTTAAAGTAAAAAAAAAGAAACAAGAATTAGAAACAAGATATTATTTTCTCAATAGGTAAGAATAAATTACAAATACCTTTTAATAAATGTAAATCAATATTTACGTTGGTTTTATATAATTTAATATCTTTATGATTAATGTATTCTATTATTTCAGGTGTAATTGATAGAGAGATTAAAATATTCTTGATTATAGTTTATTCACGGCAACATTATTTAATATTATTCCAAGTGTATTAGATAAAAGTCTTGATGTCAAAAACGGATTTATATTAACGTTATCTGAACTGTGATGATAATTTATGTAGTATTAAGTACTTTTAATATTACTTATCTAGCTGAGATAATGATTATTGTTCTTATTATTAGATTTGTAAGTAATATTGCAATGGAAAGTATAACAACAAGAAGAAAGGAAGACAAGAATGATTGATAAAAATTCTTACGTGCGAATTAGAAAAACATTACTTGAACCTAAAGAAAGAAGTAAAAACATACCTAAAGAAACTTCTTTGGTACCATTTAAAATGTGGGTAAAAGGATTTTTACAAAGCGATGCAGATCTTTTTGATATAGTTACTATAAAAACTATTACTGGTAGATATGAAACAGGAAGATTAAAAGAAGCATATCCATGTTACAAGCATGGATATGGAGATTTTATTCCGGAAATTTTGGAAATTAATAATATTATTCTTAATGATATGGAGAAAATTAATCATGAATAACGAATATCAAGAATTTATGTCAAAAAGAAATGACATTATTTTAAAATCTGTAGGATTAGACTATTCGAAATATGAATTTAAAGGAATTGGCTTTGATTATGAATTAATGATGAATGATCAAGGATATAATTTGGAAAAAATAATTAAAATTCAAAGTGAGAATATGATAGGCCATACTCCATTAGTTGAATTGAAAAATATAACTAAATATGCGAGAAAATTTGCAAAGCCAGGTTATGGAGCTAGAATATTTTTAAAAGATGAAGCCGCTAATTTAAGTGGTTCTTTCAAAGCGAGAAGAGCAGCGTTATCTGTTCACCAAGCTAAAAAACTTGGATTTAAAGGGGTTATTGCCGCTACTAGTGGAAATTATGGAGCAGCTGTAGCTGCATTAGCAGCTAAAGAAGGGCTGAAATGTATTATAGTTCAAGAAAGTTTTGATTCAAAAAATATAAGTCAACCAGAAATTCTTGAAAAAGCAAGAAAATGTGAAGCATATGGAGCTGAAGTAGTTCAATTATCGGTTGGTCCAGAATTATTTTATTACTTTTTAAAACTAATTGATGAAACAGGATATTTTAATGCATCATTATATTCTCCATATGGAATTAAAGGAATTGAAACATTGGGACATGAAATAGCTAATGAAATAATGAATAAAGTAGGAAAATTTCCTGAAGCTGTTATAATTACAAATGCAGGTGGAGGAAATTTAACCGGAACTGCTCGAGGATTAAAAGACGCCGGAGCTATTGATACGTTAATAATTGGAGCAAGTGTAAATCTATATGGGTTACACATGGCTTCGGATGATGATTTTAATAAGAAATCTTTTACAACCGGTCATACAGGTTTTGGAATACCGTTTTCGATTTTTCCTGATAGATCTGATGTTCCAAGAAGTGCCGCAAGACCACTTCGATATATGGATAAATATGTAATGGTTAATCAAGGAAGTGTATTTTTTATGACAGAAGCACTTGCTATATTAGAAGGCATGGAAAGAGGACCTGCTGGGAATACAAGTTTAGCAGCTGCGTTTAGTTTGTCTCAAACAATGAAAGATACAGATATTATTGTTGTTCAAGAAACAGAATATACCGGAGCAGGAAAACACATATTACCACAACTATCATTCGCAAGAAAAAATAATGTTGAATTAAAATTTGGAAATCCTAATAAAGAAATACCAGGTAAAAATATTGTTTTTCCAAAAGATGGTAGTTATTTAAAACATCAAGATATTGATCTGAATGAACTAAGAAAAAGTTATTTAAAAAGATATAAAAAAATAGAATTAACTGATAAAGATTATGATTATTTATCAAAAGAATTAATGGTTAGTATAAAAAAAGTTAAAGAATTAATGATATAGGAGGTAGTCATGAAGGAAAGAATCGATGATTATAAAACAAGAAGAGAACACCTAAAAGATATGAGTAATACTGAATTAAGATCATATTTCTTAAAGCTATCAGAAGAGATGATGGATCCTTTATTGGAAATGGCTTATACACACACTTCACCATCAATTGAAAGAAGTGTCCTTTTGCGTATGGGATTCTCTAGCATTGAGGTAAAGGCAATTGTGAATATTTTAAATGAGCATAATTTACTTAAAAAAGGTAGCGGACACTGTATATATATTCTATCTAAAAATAAAAATATTAGTATTCAGAAAGCAGGATTATTAATTCAAAATGGCGAAGGAATTGATTATCTATTGGAGTATTTTAAAATCTATGAATAACTTAAAACCTAATGATAAATTAGATATTAGAGAACTACTTAAGGATATTGAAAATTATCATCCTAAACGCCACGGATGGATATGGAGAGATGTATCACCACAAACTATTGGTGAATTTACATATATACAAGCAAGTCCCACATTAAAAAATTATGTTGCACTTCCAAGTGCTAGAGGTTTGAAAAATATTGATCCACAACCAGATGCTGTAATAACAACTGAAATTGCTTCAGGAAGATTTGAAGACGACATTAGAAGAATGAGAATGGCTGCTTATCACGGAGCTGATCACATTATGGTTATTAGAACAGCTGGGCAGTCTCATATTGATGGATTATTAGAAGGAACACCACAAGGAATTGGAGGAATACCAATTACAAGAAAACAACTTCGTGCTCAAAGAAAAGCATTAGATATTATTGAAGAAGAGGTTGGAAGACCGATTAATTATCATTCGTATGTATCTGGTGTGGCTGGGCCTGAAATAGCTGTATTATTTACTGAAGAAGGTGTGAATGGAGCACATCAAGATCCCCAATATAATATTTTATATAGAAATATTAATGCGATTAGAAGTTTTGTAGATGCCGCAGAAAGTAAAAAAGTAATGGCTTATGCTGAAATGGCACAAATTGATGGTGCTCATAATGCTAATGCAACTGCTAGAGATGCTTGGAAGGTAATGCCAGAATTATTGGTTCAACATATAATCAATTCAAAGTTCAGTGAGAAAGTTGGTATTAAAAAAGGTAATATTTGTCTTTCAACAGTGCCTCCAGCAGCCTCACCAACACCTGATTTGAAGTTGAATTTACCTTATGCTGTTGCTCTTAGAGAATTTTTAAGTGATTATAAGATGAGAGCTCAAATGAATACAAAATATATGGATTCTTCAACACGTGAAGCAACAGTTACACATGTATTAAATTTACTGGTTTCGCGTTTAACAAGTGCTGATATTCAAAGTACAATTACACCTGATGAAGGGAGAAATGTCCCATGGCATGTCTATAATATAGAAGCTTTAGATACTGCTAAACAAGCAATGGTAGGTATGGATGATTTATTATCTATGGTTAGTATTAAAAAAGATGGATATTTACAAGAAAAAAAGCGTGAAATACAAGAACGTTCAATTTTAATGATGGAAGAAATTATTGAAATGGGTGGATATTTTAAAGCTGTAGAAGCAGGGATGTTTGTTGATAGCGGGGAATATCCTGCTCGTAATGGTGATGGAATTAGTAGAGATATTAATGGAGGAATTGGCGCAGGAACTGTTATAAAAAGAGATAAAGACTATATGGCCCCTGTTACTGCACACTATGGATATAATAATGTAGAACAATATAATAAAGAGTTTGTGAATGATCCATCAAAGTTGATTGGTGGGTGTACTTTTGAAAATCCAGAAATGATTAAATTTATTGATGAATTAGATAGTACTGATAATGTATATTTACGATTAGATAAAACAGAAAAATATCGTTCTGGAGGATTATTAAAACCTGAAGTTGAGTGGCTTGGAGACGGTACAGTTGTTGTTGATTTGTTTTTTTCGACGAATGAAAGAATTGCAGAAGCAGCGGCTTTAGAAACTGGCAAAAAAATGAATTTAAAAAATGTTGAAATAATTCATAAAGAAATTCTTCATCCTAGTGAAGGAACTAGAATCCAAATAAAAGGAATATTTGATTTTGATATAGAAGTATCTAAATTAGTTTTACCTGAAATAGTTAAAATTCATTCTGAGGAAGAAATATTAGAATATATTAAAAAGAATCCAATAAAAGTTGTAGCTGGGACTGCAGGAAATGATGAACATAATGTTGGGATTAGAGAAGTATTAGATATTAAACATGGTGGCGTAGAAAAATACGGTATTAAGTATGAATACTTAGGAACAAGTGTACCAATAGAAAAATTTGTTGATGCTGCAATTGAAACGAATTCTAATGTAATAATGATGTCTACAATAATCTCACATGACGGAATTCATTATAAGAGTATGAAAAAATTGCATAATTATGCAGTAGAAAAAGGTGTTCGAGATAAATTAATTTTAATCGCGGGAGGAACACAGGTTACTCCTGAAATAGCTAGAAAAAATAGTATGGATCAAGGCTTTGGTAGAGGAACTAAAGGTATTCAAATTGCGAGTTTTATTTTAGATAAACATCAAGAAATGCAAAAAAAATGAAAATTGATGTATTAGTAGCTGAAATAGGATCAACAACTACTATTGTTAATGCCTTTAATATTCATAATCAGAATCCATCGTTTTTAGGTAGGGGGGTAGCATTTACTACTGTAGATATTGATGTAACAGAAGGACTTCAAAACGCAATAGAGGAACTTTCGAAATTTTTAAAAACAGATATTATAGAATATGATGAAATGTTTGCTTCAAGTAGTGCTGCTGGAGGATTGAGAATGACTGTTCATGGATTAGTTTATGAAATGACAGTTAGAGCTTCAAAAGAAGCAGCTTTAAATGCTGGAGCAAATATACATTTAGTTACTGCCAATAAATTAACAAATAAGGATTTAAAAAAAATAGTAAATATTAATCCAAATATCATTTTAGTCGCAGGTGGAACTGATTACGGAGAAAGAGAAACAGCACTCTATAATATAAAAAAGATATTAGAACTTGATTTGCAAGTTCCAATTATTTACGCAGGAAATATCGAAAATCAAGATGAAATAAAAACTTATTTCAAGGATTTGCATAAAGATAAATACTTAAAAATTGTTGACAATGTTTATCCAAGAGTAGATTATTTAAATATTTTACCTTTAAGAAAAGTTATTTATGAAACGTTTGAAGAAAATATAATTCATGCTAAAGGCATGAATAATATTTTTGATATGGTAAACCAAAAAATAATTCCAACTCCTGGAAGTGTAATGGAGTCAACGATGATTTTGAGAGAAAATCTAGGAAATGTTATCACTATTGATGTTGGTGGAGCTACAACAGATATTCATTCAGTTTCAGTTCCGAGCGATGATTTTTTAGAATTTCAAGAAGGGGAACCATTATCTAAACGTACTGTTGAAGGAGATTTAGGAGTTTTTATTAATCGTGATAATGTAATAAAATTAATAAAAAAAGAGAAATTAATTTCAAAGTTAGAAGTAACTAATCTTGAATTTAATAACTTGTTAAAAAAATATTCTTATATACCAAAAACTAAAGTTGAAAAAAACCTTGTCTTTGAATTAACACAAAAATGTACTGAACTTGCTCTTGATAGGCATGTGGGAGATTTAAAGAGAGTTTATACTTCTTCGGGATTGAAAATAATCCCAGAAGGAAAGGATTTATCTAAGGTTGAATATATTGTTTTAACTGGTGGAGCTTTAATTAATTTGGAAAATACTGAGAAGATTATTACAAACTATATAAAGAAAAATCCAACAAAACTTTTACCAAGAGAAAATGTAAAAATTTATAAGGATAATGATTATATTTTATCATCTGTAGGAGTACTTTCTTTGAAATATCCAAATATAGCATTTGAACTTTTGAAAAAATCATTAAGAATAGAGTGATATTATGTATCCTAGAATTATTATTAATAATAAAAAGTTTAGACACAACTTAAGATATTTGTTAGATACTTGCCATTCTAAAGGATTAACGATGATGGCAGTTTCAAAGGTCTTTTGTGCTGACAAAGAATTAATTGAAATTATGGTAGAGGAAAAAGTTGATTATATTGCTGATTCAAGAATTGAAAATCTAATTCAAATATCATGTGCTATTCCAAAAGTTCTTTTAAGATTACCCTCGATTAGTGATGCGAAAAGAGTTGTGAAATATTCTGACATTTCATTAAACTCAGAGATTTCAACAATTAGAATTTTAGATAAATATGCATTAGAATTAAATAAAATTCATGGAGTAATGCTAATGATTGACCTTGGTGATTTAAGAGAAGGAATATTTGATAAAAATGAAGTTATTGACACTGTAAAAAAAATATTAGAATTAAAAAACATTTCATTAGAAGGAATTGGCACTAACTTAACATGTTATGGTGGTGTTATCCCAACAACAGAAATTTTTCAAGAACTTGTAGAATATAGAGATTTAATTGAAAATAGATTTAATATAGACCTGAATATTATTAGTGGTGGTAATTCTAGTAGTATTGAATTACTTTTAGAGAATAAAATCCCTTTCGGAATTAATAATATCAGACTTGGAGAATCTATAGTTTTAGGACGTGAGACTGCATATGGTAATTATATAGATAATACATATGATGATATTTTCACTTTAGAAGCAGAAGTTATTGAAATGAAAGAAAAACCAAGTATTCCAATCGGAGAAATTGGGATGAATGCATTTGGAAAAATACCTAAGTTTGAAGATAAAGGAACTATATTAAAAGCAATTTTAGCATTAGGAAAACAAGATGTAGATTATAAAGAATTGATACCTTACGACAATATAAATTTAATAGGGTCAAGTAGTGACCATGTTATTGTTGATGTAAGTGATTCTAATAATATTTATGAAGTTGGAGATATTATGTTATTTAAATTAACCTATTCATCACTTCTTAGTTTAATGACTTCTAAATACGTAGGTAAAACTCATGAATAATATCTATAGAAAAACCTATGCTGAAATAAATCTTAAAAATCTTTATATTAATTATAAAAATATCGCTTTATTAGTTAAAAATAAAAAAGTTATACCTGTTGTTAAAGCAAATGCTTATGGACATGGAGCTATTGAAGTTGTAAGGTATCTTATTCATAAAAATATTGATTATTATGCTGTATCTTTACTTGAAGAAGCACTTGAATTACGAAATAAATTTAAAAATATAAATATTTTAATTATGGGTGTTGTTCAAAAGGATCAATTTGAAATTGCTTCGAAGAATAACCTTACAATTACTATTAGTAATTTTGATCAATTAATTGATTTGAACAATCTTAATTTCCCTATTACTGTTCATTTAAAAATTGATACTGGAATGAACAGACTTGGATTTAAGTCTAATGATGACATATTACACTCTTTTAATATGTTAAAAAATAATAAATATATTAACCTACAAGGCATTTACACTCATTTTGCGACCGCAGATGGAGACAAAGATATTTATGATCAACAACTTTTAAAGTTTTCTAACATAATTACACAATTAGATTATGATTTTGAAATGGTTCATGTATCTAATTCTAGTTCTACAATAAAATATGAATCTCAAATAGATTTTACAACTCATGCTCGTCTTGGTATTAGTTTATATGGGTTAACATTAGATGAAGAAACTAAGTTTTTAAGAAATACATTTAGTCTGGTTACTTATATTTCAGAAATTAAAGAACTCCAAGCAGGAGAAACAGTTGGTTATGGCGCTACATATAAAACTAAAAGAAAAGAATTAATCGGTATTTTACCAATTGGATATGCTGACGGATTTATACGACGAAATCAAGGTGGAGAAGTAGAAATAAAAGGAAAACGATATAGTATTATAGGTAGAATTTGTATGGATCAAATGTTTATTAAAATTGATGAATCAGTAACAAAAAATGATAAAGTGATTATGTTTGGCGGTATAGTTTCAATTGATGAAGTAGCGAAGAGATTACAAACAATTAATTATGAAATCATTTGTCAAATCAAGGATAGAGTACCAAAAATATATATCAAATAATATATATCAAGTTATATAAATAATATACAAATATTATATGAGGAGTGATTTTATGAAAATCAACGTATTTTCAGAAATAGGAAAACTAAAAACTGTATTATTACATAGGCCTGGAAAAGAATTAGAAAATTTAACTCCAGATTTATTAGAAAGACTTCTTTTTGATGATATCCCATATTTAAAAGTTGCTCAAGAAGAGCATGATGAATTTGCAAAAGTTTTAAGGGAAAATGGAGTAAGAGTATTATACATTAAAGATATGGTTATTGAAGCTTTAAATCACCATCCAGAAGTTATTTCTAATTTCATCAATCAGTTTATCGAAGAATCCTTAATACAATCCAAGTCTGTTAAGACAGCTATGTATGAGTATTTAATAAATCTTAATAATGAATCTTTAGTAGAAAAAATGATAGAAGGAATTAGAACAAAGGAAGTTACTGTAAAACATCGTAATTCAATAATGGATATGCTTGAAAATGAATATCCATTTTATACAGACCCAATGCCCAATATTTTATTTCAAAGAGATCCATTCGCAAGTATTGGCAATGGTGTAGCGATAAATAATATGTTTACAGATACAAGACAAAGAGAAACTATTTTTAGTGAGTATTTATTTAAATATCATCCTCTTTTTGAAAATGAAGATATACCTTTTTATATAAATAGAAATAATCGTTATAATAGTGAAGGTGGAGATATTCTTGTTCTTAGTAAAGATACATTAGCAATTGGAATATCTAAAAGAACTGATCCCAGAGCAATAGAAAAACTAGCAGAAAAATTATTTAAAGATAATACTTCATTTAAAACAATATTAGCTTTTAATATTCCCAAAACGAGAGCTTTTATGCATTTAGATACAGTTTTTACTCAAATAGATTACGGAGTATTCACTATACATCCTGGTATAAAAGATAATCTAACTATTTTTGAAATAATAAATGATAATGGGGAAATGAAAGCTACAAAAGTTGCTTTAACAATGGAAAAAATATTAGAGAAACATCTTAAACGTCCAATAAAACTTGTTAATTGTGGTGGAAGTGATAAAATCACTAGTGGTCGGGAACAATGGAATGATGGAGCAAACACATTAGCTATTGCCCCTGGAGTTGTTGTTGTCTATTCGCGAAACCATGTAACAAATAAAATTTTAAGAGAACAGGGTATAAAAGTCCTTGAAATTCCTTCAAGTGAATTATCCCGTGGTAGAGGTGGACCTCGTTGTATGAGTATGCCTTTAGAAAGAGAAAAAATATAATTTGAGGAGAAAATACATGAATTTAAAAACAAGAAATTTTATTACATTATTAGATTACACACCTGAAGAAATTAATTATTTACTTGATTTATCATCACATTTAAAAACTGAGAAATATGAGGGTATTTCTCATAAACATTTATCTAATAAAAATATAGTTCTTTTATTTCAAAAAGATTCAACAAGAACACGTTGTGCATTTGAAGTTGGAGCACTTGATTTAGGAATGGGAGTAACATTTTTAGGACCTAGTGGATCTCAAATGAATAAAAAAGAATCAGTAAAAGATACTGCTAGAGTTTTAGGAAGAATGTATGATGGAATAGAATTTAGAGGATACAAGCAAAAAGATGTAGAATCATTAGCTAAATATTCAGGAGTCCCCGTATGGAATGGATTAACTGATGAATATCATCCAACTCAAATTCTTGCTGATTTTTTAACGATAAAAGAAAAATTCGGATATTTAAAAGGAATTAATTTTGCGTATATTGGTGATTCTAGAAATAATATGGGAAATAGTCTAATGATTGGTTCAGCAAAGTTAGGGCTTAATTTTGTAGGCGTTGCACCTAAAGAATTGTGGCCAAAACAAGAATTAATTGATACATGTTTAGAAATTTCAAAAACTACAGGAGCAACTATTAGATTTACTGAAGATAAAATGGAAGGTACAAAAAATGTTGATGTTATATATACCGATGTTTGGGTATCTATGGGAGAACCAAAAGAAGTTTGGAATACTCGTATTGAACAGTTAAATAATTATCAAGTAGATATGGAATTAATGAAAAATGCAAAATCAACTGCAATTTTCATGCATTGTTTACCAGCATTTCATGATAAAGAAACTGAAGTTGGATCGTCTATTTCAGAACAGTTTGGTGAAAAATTTCCACGTGTTAAAAATGGTGAAATGGAAGTTACTGATGAGGTTATTGAATCGAAATATTCTGTGGTTTTTCAAGAAGCTGAAAATAGAATGCATACTATAAAGGCAATTATGTTAGCTACTTTAGGTGAAGAAAATGAGTAGAATAGTAGTTAGCTTAGGTGGGAATGCATTAGGCAAAAATCCTGAAGAACAAAAAGAATTATTAAAAAATATCGCAGTTCATATTGTGGAATTAATTAAAGATGGTCACGAAATAGTTATTGCCCATGGAAATGGACCACAAGTTGGAATGATTAATTTAGCATTTTCAGAATCATCATCAACACCAAATATGCCTTTTCCTGAATGCGGAGCAATGAGTCAGGGTTATATTGGATATCATTTACAAAACTCAATAGGAAATGAACTTTCAAAACAAAAAATAGATAAATCTATCGCAGCTATTGTCACGCAAGTAATTGTCAATGAAAATGATCCTGCATTTAATCATCCTACAAAGCCTATTGGAAGTTTTTATTCTTTAGAACAGGCACATAAATTAGAAAAATCAATGGGGTATAACATGATTGAAGATTCTGGAAGAGGGTATCGTCGAGTTGTACCTAGTCCAATGCCAATAGATGTCAAAGAAAAAGAAATGATTAAAACATTATTAAAAGACAATCATATTGTTATAACTGTTGGTGGGGGAGGAATTCCAGTTATAAAAAAAGATAATATATTACAAGGGGTTCCGGCTGTTATCGATAAAGATAATGCCTCTGCAAAATTAGCTGAAATTATTGATGCAGACATTCTTGTTATTCTTACTGCAGTAGATAATGTATATATTAATTTTGGGAAGGATAATGAAGAAGCGTTATATAAGGTATCAATTGAAAGATTAGAGAAATTAATAAAAGAAAAACAATTTGCCGAAGGATCAATGTTGCCTAAGATAAAAGCTTCAATTTCTTTTGCGAAAAATAATAAAATAGCAGTAATTGCATCATTGGACAATGCTGAAGCAGCATTTAATTTAAAAGCAGGAACAATAATAAAAGGTTAGTTCAATTTTGAACTAGCCTTATTTTTTAGGGTAATTGTATATCTATCATAATCAATTAAACCATCATTTTTCATTTTTATAAGCTCTCTACTAAGTGAAGGTCTTTGAATAAATAATTGATTAGCTAATTCTTCTTTTGTCATATTCAATTTTATGACATTATTTTTTTGAATTCTTTTTTGACGAAGTAAATAAAATAATATTTTATCCCTAACTGAATCTTGTCCAAGTAATCTATTTTTATAATTGAGAGCGTAAGATTTATTGCTTATAATTTTTAGAAAGTTTTGTAGAAATATATTATCATTAAACAAAAATTTTGTAAATATTTCGTTCGATATAAGAGCTATCTTTGTTTCGTTTTGCGTAATTAAATTTCCTGGAAATGTTTTATATTCATCTGAAAACAATAAAATATCACCAAAAATATCTCCTGTTTCAATAGTGTTTAGTGTAAAATTATTCCCGCTAAGAGAATAAGTTTTCACTAATATACGCCCTTCAAGAACAATCCCGATAGCCTTGCTAATATCAGATTCTAAAGCAAAAAAGTAATTACTAGGATAATTATATATTTTAATTTCATCAATATTTATTTTTGTATTTTTAAATAACTTGCAATCGTGAAGTTTCATAGGTTCACCCCATTTATATTTACATTTTATCATATTGTAATAAATAATTAAAAGTATTAATTAACTTAAATTTTAATATATTTTTATTTAAATAGAATATTGTTTAATAAAGGATTAAATAGATGTTTTGAAGAGTTATATTTACCTATATATATTATAAGGATAAAAGGTTTTAAAAAAAAATAACAAATGTCTTGCATAACATCTTTTTTTTTGATATTATAGTCAAGACTCACGCCAGAGTCAGGCTACGAAGTGGGAGGTTGCTGACACACCGAGAGGCGTTGTCTTGGTAATGTGTGTTAGGTAATTCACACCGAGCAAGTCTATATATCAATATAGGCGAAAGGAGGAAATAAAATATGGCAAGTCAAAGAATTAGAATTAGATTGAAATCATATGATCATAGATTATTAGATCAATCTGCAGCAAAAATCGTAGAAACAGCTAGAAAAACGGGGGCGAAAATATCAGGCCCTATTCCATTACCAACAGAAAAAGAAATTTTTACGATTTTAAGAAGTGTTCATGTAAACAAAACTTCTCGTGAACAATTTGAAAGACGTACACATAAACGTCTTATCGATATAACGGATCCAACTCCGGCTACTATCGACAGCTTAATGCACTTGGATTTACCGTCAGGTGTAGACATTATATTAAAATAAATTAGGAGGTGTACTCATGGCCAAAGGTATCTTAGGAACAAAAGTGGGGATGACACAAATATTTAACGAAGATGGTATTTTAATACCTGTAACAGTTGTAAGTTGTGACCCAAATGTTGTTCTACAAAAGAAAACTATTGAAAATGATGGATACGAAGCAGTACAGTTAGGCTTCGTTGACAAAAGAGTTAAATTAGCAAATAAGCCAGAATTAGGACATTTTGCAAAATCTAATTCAAAACCTAAGCGCTACTTAAAAGAAATTGCCGGAACAGAGTTAAGTAATTTCGAAGTAGGTCAAGAGATTAGGGTAAATATATTTGAAGAAGGCGAAATAGTTGATGTTACTGGAACTTCAAAAGGTAAAGGATTCCAAGGAAACATTAAACGTCATAATCAACATCGTGGACCAATGGGACATGGATCTCATTATCACAGACGTCCTGGTTCAATGGGATCTATCGATCCAAACCATGTAAGAAAAGGTAAAAATTTACCTGGACATATGGGAGTTGAAACAGTAACTATTCAAAATCTTGAAATTATTAAAATTGATTTAGAAAGAAACATTTTATTAATCAAGGGTTCAGTGCCTGGACCTAAAAAAGGTGTTGTAGTAGTAAAACGTGGTGTTAAAACTAGTGCAATTAAACCTTTAAACCCAGCTAACTACGTTATTTCAAAAGAAGAAACACAAGTAGAAAACACAGCTGAAGAAGCTTTAGAATAATTCTTATCTGAAAGGAGGATTTAAAATGCCAAAGATTGCATTGTTGAATCAAACTGGGGAAAACATTGGAAAAATTGAATTAAGTGATTCGGTTTTTGCTGTTGAGCCAAACCAACAAGTTGTATTTGATGTAATTAAAGCTCAAAGAGCTGCAATGCGTCAAGGAACACATAAAACAAAAACTCGTGCTGAAGTACGTGGTGGTGGACGTAAACCTTGGAAACAAAAAGGAACTGGACGCGCTAGAAGTGGATCAACAAGATCACCAGTATGGGTAGGTGGAGGAACTGTATTTGGTCCTACACCAAGAGATTACTCAATGAAAGTAAACAAAAAAGTTCGTCGTTTAGCATTAAAATCTGTTTTATCTTCTCATCTTAAAGAAGACAGTTTAATGGTATTAGATAAAATAGTTTTAGAATCAATTCAAACAAAAGGAATGGTTGAAATATTAAATAGTTTAAAAGTTAATGGTAAAGTTATGGTTATTTTACCTAACAATGATGAAGTAGTTGCTTTATCAGCTAGAAACATTCCGGGTGTAACTGTAACAACAGTAAGCCACGCTAGTGTATATGAATTAATGATTTATAAAACATTAGTTATGACAGCAGACGCTGTTAAATTATATGAGGAGGTGCTTAGATAATGTTATCATCTGAAATTATCAAACGCCCTATCATTACTGAAAAAACAATGTTATTAGTTGAAAATGAAAACAAATACACATTTAGTGTTGAGAAAAAAGCTAATAAAATTCAAATTGCTAGAGCGATTGAAGAATTGTTTAATGTAAAAGTAGTGAAAGTAAATAAAATTAATACTACTCCTAAATTAAAAAGAGTAGGACAACATTCGGGCTTTAAACCAAACGTCACTAAAGCAATTGTAAAATTAGCTAAAGGCGATAAAATCGAAATGTTTGAAGCATAGTAAAAAATAGGAGGTTATCATTATGGCTTTAAAGAAATATAAGCCGACGACACCTGGTTTAAGACATATGACTAAATTAGATTATGCTGAGATTACTACAGATATACCTGAAAAATCTCTTTTAACAAAATTAAATAAAAAGTCAGGTCGAAACAACCAAGGTAAAATCACAGTTCGTCATCAAGGTGGTGGAGCTAAGAGAAAATACCGTATCATCGACTTTAAAAGAAATAAAGACAATATCCCTGGAAAAGTAGCTACTATTGAATACGATCCAAATCGTTCAGCTAATATCGCATTAATTCATTATGCTGATGGAGAGAAAAAATATATCATTGCTCCAAAAGGATTAAAAGTAGGAATGGTTATTGAATCAGGAGAAAAAGCAGATATTATAGTTGGTAATGCTTTACCGATTATGAAAATCCCTGTAGGGATAGTAATTCATAATATTGAATTGCACCCTGGAAAAGGTGGACAATTAGTTCGCTCTGCAGGAGCACGAGCTCAAATCTTAGGACGTGAAGAAAAATACGTACTAGTTAGATTGGTAAGTGGTGAAGTAAGAAGAATCCTAGGAACTTGTCGTGCTACTATCGGTGAAGTAGGAAACGAATTCCACGGATTAGTTAATATTGGAAAAGCCGGAAGAACACGTCATATGGGAATTAGACCTACTGTTAGAGGTAGTGTAATGAACCCAGTAGACCATCCTCATGGTGGTGGAGAAGGGCGTCAACCAATCGGTCGTAAAAACCCTGTAACACCTTGGGGTAAACCAGCATTAGGATTAAAAACTAGAAAAAGAAATAAAGCTAGCAATAAAATGATTGTTAGACGTAAGAAATAGAGAGGAGGAACTCATTCATGGCACGTTCAATTAAAAAAGGTCCATTCTGTGACGAACATTTAATGAAAAAAGTTGAAAAATTAAACGAAGAAAAAAAGAAAAAAGTTATTCAAACTTGGTCACGTAGATCTACTATTTTTCCACAATTTGTAGGTCATACAATTGCTGTATATAATGGGAGAGAACATATTCCAGTATACGTGCAAGAAGATATGGTAGGTCATAAATTAGGAGAGTTCGCTCCTACTAGATCAACTAAAGGACAAGCTTCTAAAGATAAGAAAGCTAAAAGAAAGTAGAGGGAATATGATGGAATCTAGAGCACAAGCAAAAATGGTACGCATATCTTCTCGTAAAGTAAAATTAGTTATCGATTTAATTAGAGGTAAAGACGTCGGAGAAGCATTTGCAATACTAAGATTAACTCCAAGAGCTGCATCACCAGTTGTTGAAAAGATTTTAAAATCAGCAGTAGCTAATGCAGAACATAATTATAATATGGATGTTGAAAACTTATATGTTAAAGAAGTGTTTGTAGGAGAAGGTCCTACATTAAAAAGATTTAGACCAAGAGCTCAAGGTAGAGCAACACAAATCTTAAAAAGAACTAGTCATACTACTGTTGTAGTGGCTGAGAAAGAGTAAAGGAGGGAATCACATGGGTCAAAAAGTAAGTCCTGTAGGACTACGAGTTGGAATTAATAGAGATTGGGATTCTCGTTGGTATGCTGATAAGAATGACGTTGCTGATTTACTACATGAAGATTTAAGAATTCGTAAAGTTTTAGAAGAAGTTTATGTAAATTCAGCAGTTTCAAGAGTTGAAATTGAAAGAAGTAAAAACAGAGTTAGTATTACGGTTAATACGGCTAAACCAGGAATGGTTATTGGTCGTGAAGGTAGTATTAAAAATGAAGTTGTTGCTAAATTAAAAAAATTAACAGGTAAAGATATATTTCTAAATGTAAAAGAAATTAAAAGACCAGAAGTTGATGCATTATTAGTAGCTAGATCTATGGCTTCACAATTAGAAAATAGAGCATCATTTAGACGCGTTCAAAAAATGGCTATTCAAAGAGCTATGAGAGCGGGAGCTAGAGGATGTAAAACTTTAGTTTCAGGTCGTCTTGGTGGAGCAGAAATGGCAAGAAGTGAAGGATATAGTGATGGAAATGTACCGTTACATACATTACGTGCTAATATCGATTATGCTGCTGCAGAAGCTACAACTACATACGGTAAATTAGGAATTAAAGTATGGATCTATAAAGGAGAAATCCTACCTGCTAAAAAAAGAGGAGGGACTAAATAATGTTAACACCAAAAAGAACTAAATATAGACGCCCTCACAGAGTTTCATTCGAAGGTGTTGCAAAAGGTGGAACAACAGTTAGTTTTGGAGAATTTGGATTAGCTGCTGGTACAGGAGCTTGGATTACAAATCGCCAAATTGAAGCTGCACGTATTGCAATGACAAGATATATGAAACGTCAAGGACAAGTATGGATTAGAATATTCCCACATTTAGGTAAAACAGCTAAACCCCTAGAAGTAAGAATGGGATCTGGGAAAGGTTCTCCAGACGGATTCGTGGCAGTAGTTAAAAAAGATGTAATTATGTTTGAAATTGGTGGAGTATCTGAAGAAATTGCAAGAGAAGCTTTCAGATTAGCTCAACATAAATTACCAATTAGAACGAAAATATTAAAAAGAGAAAGTGGTGATTCTAATGAAAGCTAATGAAATTAGAGAATGGGACACTACGAAAATTAATAATGAAATTGTAGATCTTAAAAAAGAATTGTTTGATCTTCGTTTCCAACAAGCGACTGGACAATTAGAAAACACAGCTCGTATTGGAAAAGTAAAAAAAGCTATCGCTCGTATGAAAACTGTTCTTAATGAACGTACAGAGTAAGGCGAGAGGAGAAACTTATGGAACGTAATAGTAGAAGAGTATTAACTGGTACTGTTGTATCAAATAAAACTGAAAAAACAATTACAGTAATGGTAGAGTCTTATAAAAAACATCGTTTATATGGTAAACGTGTTAAACAATCTAAGAAATTTGCAGTTCATGATGAATTGAATCAAGCAAAAATTGGAGATGTAGTTAAAATAACAGAAACTCGACCATTATCAAAAACTAAAAGATTCCGTTTATTAGAAATTTTAGAATCCAAAGTAACAATATAAGAAGAGCTTAAAATAAGGAGGTTCTTAATATGATTCAACAAGAATCAAGATTAAAAGTAGCAGATAACTCTGGAGCTCGTGAAGTCTTAACAATTAAGGTTTTAGGAGGAACAGGACGTAAGTACGCTAGTATCGGAGATGTTATCGTATGTACAGTTAAACATGCAACTCCTGGTGGAAGTGTTAAAAAAGGAGAAATTGTTAGAGCTGTTATAGTTAGAACAAAAAAAGAAGTTCGTCGTAAAGATGGATCATACATAAAATTTGATGATAATGCTGCTGTTATCGTTCGTGATGACAAGTCCCCACAAGGAACTCGTATTTTCGGACCAGTAGCTAGAGAGTTACGTGAAAAAGGATTTATGAAAATCGTTTCACTAGCTCCAGAAGTAATTTAGGGTAGGAGGTTATTATGAAGATTAAAAAAGGAGACACTGTTAAAGTTATTAGTGGTAAAAATCTTGGTAGAGAAGGAAAAGTATTAAAAGTATATCCTAAAACTAACAAGGTAATTGTCGAAGGTGTAAACATTATTAAGAAACATGCTAAACCTACACAAAACAACCCTGATGGTGGAATCATGGAATATGAAGCACCAATTCAATTATCAAATGTTATGTTTTTTGAAAAGAAAACAGGAATTACAAAAATTGGATACAAAACAATTACTGAAACAGTAAGAAAAAAAGAAGTAACTAGAAAAGTAAGATATTCTAAAAAATCTGGTGAGGTTTTAGACTAATCGGAAGGAGGCATTTAACATGAATCGCTTACAAGAAAATTATTTAAATACTTATCGTCAAGAACTTGTAAAAAAGTTTAATTATACATCAATAATGCAAGTACCAAAAGTACATAAAATTGTTGTGAATATGGGTGTTGGTGATGCAATCGCAAATTCTAAATTATTAGATGATGCGGTTAATGAAATGACAATCTTGACAGGACAAAAACCAATTATTACAAAAGCTAAAAAATCAATTGCGAATTTTAAATTAAGAGAAGGAATGCCAATTGGTTGTAAAGTAACATTGCGTGGAGAAAGAATGTATGAATTTTTAGATAAATTAGTATCAATTGTTTTACCACGTGTTAGAGACTTTCAAGGAGTTTCTAAAAAATCATTTGATGGTAGAGGAAATTATACATTAGGTGTAAAAGAACAATTAATATTCCCTGAAATTAACTACGATAAGGTTAACAAAGTAAGAGGAATGGATATTGTAATAGTAACAACGGCAAATACCGACCTAGAAGGTTTAGAGTTATTAACTCAATTAGGTATGCCGTTCAAAAAATAAGGAGGCTGACTGTGGCTAAAAAAGCAATGATTGTTAAACAACAACGCGGTTCAAAATTCTCTTCAAGAGAATATACTCGTTGTGAACGCTGTGGGAGACCACATGCGGTTTACAAAAAATTCAAATTATGTCGTATTTGTTTCCGTGAATTAGCTTATAAAGGACAAATACCAGGAGTAAAAAAAGCAAGTTGGTAAAAAATAATATTCCAAGCAAATTGGAAGGAGGCATTTAATATGGTAATGACAGATCCAATCGCAGATATGTTAACACGCATAAGAAACGCTAATCAAATGAGACATGAAAAAGTAGATATGCCAGCATCTAAACTTAAAAAAGAAGTTTTAGAGTTGTTAAAAAAAGAAGGGTATATTTCACACATTCAAGTTGTTAAAGGTAGTGTTCAAGATACTTTACGTGTAACACTTAAATATATGCAAACAGATAGAGTAATTAAAGGATTAAAAAGAATTTCTAAGCCTGGGCTTAGAGTATATGCAAAATCCAGCGAAATTCCTAAAGTACTAAACGGACTAGGAATTGCGGTGATTTCAACTTCAAACGGTATTATGACAGACCGTGAAGCTCGTAAACAAAAAGTTGGCGGAGAAATCTTGGCTTACGTTTGGTAAAAATTAGAAATTAGGAGGTGTAAGAAATGAGTCGTATTGGAAAAATGCCAATTACATTATTAGATGGTGTGACGGCTACAGTAGAAGGTAATACTATTACTGTTAAAGGACCAAAAGGATCATTAAACTTTACATTTAAAAAAAGCATGAAGGTTTTAGTAAATGCATCTGAAATAGTTGTTGAAAGACCATCAGATACAAAAGAAGATAAATCAATTCATGGAACTACAAGAGCTCTTATTAATAATATGGTTCTTGGGGTTTCAAAAGGATATACTAAGAAATTAAAAATGATTGGAGTTGGGTATCGTGCTATTATGAAGGACGGACAACTTGTAATCAGTGCTGGTTATTCACATCCAGTTGTTATGGATATTCCAGAAGGATTAACAGTAGAAGTACCAAAAAATACGTTAGTTAATGTTTCAGGAATTAACAAGCAAATGGTTGGAGAATTTGCTGCAAATATTAGAGGGGTTCGACCACCTGAACCTTATCTAGGAAAAGGAATCCGCTACGTTAATGAATATGTACGTAGAAAAGAAGGAAAAACTGCTAAAAAGTAGTTAGGAGTGACTATATATGATTAAAACAAAATCAAGAAATATATTGCGCCAAAAAAGACATCTTAGAATTAGAAAAAATCTAGTTGGTACAGCATTAAGACCACGTATTAGTATTTTCCGTTCATCGAAAAATATTTTTGCTCAAGTTATTGATGATGTAAATGGTGTTACATTAGCAAGCGCATCTACTGTTGAAAAAGACAGTAAAATTACAAATGGTGGAAATATCGAAGCTGCAAAAGCAATAGGGACTCTTATCGCAGAAAGAGCTTTGAAAAAAGATGTTAAAAATGTAATCTTTGACAGAAGTGGTTACCTTTACCACGGTAGAGTTAAAGCATTAGCTGAATCTGCACGCGCTGCAGGATTAGACTTTTAATAAGGAGGTACGTCAATGGCATACGATAAAAGAAGACCTCGTCGTAAAAGAGAACCAAAACTTTACGAAGAGAGAGTAGTTAATATTAACCGTGTTACTAAAGTTGTTAAAGGTGGACGTCGCTTCCGTTTTAGCGCATTAGTAGTAATCGGAGATCGAAAAGGTAAAGTTGGATTTGGTACAGGTAAAGCTCAAGAAGTACCAGACGCAATTAAAAAAGCAATCGAAGATGCAAAAAGAAATCTAGTAAAAGTACCAATGTATGGGAAAACAATACCACATGAAGTTACAGGTAGATTTGGTGCAGGAGAAATATTTTTAAAACCTGCTGTAAGTGGGACGGGAGTTATCGCTGGTGGACCAGTTCGTGCCGTAATCGAATTAGCTGGATATGAAGATATCTTAAGTAAAAACTTAGGATCTGCTACTCCAATTAATATCATTCGTGCTACGTTTGAGGGTATCAGTAGATTAAGAACTGCTGAACAAGTAGCTCGTACTCGCGGATTAACTGTAGAGGAGATTTTACACTAATGGCGAAAGAACTACATATTACATTAATAAGAAGCACAATAGCTTCTAAACCAAATCAAAGAAAAACTGCCCGTGCATTAGGACTTACAAAATTACATAAAACTGTTATAAGACAAGATACACCAACTATTAGAGGGATGATTAACGTTATCTCACATTTAGTTGAAGTAACTGAGAAGTAGGAGGTGTCAATATGCAATTACATAATTTAAAACCAACTTTAGGATCAACACATCATAAAAAAAGAGTCGGTAGAGGAACTGGATCTGGGACAGGTAAAACTGCAGGTACAGGACATAAAGGTCAAAATTCACGTTCTGGTAGAGGAACTCGTTTAGGTTTTGAAGGTGGACAAACTCCATATTTTAAAAGACTTAAAAAAAGAGGATTTACTAATATTAATAGAAAAGAATATGCTATCGTAAATCTTAGTGAACTTAATAGATATTCTGAAGGTACAGTAGTAACTAAAGAACTATTACTACAAGATAAATTAATTACAAAACTTAATTCAGGATTGAAAATTTTAGGAAATGGAAATCTTGATGTTAAGTTAACAGTGCAAGCACATAAATTTACTGCTACTGCTGTTGAAAAAATCCAAGCAGTTGGTGGAAGTGTAGAGGTGATCTAGTTGGAACATATTATTTCGGTATTCAAGAATAAAGATGTAATGAAGAAAATTCTTTTCACATTATTTGCATTTGCTATTTATAGAATTGCTGTTTATATTCACATACCACTTATTAATCCGGATCAAATCGCGCGATTTTTTGAAGATGCAAATGGTGGTGTTATTGGTATGGCTAATGCCATAACAGGGAATGCACTTAAGAATTATTCAATTGTTGCCCTAGGTATTGGGCCTTACATTACTGCTTCTATTGTTATTCAATTATTACAAATGGATATTATTCCGTTTTTAAAAGAATGGCAAGACGAAGGAGAAGTAGGAAAACAAAAGATTAATCAATTAACTAGATACATGGCGATTGGATTAGCGTTTATTCAAGCTTTAGCAATGACTTATGGATTTAGATTAACTGGTAACGCAATATTCGATATTGGTGTTGAAAATGTTAACTTCTTAACATATACATATCTTGCAATTGTAATGACTGCAGGTAGTGCGTTCTTATTATGGTTAGCAGATCAAATTACTAATAAAGGAATTGGAAATGGTACTTCAATGATCATCGTTGCAGGTATTATCTCAACTATGCCTGGAATGATTACAAGTTTAGTTGAAGAATATATTAAAGCACCAGGATCAGATATAAAAACTTATGGTATTTTTGCATTAGTTATATTATTATATTTATTTATAATATTTTTCGTTACATTTATGCAGTCTGCTAATCGTAAAATACCAATTCAATATTCAAACAGACCTTCAGGTTCAAAATTCCAAGGGAAACACGACTCTAATATTCCTTTGAAAATTAACTCTGCAGGTGTAATTCCAGTAATCTTCGCAATAACATTATTGAGTATTCCAACAACAATTATGAACTTTATGCCACCTATTGGTAATGCTACCGTTACTTTATGGCTTACAGAATTGTTCTCATATAGAAGACCGTTAGGATATGCCTTATATGTTGGATTGATTTTTGTCTTTGCATTCTTCTATGCATTTGTGCAAATAAATCCAGAAAAAATTGCGAAAAACTTACAAAATCAAAATGCATATATACCAGGTGTAAGACCGGGTGTAGATACAGAAAATTACATTTCAAGATTGTTATTCAAAATAACAATTATTGGAGCAACATACTTAGTACTAATTGCTTCATTGCCAATCTTTGCGACAATGATCTTTAATTTACCAGCATATGTTCGAATTGGTGGAACAAGTTTACTAATCGTAGTTGGAGTTGCAATTGAAACTACTAAACAAATTAAAACACAATCACAAGAACAAAAATATAGTGGTTTTATTAAATAAGGTGATTTATAAATGAAAATACTTGTGATGGGACCTCCAGGTGCTGGAAAAGGTAGCCAATCAGCAAAAATAGTAGAAAATTATAAAATGCCTAGTATTTCAACAGGACAGATGTTTAGAGAAGCTTTTGCTAATAATGATCCAGTTGGAATAGAAGCAATGAAGTATATAAAACAAGGAAACCTAGTTAGTGATGAAATTACAAATGAGTTAGTAAAACATCGATTACAAAGAACTGACACAGAAAATAGTTTTATTTTAGATGGTTATCCTAGAACAGTTGTTCAAGCTGTTGCTCTAGATAAAACATTAGAAGAAATGGGTACTAAGCTTGATGCTGTTATTAATATTTTAGCAAGTAATGATGTTTTGTTTGAACGTATGGAGGCACGCCGTGTTTGTAGAGATTGTGGAGCATCTTACCATTTAATATTCAAAAAACCTAAACAAGAAGGTATTTGTGATAAATGTGGTGGAGAGCTTTATCAAAGAATTGACGATACATTAGAATCAGTAAAACGTCGATTAGAAATCTATGAGACAATGACAATACCTTTATTAGATTATTATAATAAGAAAGGAATACTATATAATGTCAATGGTATGCAAAATTTTGATAAAGTATATAATGATATTGATTTAGTATTACGTGACTTATAATGGTTACTATTAAATCTAAAAGAGAAATTGAATTGATGAAAATAGCTGGACGAATTGTTGGTCTAGCTCATCAAGAAATAAAAAAACATATTAAACCCGGTGTATCAACATATGAAATAGATAGAATTGTAGAAAAAGTTGTAAGAGATAACGACGCTATACCTTCTTTCAAAGGCTATGGTGGATTCCCAGGAAGTGCTTGTACATCAATTAATGAAGTAGTTGTCCATGGTATACCAAGTAAACATGTAATTCTTAAAGAAGGTGACATTATCGCTGTAGATATTGGTGCTATGTATAAAGGATATCATGGAGATAGTGCTTGGTCTTATACAGTAGGAGAAGTTAGTAAAGAAGCACAACAGTTACTTGATGTTACAAAACAATCGCTTTTTGAAGGTTTAAAAAAAGCAAGAGCAGGAAACAGATTATCTGATATCTCACACGCTATTCAAACTTATGCAGAATCATTTGGATATAGTATTGTACGAGAATTTGTAGGTCATGGAGTTGGTAAACAATTACATGAAGATCCACAAATTCCAAACTATGGGCCTCCTGGTAGAGGAATATTATTGAAACCAGGAATGACATTCGCTATTGAACCAATGGTAAACATGGGAAGAAAAGAAGTTAAGGTTTTAAAAGATAATTGGACTACCGTAACAGTGGATAAAAGTTTAAGTGGTCATTATGAACATTCAATCTTAATCACTGAAGGTGATTGTATCATCTTAACTACGGTAAAGGAGGAATCTTAATGGCTAAAGAAGAAAAATTAGAAATGCAAGGTAAAGTTATTGAAGCGTTGCCTAATACTCAATTCTTAGTAGAGTTACCAAATGGACATCGTGTGTTGGCTCACGTTTCTGGTAAAATCCGTATGTATTACATTCGCATTCTACCAGGTGACAAAGTTACGATTGAATTATCACCGTACGATTTAACACGTGGGCGTATAACTTATCGTCATAAATAAATAGTATATTTGAAGTTAAAACTTCAAAGGAGGATTATAAAATGAAAGTAAGAGCATCAGTAAAGAAAATTTGTGATAAATGCAAAATTGTTAAACGCCATGGTAAAGTAATGGTTATTTGCGAAAATCCAAAGCATAAACAAAGACAAGGTTAATAGGAGGTGCACATATGGCACGTATATCAGGTGTAGATATTCCCAGAGATAAACGTATTGTTATTTCATTAACATATGTTTTTGGTATTGGGAAAAGTACAGCTATAAAAATATTAGCAGCTGCAGGTGTTTCAGAAGAAACACGTGTTAAGAACTTAACTGAAGATGAGTTAGGACGTATTCGTATTGAAGTTGCAAATGTTAAAACAGAAGGAGATTTACGTAGAGAAGTTTCCTTAAATATTAAGAGATTACAAGAAATTGGAAGTTATAGAGGAATGCGTCACCGTAAAGGGTTACCAACACGTGGGCAAAACACAAGAAACAATGCCCGTACACGTAAGGGACCTCGTAGAACTATAGCTAACAAGAAGAAATAGGAGGATAAAAATATGGCACGTAAACAAAGATCAAAACGTCGTGTGAAGAAGAATATTCCTTCAGGAGTAGCGCATATTCATTCGACTTTCAATAACACAATTATCACAGTTACTGATCCTGTTGGTAACGCTATTGCTTGGAGTAGTGCAGGGGCACTAGGATTTAAAGGAAGCCGTAAATCAACACCATTCGCAGCACAAATGGCAAGTGAAGCTTGTGCTAAAGCTGCTATGGAACACGGTGTACAAAGAGTTGAAGTTTCAGTCAAAGGACCTGGTCCAGGACGCGAAGCTGCAATTAGAGCTTTACAAACTGCAGGATTAGAAATTACAGCTATAAGAGATGTAACGCCAATTCCACATAATGGATGTCGTCCACCAAAACGACCTCGTGGTTAATTGGATAAAATACAAGGGAGGTTATTCATTTGAAAGATTTGAAATTTGAAAAACCAAGAACTGAAGTAAAGGTAATTAGTGATAATGATACTTATGGGAAGTTTACTATATCTCCACTTGAACGTGGATATGGTGTAACTATTGGTAACTCACTTCGTAGAATTTTATTATCTTCTTTACCAGGTGCAGCTATAATTAACTGTGAGATTGATGGTATAGAACATGAATTTTCAAGTATTGAAGGAGTAGTTGAAGATGCTACTGCAATTATTTTAAACTTGAAAGAAGTTGTTTTAAAAATCGATAATGATGATCCGAATATTGAAAAACGTTTAGAAATAATAGTTGAAGGACCACATGTTATAACTGCGAAAGATATAATTTGTGATAATGAAGTAACAATCGTTAATAAAGATCAACATATAGCTACAATTAATAAAGGAAAATTCCGTATGATAATGGTAGCTAGAAAAGGTATTGGTTATGTAAGTGCAGATCAAAATAAAGAATATAACAACATGGTTGGTATAATTCCTATTGATAGTATTTACACACCAGTACAACGAGTAAATTTTGAAGTAACAAACGCTTCTTCAAGTGCATTTAGAGAAGATAAACTAACTCTTGATGTTTGGACTAATGGAGCTGTTACTTCACAAGAAGCAATTGGTATCGCAGCTAAAATGCTTATTGAACATCTAGAAGTAGTTGTTGAATTAAGTGAAAAAGCAAAAGAAGAAGACTACATGATTGAGAGAGAAAGCGAACAAAATTCTCAAATTCTAGAAATGCAAATTGAAGATTTAGATTTATCAGTAAGAAGTTATAATTGCTTAAAACGTGCAGGAATAAATACTGTAGATGAACTAACACAAAAAACAGAAGAAGACATGATGAAAGTTAGAAATCTTGGTAAGAAATCACTTAAAGAAGTTAAGCAAAAACTTGATGAACTTAGTCTTGGATTAGCTAGACATTAATAGGAGGTAAAATTAATGGCTGGATATAGTAAATTAAATCGTAGAAGTGATCAAAGAAAAGCAATGTTAAGAGACTTAGTAACTCACTTAATTATTCACGAAAAGATTACTACTACTGAAACTAAAGCAAAAGAACTACAACGCTTGGCTGATAAAATGGTTACTTTAGGAAAAAAAGGAACACTTCATCATATTAGACAAGCTGCTAAAACTGTTCGATTTTTAGATGCAGGTGAAGGCAAAAATGCAGTTCAAAAATTATTTGAAGATATTGCACCTCGTTTTAAAGATAGAAATGGTGGATATACAAGAATTTATAAAGTAGGGCCAAGACGTGGAGATGCAACTCCAATGGCTATCATTGAATTCGTAGAATAATAGTAAAAGGCAAGCTCGCGAGCTTGCCTTTTTTATAAAATAAAAACATTATATCTATCGCTTTTTATACTATATTTTGATATAATTAGGCGTTAAATGGAGTTGATAGTATGAACATAATAGAAATAAAAGGTTTATCATTTTCTTATCGAGAAGGATTTCCTGCATTAAGTAATATTAATTTAACAATTAAAAAAGGGGAATGGGTTTCAATCTTAGGACATAATGGTAGTGGCAAATCAACACTTGCAAAACTTATAATAGGCTTATTGAAGGCAGATAAAGGTAATATTTTTGTTAATAATATGCTACTTACTGAAGAAACGGTACATGATATAAGAAAAAGAATCGGTATAGTTTTTCAAAACCCAGACAATCAATTTGTTGGGGTTACTGTGGAAGATGATATCGCTTTTGGTATGGAAAATTTAAACTTTGATAGAATAGATATGATTAATAAAATAGAAGAATATTCAAAAAAAGTTGATATGTTTGAATATTTGAAGAAAGAACCACATGCGTTAAGTGGCGGTCAAAAACAAAGAGTAGCTATTGCCGGAATACTCGCAATGAATACCGATATTATTATTTTTGATGAGGCTACTTCTATGCTTGACCCAACAGGAAGAGAGTCTATTATGAAATATATTAGGAAACTATATCAAGATGGGAAAACTATTATAACGATTACGCATGATATGAAAGAGGCTGTAAATTCAGATAAAATAATTATTTTAAAAGACGGAGAAATATTGAAAATTGGAGAAACAAATACTATTTTAAATGATAAAAAGACATTGAATAAGTCTAATTTAGAATTACTTTTACCATTAAAACTGTTATATAAATTAGATGATGCAAATATTAATAATGAGAAAGTGAATAATATTTTATGGCAATTAAGTTTGAACAAGTAAGCTTTTTATATCCGTCTTTTGACGGAAATGATTTCTCCGCATTGAAAGATATTAATTTAAACATCTCTGAAAAAAATGAATTTATAACATTAATAGGTGAAACTGGTAGTGGTAAATCAACATTAGTTCAACATATGAATGCCTTATTAAGACCTACTACGGGCAGTGTAACAATTTATGGAATTAAAATTGAGAAAAATAAAAATAAAAATAAAAAAATAAAACTAAACCCACTTCGACAAAAAGTTGGCCTTGTTTTTCAGTTTCCTGAATATCAATTATTTGAAGAAACTGTTTTAAAAGATATAGTTTTTGGGCCGAAAAACTTTGGTGTAAAAGAAGATGTTGCTATAAAGAGAGCTAAAGAAGTTATTAAATATGTTGGATTAAATGAAGAATATCTAGATAGAAGTCCTTTTAACTTATCGGGAGGAGAAAAAAAACGAGTTTCGATTGCTGGTATTTTAGCAATGGAACCGGATATTTTGGTACTCGATGAACCAACGAGTGGATTAGATCCAAAAGGGAGAGACACTTTACTTGAGCTATTTACTAATATTCATAAAAAATTAAATAAAACTGTTTTAATTATTACACATGATATGAATATAGTTTATAAATACGCTACTAGAGTTTTAGTTATGCATGATTCTAAACTTGTTTATGATGGAAAACCAAACCAGCTATTTATGAAAGAAAATATTGCTAAATGGAATCTTGATTTACCGGATATTATTGAAATTACTAATCAACTAGAAAAAAAATTAGATATCAAGTTTTCAATCAAACCTCATAATGTTGATGAGCTATTTGAACTTATGAAGGGGGTATTATAATGAAAAACATTATAGTTGGCCAATATATTCCTGGAAATAGCTTTTTATATAAAATGGATCCAAGAAGTAAAATTTTAGCTTTAGGAATACTAATGGTAAGTGCTTTTATTTTTAAAGATATCACTCATATAATTTATATGCTGTTTGGTGTCCTAGTTATTTTAAAAATTGGTGGAATTCCTATTATAAGAATTGCAAGAGGATTAAAACCAATTATGATATTATTACTCTTTACGTTTATATTTCAAATATTATTTATTAAAACAGGAGCGGTTATATTAGATACTACTCTTACAATATCATCATATAATTTAGTTATTGTTATTTTAGTAATTTTTATTTGGTATTTTACAAGAAGATATATTAAATTTAGATTCTTATACCTTTTACTAATGATTTTTGGTATTTTAACAATATTGTCATTATATACACCAGGACAAATTTTGATTTTTAAAAATCTAACGATATATAAAGATGGGATTCTAGGAGCGTCATTTATTATGGTCAGACTAATTATAATTGTTACATTATCAACAATTTTAACATTAACTACAAAACCAACTGATTTGAATTTAGGATTAGAAAAGATATTGAAACCATTAGATATAGTTAAAATCAACTCTGAAGAAATTGCTTTAATCATATCTATTTCATTAAGATATATACCTACTTTATTAGATGAAGCAAACAAAATAATGCTTGCACAAGCTAGTCGTGGAGTAGATTTTTCTGAAGGAAAGTTTAAAGATAAGATAATGCAAATTATAAGTTTACTTGTTCCAATGTTTATTATTAGCTTTAAAAGAAGTGATGATCTTGCTAATGCGATGGAAGCGAGAAGTTTTGTACCGGGCAGAATAAGAACAAGAATACATGTTTTAACTTGGCAAAATAGAGATACAATAGTTATTGTATTTTGTGTATTAGTATTAGTAACTACTATTGTACTGAGGATAATTTTCTAAATGAAAAAAACAGATGTAATAAAATTATATTATAAAGCCTGGATAAACAAAGATAGTAAAGCATTAAGAAATATATTATCAAAAGATAAATTTGGAATCAGAAATTTTTTTAAAAACGTTATTTTTAGTTATGAAGATATTGAAAATGAATTCCAAAAATTTAAATTATTAGATTTTTCTATTCGTAATATAGAAGAGTTTTATAATATATTGTATTGCGATGTATTATTAAAATATGAGTATAAAAAGACAATTCTAAATGCTGAAGTAATTGTTAAGTTTGTTTTTAAAAAAGATAAAATAATTCGTATTTACGAGTCTTTTGATAATCCTAAATATACACGTATAAAATGTGTTATTTCATATGACGGGTCAATTTACAGTGGATTTCAGAGACAACTTAATTTAAGAACTGTTCAAGGTGATATTGAAAAAGGATTAAAATATCTAACCAAAGAAGACATAACTATTTCTTCAAGCGGTAGAACTGATAAAGGAGTTCATGCTTTAAATCAAGTGATTCATTTTGATACATTAAGTAAGATTGAACCTAAAGATTTTGCACGAGTTTTAAGAAGTTATTTACCAGACTCTATATATTTTAAATCAAGTTCAAAAGAACATAAAACTTTTCATTGCCGATATGATGTTTTGTCTAAGGAATATATGTATGTTATTAATTATAAAGAATATAACCCTATTCAAAGAAATTATGAATGGTTTGTACAAAATTTCAATTTAGAAATATTAAATAAAGAATTGAATAAACTTGTTGGTGTACATGACTTTACAAGTTTTACAAAAACAAAAGAAGACAAAATAATGGTTCGGGAAATTATTGACGTAAGTCTAAAAAAAACGGACACTCATCTATATATTTCAATTATTGGAAAAGGATTTTTACGATATATGGTTAGATATCTAATTGGTACATTAATTGAAATATCACAAGGTAAATCTAAACATTCTATTACTAATTTTATTGATATGAAAGACTCTTCTAAAGTGACTTGGAAAGCACCTAGCTGCGGCCTATACTTAAAAGAGGTAATTTATTATGAATGATATTATTTATAAGAATTTAGTTTTTGATTAGAAGGCTATATTAAATCTTTACATAGATAATGACAGGAAAATCAGCGAAACAAAAAGTATTTTATGAAAAAATAGATTTAATGAATATGCAGATTTTGAAGTTGTTGGCTTCTTATTGAAAAATTAAAAAAAAGACTATGTTTTGTATTGAAAACAAAGTCTTTTTGTTTTAGTTTCCAGAAATAGTTACATTGTTAATTTTAATAATCTTTGGTCCAATGAAGCCATTAAGACTTTGAAGTTCTTTAGAAAAGTATAAATTTTGTTCAACTTTTTTAGCATTACCAGAAATGCTTCCTAAAGTAATGGGAATTGATGCTTTTCCATCAAAATATATTCCAAGTCTTATTTCTCCACCAAAGTTCCCTGTGATAGGTTCCATTTGGAAGTCTGAAAAATTGAATAATTCTAAATGAGGATCTTTTTTTAGTTCTTCAATTGACTTACTTCCACCACTAATAACGACATTTACAATACTACCTGTTGGTTTTATTTTTAGATAGTCGGCATAGCGTTTATCTGCGATATAGTTTATTAATTTGCTTTCTTTAATAACTGATACTTCTTTTAAGAAAAATCCATCATCATCATAATATCTTGAAAGAGTTGAATTTTTTATTTCAGGTACAAATGAAGCCGTTATACAATCACCTTTTATTTCACCTGATTGAATTATGTCACCGATTTTACTTTGTGATATTTCTTCGTAAACCATTTTTCCTGAAGCCTTTACATAGTAGTATTCAAAGAAGGTTTTTACTGCTTCACCAGTTAAGATAATTGGAATATTTTTAACTGAAGGTAGCGGAATTGCTTTCGCTCTTAGTTTGGTTTTAAGCAATGTTTCTTTGACGATGTTTTTGATCCATTCAGGATCATAATCAGAGAAATTTAAAACTTCAAATAATTCAACACTTTCTGTTTTTGAAGAAGCCTCCGTTATTAGTTCTATTTGTCCGTTATATAAATCATATTCAATATCTACACCTTTTGAATTGATGAGTCTAATGTTTTTTTTATTTATAAAAAATTCACATGAATTAATACTTGCGCCTTCGACTGTGTTTTCTTCACTAAATAAATCTTTGACTAAGCAACTAATGTGTTCAATGATATTACCATCACTAAATTTACTTTTAATTTCAGGAGCAATATCATCAGTTGGATCGACTAAATCATAATATTGATTATTAACGAATGATGCAGCCAAAGATGCCATATCTACCTTATCATTAATTTCTTTTATTGACATTGTTGGAGATATTTTTGTTGTGCTGGATCCTTTAAAAGATTTACCATCTTTTTTAAAGTTGCGATAAATTGTAATATTAATATGAGTGACATCTTTTCCTCGTGACATATTAAGTTTATCTTTAATAAAGAATAGTTCGTTAGAAGTAGTTTTTTCTAATATAATTCTAAATTCATCAATATTTTTCTTTTCTTTTAATAAACTAATTATTTCTTTAATCATTAACCTAACCTCCCAATAGCTTTGATATAAGAACCTCCAGAAGATACTTTTACCCACTCTTTATAACCTTTACCACAAGCTCCTGTACCACTAAGCTCAAGATTATTAGTTACCATTGAAATCGATTTTAATAAGTCAGGAACATACCCTGTAAGTAAGACAGGACTAACTAAATTACCTGTGAACTTACCATCAATAATTTCTCTACCTTTAGCAATCATACATTGAATTCCCCAGTTTTTAGGGTCTTCCATACCACTAAAATATCCTTCTAACATATAACCTTTTTTGATTGAAGAAATCATATCTTCTAATTTATCATTTCCACCTTCAAAGAAAGTGTTAGTCATACGAGCGTATGCTTTTCTTTCAAAACTTTCTCTTCTCCCATTTCCAGTTGGAACTGTGCCAAGTTTTAAAGCACTCAACAAATCACTAATTCCTGATTTTAGGATACTATTTTCAATAATTAGTGTATCAGTACCAAATGTGCCTTCATCATCAAATAGATAAGTACCAACTTCTGTCGCACTTTGTGCGCCATCTCTCATATTTACTTTTTCACTAGCAACAGCTTTATTAATGAATTCTTGTCCTTTTGCACGATTTTTAACAAACATATCCATTTCAACTCCGTGTCCAAAAGCTTCATGAGCAATTAAACCACTAACATCAGGATCGCATATTATATCATAAGTGCCAGGTTTTATTCTTTTAGCGTCTAGTAATTCAATAACACTTGTCGTTACAGCATCAATATTTTTGTATGCATCTTCAAAAATTTCATACCCTTTAAGTCCACTCATCCCTTTATAGTCATATTTTATGTTTCCATCTTTTCTAGCAATTCCAACAAGAGATATATTTGTATATAAAATACTTTGTGCTAAGTCTTTTTTTGAAGATATAAAAATCTTTGAGATTTTAACTTCTTCATAACTAACTCTAAAATCAATAAAGTATTCACTTTTACTTAACCCTTGATTCATTAATTCAGACATTTTAGCCAGTTTGTCTTTACTTGAAACAGTGAAAGGATTTTTTTCAAAATCAGAAAAATAATTATCATTAATTTCTTCTTCATTAATGATTGGATATTCAAGAAAATCAATTCCTTTTTTGATTAGAATATTAATATCATCTTTTGCGATTTCTTTTATGCGTTTTTTGATAAAACTAATATCGTCAAGTTTATTAAAAGAATATTCACTATAATTGTATCCATTATATACTCTTAAAACAAATCCTCTTTCTCCCCACATTGAGTCACCAACACTGCTTGACGTTTTTGATACATTATAAATATTTCCAATGGTATCACTACCTAAAATACTAACATATTTAAAGTCTTTACATAAATCAAAAACGATAGCTTTTAATAACTGTTTTTGATTTATTAAATACTTGCTTAATTTTGCTTTCAAATTAATCACCTCATCAAAATATATTATAGCTTATCTTAGATTATTGAGCAATAAACAATTAATGTTATTTTGACCTTAAGATAAAGAAAAAAAAGTAATACAATATTTTATTAATATTAGTAGTGTTATAATTATTTTAAGAGGTGATAAATTTGAAAAATTTCTATTTTTATAATTCAACAAAAATATATTTTGGAAAAGATGAAATTGATAAAGTCGGAAAGCTTTGTAAAGAATTTGGTAAAAATATCTTATTAGTTTATGGTAAAAGTAACATTAAAAAATCAGGATTATACGAGCGAGTAATCAAATTGCTGAAAACTGAAGATATAAATGTATTTGATTTTGGTGGAATAAACCCTAATCCTCGAATTGAATCAATTAGAAAAGGTGGAGAACTTTGTAAGAAATATCACATTGATTTAGTGTTAGGTGTTGGGGGTGGGAGTGTGATTGATGCATCAAAAGGAATAGCTTCTGCGGCAATATATGATGGAGATCCTTGGGATTTTTATTCGTATAAAGTTGAGTCTAAAGGGGCGTTACCTATTGCGTCTATCTTAACACTAGCGGCAACTGGTTCTGAAATGAATTCTGGTAGTGTTGTTACTAATTTTACTACAAAAGAAAAAAACGGATGGGGAAGCCCTTATACTAATCCCAAGTTTTCAATATTAGATCCAACGGTAACTTATACTGTATCTAAACATCAAACAGGATGTGGGATAGTTGATTCTTTAACACATGTTTATGAATTTTATTTTAGCAATGAAAAGTCATACTTGAATGATAGAATATGTGAAGCTATAATGAAAACAATCATCCATTATGGTCCAATTGCATTAAAAGAACCAAATAACTATGAAGCAAGAGCTAACTTAATGTTTTCAAGTACATTGGCATTAAATGGAATAACAGGTTTCTCAAAAGATTTTGAAGGATTTAACCATACAACTGAACATGTTTTAAGTGCTTATTATGATATCGCTCATGGAGATGGTCTTTCAATTCTTGCACCACACTGGATGAAACATATTTTAAATGAAGATAATATTGATAAATTCTATGAATTTGCAGTGAATGTTTGGGGTATTGAACCTGAATTAAATAAAGCACATGTCGCAGTTCAAGGAATATCGGAAGTATTTAATTTTTATCGTTCGCTTGATATGCCATTGTCATTAAAAGATGTTGGAATTATTAACCCAGATTTAGATGAATTAGCTTCTAAATCTGTGAAAGATAAAACACTTGGAAGATTTGTTCCTTTGACAAAAGAAGATGTAAAAAATATATTAATGTATTCTTTATAAAAGATTAATATATTAATTTTAAACAAAGTTAAGAGAAAATTCTCTTAGCTTTTTTGGTTCTGTGTCAAGAAGGGGGATATAACTAAATAAAAAGAAATAGTGAGACATTTTTCTTCTTGGTTTATTTATGTTTTCATTAAAAACACCACTTTTATAGGTTCCATTTTATAATGATTGATCGTACTCTTATTATATCAAAAGACTTATACTTTTTTAATAACTTTTCCAAAATCATTTTACACTATTGTAATGCTTTTTATATTGACAAAACATTTTATATGAAGTAGTATTTAACTAGTAATATTAAGTGAGGAAATAGGATAATTCCCTATGCTACCCCAGTAACTGTAAAGCCAGATACTCACTCAATACATTCCCTGGGGACAGGATGTATGGAACCTTTTTGGGCTATCCATACATTGGATAGTTTTTTTATTATAAAAAAGGAGAAAAAGAAAATGAAAACAACCTTACAAAGAAATATTGAAATAGTTGACAATTATATGGGAAACAGTAATGCAGCAACTGCATCGAAATATGATTCTAATGCTAATATTACATCAAAGAATATTGCGACTTTGAGTGAAGAACTTAATAAATTTGATAAAATCATATTAAATCGACATTTAATGTATGAAAAAATAAAGCAACTATATAATGAAGATTTAAGTAAAGAATATATAAGACAACTTGAATCGCATGAAATTTATACACATGATGAAACTTCATTAAAACCTTATTGTGCCAGTGTTAGTATGTACCCCTTTTTATTCGAAGGATTACAAGGGTTAGGAGGAGACTCTAAACCACCCAAAAATATTGATTCATTTTGTGGTTCGTTCATCAATTTAGTATTTGCATTGGCAAGTCAGTTTGCTGGAGCAATAGCTACAGTAGAATTCTTAATGTATTTCGATTATTATGCACGAAAAGAATGGGGAGATAATTACTATATAGAATATGATAAAATTGTTACTATTGAAAAAAAACCTAAAACAATTAACAAGAAAATAGATGGTTATTTTCAACAAGTTGTTTATTCAATAAATCAACCAGCCGCAGCGAGAGGATATCAAAGTGTATTCTGGAACATTTCAATCTTTGATAAATATTATTTTAAAGCAATATTTTCAGATTTTGTATTTCCTGATGGTTCTATTCCTCATTGGGAAAGTTTGAATAAACTTCAACAAAAATTCTTGTCATGGTTTAATTTAGAGAGAGAAAAATCATTGCTAACTTTTCCAGTAGTAACAATAGCTCTTTTAACAAAAAACAACGATGTATTTGATGAGGAATATAAAAGAGTTACAGCTAAAGAGTTGAGTGAAGGACAAAGTGTATTTATCTATATGAGTGAAAAGGCTGATAGTTTAGCCTCGTGTTGTCGACTAAGAAACGAACTATCTAATAATACATTTAGTTATTCTTTAGGAGCAGGAGGAGTATCTACTGGAAGCATTAATGTTATTACTATGAATCTTAATCGTTTAGTTCAAAAAAAGATAGATATAAGGGAACAAGTAAAAAAGATACATAAATATCAATTTGCTTACTATTCAATCATTAAAGAGTTTCTTAAAAATGATTTACTTCCTGCTTATAGTTCAGGATTTATAAGCTTGGAAAAACAGTTTCTAACTATTGGGATTAATGGATTAATTGAAGCAGCTGAATTTTTAGATATTAGAATTAGTGATAATAAAAACTATCAGGACTTTGTTAATAATATTCTAAAGCCGATTTTTGATGAAAATAAGCTTGCTAAAAAAGTATTTGGTGTAATGTTTAATACTGAATTTGTACCAGCAGAAAACTTAGGTGTTAAAAATTCACGATGGGATTTACGAGATAATCTTGTTGTAAAACGTGAATGTTATAATAGTTATTTTTATATTGTTGAAGACGAGTTAACTAACCCGATAGATAAATTTATTTTGCACGGAGATATGTATACTAAATACCTTGATGGAGGTAGTGCACTACACTTAAATTTGGAAGAACACTTAGATTATGAACAATATTTAAAATTATTAAAAGTAGCAGCAATTAATAAGACAAATTATTGGACTATTAATGTTAAAAATACAATTTGCAATTCGTGTGGACATATTGATAAAGCAACTCATAATAAATGCCCTCGATGTTCAAGTTATGATGTTGATTATGCTACTAGAGTAATTGGATATTTAAAGAGGATAAAGAACTTCTCGAAAGATAGACAAATAGAGGCAAAGAAAAGATATAGTGCTAATGAACTATTATAGTTATTCAATTGTATTTAATGAAATTCCCACTGAAATTTCTCTAGCTTTTGCCATTACTGGATGTGGAGGTCACTGTGTTAATTGTCATAGTCCATTTTTACATGATAAAAACAATGGTGTCTTGTTGACAGAAGATATTTTTATGAGTTTAATTACGAAATATAAAAATCAAGTTTCGTGTGTGCTGTTTTTAGGGGGAGAGTGGGAAGAAGAGAGACTTAATTACTTCTTAAAACTCTCTAGGAGAAACGGATTTAAAACTGGGTTATATACTAGACTTAACTATAATCTAGTATTGAGAAAGTTAAAATATAATTTAACATATCTTAAGGTAGGAGAATACCTAGAAGGTTTTGGTGGATTAGATAGTGTAATTACAAATCAAAGGCTATTTCAACTAAAACCAAAAAAGAAAGATATAACAAAATTATTTTGGCCACAAGCAAAGCCAAAGTAAAATCTGCGTAATTATAAATAAAGAATAATAAGTTGATTTTGCTACCTGTTTTCTTACACGGTTAAATTTTGAGAGAGGGGTATTTCCACCGTAGACAAACTTTACTCTAGAATTTCATGGTTGTTTCCTTATGCATAAACATGTTTCTTACCTGATTGGGTATAAGAATATTGAGCGCTCTTTTCGATTATAAGAGCTTTAATCATTGGATTATAATAATCTCTTTTAGGTAAGTTAAACAACTTATCAACATAAAAGAACCCATCAATATTACGATCCTTCGGAACGTAATACTCACGCTCAAAAGTGATTTCACCAAAGAGGGTCATTATCGTTCTGGGATATAAACCCTTAGTGTAGTAAAGCTGTTTTCTAAGAGTTGAATTTTTATACTCTATATCAATAGATTCAAAGGAATCAATGATAGACTTCCTAATTATTTTAAGTAAAAAGCCATCTAAATAATTAAAAAAATCAAGATAGTTATCAATTAGTTTCAATTTGATTTCTTTACCAAATGCATTTTTTATACAATTCTTAATGATTTTTCCGTACTTATAATTTATAATAGACATGTGATGGGCTCCTTTATGATGATTGGTTGTACTTTTATTATATCTTAGGAGCTTATCCTTTTTAAATACTTTTCCAAAACCATTTTACACTACCTTTTTTTAAGATATAGTTCTAATTAATGATTTTATGTGTATAATAAAGTAAAGACGCACCACGATAATACTTTTGTTTTTATAGATACTAATTAAGGAGTATATCATGTCAAAATCTCGCAGAAAGAAAAATGAAGAAACAAAAAGACGTTTTGAAGCAATCAAAGATTTAATGTCTACTTTTGCTATGTCTACAGTTGCTGTGGTTGCTGTTGTAACTTTAATTCCAGCATCTCCTAAAGCTGAAGTTATTAAAGCTGTTGCATTAAGCGAAGAAGTTGTTTACCAAGTAAATGTTACTGATGAGGAAAATGCTTTAGATTTATCTACTCTTTTTGTTGTACTTGAAAATCAATTAGAATATTATGAACAATCTATTAGCTTGGGTGAAAACTCAGGTTATTTTGATAATTTAGAAAATAATACTGAATATCGGTTAAGTGTTTATGGCAATAAAGGTTTTGGGCAAGAGCGACTGGATACCTTGTTGATTACAACTAATGATAAAATTGGTGGTACGATTTTATCTGTGACACCAGATGATACTGATTATTTAACACACTATTATGTTGATGTGTCCATTTATGATCCTAATTTAAAATATATTTCGGTTAATCTATATTATGGTTATATTACGGAACATGATACTGAAATGCAATATTCATCAATTCCTATTACTTCATCACGAGTAAATATTGAGTTGTCGGATATATATACATCTGAGGCTTTTCATATATATCTTGAAGGTACTACGGCAGAAGGTATTGAATTGCTTGATGAGATTTGGGTAACACCACCATTTAGGCTATATACATCACTCTATACGGACTATATCAATAGTGAAGAGATTGGATTCTTTATATATAACGATATGGATGTTAGTGATGTCAGTTATGAAATGAATATTTATAAAAATGATTTACTTATAAGAACAGATCAAATAATTTTTGATCAAAATGAATTAGAAGAAGGCCATGAATTCGGAGGGAATGAATTTGTAATTAATGAGTTATCACCTAATACAACATATGTTTTAGAGTGTATCGCAACATATACAAATCCGCTAACCTTAAGGCGAGAACAAGAGACTATTTATCAGGAAGAAATAACGACACTTGATATTTATACATATAGTTATAATGTGGAAACATTTGATACTTATATGGAAGTATCAATTATCCTAAATGATCCTAACGATTATTTTCAAAATGTATATTATGATTCCTATGATACAAGTGGTGATTATAATGTATATTTAGATAGTGGAGTTTATTTATTTAATGATAGTGGTAATGATAAAATAATCACATTTACAATATTTATACCAACAACTTCTACATATCAAATCACAATAGGTATAAGAAGTCAGTTTGATTATTCAATAAGACAAATCATTGATATTATTATTTTTGAATAGGAGGAAGAACAATGAAAGAAAAAAAGAGTAGGTTAGATTTACATAAATGGATTGTTTTAGCTATTATTATTACGTTTATTTTAATTGGTAGTTTTTCTAGTGTTTTATTTCCAGGTACTGCTTTTGCAAGTGTTATTGATAGTTCAATCGGTAAATTTTTTGATATTGGTAGTCTAATTAAAAACAATTATATTAATATTCTGGAAAGTATAGCTATTATATTATTTATCGGTATCGTATTCTATGTTATCTCTATTATTATTAAATTATTGACAAGAAATAACAGAAGAAATGAAACAATTGGTATTCTCGTTACGTCGATTGTTAAATTTGGTTGTATGATTGCTGCGTTAATTCTTATATTATCTGCATGGAATGTTCCAACACCTACATTGTTAGCTGGAGCTGGAATTGTTGGCTTAGCTGTGTCATTTGGTGCCCAAGGAATATTAGAAGATGTTTTTGCTGGATTATCTATTATTTTCGAAAAACAATTTATAGTAGGTAACTTTGTTGAAGTTGATGACTTTAGAGGTGAAGTTATAGAAATAGGTCCTAGAAATACACGTATTAAAAATATTTTTGGTAATGTCTTAATTATTGCGAATTCTGATATCCGTGAAATTATTAATTTATCTGATGATTTGTCATTTGCAATATCTGAAATTTCTATTGAATATAGTGCAGATATTGATAAAGTCGAAAAGATTATCAAAAGCAATTTACCTAGTATTAAAGAAAAAATTCCTGAGATTATTGAAGGTCCAATTTATGATGGTGTTGAACAATTAGGAAATTCATCAGTAGTTGTAAGAGTTGTTGCTCAATGTGAGGAAAAGGATCGTATTAATGTAAGAAGATTTTTAAATAAAGAATTAAAGAGAGTGTTAGATGAGAATGGTATTAATATTCCATTTCCACAACTTGTTATTCATCAAGTCACTGAAAACAAGTAATAAGTAAAAACCACCTATTTTAGGTGGTTTTTTGATGCCGATATTTTAGGTGGTGATTTAATAAAAAAGAATTTGTTATATTGTACTAAACACCATCATAAATTGCACTTAACCCAAAAGATGGGACATAAGTGTTTTTAATTGTGTTATATAAAAATACCCGTTTTAAAGATATTCATAACATCTGAAACTATTTTATCTATATCATCGTTATTTTTCCCTAAGTTAAGTAATACTTTTAAACCTATAAAATTACTTACACCCATTAAAACATATGAGACTAACTCTGTATTTACATCTCTCATTTCACCATCAATAATAGATTGATTAAGACCTTTTTCATATTTTTTAGCAAATTCATCATAGTATTCTATAAAAAGATTTTTATCAACAAAAAGAGATTCCCAAATAATATTGTAAGAATGAGGATTTTCGATAGCGTAGTTTATGAATGCCTTAATCCCTACTTTTTCTTTTTCGAATCTGCCATCAACTTCTGACACCTTTTCAGAAATAGTTCTTCTAATTTCGTGTTGAAATTTATTAAGTATGAATTTATATATTGAAAGTTTGTTTGGAAAATATAAGTAGAATGTACCAGCACCAACTCCTGCGGAACTAGTTATATTTAAAATTGTAGTATTGTGAAATCCTTTCTTATAAAATAATTCTATTGTTGCCTCTACAATTAGATTAAAAGTAGCTTTTCCATTTCTTGTAGTTGGAATTTCTATTTCTTGGAACATAATAATCTCTCCTTAATATTGAAAAATATTTTTTTAGTGCGTTGACAATGAAAACGCTTTATGCTAATATATGAATAACCCCTCAGGTTATGAATACCTGTTCATAAAATGAATTATTATATACGTCATGATTAGTATAAATGATAGGATATTAAAAATCAAGGTTTAGAAAAAAAGTTCAACAATAATAATAAATAGGAGGAAATCATGAGCAAAGTTTATATCGTTTCAGCAAAGAGAACCCCAATCGGTTCATTTTTAGGAGCTTTAGGATCAGTTCATCCAGCTGAACTAGGAGTAACTGTTGTAAAAGCAATTTTAGATGAGAATAATATTCCAAAGGAAGACATTGATGAATTAATTGTTGGTAATATATTACCTGCGGGTATAGGTCAAGGGTTAGGTAGACAAGTTTCTATTGGAGCAGGGATACCAATTTCTGTTCCAGCATACAGTTTAAATATGGTATGTGGTAGTGGAATGAAAAGTATAATGAATGCATATACAAGTATCAAAGCAGGATTTCATAATGTAGTTCTTGCTGGGGGAACAGAATCTATGAGTGGAGCACCATTTATATTACCTTCAAAAGTAAGAAAAGGAATAAAAATGGGCGGAATAAATATGAAAGATCATGTGATAGATGATGCCTTAACTGATGTATTTAATAACGTTCATATGGGTATTACTGCAGAAAACATTGCAGATAAGTATAATTTATCAAGATTAGAACAAGATGAATTTGCGATGTTATCACAAGTAAAAGCAATTAAAGCAATTGATAATGGACGATTCAAAGAAGAAATTGTTCCAGTAATAGTGAAAACTCGAAGAGGAGAAACTATTGTAGATACAGATGAATATCCTAATCGTGCTACAAATATTGAAAAATTAGGTAAATTAAGACCTGCATTTAAAAAAGATGGTAGTGTTACTGCAGGGAATAGTTCTGGTATAAATGATGGAGCTAGTTTTATGCTTTTAGTTAGTGAAGAAGCATTAAAGAAATATGATCTAAAACCATTAGTTGAAATAGTTAGCATTGGACAAGGCGGGGTAGAACCATTATATATGGGATTAGGGCCTGTTCCGGCTATTAAAAATGTATTTGCAAATATAGATTTAACTTTAGCTGATATGGGTCTTTTAGAATTAAACGAAGCATTCTCAGCTCAAAGTTTAGGAGTAATTCATGATTTAGTAGAACAACATAATTTAACAAGAGAGCAAATTCTTGAAAGAACTAATGTTAATGGTGGAGCTATCGCTTTAGGACATCCTGTTGGAGCAAGTGGTAATAGAATAACAACAACATTAATTCATGAAATGCTTAAAAGAAAAACCAAATACGGATTAGCATCATTATGTATTGGTGGAGGAATGGGAACCGCAATTATCGTTAAAAATATGGAGGTAAATTAGGAATGAGATTAAAAGATAAAGTAGCAGTTGTAACTGGAGGAGCAAAAGGGATTGGAATGGAAATTGCTTTAAAATTTGCAAGTGAAGGTGCTCAAGTAGTTGTTGCAGATATGACTGAATTATCGTATGAAAATGAAAATGTTAGTAGTTATATTTTAAACGTAGCGGATTCAAAAGCATGTCTTGATTTCTTTAATACAATAGAAGAAAAATATGGAAGAATTGATATATTAGTTAATAATGCTGGAGTAACAAGAGATTCAATGACAAGAAAAATGACTGATGAACAATGGAATTTCGTAATAGATGTAAATCTAAAAGGTGTATTTAACTTAGTTAGATATATAGGACCTCATATGGAACTTAAAGGTGGAGGATCAATTATTAATATTTCAAGTATTGTTGGAGAATACGGAAATATTGGACAAGCTAATTATTCAGCTACAAAAGCTGGATTAATCGGACTTACAAAAACATGGGCAAAAGAATTTGCAAGAAAAGCTGTACCAGTAAGAGTTAACGCTGTGTCTCCTGGATATGTTATGACAGATATACTTAAAACTGTTCCAGAAGAGCTGTTAGAGAAATTCGCAAAATTAACAATGCTTAAAAGATTAGGACAACCTAATGAAATTGCGAATGCAGTGTTATTTTTAGCAAGTGATGAATCTTCATATGTTACTGGACATAACCTAGATGTAAATGGTGGAATGAGATTATAATAAAAAATTAAATATGGAGGTGAGATCTTGTCCGAAAATATAAAAATAGGAATTGTAGGTACAGGTATATATTTACCAAAACAATTCAAAACTGCGAAAGAGATTGCTAAACAAACAAACGGTATTTGGACAGAAGAAGCTGTCATAGAAAAATTAGGAATAAAAAAAGTATTATACGCTAATAAAGATGAAGGTGCTCAAGAAATGAGTTATTTAGCAGCACTGGATTGTTTAAATAATACGGATGTAGATCCTTTAGAAATTGATGTAATTTTATCAATTACTGAAGAATGGAAAGAGTACCCTCTTACAACTTCAGCGTTATATGTGCAAGGTAAAATAGGCGCATATAACGCCTGGGGTATTGATTTACAAAATAGATGTTGTACAAGTGTATCTGCTTTAAAAATAGCAAAAGATATGTTAATTGCAGATGATGAAATTAATACAATTATGATTGTTGGTGGATACAGAAATGGTGATTTAGTCGATTATAGCGATAAAGACATGTCAATGATGTATAACCTATCAGCAGGAGCTGGGGCCTTAATAATTAAAAAAAACTATAATAAAAATTTGATTTTAGGATCTCATATTATTGCAGATGGAACACTAGCAAGAACGGCAGGAGTTGTAATTGGAGGAAGTTGTAATCCGATTACAAAAGATAATGTAGATAGGGCATATAAATCTTTAAGGTTAATGGATGCAAAAAAAATGAAAGATAGATTAAACGAAGTATCTTTAAAAAATTGGTTAACTTGTGTTGATGAATCATTAAGAAAATCTAATTTAAAAAGATCAAATATAGACTATTTAGCTATTCTTCATATTAAGCGTTCAGGACATAAAAATATACTTGAAGAATTACATTTATCTGATAAACAAACAATGTATCTTGAAGATTATGGACATATAGGACAAATCGATCAAATATTATCGCTTCATTTAGCGAACGAAAAGGGAATTATAAGTTCAGGAGATAATATTTGTTTATTAGCGGCTGGAATAGGATATGTATGGGCATCTAGTATTGTGAGGTGGGGTTAATATGAGTGTATTTGTATCACTATTATTAAGAAGTTTAGAAACAGGAAGTGTTTATGCGTTGGCAGCACTTGGGGTAGTGTTAATATTTAAGACAAGTAAAACAGCAAATTTTGCACAAGGAGCAATTGGAACTTTAAATGCTTTTGTTGCTGCGACAATTCTAGTTAAATGGGGATGGAGTATTTGGGCAGTTGTTCCAATCTCTATAATTACTGCTATTTTGACAGGTTTTATAATTGATACGATATTTATTAGACCTGCATCAAAAGTTGGATCATCTGGAAAAGAAATTATTACTTTAGGATTGATCATTGTAATCATTGGATTTATTCCAATGATATTCGGTGTTGAACCAATCCCTATGCCAAAATTTATTCCATTTACAGATTCAACCCAAATAGACATTTTAGGAGCATCTATAGGATATAATGCATTATTTACAATTGGATTGTCAATTTTATTAATGGGTGGTGCATTTTGGTTTTTAAAATTTACTGATTGGGGATTAGCCATTAGAGTAACTGCATCAAATGAAGTTGTATCAAAATTAATGGGAGTTCCAACAAAAAACGTTACTCTTATGTCTTGGGCTACTGCAGCTGCTTTCGGGACATTAGCGGCAATTATTATTGCGCCACAAACGGCTGTAGATATTAATATGATGAATGATGTTCAAATAAACGCATTTTTTGCATGTGTATTAGGTGGATTTCAAACATTTTACGGACCTGTAATAGGAGCTTACATAATCTCTTTATCTAAAAATTTAACAGCGTATTATGTAACTTCAACATGGAATACAGTAATAGTGTATATTGTTATTATGATTTTCTTATTTTTCAAGCCGGTAGGTTTAGTTGGTAAGAAACTTATTAAGAAAGTTTAGAGGTAAAAAAAATGGAAAAAACATTAAATAAAAAAACACCGAATTTTTTCTCTAAATTTTTTGATAAAATGATGCACTTTATAAAAATTATCAAAACTAAATTAGAAAAAAGTATGTATTCTCGATTTATGGCATTTGGAGTTTTATTAGCTGTAGTACCGTTATTATCAAATATTGGAATTATAAGATATTCAACAGTATCATTATTTGCATATATTATAATATTTACAATAGTAGCATTAGGACTAAATATATTACTTGGATTTTCAGGATTAATGAGTTTAGGAACAGCTGGATTTGTTGGATTTGGAGCATATTCAGTAGTTTATTTTTCATCATTGGGATTGCCATATGAACTATCGATAGTAGCAACTTTAATAGTTTCATCAATAATAGGGTTGTTTGTTGGATTGTTCTCATTAAAAGTTGAAGGAGTTTATTTGGCAATCGGAACCCTTGCGCTTGGTGAAATATTTAGTCAAATATTTAGAAGAGTAGTTTGGTTTACAAATGCTTTCGGAGGAGTTCATTATGAATATCCATTATTATTTGGTCTTGTTAGATTAAATAGAAATTGGACATATATGTTGCTAGTAGTAATGATGGTAATTATGATGGTAGTAATGTATAACCTTATTAACAGTAAAACTGGAAGATCTTTTATGGCAATGAGTAGAAGTAATTCATCTGCTCAAGCAATGGGAATCAATGTTTCAAAATATAAATTACTCTCATTTTTAATCGCTACTATATATGCAACAATCGGAGGAATATTATTTGCTTCTTTTTACCGATATGTACAACCATTAGATTGGAATTTAATGTTAACATTATTAATATTAGCAATGGTTGTTGTTGGGGGTATTAAATCAATATTCGGAACATTCCTAGGGGTATTTATTATTTATGGTGTTCCTAGTTTATGGCTTGAGGATATATTTAGCGGAGTTAATGGAGTAGCATACATATTCTCTGGAGTATTAATCATTGTTATTATTATGTACTATCCTCATGGACTTATATATGTTATACAAGACGTAAAAAAAATATATTATAAGTATAAAAATGGCAAAACTAAAATTCAAGAGATAAAGCAGGTAAAAGAAGATGTATAGTATAGAAAAAGGAGTACTTCTTGATATTAAAAACTTAGAGATGTCATTTGGAGGATTAAAAGCTGTTAATGATTTATCGTTTAATATTAAAGAAGACGAAATAGTAGGATTGATTGGTCCTAATGGTGCTGGGAAAACGACTGTATTTAATTGTGTTACCCAATTTTATGATGATAAAAAAGGGACTATTTTATTTAGAAATAAAGAAGGAGAAGTAGTTAATCTTAATGATGTTCATGTTAATAAAGTTGTAAATGAAGGATTAGTAAGAACATTTCAAAATGTTGAATTAGTTTCCGACTTATCAATTATTGACAATCTATTAATTGGAGCACACTCATTATTTAAAACTGACATGATTGCGCATATTTTACGTACAAAAAAAGCAAAACTTGAAGAAAAAAAATACAGAAAAAAAGCTGAAGAAATTCTTAAATTTATGGGAATAATTCAATTGAAAGATCAATATGTTAGTGGACAACCTTATGGTATTCTTAAAAAAATAGGTATTGCGAGAACATTAATGAGTAACCCAAAATTGATAATTTTAGATGAACCCGCAGCTGGATTAAATGAACAAGAAACAGGAGAATTATCAGATTTGATAATTTCAATTAAAAATAAGTTTAAATGTTCTATTTTACTAGTTGAACATGATATGGGATTTGTAATGCAAGTTTGTGATAGAATCTGTGTAATATCTTTCGGGAAGTTTTTAGCAATGGACACTCCATTAAAAATACAAAAAAATCCAATTGTTCAAGAAGCTTACTTAGGAAAGGATGATGACTAATGAGCAATTTATTGGAAGTCAAAGATTTACATGTAAGTTATGGACAAATAAAAGCATTAAAAGGGGTATCGTTAAATGTTAGAAAAGGAAGCATAGTCGCTATCCTTGGGGCAAATGGTGGAGGAAAAACGACACTACTTAAGAAAATATCAGGATTAATTGGTAGTGAAGCTGGATCAGTTATTTTTGATGGAAAAGATATTTCAAAATTACCACCAGAAAAAATCACAGGATTAGGAATTATTCAATCACCAGAAGGTAGACAAGTTTTTACTGATTTATCGGTTGAAGATAATTTAAGAATTGGTGCATTTAAGGTTAAAAAAGGAAAAGTTTTAGTTTCTAAAATATTTGATATTGCTAAAACAAAAAGAATTAAAAAAATAGTTTCAAATATGAAACAAACTATGAGCGATGAAGAAATACTTAATACAGAAATTGCTTTAACTAGAAATGAAATTATTAGTAATAATAAGGCAAGAGCATATAGCTATTTTCCAGTATTAGAAGAAAGAAAAGAACAAATGGCTAATACATTATCTGGGGGAGAACAACAAATGTTAGCTATATCTCGAGCATTGATGGGAAATCCAAGATTATTAGTTTTAGACGAGCCATCACTTGGACTTGCTCCACTTATTGTTAGAGATATATTTAAAATTATAAAAGAATTTCAAAACGAAGGAGTTACAGTTCTAATCGTAGAACAAAACGCGTTACAAACATTAAAAATATCAGATTACGCATATGTAATTCAAGTAGGGGAATTGATTATGGAAGGGCCTTCCGATAAATTAATTAATGATCCAAAATTAGTTGAAGCATATTTAGGAAAATAGATTCAAACTGAATAAAGATATTCAGTAAAAAAAATAGGAGGAAAAAAATAATGAAAAAAGTATTTATCTTATTAACATTAGTATTATTTGTTGTTTCATTATCTGCGTGTCAAAAAGAAGATAACGCAGCTCAAGGAGTTACTGATACAACAGTACTTGTTGGGAATTCAGCAGCAACTTCTGGTGGGTTAGCATTTGTAGGGTTACCATTTAATGCGGGGATTGAAGCATATTTTGCAATGGTAAATGCAAATGGTGGAGTAAATGGAAGAAGAATTGATTTTGTTCATTATGATGATCAATTTAATGGAGCTACTGGATTAACTTATGCTGAAAGATTAGTTGAAGATGATCAAATCTTTGCATTTGTTGGACACTTTGGTACACCAATTATTGGTGCAACTGAAAGTTATTTAGAAGAAGTAGGAATTCCACGTGTTTACTATGCTACTGGTGTAGGAACATTATATAATGCTGAAGCAACTGGAAATGAAAGAGCTTCATTCCCAGTACAACCTCTTTATCCTGCAGAAGGACAAGTAATGGTTGCTCGTGCAGTCGGAGATTTTGGAGCTTCGAAAATTGGTGTTATTTATTCAAATGATGATTCTGGAACTAGCATGTTACAAGGGATTGAAATTGAAGCAGCTAACCAAGGAGTAACTTTGGTAAAAGCAGAAATCGAATATGCTTCTGCAGATTTATCTGCTGCAGCAATAACTATTGTTGAAGCAGATGTTGATTTTATTATTATTGCTGCAAATCAAGCTAGTGCTGCTACTGCAATTAAAGCTTTAGAAGTTGCAGGTAGTGATGTTGATTGTATTACATCATATGTAAATGCATCTCCATCTTTTGCTGCATTAATAAAAGATACATTTGATTCATTTGACGTATATGCTGGAGCTTGGGTTAATTTCTTTGAAGCAGATGGAGTTACACCTACATCAGAATATGATTTATTTGTTCAAGAAATGTCTACATTCAATAATGACTATGTATCAAGTGTTTATGCAATGACTGGTTGGATTGCTGCGTCATTCTTTGTTGAAGGTCTTGATCGTGTTGGAGATGCAGAACTTACATGGGAAAACTTTATTAATGCAATGGAAGAAGCACCTATACAAAATCCGTTTGGTGGAATGATTGATTTCGCAAATGGTTCAAGAGTAGGAACACAATCAATGGCGTTAACTAAGGCTGCAATTATTCCTGCTGCTGGTGACAATCCTGAAGGATATGTTTGGAATGTTGTTGAACCAATTGAATCAATTGACACAATTCTTGGTAATTAATTAGATTATATAATAATATAAATGTGAGTATAGGGTATTTTACCCTATACCATCATTTGTATGAGGAGGTATAGCATGGCAAAGATAATTACTATAAGTGAAGCTTTGAATTTAGTAAAAGACAATGATTATATAGTAGCTGGAATGTGTGCGGCTGAAGGAAGAGAATTTTTCACTAGATTACATGAAATTAGCAATAGAGTACAAAAAATTACAGTTGATAATTGTTTACCACTTTCAAATTATGAATATATGGCAAATGAAAAATATAAAGATATATTTGATGTTAATAGTTGGTTTTTTTCTGCGGATTTAAGAAAAGCTTTTAAAAATAAAAACATTTCATTTATTCCAAATCAACTTCATAATGCTGGAGTACAGAGAATTGAATATAAAAAACCTAATATTTATGTTGGAAATGCAACTCCTCCAGATAAACATGGGTATGTTTCTCTTTCTTTATCTAATGTTTATGAGAAAAAAATGATTGAAGCCGCAGATATTGTAATTTTAGAAATTAATCCTCTTTTACCAAGAACTTTTGGTGATTTAGAGGTTCACGAAGATGAAATAGATTATTTTGTTAAAATAGACAGCGAAGTTCCAACTCTTCCGGATGTGGAACCTAATGAAAAAGATATTAAAATTGGAAATTTTGTTGCTGAACATATTAACGATGGAGATACAATTCAATTAGGAATTGGGGGTATACCTAACGCAGTTGCTGCTGCATTGATACATAAAAAAGATTTAGGTGTTCATACAGAAATGTTAACTACAGGTTTTATGAATTTATATAAAGCTGGAGTTATTACAAATAAGAAAAAAACGTTACATCCAGGAAAAATGGTTTGTGCATTTGCTTATGGTACGAGAGAATTATATGATTTTCTTGATGAAAATACAGGAATTTTATTTAGAGATGGAAATTACGTTAATGATCCTTGTGTTATCGGATTAAATGATAATCAAGTATCAATAAATACAACTATTGAAGTTGATTTAACAGGGCAATGTTGCAGTGAATCAATTGGAACGAGACATTTTAGTGGAACTGGCGGACAATGTGATACCGCAACTGGAGCTCAAAGAGCGAAAAATGGTAGAAGTTTTATTACACTATATTCTACAACTATGGCGAGAAATAAAGAAACGGGAGTTAAAGAAGAAATAAGTAAAATAGTTTCAACATTAAAACCTGGTGCTGCAGTTACTCTTTCTAGAAATGATGTGGATTTTATTGTCACTGAATATGGATGTGTAAGATTAAAAGGTAGAAATATTAAAGAACGAGTAGAATTATTAATTAGTATTGCTCATCCGAAATTTAGAGATCAATTATATAAAGAAGCAAAAGAAATAGGATTTATCTAATGAGCATTTTTAAATATCAAAATTATGATATAAATTATATTGTTGATGGTGATTTAACATCAGGTAAAGAAATTATTATAATACTTAATGGAATTATGATGTCTACTAAAAGTTGGGAAATTTTTGTTAAACCTTTTAGTAGTAATAACGTATTAATTAGATTTGATATGTTTGATCAAGGAGAAACTTCAAAATTAGATAATCAATATACTCAAAAAATCCAAGTAGAATTATTGAAAGGATTAATTGATTATCTAAATATTAAGAAAATAAATATTGTTGCGATAAGTTATGGAGCAAGTGTTGCTTTACAGTTTGCAGGTAAATACGAAAACTATATTAATAAATTAGTTATAGCTAATGTTGTTTCAAAAACATCTAATTGGTTAAAAGCAATTGGAGATGGTTGGAATGCGGTTGCTAAAACTAGAGATGGGGATGCATATTATAATATTTCAATACCATATATTTACTCACCACAGTTTTATACAAAAGAAATCAAATGGATGGAAAATAGGAAAGAGTTTTTAATACCGATTTTTAGTGATAAAGTATTTTTAGATGCAATGATTAGATTAACTAAAAGTGCAGAAACACATAACGTTGATTCTTTTCTTGATAAAATAAATACTGAAACACTAATTATCTCCTCAGAAGAAGATTATTTAACACCGGTTTTTGAACAAAAACATATTCATTCTAAAATGAAAAATTCTAGTTTAGTAATTATACCAGAATGTGGACATGCGAGTATGTATGAAAAACCGAGATTATTTACTTCCCTTATTTTGGGTTTTATTAATAGTAATCAAGCAAAATCAATTGTATAGGAGGAAAGATTATGAATAAAAAGAAAGTTTTATTGCCTAATGGAGAAACTTATTACTATATTGATGAAGGACAAGGAGAAGAAACAATTTTACTTGTTCATGGAAATATGAGTAGTGGTGTACACTATAAACCACTAATTGAAAAATTTCAAAAAAATTACCGAGTTATTGCACCTGATATGAGAGGATTTGGTGATTCTAGTTATATAAATAGAATTGATTCACTAGAAGATTTAGCAGATGATTTATATTCTTTTTTAATAGAATTAGAAATTAAAAAAGTCCATATTGCAGGTTGGTCTACTGGTGGAAGTGTTGCTTTAAAAATGTCAGCTAAATATAGTGATATTATTGACAAAATAATATTGATTGAATCTGCATCATATAGAGGGTATCCAGTATTTAAAAAGGATAAAAATAATCAACCTATCATTGGTGAATATTATGATAATATTGAAGATTTAGCGAAAGATCCTGTTAATGTTTTACCGATAGCTACTGCATATAAAAATAAGGATATCGCCACAATTAAATACATATGGGATTTATTAATATATAATGCTGGAAAACCAAATGAAGAAGATGACAAATTATATCTTATAGAAACAATGAAACAAAGAAATATTGTTGATATTGATTGGTGTCTAACAAAATTTAATATGTCTAATACATCCAATGGAGTCAGTGAAGGAGATGGGTCAATTATTAATGTTAAATCTCCTGTTTTATCACTATGGGGTGATAAAGATATTGTTGTATTAGAATATATGGTTGATGAGACTGTACAAGCTTTATCAAACGTGAAAAAAGTTGTACTTGAAAACTCTGGTCATTCACCACTAGTTAATTGTCCTAATAAATTATATGGACTAATAATAGATTTTATTTAATACCTCCTAAAAAAGAACATCAAATTAGATGTTCTTTTTTAATACTTTTAATAACTATTTATTAGTTTAATATATGTTTTTACTCCAATTTTTAAAACATCTTCATTAAAATTAAAATGATCATTATGAAGAAAATGAGTAAACCCTAATTTTTTATTTTTTGTTCCAATAAAATAAAAGACTCCTTTAGCTGCTTTTTGATAAAAAGAAAAATCTTCACTTACCATTAAAGGTTCATCAAGCTCAATAAGCTCGTAATCCTTTGTAATTAATGTTTTAAAGCGGTTATATACATTAATGTCATTATTTACTGCGGGATATAAATAATTTGCTAAAACGTTGATTTTGACGTTGTATTTTAATGTGAATTCTGATTTTAATTCATTTATTACTTGAAGGATAGAAAGTCTAGTTTCTTCGTCTAGCGTTCTTAAGGTTCCTTGAAATAAAGTATGATTAGAAACAATATTTCTAGCTGAGCCAGAAATCATATTTCCGAATTTCAGAATATATTTTTTATTAGATAATGTATTATTTAATTTTTTCATTAATTTGACATGAAATAAAGAGCCATAATATAAAGCGTCGATTCCTTCGTTTGGCATAGCTACATGTGCTGATTCACCTATTATTTCGATATCTATTGTAGTGATACTTCCCATAAAAAAACCACTTTTAGAAACGATTTTACCCTCTTCGTAATTAGGAAATAAATGGATTCCATAAACTTCGGTAACATTAAGTTTTTTTAAAATTCCTGTTTTAACTATTTCTTCGGCTCCACCGGGACCTTCTTCAGCTGGCTGGAAAATTAATAATATATTACGGTTGAAGTGTTCTTTATTTTTTAGGTAATCAGCAAATCCAAGTAGCATTGACATATGACCATCGTGTCCACAAGCGTGCATATAGCCGTTATGTTTTGATTTAAAATCAATATTATTCATTTCAGTAATTTTTAAAGCATCAATATCAGATCTAAACATTACTGTTTCTAAATTTCCGTAATCGAGATATACATAAACACCAGTATTAAATATTGTTTGAGGATTATGACCCATATTTTTAAGAGTAGATAATAAATAATTTTGTGTTTTGTATTCTTTTCGACCAATTTCAGGTATTTGATGAAGATCTCTCCGATATTTAGTTAAATTATTCATATAGTTATTCACCTCGTTATTTTAATTCTAATATAAAAATAAAAAAAAGTAAAAAAACTTGACAAAATTTAAGATTTACAATGTATATTAGGACAGATATGTCCTTTTGTTTTAATCTTGAAAGATATATAATATTAGTGTAGTAATTTGATTACTATGCGGATTATGTATGGTGGGGCATACATTGTTCGGGATAAAAAAATGAAATAGTTCACTATTTCATTTTTTTATTGTTGAATTGGAGTTTGGTTGTTATATTTTTTTTTAACAAAGATATTTTTAAATCCAACAACAATTATTAGTATTAATATATTAATTAAAACAATAGTTGCTCCTGAGGCGATATCTAATTCATATGATAGCCATAATCCACCAATGACAGATACTTCACTAAATAAAATTGAAATCCCAACTGTATTTTTAAAACTTTTTCCAACTTTCATAGCGGAGGCAACTGGAATAATCATTAACGACGAAACTAACAATACTCCTACGGTAGCGAGTGATAATGATACTACAATAGCTAAAATGATTGTTGAAACAAATTGGAAACGTCCTACTTTTATTCCAATTAATTTAGCATAGGTTTCATCAAAACTAATAATAACCATTTCTTTATAATAGATGAGCAATAGTATAATAGTAAATACTGATATAATTGTCATTGCTAACAAATATTTATTACCAACAGTTAAGATGCTTCCAAATAAGTAGTTATAAATACTGCTGTTAAATCCGCCACTTAACGATATAAATAAAGCACTTAAAGCGGTTCCTAAACTCATAACAATTGGCATTGATATTTCTTTATAGTTTTGATAGTATCCTCGAAGTATTTCAATAAATAATGCTCCGATAACACTGAAAATCATTGCTAAATATAAGGGGTCACTAATGAAAGTAAATCCTACAATATTAATTAAAAACAATCCGATTGATAAACCAGCTAAACTAAAATGAGATAAAGTATCTGCGATAAAACTTAAACGTCTTATAACAACAAAAGATCCAATCAAAGGAGTGATGAATCCCATAATAATTCCAGTTAATAATGCATATCTTAAGAATGAGTATTCAAATAGTGCAGAAATAAATGGTTCATTAGATGCTAGTATCATTACTCATTCCTCCTTGTAACTTCTTTCATTATTGCTTCGCCATTACGAATTGATAAAATATGAGTGAAATTAGCTTTTGATTCGTCTAAATTATGAGTGATTAACATAATGGTAATACCATCTTTATTTAATTCATTCACAGTTTTATAAAAACCTTCAACATTTGTTTTATCAACACCAGCTGTAGGTTCATCGAGAATTAATAATTTTGGATTATTCATTAAACTTCTAACAATAAATACTCGTTGTAATTCTCCACCACTTAATTCATTAATATTTTCATTTTGCAGTTCTAAAATTCCGATTTTATCTAATAATTCTAATTTTGCATCTTCAGTAATTTTATTATATCTAGAAACTTGTAATATTTCATTTACAGTAATAGGAAATTCGTAATTAAAATCATCAAATTTTTGAGGAACATATCCGATACTTTTAAAATTTTTGAATTCAGTAATATCAACATCATCAAGTGTGATTTTTTTAGAAGGAACTTTATTAAGGCCTAAAATACATTTAACCAAAGTCGATTTACCACTACCATTATTTCCTACTATAGCTAAAAAGTCGCCTGAATTAAGTTTAAAAGAAACGTCTTTTAAGACAGTACGATAATCATATCCAAATGTTAAATTATTAACAACAACTCTCATATATAATCAAACCTTTCAAAGTTTCTATACTAATTATATCATAATATTAGATTTTTATATTAAAATGATATTTATTATTTATTAAAAATATGAGATAATATTTATTAAAGAAGAGGAGTGTTTATTTTGAATGGAAAATTTATTACATTTGAAGGTCCTGAAGGTTCAGGAAAAACATCAGTTATAACTGGTGTAGAGAAGTATTTATTAGAAGAAGGATATAATATTTTAACAACAAGAGAACCAGGTGGAATTAGAATTGCTGAAGATATAAGAAATATTATATTACATAAAGATAATATTGAAATGGATGCTCATGCAGAGGCACTTCTTTTTGCTGCGGCTAGAAGTCAACATTTTCATGAAAAAATAGTTCCTGCCTTAAATGAAAATAAAATAATATTGTGTGATAGATTTATTGATTCAAGTTTAGCATATCAAGGACATGCTAGAGGACTTGGTATTGATGAGGTTTATAATATAAATAAATTCGCAATAGGAAACTATTTGCCTGAATTAACATTATTTATCGATGTTCCTCCAAAAGTTGGATTAGAACGTGTTTTTTCGAATATTAGAAAAATAGATCGTTTGGATTTAGAAACATTAGAATTTCATGAAAAAGTATATGAAGGGTATATGATTATAGCGGAAAAATATAAAGATAGATTTAAAATAGTTGATGGAACAAATCCGATTGAAAAAGTAATAGAGGATGCAATAAAAATAATTAAGAATATTTTATAAGGTGAATAAAATGGCTTTTGACAAAATAAAAGAAACACAACCAAAAGTAGTTCAATTACTAACAAACAGTCTAAAAAAAGACCGTCTTTCTCATGCTTATTTATTTGAAGGAGAACGTGGTACTAAAAAACTAGAAACTGCACTTTATTTTGCACAAATGTTACTTTGTACAGGTGATGAAATCCCTTGTCAAGTTTGTCATAATTGTCGACGTATTAAAAATGGGACACATCCAAACGTGTATGTTATTGAACCAATTAAAAATTCAATAAGAAAACAACAAATAATTAATCTTCAAAAAGAATTTTCAAAAACACGTGTTGAAGCTGGTCCAAAGATTTATATTATTAAAAATATTGAAACTATTAATGTTAGTGCCGCAAATTCTCTTTTGAAGTTCTTAGAAGAACCTTTTCCTAATACTTATGCAATTTTAACATCGGAAAATATAAGTAGAATTTTACCAACGATTATTTCTAGAACTCAAGTTGTTCAATTTTCTTCTTTAAATAAGAAAATTGTTGAAGAAGATCTAGTTGAATCAGGATATACATCATCTACATCAAGAATAATAGCTAATTTAACAAACTCAATTAATGAAGCTATTGAAATAGCTGATAATGAATATTTTGTAGAAATTCTTGATTTAATAAAAGATTTATATAACATAGTGGCTACAAATGATGAATCAATAATTATTTACTTTGAAGAAAATAGTAGTATAATATACCAAGATAAGATGTTAAGTAATTTATTTTTATCATTATTAATAATTTATCAAAAGGATATTATTAATTACAAAATTAATGATATCAATAATATTGTATTCAAAGATGAACTGGATACAATTAGTATTATTTCAAAAGTTAAAACTAAAAACAGACTGATAGAAGAATTAGAAAAAATGTTAAGTTTAAAATCACGACTTAATTCCTATATTAATGAAAGACTAGCATATGATAATTTATTGCTTAGTTTAGAGAGAAGGTAACATAATGTCGAACACAGTTGTTGGCATCAGGTTTAAAGCAGTTGGAAAAAAATATTATTTTGATCCAGCTGGATTTGATGTTCAAATAAACGATAAAGTTGTAGTAGAAACAGTTAGAGGTATCGAACTTGGAGAAGTAATTGAAAATATTAAAACAATTAGTGATGCAGAAATAATTTCAACACTTAAACCAGTTTTAAGAATTGCTACCGAAACCGATATTTCAAAGCATTCAAGAAATCAAAAAGACATTCCTGAAACGTTAAAGAAATGTAAGATTAATATTAATAATAACAAATTAGAAATGAAATTATTAGGATGTGAATACACATTAGATCGTACTAAATTAATTATCTATTTTAACGCTGAAGGTCGAGTAGATTTTAGAGAACTAGTTAAAGATTTAGCTAACGAATTTAAAGTCCGTATTGAACTAAGACAAGTAGGCACAAGAGATGGTGCTAAATTTTTAGGTGGAATTGGACCTTGTGGATATTTATTATGTTGTAATACATTTCTTGGTGACTTTGATACAGTATCAATAAAAATGGCGAAAAACCAAAACTTATCACTTAATCCAGCTAATATTTCAGGGTTATGCGGTAAACTTTTATGTTGCATTCGTTTTGAAGATGATACTTATAAAGAATATCGTAAAGTACTACCTAAAAACCATTCTTATGTTAAAACGGAACAAGGTAGAGGAAAGGTTGTTTCTGTTAATATTATTGATAAGTCAGTAAGAGTTCAAACACCAGAAGATGGTATCAAATCATATAATGTTGATGAGTTGTTATCAATAGAAGAATACGATTTAAAAAAAGCTGTTGCTATTGAAGAATAGGTGATTAATTATGACAAAAGAAGTAATCCATGATTTACTAGGATATGACGGAATAAAAATAATTCAACGTCCGGATATGTTTAACTTTTCGCTAGATTCAACTCTTCTAGCTGATTTTGTCATTCCGCTTTCAAAAACAAAAAAAATATTGGATTTAGGTACAGGCAATGCACCTATTCCTTTATTTTTATCAATGAAGACAAAAGCTGAGATTATTGGAATTGAACTTCAAAAAGATGTTTATGATTTAGCTGTTAGAACAATTAAACTTAATCACTTGGAAAATCAAATTACAATTTTAAATGATGATATTAAAGGACTTCACAAAAAATTTAAAAATTCTGAATTTGATTTAATAACTTGTAATCCACCGTTTTTCAAATATAAAGAATCTTCTCATACAAATAAATATGATTATAAGACAATTGCTAGACATGAAGTTTTTATTACTTTAGAAGAAATTATTATTGAAGCAAAAAGATTACTAACAACAAAAGGAAGTTTAGTAATTGTACATCGAACAGAAAGACTAATCGAAATAATTAATTTACTTACAAAACATAAATTCGCAGTAAAAAGATTAAGACTTGTATATTCGAAAAAAGGTGAAAGTTCTAATATGGTTTTAATTGATGCTTCAAACAATGGGCTTTCAGGACTTAAAATTTTAGAACCATTATATGTTCATCAAGGTGATAAATATTCAGAAGAAGTAATGAAAATATTTAATTTTGGAAAAGAGTGATTCTATGCAAAGACAAAAAAGTTTTCAAAATAGTAATCCAACATTATATTTAGTAGCTACTCCAATTGGTAATTTAGAAGATATGTCTTTTAGAGCTGTTAAAATATTGAAAAATGTTGATATTATTTATGCTGAGGACACAAGAGTGTCTAAAAAACTAATAAATCATTTTGACATTGAAAGCTCATTAAGAACATATCATGATTTTAATAAAGAGGTTAAAACAAATGAAATAATTAGAGAACTTAATAATGGAGAAAACATCGCTATTATAAGTGATGCTGGATACCCTTTAATAAGTGATCCAGGTTATTTTTTAATTAGAGAAGCAATTAAAGAAAATATTAATGTTGTTTCTATTCCTGGAGCTAACGCATTACTTACTGCACTTGTTGTTTCTGGAATACCTCCTCATCCTTTTTGCTTTCGTGGATTTTTAGATCATAAAGAAGGCAAAAGAAAAAAAGAGTTAGAAAGTTTAATCAATTATAAAGAGACATTGATATTTTATGAGTCACCTCATAGAATTCAAAAAACAATAAAAAATATATATGAAATATTTGGTGAAAGAGATTTAGTTATTGCTCGTGAATTAACTAAGAAATATGAAGAAATAATTAGAGGAACAACAAAATCTTTAATGGAGATATCAGAATTAAAAGGTGAAATAGTTTTAATATTAAAAGGAAAAACAGTTGAAACAATTGATCCAAATTTATCGATATTAGAAGAGGTTAATAAATTAATTAGTTTAGGACTATCTTCAAAAGATGCAATTAAACAAGTTTCCAAAAACAGAAATATTCCTAAAAATGATGTTTACATGGAATATCACAAGTAGTATAGTATATATACAATATAGAAAATGATAGTACGAGGAGTGAAATTATGAATAAAACATTTTATATTACAACACCGATTTATTATTCAAGTGGTAAACTACATATTGGTAACTCATATACCACAGTTCTTTGTGATACCATTAACCGTTATAAAAAGTTAAGAGGATATGATACTAGATATTTAACTGGAATGGATGAACACGGACAAAAAGTTGAAACAGTAGCCAAAGAACTAAATAAAACACCGCAAGATCTTGTTGATTATTTAGCTAATGGTACAAAAGAGTTATGGAAATTGTTAGATATAGAATATGATGATTTTATTCGTACTACTGAAAAAAGACATAAAAAAGTTGTTAAAAAAATCTTTGAACAATTACTTGAACAAGATGATATTTATTTAGGAAATTATGAAGGATATTATTGTATGTCTTGTGAATCTTTTTTCACAGATACACAATTAAATGATAATAACACTTGCCCAGATTGCGGTAAGAAAACTAAACTAGTTAAAGAAGAATCATATTTTTTAAGATTATCTAAATATGAAGATAGATTACTAAAACATATTGAAGATAATCCTGATTTTATTACACCTGAAACTAGAAAAAATGAAGTAGTAGCTTTTATTAAACAAGGATTGCGTGATTTATCAGTTTCAAGAACTAGTTTTGAATGGGGGGTAAAAGTAGTTTCGAACCCAGCACATGTTGTTTATGTTTGGATTGATGCATTATCTAATTATATTAGTGCTTTAGGATATGGAACAGATGATGATGCTTTATACCAAAAATATTGGAACGGCGACGAAGTAATTCATGTTGTGGGTAAAGATATTTTACGTTTCCATGCAATTTATTGGCCAATTATGTTAATGGCATTAAATGTACCATTAAATTTTAAATTATACGCACATGGATGGTATATGATGAAAGATGGTAAAATGAGTAAATCAAAGGGTAAAGTAGTTTATCCTGGAAGTTTAGTGGAAAAATATGGACTTGATCCATTACGTTATTTTTTACTTAAAGAATTACCTTATTCTGGAGACGGTATTTTTACTCCACAAGATTATATTGATAGAATAAATTTTGATTTAGCAAATGATTTTGGTAATTTACTTAATCGAACTATTAGTATGGTAAATAAATATTTTGATGGAAAAGTATTTAAACCAAGTAAAGATTATTTTGAATTTGATGCATTATTAAAAATACAAATAAATGAAACAATTGAACAATATAAAGAAAACATGGATTGTTTAAAAGTTTCACAAGCAATTCAGTCTATTTGGAAATCAATTTCAAGAGCTAATAAATATATTGATGAAACATGTCCTTGGATATTAGCTAAGGATGAAACGAAAAAAATGGAATTAAATAGTGTATTATATAATCTTATTGAATCATTAAGATTAATAGGGATTCTACTTAATCCAATTTTAATTAATGCTAGTAAAAAGTTATTTGAACAATTAAATATTCCTACTGAGTTTCAAACATGGGATAGTTTAATTTTCGGGAAATTAAAGGGGGTAGTTGTTACAAAAAAACCCATACCATTATTTCCAAGATTAGATAAGAAAGTTGAAGAAGAATATATCCAAAACCTTTTAAATAATGAATCGAAAAAGATTAGTCAAAACTAGGATTAAGGAAATGAATAAACTCATGAGAATTATTAGAAGAGAATATAAAAAGATAATTGTTATCGCTATTGGAAGTTTAATTTATTCAATTGGTGTTGTTTGGTTTTTAAATCCTTCTACTCTTTACTCAGGAGGGCTTACTGGTACTGCCCAACTAGTTGTTAATATCTTAAATGAATTATTTGGATTTTCAATTAATTTAGGGTTGCTGATATTTATTTTTAATATTCCAATTATTATTTTTGGATATTTAAAAATGACTAAAAAGTTTATTTATTATAGTGTTTATTCTGTTATTTTACAATCGTTATTTATTGGATTGTTCCCAGTTCATATTTTACTGGAAAATGATTTGTTGTCTAATGCTCTGGTCGGAGGGATTCTAATAGGAATAGGAACTGGTTTAAATTTACGTGTAGGTGGTTCTGCAGGTGGAGTAGATATTATATTTCAATATATTTCATTCAAAAAGAATATTACAATGGGATCATTAGGATTAATTTTAAATGGAATTATTATTTCAATTGCTGGAGCTATTTTTGGATGGCCAATTGCTATTTATACAATTATAAGAGTTATTATTACTAGTTTAGTAATTGATAAAGTACATACATCTTATAATTATATTAAAATTGAAGTAATTACTGAAAAAGGTGAAAAAATGGCTGATTTACTAGTATCTAGAACTAAACATGGAGTAACTATTACAAAGGGAACAGGTGCTTACTCACATAACGATAAAGATATTTTACATACGATAATTTCATCGTATGAATTAAATAAATTTATTATGTTGATTAGAGAAATTGATAAAGAAGCTTTTGTCTCAGTTAGTACAGTGAAAAAGGTAGTGGGAAATTTCACGAAAATATTTATTGATTAACAATTTACTAGTTAAATAGATTGACAAAAGTAGTCAAATCATATATTATATATTTCGGTACATTTACACAAGATTTATCCCACGCCCGAAATTATAAAAAATATAATTGGAGGAATGAATATGAAAACATTCATGGCAAACAATCAAAACATCGAACGAAAGTGGTTTGTTGTTGACGCAAAAGGCCAAAGACTTGGTCGTTTATCTACTGAAGTTGCTACAATTTTAAGAGGTAAACATAAACCAACATTCACACCGCATGTTGATTGTGGTGATTACATGATCGTAATTAACGCAAAAGATATCGAGCTTACTGGAAACAAATGGGACCAAAAGAAATACTATAGACATTCACAATATCCAGGTGGATTGAGCACAACTACAGCTAAGGAAATGAACAACGCTCATCCTGAAAGATTAATTGAATTCGCTGTAAAAGGAATGCTTCCAAAAGGAAGATTAGGTAAACAAATGTATAAAAAATTATATGTATATGCTGGAAATGAGCATCCACATATGGCTCAAAAACCTCAAGTTTTTGAACTGAAAGGTTAGGAGGAATTTAAATGGCAAAGAAAGTAATGTATAGAGGAACAGGACGTCGTAAAAGTTCTGTCGCTCGTGTTATATTATCTCCGGGAACAGGTAAATTAATCATTAACAAAAGAACATTTGAAAACTACATTCCATCAGCTGCAACTAGACTAGATGTTATGCAACCACTTGAATTGACAAATAATGTATCAACTTTTGATATTACTGTCAATGTTAATGGTGGAGGTATTACTGGGCAAGCAGGAGCAATCCGTCACGGAATTACTCGTGCTTTACTTGAAGTAAATGCAGATTACAGAAAAGTATTGAAAGCAGCAGGTATGATTACTAGAGACTCACGTGCTACAGAACGTAAAAAACCAGGACTTAAAAAAGCTCGTCGTGCACCACAATTCAGTAAACGTTAAGATTGCTAAAAAACACAACATCCCACGTTGTGTTTTTTTATTGCCTTAAACATTTTTTAATATTGTTTTTAAATGAATGTTATAATATAATATGTTAGTCAAGGAGTGATAATATGAGCGTAAGAGTTAGATATGCACCAAGCCCCACAGGTCATTTACATATTGGAAATGCAAGAACTGCATTATTCAATTATTTATTTGCTAAAAAACATAATGGTTCTTTTATTGTTAGAATAGAAGATACTGATATAAAAAGAAATGTTGAAGGTGGAACAAAATCACAATTAAAATTTTTACAATGGTTAGGAATTGATTGGGATGAATCAATTGATAAAGATAAAGGCTTTGGACCTTATCGTCAATTAGAAAGAATTGATATTTATCAAAAATATGCGGATGAATTATTAAAAAGAGGAATTGCTTATAAATGTTATTGTACTCCTGAAGAATTAGTTGCCGAAAGAGAACAATTAATTGCCTCAGGAAGCGATAAACTTCATTATTCTAGAAAATGTTTAGGATTACCAGATCAAGACAAACCTTTTGTTTTAAGATTTAAAGTCCCTGAAAATAAGGAATATACGTTTAATGATCTAGTTAAGGGTGAAGTAACTTTTAAAAGTGAAGATATAGGCGATTGGGTTATGATGAAAGAAAACGGAATTCCAACTTATAACTTTGCTTGCACTGTTGACGACCATTTAATGGAAATAACTCATGTTTTACGAGGAGAAGACCATATTACAAACACTCCTAAACAAATGATGACATATGAAGCCTTTGGATGGACTCCTCCAATCTTTGGGCATATGACATTAATTGTTAATGAAAACAATAAAAAATTATCAAAAAGAGATAATTCTATTATTCAATATATTGAACAATATCAAGCTTTAGGATATTTACCAGATGCTTTATTTAATTTTATTTCTTTATTAGGATGGAGTCCTAAAGGAGAACAAGAAATTTTATCTCATGAAGAATTAATTAGTATGTTTGATGAAACAAGATTATCAAAATCACCTGCAAGGTTTGATAAAGATAAATTAGCTTATATTAATAATCGTTATATAAAAACTTTATCAATTGAAGAAACAATTGAACTTTGTATGCCTCATATTATTGAAGAAGGTATTTCAGAAGGTAAATCGGATGACTGGATAAATTCGCTTGTTTCTATTTTTAAAGATCGTATAAGTTATGGTGCAGAGATAATTGATTTGTATGATGAATTCTTCAATCAAGAATTTATCTTAGATGAAGAAGGAAAAGAATTTTTAAATCAAGAAGGTGTTAATGAAACATTAATAGCTTTCCGTGATTTATTAATAGAATTAGATAATTTTGACGCAACTGATATTAAACCACTTATTAAAGAGGTTGGAAAACAAGTTGATGTTAAAGGAAAAATGTTATTTATGCCATTAAGAATAGCTACAACTGCTTCAATGCATGGTCCTGATCTTCCACAATTGCTTGCAATTCTTGGAAAAGATACAGCGATTGAAAGATTAAACTCCATTATAAAATAACGATTCAATGTCAAGAATAGGGGCATTGAACAAAAAGAAGTAAATGATAGGTAGTGTATCTAAAGATATGCTGCCTATTTTTTCGTTAGTTAGTTATTTGTTTTATAACAAGTGAGTTTGGAGAATCATATGCAGTTTATTTTGATGTTCCCTATGATATTAATAGTATATAGAAATTCGTATTCTATCATATTGGTGTAAAAGTTAAATAAGGAACCTATGGTTTTGATAATAAGTTGTAACTAAAAAAAATCTAATACTATTAGAAGTGGAAGGGCCGATTATTTTGGCTTTTTTAATGTCGAGATAACCGTCTAACTCAGTTAATAAAAATAGTCCAACTCAACTAATTATCTTATTAAGAGGGGATAATCCTAGGTTAATAGATGAGTGGTAAATTGCTCCTGAGTTATGGGATGCTATTAGAGTTGATATTGAAAATAAAAGTACAGAGGGTTTATTTATATTAACTGGTTCTACAATTGTAGATGAAAGTAAAATTATGCATAGTGGGGCAGGAAGAATATCAAGGCTTTTAATGAGAGCTATGTCGTTTTATGAGTCTGGCGATTCAAACAGTACTATTAGTTTACTTGAGTTATTTAGAGGTAATATAGATATTTCTTCACAAACTGAAATGGATATAGAAGATATATTGAATAAAAGAAATTATTTTGATGAACATTCTAGAAATATACCATTTCTATATGACACTAAGAAATATCGATTTTTTATCTGTTTGTGATGTAATTGATAAGTATGAATATCGAGAAATAAGAGGACCTGAAAGAGGAACAAAGATTAGGCAAATGAAGTAAAGAATAAGTAATTTTATATCTGATAACAAAGATATAACCGAGGAGATAATTAGGAATAAGTTGGACCGAATTGTGTGGGAACTATTGAAATATTATTCACTTGATGAAATAATAAATGTCCTAGAAAAATGAGATATTTTTTGGAAGAAAATTACTAATAAATAGCAACTTAACTAATAGATGGAAACATCATTCTTTTTACCTAACTGCGATAAACTGAGCTGTACCATAAACAAACTAAAAAAACCCTGAATATAGATAATATGGTGCTATTCTTATAATTTGAGATTATTTAATCCTAATAGAAAAGAGATATCAAAAATGATATCTCTTTAAATTAGAATCCTAATGTAACGCTGGAAAACGCTACTAGGAACTAAATCTACACTAAGATTTTTAACAGGTTAGATAGCCCATATGCTAAGAGGCAATCAAAGCATACTTTAAATCATAGTGCTTTGTAATATTAACACAGTTTTAGAATATATAAAACAATTAACTAAAATTTTTAATATATTTTATATAAATATTTAAGATTTTAATATATGCTATTAATAACTAGTAAAGTATTACATTGATAAGGATGGTAAAGTTTATGGATAGTGAGATGTTTAAACAAAAAGAAGAATACTTATATTTAATATCGTGTCGAAGAGAATTCAAAGAACTTTGCGCAATGGAAATGAAATATATCTTTGGTGATATATTAAATAGTAATTATCATATATCAAATAAATTAATTGATATTTCACGAAGTACTTTCTTAAAAGGGATTGTAACTATTTTGTATTCAGATACTAGTGTAGAAAAAATAGAGACAAAAATGATTAATGACAATTTAATTTTTAATAATTATAAAATTCATTTCATTGAGTATGATAAGGTCTCTTATAAGAAAAGGTTAGAAGCTATGAGAACTTTAGGATTTACAATAGATGGTGCTTTTGCAATCAAGAACCCAACTATAGAATTTATTTTAACAAAAATTAATGGTATATGGCTTTTTGGGAATTTAAAAGCTAATTCAAATAAATGGCTAGAAAGACGGAAAAAACCTTATAACTATTCACATGCTTTAGATATTAAAATAGCTAAAGCAATTATAAATATCGCAATAAATAATAATTTCAATCTAAAAGTTATTGATCCTTGTTGTGGGATAGGTACAGTTCTGATAGAAGGTAGAATAATGGGGGTTGATATAACTGGTTATGAGATTAATCCATTAGTTAAACACCATTGTAACCATAATTTAAACTATTTTAATTTAGAATCAAATGTTAAGAAAATTGATATGCTAAAAACAATAAAAACTTTTGATGTAGCAATTCTTGATCTACCATATGGACAATCATCTCAAATAACAAAAAAAGAACAAATAGAATTAATAAAAAAAACAAAAGAGATTAGTAATAAATCAGTAATTATTACAATGGATGATATGAGTAGTATACTGCAAGAATCTGGATTAAAAATTATTGATAAGTGTGAAATAAAGAAATCAAATACCTTTAGTAGATTTGTGAGTGTTTGTATCTAAAAAAGCTAAATCCAGGGAGGTTATTCCTGATTTTTGTTTTCTAATATTTATGCAGTCTCTTAATGTCGAAACCGGTATATTTGATACTATTAATTTTTTCTGTATAATTAAAGTAGTAAAAAATTTTAATATTGATAAGATTGATTTTATTATTCAAAATACCAAATTTATTAGTGATATTCAAAAAAGGTTTATAAATATATGATAGAGGAAAGGTATTGATTAAAGTAATGACTTTAAATAAAAAGATTGAATATTTAAATTCAAGATTTTAGATACATTACTACGATACGTGATATAATGAAATTGCTTTTAAAGGAGTTAAAAAAATGGATGGAACAAAAAGAATAAATATTAAAATAAATAGTAAAGTTTTAGTAGTTCAAAAACAGGATCAACGTTCAGGAAAATTAACTGAGGGAGTTGTAAAAAGAATTTTAACAAATTCCCAAACCCATCCTCATGGTATTAAAGTAATGTTAGAATCTGGTATTGTTGGAAGAGTAAAAGAAATTATTAGTAATTAGAGAGGATGATTTCTAATGGCAACAAGAATAAACAAGTATTTAAGTGAAGCGGGTTTTTGTTCAAGAAGAGAAGCTGATAAACTAATTGATCTTGGCAGAGTTACAGTGAACGGAGAATTACCAGAAAAAGGTCAAAAAGTTGATGAAGAAGATTTAATTAAAGTAGATGGTAATATAATTTTAAAAAACGTTAAAATGATTTATATTGCACTTAATAAACCTCCAGGTATTGTATCTACTACAGATCCTACAATTGAAAATAATATTGTTGATTTTTTGAATCATCCTAAAAGATTATTTCATGTTGGTAGATTAGATAAACCTAGTGAAGGATTAATTTTTATGACAAATGATGGAGATATAGTTAATAAAATTTTACGGGCAGGAAATAGTCATGAAAAAGAATATATAGTTAAAGTAGATAAAAAAATAACTGCCAAATTTCTTAAAGATATGAGCAATGGTGTTCCGATTATGGATACAGTAACAAAAAAATGTAAAGTTGAACAAATTAATGATTTTGAATTTAAAATTATTTTAGTTGAAGGACTAAATAGACAAATAAGAAAAATGTGTGATTATTTAGGATATAAGGTTTATAAACTAAAAAGAGTAAGAATTATGAATATTAAGTTAGATGTTCCCACAGGTAAATGGAGATATTTAACTGAAAAAGAAATGGCGGATATGAATAAACTTATTGAGACCTCATCTATGACTGAGGAGGCAAGCAATTGATTAAAGTTTATGGAATTAAAACATGTGGTACTTATAAAAAAGGAATTAGATATTTTCAAGATAACAATATTGAAATTACTACTTTTAATTTAAAAGAAACAGTTCCTTCTAAAGAAGAGATAAAGAAATATCATGAATTAAGTAAATTAGATATAAAAAAGTTTTTTAATACAAGTGGTAAAATATATCGTGAACTTAATTTGAAAGATAAATATAAAACAATGACATTAGATGAAATATACGAGCTGTTATCTAAAAATGGAATGTTAATAAAAAGACCATTAGTTATATATAATGATAAGATTCTTGTAGGATTTAAAGAAGAATTATATGATGAAATATTCAAATAATAGGCTAAATTCAGCCTATTATTTTTTTATAAGCAAATGTGTTGCTTACATTTAAAAAACAGTGTATAATTTAATTGTAATCATTACAATAATGAAATAGTTACAAAGGAATGATATTATGAAAAAATCACATATAGAGCTATTAAAAGAACACGGAATTAGCCCTTCTCTTACTAGATTAGAAGTATATAATTATTTAGATTACAATAGAAATCATCCTTCTGTTGATATTATTTATAAAAAATTATGCAAAAAACTACCGACACTATCTAAAACAACTGTTTATAATGTTTTAAAGTTATTTATTGAAAAAAACATTGTTAAAGAGGTTACTATTGGATCACAAGAATCAAGATATGAAATATTGTTAAAAGAACATTCTCATTTCAAATGTGAAATATGTCATAAAGTATATGATATACCTCTCGTTAATATAGAACATAAATTTTTATCACTTGAAGGATTTCAAATTAATGAAGAAGTTGTTTTATTAAAAGGAATATGCCCATCGTGTCAACAAAAAATATTAACAAAATAAGAACTACTTAATAAAAATAAATTAAAAGAAAAAGGAGAAACGAAAATGGAAGAAGTTAAAGAGTATCATAGAATGCCACTTATTGGTGATGATGCACCAAAGTTTACAGCGACAACTACTCAAGGGAAAATAAATTTCCCAGAAGATTATAAAGGGAAATGGGTTATTTTATTTAGCCATCCTGCGGATTTTACACCTGTATGTACAAGTGAATTTATGACATTCGCAAGAATGTATGATGAATTCAAAGCTTTAAATACTGAGTTAATAGGATTAAGTGTAGATTCACTTTATGCTCATATTGCTTGGCTTAGAACTATTAAAGAAAAAATCAAATGGAACGGTATGGAAAAAATGGAAGTATTATTCCCATTAATTGAAGACATTTCAATGAATGTTGCTAACAAGTTCGGAATGATTCAACCAAAACAATCAAATACACAAGCAGTTCGCGCAGTATTTATTATGGATCCAAATGCAATTATTAGAACGATTCTTTATTACCCACTATCAACAGGTCGTAATTTTGATGAAATTAAAAGAATTATTCAAGCTTTGCAAAAAGCTGATTCTGAAGGAGTTGCTACACCTGCAGATTGGAGACCAGGTGATGATGTAATTGTTCCACCAGCTGAAAGTTGTGGAGCAGCAAAAGAAAGCGTGGAAGCTGATGAAGATGATAAGTATTGTTTAGATTGGTTTATGTGTTTAAGAAAAGATAACAAATAATATAATAATTTTAAAAAGGTAAAATAAAAAACAAAATTTATTTTACCTTTTTATTAAAAAAATATTGCTATAGAATATGACGAAATTTAAAAAAATGTTTAGATAAGGCGTTTCCTCCTGAAATTATTTGCATTTACTATAAAAATATATTATAATTATTTATGGAAATAACAAAATATTTATGGAAATAACAAAAGAAAAGGAGATTTACATGACAGGTACAGTTAAATGGTTTAATTCAGAAAAAGGTTACGGATTTATTACTACGGAAGATGAACTAGATATTTTTGTTCACTTCAAAGCTATCACTGGAGAAGGATTCAAAACTTTAGACGAAGGTCAAAAGGTTGAATTTGATGTGGTTGAAGGAGACAGAGGACCACAAGCTGCTAACGTTGTAAAACTTTAATGAATTAACAAACAGGAGAATTTCTCCTGTTTTTTGTTTACTATGTTTTAAAATTTAGATATAATAAAATAGATTAAAATTAATTTTTAATGTATTATAGGATAGTTAATAATTTATATTAGGAAGTGAAAAAAATGAAAATATTTAATTCATATACAAATAAGTTAGAAGAGTTTGTATCGATACATGAAGGTATAGTAAATATTTATGTTTGTGGTCCAACTGTTTATAATTATATTCATATTGGAAATGCTAGACCAGTAATATTCTTTGATACAGTAAGAAAATATTTTGAGTTTAGAGGATACAAAGTTAAATTTGTATCAAATTTTACTGATGTTGATGACAAAATAATAACGAAAGCTATTGAAGCTAAAGTTACTGAAAAAGAAATTACTGATAAATTTATCGCAGCGTTTTTAAGTGATGTAAAAAAAGTTAATTCAAGTATTGATTATATTCAACCACGTGTAACAGAATATATGGATCATATAATTGAATATATTGGTATATTAATTGATAGAGGGTTTGCTTATAAAATAGATGGTGATGTTTATTTTAGAGTTTCAAATGTTAAAAACTATGGAGTGTTATCAAATCGTAAGATTGATGATTTAATCGTTGGTTCTCGAGTTGATATAAATATTAAAAAAGAAAATCCGTTAGATTTTACATTATGGAAAAAAACAGATGTTGGTATCCAATTTGATTCTCCATTTGGAAAAGGAAGACCAGGATGGCACACAGAATGTGTTGCGATGATTGATGATATTTTTGGAGAACAAATTGATATTCATGGTGGAGGAAGTGGATTAATGTTCCCACATCATGAAAATGAAATAGCTCAGTCTGAAGTTTTAAACAATCATTCTTTGGCTAGATATTGGATGCATAACGGATTATTAAATATTGGTAAAAGCAAAATGAGTAAAAGCGAAGGTAAAGTTATTTTAGTAAAAGATTTAAATGTTAATCCTAATGGCTTTAGATTATTTACCCTTTCAACTCATTATCGTAGTCCAATTAATTATACAGATGAAGCATTAGACGTATATCTTAAAGAATGGGAGAAAATACATAGAACATATTCATCATTATATTTAAAATTAGATATAAATGATAAATTAGGTATTACTGAAAAAAAGGATAATGATTTACAACTAATTTTTGATGAATTTATTACCGCAATGGATAATGATTTTAATACTGCAAACGCTATTACTGCGTTGCAAAATTTAAATAAAAAAGCAAATCAATTAATAAGATCAAATGCAAAAGAAGAGATATTATTATCAGCTTTAAAAATGTTTGATGATTTCTTTACTGTGTTAGGATTAAAAACAAATAAAAAACCGTTATCAAAGGAAGAAAAAGAAATTTATAAGCAATGGAATAAAGCTAGAAAAGAAAAAGATTTTGATAGTGCTGATAAGTTTCGTGCTCTTCTTCAAGAAAAAGGAATTATTTAAATGATTCAATATAACGGATTAACGTTAGCTTATTTAGGTGACGCGATATATGAAGTATATATAAGAGAGTTTCTTCTTGTAGAAGGATATACAAAAGTAGACAAATTACATAAAAAAGCAATTACTTATACTAGTGCAAAAGGACAAAAAAAAGCATTAGATAAAATATTTGATTTATTAACTGAAAAAGAAATAAATGTTTTTAAAAGAGGAAGAAATGCTTCTACAGATCGAAAACCTAGAAATACTGATTTAGCTACTTATAAACAAGCGACAGGATTTGAAGCTCTTATTGGATTTTTATATTTAAATAATGAATTAGAAAGATTGGAAGAATTAATTAATATCATAAAAAAATGAGAACGATTTATTCTCATTTTTTTTTAATAATTAAATTAAATCAATAATTCCTTTATTTGCTGAATTCAATATTTCGTTATTTAATTTACCAAGGTTTCTAATGGTTTGATCAACGCTAATCTTATTTAATCCAGTACCATCACAGTATTCTTCATCCTCTACTGCCATTTTACCAGCAATCATTCCATTCATTGCTGCGAAAGACACTTTGTGTGTACATGAAAGTTTTGCGCCATCACAAACAAACCCCATCGAACTAGATAAATATATATTAATAGAATCTTTAACTTGTTTTCTCGTTCCACCTTTAATATAAGCTGTTACTACGGCAGCACTACATCCTGTTGCGTGACCTGTTCCGCATAGAACAGTGACTATATTCATTTCTTGTTTGACATACACGCTTGTTAAAAATGATAAAAGAATAATTTTTTTTCGTTCTAATTCACTTAATTTTAAAGTATCAGCTAAAAACATAGGAGTAATTAAAGTGCCAATACCTAAATTACCACTTCCAGCGACTCCATAAACTGTGTATATTTCTCCTGCCATTCTCATTCTTGAAGGAACATAAATATGCATTCTTAGGAAATTAGATAAGTCATATACGCAATCTTTTTGAGCAGGTCTTAAATCTTCTGATAAATATTTACCGCCTTCTTTAATAATTTCTTTTCGAGCGTTTTCATATTGAATTTCTGCGGTTTCAAACAAATAATCTAATCCTTCGTAATCTTCTTTTTCAATAAAATCATATATTTCATCAAAAGTTTTGATTTTGAATTTAGTTACTCTTTCAAGTAGTTGTTCAGTTTCGTATTCTTCTAAAGTATTGCCGTTTCTAACAACCTTTATAACGTTATCATAAGAATCTTTTATTACGATAGTAACTTCATCACCTTCGGTTGATATAAGATTTAATTCTTCGTATAAAACTGTATCATCAAAATGTTTATATTTTATTTCAACATCAATATTATCTAAAATAGCTCCAATTTTTTCAATATCGTCATTTGTAACGCTTTCAAAAACACTTAATTGTTTCTTGGGATCTTTAAGTAAAATTCCAAGTGCTAATGCTTTTTCAAGCCCACTTTCTCTAAGACCGGGGATACCAACATTTACACTATTTTTATATAATTCTTCACTCATTAATAACTTGACAGATTTAATTTGTTTGTTTCTTAGTGTATAAGCTCCAATAGAAGCAATATACCCTACAACTCCAATATCTGTACATCCCATTGTTTTAGTAATGTTTGTTTTTAATAATTGTGCTGCTTCTGTTTTATTCAATTAAATCACCTCTCACAAATTATTATAACTTAAAAAACTTTTTTAGGACAATATTTTTCAATATTTTTCATTAGTAATGTATGTTTTTCTATGTTAAAATAAAAAAAGAAAAAGGAAGTGATTTTATGTCAATTATAATTGCCGGAAAAAACACTGTTTTTGAAGCGTTAAAGGTAAATCATAAAATACATGAATTGTATATTCAAAAAGGTACTAATAATGATATTTTAGCATTAGCTACAAAAAAGAATTTAAAGGTAAAAGAGTTAGACAAATATAATCTTAATAAGATATTACCATCAAATAATCAAGGTGTTGGAGCATTAATAGAAGATTATAAATATAAAACACTAGATCAAGTAATTAATAAGAAAAAAAACAATAAAGTTTTTGTAATACTTGATTCATTAGAAGATCCACATAATTTAGGGGCTATTTTAAGAAGTGCAGATGCTTTTAATATTGATGCGGTTATTATTGGTAAAAATCGAAGCGTAAAACTAAATTCAACTGTTGCTAAAGTTTCAACTGGGGCAATAGAATATGTTGATGTTGTTGAAGTGACAAATTTAACTCAAACAATAAAAACGCTTAAAAAGAATGAATTTTGGGTTGTTGGAACTGACGCTGAAACAGATAAAACAATTCATGATATAGATGTTGATACTAATCTCTGTATTGTTATTGGTAACGAAGGAAAAGGGATAAGTAGATTAGTTAAAGAAAATTGTGATTATATTGTTAAAATCCCAATGAGTGGACATGTTAATAGTTTGAATGCTAGCGTATCGGCAGCACTAGTTTTATACGAAATATATCATAAAAAGGGGTGACGTATTTGACTTATCCAGCATATAACGACTATGAAATTATTGACTTAATAAGAGAGGGCAATAATGAAGCACTAGAGTTAATGTTTGATAAGTATTCCCGCTTAATTTCTAAAAAAATATATAAATTTAACTTGTATCAAGAATATGATGATATGTTTCAAGAAGGAATGATGATTTTATATAAATCTATTAAGTCATTTGATGACAGTTATTCTAAAACATTTACAAGATATTTTGAATTAAATTTAGACAGAAAATATATAACTCTTTTATCAAAGAAAGTAAGAAGAAGAGAAATATTTAAAAATAATGAATTATTTATATATGAAACAAATAGTAATGTAAATCAAAATAGTGTTTATTATGATTTAACAAAAAAAGAAATTGCAAAAATACTAACAAATAGTGAGTATTTAGTATATACTTTAAGAGAACTAAATAATTATAGCGTTTCTTATATAAGTGAAAAACACGGTATGAAGGACAAGGAAATTTATAATTCTTTACATCGTGCAAAGGCAAAAATAAAAAAACATTTTAATAAGTAACTTGACAAAAATATAGAAGTTTGCTAAATTATATAAATGCAAGAGAGTGATAATATGAGAGAAAAAATAATTTTAATATGTGAAGTTTGTTTATCGAGAAATTATACTACTTACAAAAACAAAGATAAAAAAGAAAGATTACAAATTAAAAAATACTGTAAACGATGTGGAGAACATACTATTCACAAAGAAAGCAAATAGGAGAGAAAAGAAAAATGGCGAAAAAAGTAGAAGAAGTTAAAAAAAATAAAGTATTAGAAATATTAAAAAAAGAATATCCTTTTGAAAAAATATTATTAGGATTTTTAGGAGTTATTGTATTAGTTCTTGGAATTTACTTAATAGAAGGAACAATATTAGAAATAAAATTTACTGATTGGTGGCTTTTTAATTCTAAATTAAAAATTACATTATTTTCAGTTTTTGTAATATTAATTGGAACTGTTTCATTTTTCCTATCAATTTGGCCTTTCTTTGTACCGAGTTTTACAGAAATGAAAAAAGTTTCATGGCCAACTAAAGCTGTATTATTAAATAACAGCGCTAGAGTATTTGGGTTCATCATAGTAGTTGCAATGTTCTTTGTAGCAATTGATTTAGGATTCAGACCTTTGTTTGCTTGGCTTAATGGACTTGGAGCGTAATAATGGAAAATAAAAGATGGTATATAGTTCAAGCCTATTCTGGATTTGAAAATTCAGTTAAATTGAACTTAGAACGTCGAATTGAATCAATGCAAATGGAAGATAAAATCTTTCAAGTAATGATTCCTGAAGAATTAAAAATTGAAAAAAAAGCTGATGGGACTATTAAAGAAAAAATGGTAAAAACATTTCCAGGATATGTTTTCTTAGAAATGGAAGTTACTGACGATTCTTGGTTTGTTGTTCGTAATACACCTGGAGTTACTGGATTTTTAGGATCTAGTGGGGGAGGAACAAAACCTGTACCGCTTCCACCCGATGAAATTAATCCGATACTTAAGAAATACGGATTAATGGAAGCACCAACAATTAATGTTGAAATTGGCGAAAAAGTAAGAGTTGTGACAGGACCATTTTTGAATCAAATTGGTACTGTAGATTCAATCGATTTTGAAAAACAAGAAATCACAGTTTTAGTCGATATGTTTGGTAGACAAACACCAGTTGAACTTGAATTTGAAGATATTGAAAAGGTATAAAATTATATCTTGACATCTTATGCAAAATTATAGTATAATAGCTTGGCATGCAATATGCCATGCTATTTTTTGAGTGGGAGGATTTATTAAAATCTGATTACCACATCACGAAAAAAGAGGAGGTGTCTTTCGTGGCTAAAAATGTTAAGACTCAAGTAAAACTGCAAATTCCTGCAGGTAAAGCAAACCCAGCTCCACCAGTTGGTCCAGCATTAGGACAAGCGGGCGTGAATATCCAAGAATTTTGTACAAAATTTAATAACGAAACTAAGGATAAAATGGGTTCAATCATTCCGGTTGTTATAACTGTTTATGATGACAGAACTTTTACTTTCATCACCAAAACTCCACCAGCAAGCGATTTATTAAGAAAAGCAGCTGGAGTATCAAAGGGTGCAAGTGATGCATTGAGAGAAAAAGTAGGTTCTATTACTCGTGCACAATTACGAGAAATAGCGGAAATTAAAATGCCTGATTTGAACGCAAATGACGTTGAAGCGGGAATGAAAATTATTGCAGGATCTGCAAGAAACATGGGAATTACTATAGAAGACTAAGCACTTAGTTGTTTATATACAGCTAATTGTGGGAGGGAATCCCGTTAGACCACATTTAGGAGGTAAAAAAATTATGGCTAAAAAAGGTAAAAAATTCTTAGCTGCAGCTGCTCAAATTGATTCGTTTAAAGAGTATCCAGCGGTTGAAGCAATTGAATTATTAAAAAAAGTATCATTTGAAAAATTTGATGCATCAATAGAATTTGCAATTCGCCTAAACTTAGACCCACGTAAAGCAGAACAAAATTTACGAGGGGCAATAGTGTTACCACATGGTACAGGAAAAACTAAAAAAGTTTTAGTTTTTGCAAAAGGTGATAAGGCAAAAGAGGCAGAAGCAGCAGGAGCTGATTATGTTGGAGATGCAGATTTAGTAGAAAAGGTATTAAAAGGATGGTTAGATTTTGATACAGTAGTTGCAACACCAGATATGATGAGCCAAGTAGGAAAACTTGGACGTACATTAGGACCAAAAGGTTTAATGCCTAATCCTAAAACTGGAACAGTAACTATGGATGTAACAAAAGCAATTAATGAAATCAAAGCCGGTAAAGTAGAATATAGAGTTGATAAAATCGGAAATATTCATGTTGGAATCGGAAAAGTATCATTTGATTCTGCCCAAATTTTTGAAAATCTAAAAACTATTTTTGAAGTAATCAATAGATTAAGACCATCAACTGTTAAAGGTGTTTATATTGAAAATTTATCAATCGCATCTACAATGGGTCCTGGTATTAAAATTGACACAGATACAATTTTAAGTTAGTATAAAAATACAATTAAATAAAACTAATGTCATAGACTTAGGTGCTAATAAGCTTAATATCCTAACGAGATAAAAGATAAAGATAATAAACTATCCTCTTTTGTCCAGACATAAGAGGTTTTTATTTATTTAAAAAACGTTTTGGAGGTGGAAAAGTGTCAAAACAAGCAATCGCTCAAAAAAGCGAAGAAGTTAAAGTATTAATGGAAAAAATGCAAAATGTAAATAGTTTTGTAATTCTAGATTATAGCGGTTTAACAGTTCAACAAGTTAGTAAGTTAAGAAGAGAATTAACAGCTAATGGATGTGAAATGAAAGTAATCAAGAACAATATTACAAAAAGAGCTGCGGATGCAGTTGGATATACAGAACTTGCAGATACATTAGCGGGACCAAATGCTATAGCGTTTAGTTATGAAGATAGTGTATCAGCTGCAAAAACTGTTTATGAATTTGCAAAAGCAAACAAAGCACTTGAATTAAAAGTTGGTGTTGTTGATGGTGAATACATGGATAATGAAAGCATTATGAAAATCGCAACAATTCCTACAAGAGAAGTACTACTTACAATGATTGCAGCAGGTATTATGCAACCGATTAAAGAAGTAGCAATGGCAATTCATATGCATGTTGAAAATTTAGAAGAAAGTTCAGAAGAATAATAGGAGGATATAATCATGGCAGTATTAAAAAATAGTGAAATTATTGAAGCATTAAAAGAAAAAACATTATTAGAATTAAAAGATTTAGTTGATTTAATGAAAGAAGAATTCGGAGTAGATCCAAGTGCAGTAGCAGTAGCAGCTCCTGTCGCAGAATCTTCAGAACCAACTGAAGTATCAGTTATTTTAGAAGCAGCAGGTCAGAAAAAAATCGCAGTTATCAAAGCTGTTAGAGAAATTACTGGATTAGGATTAAAAGAAGCTAAAGGCGTAGTTGACGCTGCTCCAACAGCTGTTAAAGAAAACATTAAAGCTGAAGAAGCTCAAGAAATTAAAGAAAAATTAGAAGAAGCTGGCGCAGTAGTAACTATTAAATAATTATTAAGTCAAACATAACCTGAGTGAAAACTCAGGTTTTTGACTTTTCACACATTATAGGAAAATGGAGATGATATTATGGTTCACTATTTTTCTGAAAATAATGATAATCTAAAAAGCAATCCACAGTTGATTGCTTTTAGTGTTAATGACATATCTTTGAAATTTCATACAGATAATGGTGTTTTTTCAAAGAGTCGTTTTGATAGAGGAACAGAAGTATTATTAAAATATTTAGTTGTAAATGATTCATTCACAACTGCATTAGATTTAGGATGTGGATATGGAGTTGTTGGAATTTATTTAAATAAAGCATTTCATATTAAAGTAGATATGGTAGATATTAATAAAAGAGCTATCGATTTAACTAAATCAAATGTAAAATTAAATGAAGTAAATGCTAATGTTTTTTCAAGTGATGGATTTAATAATATTGAAGGTAAATATGATTTAATAATTACTAATCCACCAATAAGAGCTGGGAAAGAAGTAATTTATCGTTTTTTTGAAGATGCATTTACACATCTTAATCCAGGTGGAGAATTTTATACGGTAATAAATAAGAAACATGGTGCACAATCGGCACTAGTAAAGCTTAAAACAATATATAATAATGTTGAAGTAGTTAATAAGAAAAAAGGATTTAATGTTATTAAATGTAAAACATATTGACTATTTGACAGTTTTGTGGTAATATATTAAATTGCCAAATCAAGCGATTTTTGGCGTTATTGGTATGCTTTTATTAAATTAAATGGGGTGAAGTTTGTGAGTTACAATTTAGTAAAATATGGTAGCAAAAGAGAGAGACGAAGTTATTCGAAAGTTAAGTCTAATATTAAATTACCGAACTTGATTAAGATTCAAACAGAATCTTTTAATTGGTTCATTCAAAAGGGATTAGCAGAATTGTTTAGAGATATTTCCCCGATTCAAAACTTTACAGAAAATATTGAATTATATTTTGAAGATTATGAGTTTGATACTCCAAAATACAATATTATTCAAGCTAAAGAAAAAGATATGACATACTCTAAACCTTTGCGTGTCAATGTTAAACTTGTAAATAAAGAAACAGGTGAAATAAAACAACAAAAGCTATTTATGGGAGATTTTCCTATTATGTCTGATACGGGATCTTTTATTATTAATGGTAGTGAACGTGTAATTGTTTCACAAATTGTAAGAAGTTCAGGAGTATTCTTCAGTGAAAACATTGATAAGAAAACACTGAAAAGTAAATTCTTAGGACAAGTAATTCCAACAAGGGGTGCTTGGTTAGAATATGAAATTGGTTCAAAAGATATCCTTTTTGTAAAATTGGACCGTAGTAAAAAAATTGCCCTAACAACTCTTCTTAGAGCGTTAGGTTTTTCTAGTGAAAAACAAATTATTGAAACTTATGGTGAATCAAATAATTTGAGCTTAACACTAAGTAAAGATCCTACAAGTAACTCTGTAGAAGCTATTAAAGAAGTATACTCAAAACTACGTCAGGGTGAAACAGCAACTGAGGAAGGTGCGAAAGCATTTTTAATAAGTCGTTTATTTGATGCTAAAAGATATGACTTAGCGGAAGTTGGACGTTATAAAATAAATAAAAAACTCGATGTTCTTAATCGTGTTTTTGGAAAACAACTTGTCTATGATTTAGTAGATCCAGAAACAGGAGAAGTAATTATTGAAAAAGAAACTACTATCGATCAAAATATGATTGAAATTTTAAAAGAATATCGTCATTTATTTACATATAAAGTTCCTGGAGTTGGAGCTTATGAACTTGAATATGCATATTTAGATCAATTAAGCGTTTTCAGAAGTGCTGAAGTAAATAACATTAAATTATTTGATTATATTACTGATGAAGAATTATTATTTGATATACGAAACCAAGAATTTAAAACTGCAAAAGCTTATTATAAAGGGTATTTAAAATCTATTGGTAAAACAGAAAAAATGTTGACTGAAGATTTAGGCAAACCATTTGTTAAAGAATTAAAAGAAGGATTCGGACTTGTACTAGATAATGAAAATATTCTTTTTGAATTAGCTGAAATTGAAGTTTTAGAAGTTTATACTAAAACTAAAAATGATGAAATAATTCAAGTTAAAGTTATTGGAAATAATTCATATGAAGATAAAGTCCATATTGTTCCTTCAGATATTATTTCATCAATTTCTTATTATTTAAATTTATTTAATAGAATCGGAAAATTAGATGATATTGATCATTTAGGAAATAGACGACTAAGATTAATTGGTGAGTTACTTAAAAACCAATTTAGAATTGGTCTTACAAAAATGGAAAAAAATGTTAAGGATCGTATGTCAACAAAAGATCCAGAAGAAATTACTCCTCAAAATCTAATTAATATTAGACCACTTACATCTTCATTAAAAGAATTCTTTGGAAGCAGCCAGTTATCACAATTTATGGCTCAAACGAATCCTCTTGATGAACTTACTCATAAACGTCGTATTTCAGCTCTTGGACCTGGTGGATTAACTAGAGATCGTGCTGGATTTGAAGTTCGAGACGTACATTATTCACATTATGGTCGTATTTGTCCAATAGAAACACCGGAAGGTCAAAACATTGGATTGATAAACAGTTTAGCTTCATATGTAAGAGTTAATAAATACGGATTTATGGAAACACCATATTTAAAAATTACTCAACAAGAAGACGGTATTTCTCAAGTAACTGATGAAGTTGTTTATTTATCAGCTGATGAAGAAGAAAAATATATTATTGGACAAGGTAATATCATTGTTAATGACGAAAAACAAATTGTTCTTGATAACGTAGTTGCTAGATTCCAAGGTGAAACAAAAATGTTTAGACGTAATCTAGTCGAATTAATGGATGTATCACCAAAACAAATTGTTTCTATTTCTACATCATGTATTCCATTCTTGGAACATGATGATGCTAACCGCGCGTTAATGGGTGCTAATATGCAAAGACAAGCAATCCCTTTACTTGTTCCTGAAGCTGCTTACGTAGCAACAGGGATAGAATATAAGGCTGCTCATGATTCAGGATCTTGCTTAGTTGCGAAACATGCTGGAAAAGTTGAATATGTTGATGGAAATATAATTAAAATTAGATTAAAAGATGGAAGCATTGATAAATATATATTAGAAAAATTTAAAAGATCAAATCAAGGTACTTGTATTAATCAAACACCGATAGTAGCAATAGGTGATGAAATTAATGCTAGTGATATTATTACTGATGGTCCAGCAATGGATAAAGGTGAGTTATCTCTTGGTAGAAATGTAGTAGTTGGGTTTATGACATGGAATGGATATAACTATGAAGATGCTGTTATTATGTCAGAACGTTTAGTTAAAGAAGATGTATATACTTCAATTCATATTGAAAAATATGAGATTGAAGCTCGCGATACAAAACTTGGAAAAGAAGAAATTACTAGAGAAATTCCAAATGTTGGTGATGAAGGTCGTAAATATTTGGATGATCAAGGAATTATTATTCCTGGAGCTGAAGTATTTGAAGGGGATATCTTAGTAGGTAAGGTAACACCTAAAGGACAAACTGATCCTACACCAGAAGACAAACTATTACTTGCTATTTTCGGTGAAAAATCACGTGAAGTTAGAGATACAAGTTTACGTGTGCCTCATGGTGGAGGAGGAATTGTTCATAGTGTTAAACATTTCAAACGTGCTAACAAAGATGAATTATCTCCAGGTGTAAATGAAGTAGTTAGAATTTATATAGTTCAAAAAAGAAAAATTAATGAAGGCGATAAAATGGCAGGTCGTCATGGTAATAAAGGAGTTATTTCTAAAATATTACCAATTGAAGATATGCCTTATATGGCTGACGGAACACCTATAGATATAATGCTTAATCCTTTAGGAGTGCCTTCTCGTATGAACATTGGACAAGTATTAGAATTACATTTAGGGATTGCTGCAAAAAGACTTGGTGTACATGTTGCAACTCCAGTATTTGATGGAGTAACAAGTGATGATTTAGCAGCTATTATGGAAGAAGCAAATATGCCAGCTGACGGTAAAGAAGTTTTATATTCAGGATTAACTGGTGAGCCTTATGATAATCGTATTAGTGTTGGAGTTATGTATATGATTAAACTAGATCATATGGTTGATGATAAATTACATGCTCGTAGTGTTGGGCCTTACACATTAGTAACACAACAACCTATGGGTGGTAAAGCACAAAACGGTGGACAACGTTTTGGAGAAATGGAAGTATGGGCATTAGAAGCTTATGGTGCTGCATACGCTCTTCAAGAAATGCTGACAGTTAAATCAGATGATATTATCGGTAGAAACAAAGTATTTAGAGCGATAGTTGATGGAAAAAGCATTCCAGAACCAAGTTTACCAGAATCATTTAGAGTATTAACAAGAGAATTACAAGCACTAGGTATTTATGTAGAATTGATTAATAAAAAAACTGGTGTTAATGAAGCAAATAAAAGTTTAGTAGATGAAGATTCAGAAGACTATATTACAAAATATGGCTTTCAATCTTAGAAAGTAAGGTGATTTTATGAGTCAAATATTTTCGCATTATAAAATTAGATTAGCCTCTCCTGAAGAAATAAGAGGATGGTCATTTGGTGAAGTAAAAAAACATGAAACAATAAATTACCGTACTTTAAAACCTGAGAAAGACGGTTTGTTTTGTGAAGTAATCTTTGGTCCAACCAAAGATTACCAATGTGCATGTAGTAATAAATCAAAAAGAAGTTCACATACAGGGAAAAAATGTCCTGTTTGCGGGGTTGAAATTACTGAAAGTAAAGTTAGAAGAGAAAGAATGGGACATATCGAGTTAGCAGCTCCAGTTGTTCATACCTGGTATTTAAGAAATTCACCTTCTCGTTTAGCTACATTATTAGCTATTAAAGCAAAAGATTTAGAAGAAGTAGTATATCTTGCTTCATATATCGTTATTGATCCAGGAGATACAGATTTAACATTTAAACAAATATTAAGTGAAGCTGAATATTCTAAGAAATATATGGAATATGGTAACCGCTTTAAAGCTTTAACAGGTGCTGAAGCAGTTAAAGTTCTATTACGTAAATTAGATTTAAAAGAAACATCACTACAACTTAGAAGAGATTTACCAACAGCTTCAAAACAAAAACGTGAAAAAATCATTAAAAGATTAGCAATTGTTGAAGCCTTTATTAATTCTGATAATAATCCAGAATGGATGGTACTTGATGTATTACCTGTAATACCACCAGAACTTCGTCCAATGGTACAACTAGACGGTGGACGTTTCGCAACAACTGATTTAAATGATTTATATCGTCGTATTTTAAATAGAAATAATCGTCTTAAAAGACAATTTGAACAAAACGCTCCACACTTAATTACTAAAAATGAAAAACGTATGCTTCAAGAAGCTGTGGATGCTTTGATTGATAATTCTAAACGTGGTAGAAAAGTAGTTGTTGAAAAAAACAGACCATTAAAATCATTAAGTGATTTACTTCGTGGTAAACAAGGACGATTTAGACAAAATCTACTTGGAAAACGTGTTGATTATTCAGGACGTTCCGTAATTGTAGTTGGACCATCTCTTGAAATGTATCAATGTGGCTTACCAAAAGAAATGGCTGTTACATTATTTAAACCCTTTGTTATAAAAGAATTAATTGAACGTGAAATAGCTTCTAATATAAGAAGTGCAAAAAGAATGATTGAAGCATTAAAAGATGAAAGAATATGGGATGTAGTTGAAGATGTAATAAGAGAACATCCAGTATTACTTAACCGTGCACCTACTCTTCATAGATTAGGTATTCAAGCATTTGAACCAATCTTAGTTGAAGGAAAAGCAATTAGACTTCATCCATTAGTAACAACAGCATTTAATGCTGACTTTGATGGAGATCAAATGGCTGTTCATGTTCCACTAAGTGAAGAAGCACAGGCAGAAGCAAGAGTATTAATGTTAGCTTCTAATAATATTTTAAATCCAAAAGATGGTAAACCTATTGTTACACCATCTCAAGATATGGTATTAGGTAATTATTATTTAACACTAGAAGAAAAAGGAGCTATTGGAGAAGGAAAGGTTTTCTTTGATTATGATGAAGTAACCCTTGCTTTTGAAAATAAATTAATTACTTTACATTCAAGAATTGCTATTCGTGGTAGTTCACTTGGGAACGCTCCAATTACAATAGAACAAAAAAATGGGTATTTAATTACAACTTATGGTAAATTAACATTTAATCAAATTTTACCAAGAAGTTTTGCATATTTAAATGAACCAACATTAACAAATTTACAAAAACAAAAAGATCCAATAACAGGTGAAGAAAAATATGTTACTCCAAGTCAATACTTTGTACCTATGGGAACGAATATTAAAGAACATATTAAAGGATTAGAACTTGTTTCACCATTTAAGAAAAAATTCTTATCACAAATCATTAGTGAAGTATTTATTCAATTTAAAATAAATGAAACATCAAAAATGTTAGATAAACTTAAAAACTTAGGATTTAAATATTCAACACAAGCTGGAATTACAGTTTCTGCTTCAGATGTTAAGGTTTATTCAGGTAAAAAAGAAGAAGTTACTAAAACAGAAGAATTAGTAAGAGCTTTACATACTCAATATGAATTAGGGCTTTTAACTGACTATGAACGTTATAAATTAGTTATCAGAGAATGGGCATCTGTTAAAGATAGAATTCAAAAAGGGTTAATGGATGAACAAACAAAAGATAATCATATCTTTATGATGAGTGATTCTGGAGCTAGAGGGAACGCATCTAACTTTACACAGTTAGCTGGTATTCGTGGTTCAATGGCAAATACAAAACGTGAAGGATTAAATACTGCTTATAATATTAAAGCTGGGATTAAATCAACAATCGAATTACCTGTTAAATCATCCTTTATTGAAGGATTAACAATGAGTGAGTTCTTTATTTCAACTCATGGTGCTCGTAAAGGGTCTACTGACACAGCGCTAAAAACAGCTGATTCAGGGTATTTAACAAGACGTTTAGTTGATGTTTCTCAAGATTTAGTAATTACTGAAGAAGATTGTCATACAAATAAAGGAACAACTATTAGAGCGATTGTTAATGATAGCGATGGAAAAGAAATTGTTCCATTTATCGATAGATTAATTGGTCGTTATAGTATTGAAACATGTGTTCACCCTGAAACTGGAGAAGTTATATTAGAAAACAATGGATATATCACATCCGAAATAGCTAATAAAATCGTAGATTCAGGAATAAAAGAATTAAAAATCAGATCAGTTTTAACATGTGATTCAAAACTTGGTATTTGTAAAAAATGTTACGGACAAAACTTATCAACAGGTAATAAAGTTGAGGTTGGAGAAAGTATTGGTATTATTGCCGCTCAATCAATTGGAGAACCAGGTACACAGTTAACAATGCGTACGTTCCATACTGGTGGAGTTGCGGGATCAGATATTACTCAAGGACTTCCCCGTATTCAAGAATTATTTGAAGCACGTACTCCAAAAGGAAAAGCTATTATTAGTGATATTAATGGTGAAATTTCTGAAATAGAAGTTGTTGAGGAAAGATTTAAAGTTACTGTTGAAAATAAATTAGAAAAAGTTACTTATGAAACAAATAGTGGTGTTACACTATTTGTTGAAGAAGGAGACAGTGTTGTTGCTGGACAAAAAATTACTGACGGATCAATCGACCCTAAACAATTACTTCAAGCAACTGATGCTGAAACTGTACATCAATATATATTAAAAGAAGTACAAAAAGTATATCGTGCTCAAGGTATTGAGATTTCTGATAAACATATTGAAGTTATTATTCATCAAATGATGAGAAGACTTAATGTTATTTTAGAAGGAGATACAAAATTATTACCTGGAGCTCAAGTATCAATAAAAGAGTTTAAAAAAGTTAATGAAGAAACATTGAAAAATAGAAAAAGACCAGCAATTGCACGTCCTGTTTTACTAGGTATTACAAGATCAAGTTTAAGAAGTGACTCGTTCTTAAGTGCTGCGTCATTCCAAGAAACTACTAGAGTATTAACTGATGCAGCTATTCGCGGTAAAGTAGATGATTTAGTAGGACTTAAAGAAAACGTAATAATTGGTGGATTAATACCAGCAGGTACTGGGATTCTAAAAGATACATTCTTTGATTATGAAAAACCAAAAGAAGAAGTAGAACTTGATGAAGATGTAAATCCCTTTATTATGGACGATTTAGACTTTTAATTAATATAGCCTATCATTAATTTGATAGGCTATATTATTGAAATATAACAATAATTAACAACGAAAAAAATAAAAAATAAAAAATAAACATAATTATTGACACGCCTGCATATGTGATATATAATATATTTGCTATTTAGTAATAAAACATTAGGGTTTATCGCATAAGCCCTTAATTTTATGACAAAATCGAACCACCTGGTAGTGTGGAACAAAAAAAAGAGAGGAGGAAACTATTAATGCCTACAATTAATCAGTTAGTAAGAAAAGGAAGACAAAGTAAAATTAAAAAGTCTAAATCAAGACATTTAAATGTCTCATATAACTCATTAAAGAAAGAATCTAAAAAGCAATCAAGCCCACAAAAACGTGGAGTTTGTACAAGAGTTGCAACAATGACTCCAAAGAAACCTAACTCAGCACTTCGTAAATATGCTCGTGTTAGATTATCTAACGGAATTGAAGTAACTGCTTATATCCCTGGAATAGGACACAAACTACAAGAACATAGTGTTGTATTAATTCGCGGTGGACGTGTTAAAGACTTACCTGGTGTAAGATATCATATCATCCGTGGTACATTAGATACTACAGGAGTAGAAAATAGAAAACAAAGTCGTTCCAAATATGGAACAAAGAAAAACGCATAATATAATTTATTGTTTGAAAGGAGGAATTAATTATGCCTCGTAAAGGTCATATAGCCAAGAGAGATGTATTACCAGATCCAATATATAATTCAAAATTAGTTACAAAACTAATTAATAATATTATGTTGGATGGTAAAAAAGGAACTGCTCAAAAGATATTATATGGAGCGTTCAAAAAAGTTGAAGATGTTACTAACCAACCCCCAATCGAAGTTTTCGAAGAAGCTTTAAATAATGTTATGCCTACATTTGAAGTTAAAGGGAGAAGAATTGGTGGACAAAACTATCAAGTTCCTGTAGAAGTAAGAGACGAAAGAAGATATACTTTAGGACTTAGATGGATGACACAATATGCAAGATTAAGAAATGAAAAAACGATGGAAGAGAGATTAGCCAAAGAGATTATAGACGCAAGCCAAGGTACTGGTGCATCTGTTAAGAAGAAAGATGACATTCACCGTATGGCGGAAGCTAATAAAGCGTTTGCTCATTATCGTTGGTAGAAAGGAGATTTAATGATGGCACGTGAATATAGTTTAGAAAATACTCGTAATATCGGTATTATGGCTCATATTGATGCGGGTAAAACAACAGCTACTGAGCGTATTTTATATCACACGGGAAAAATCCATAAAATTGGAGAAACACATGATGGCGCATCACAAATGGACTGGATGGAACAAGAACAAGAACGTGGGATTACAATTACATCAGCCGCAACAACAGCTGTTTGGAATAAACACCGTGTAAATATCATTGATACTCCAGGTCATGTCGATTTCACTGTAGAAGTATCAAGATCACTTCGGGTATTAGACGGAAGTGTAGCGTTACTAGACGCACAAGCAGGGGTTGAACCCCAAACAGAAACAGTATGGAGACAAGCAAATGATTATAAAGTACCTCGTCTTTGCTTTGTTAATAAAATGGATAAATTGGGAGCTGATTTTGAAATGAGTGTAGGCTCATTACAAGACCGATTAGGTGCTCACGCAGCAGCTATTCAATGGCCAATAGGCGCAGAATCTGATTTTGATGGAATAATTGATTTATTAGATATGAAAGCTTACTATTATGATGGTGGAGCTGATGAGATAGCTAAAGAAATTACTATTCCAAAAGATTTAACTGAAATTGTAGAATTAAAAAGAATGGAATTAATCGAAGCAGTTGCTGATTTTAATGAAGAACTAATGGAACTTTATGTTGAAGGTGAAGAAATCCCAAAAGAATTACTTAAATCAACAATTCGTAAAGCTACATTAGCTGTAGAATTTTTCCCAGTATTATGTGGTTCTGCATTTAAAAATAAAGGTGTTAAACTTTTACTAGATGCAATAATCGATTATTTACCTAGTCCTTTAGATGTAGCTCCTGTTACAGGAATAGACAAACAAGGAAATGAAGTTACTTTAATTGCTTCAGACGATCAAAAGTTTGCTGCATTAGCATTTAAAGTAATGACAGATCCATTTGTTGGAAAACTTACATTCTTTAGAGTTTACTCAGGACAATTAAAAAAAGGTTCTTATATTAGAAATGCTACTAAAGATTCTAAAGAAAGAATCGGACGTATTCTTCAAATGCATGCGAATTCTCGCCAAGAGATTGATCATGTATATACTGGAAGTATCGCTGCTGCAATTGGACTTAAAAATACAACTACTGGAGACACTTTGTGTCAAGAAAAATATCATGTTATCTTAGAAAAAATGGTATTTCCAGAACCAGTTATTAGTGTTGCTATTGAACCAAACAGTAGAGGTGATCAAGACAAAATGGGTGTAGCCCTTAATAAACTTGCTGAAGAAGATCCAACATTTAGAACTTACACAGATGAAGAAACTGGACAAACTATTATCGCTGGTATGGGTGAACTTCACTTAGATATATTAGTTGAAAGAATGAGAAGAGAGTTCAGTGTTAGCGCAACAGTTGGAGCACCACAAGTATCATATAGAGAAACAATCACTAAAGAAGCTGAAATTGAAGGTAAATTTGTTAGACAATCTGGTGGACGTGGACAATACGGACATGTATGGATCAAATTTGAACCAAACCCAGGTAAAGGATTTGAATTTATTAATAAAATTGTTGGTGGATCTGTTCCTCGTGAATATATTCCGGTTGTAGGAAAAGGTTTAGAAGAATCTTTAGACAGTGGAATTGTCGCAGGATATCCATTAATTGATATGAAAGCTACTCTATTTGATGGTTCTTATCATGATGTAGATTCTAGTGAAATGGCTTTTAAAGTTGCTGCAGGAATGGCACTTAAAAAAGCAAAAGATAAATGTATGGCTATTTTGTTAGAACCAATTATGATGGTTGATGTTGTTGTACCGGATGATTATTTAGGAAATGTAATTGGGGATATAACAAGTAGACGTGGTAGAATTGAAGCACAGTCTCAAAGAGGAAATGCGCATCAAATTACTGGGAAGGTGCCTCTAGCAGAAATGTTTGGGTACGCAACGAGTTTAAGATCAAATACACAAGGACGTGGAACTTACACAATGCAATTCGCAGAATATAAAGCATGTCCGAAGTCAATTGCCGAAGAAGTTATTAAAAAACGTAACGGATAATTTGACTAAAAACTTGCATTATACAATATAATGCGATAAAATAAATTGAAAAAAAACATTAAGAAAATAAATAATTTAAGGAGGAAAAAATAATGGCTAAACAAAAATATGTAAGAAACAAACCACATATGAATATTGGAACAATTGGACATGTAGACCATGGTAAAACTACATTAACAGCAGCTATCGCTACTGTTTTAGCAAAAAGAGGAATTGGTGGAACTGAAGCTGCAGATTTCGATTCAATCGATAATGCACCTGAAGAAAGAGAAAGAGGAATTACAATTAACACTTCTCATGTTGAATACTCAACTGAAAAACGTCATTACGCACATGTAGACTGCCCGGGACATGCTGATTATGTTAAAAACATGATCACAGGAGCTGCTCAAATGGACGGTGGAATCCTTGTTGTTAGTGCATCTGACGGACCTATGCCTCAAACAAGAGAACATATTTTATTATCTCGTCAAGTTGGTGTACCTAAATTAATCGTATATATGAATAAAGTTGATATGGTTGACGATCCTGAATTACTTGAATTAGTAGATATGGAAATTCGTGAATTATTAGATGAATATGGTTTCCCTGGTGATGATATTCCAATTATTCAAGGATCTGCATTACTTGCTTTACAAGGTGATCCTAAACATGAAGAAACTGTAATTGAATTAATGGATGCTGTTGATAATTATTTTGACACACCAGAACGTGAAACTGATAAACCATTCTTAATGCCTGTCGAAGACGTATTCAGTATTACTGGACGTGGAACAGTTGCTACTGGTAGAGTTGACCGTGGTACTGTTGTTGTTGGAGATAAAGTAGAAATTATTGGTATCAAACCTACTCAAGAATGTGTAGTAACAGGAGTAGAAATGTTCCGTAAATTATTAGATCGTGCTGAAGCAGGAGATAATATTGGTGCTTTACTTCGTGGAGTAGCAAGAGACGAAATCCAACGTGGACAAGTTTTAGCTAAACCTAAGAGTGTTACACCTCATACACACTTTAAAGGACAAGTCTATGTTTTATCAAAAGAAGAAGGTGGACGTCATACTCCATTCTTCACAAACTATCGTCCTCAATTTTATTTCAGAACTACAGATGTTACAGGTGTTGTTGAATTACCTGCAGGTGTAGAAATGGTTATGCCTGGTGATGATGTAGAAATGACTGTAACTTTAATTCACCCAATCGCACTTGAACAAGGTACTAAATTCTCTATTAGAGAAGGTGGACGTACTGTTGGTGCTGGTATTGTTGCTGAAATCATCAAATAATTATTAAAAAACGATAGAATAAAAATTGTAAAAGAGACTTCGGTCTCTTTTTCTTTGCTTTTTTCACATATTTTTCATAGAAAAAATGTATAATATTGGTATAATAGAATAGGTGATAAAAATGTTAGTAGATACACATGTTCATTTGAATTCTGAAAAATTTGATAATAACTTAAAAGAAGTAATAGAAAGAGCTTTAAACAATGGTGTTAAAACAATGATTGTTGTTGGGTTTGATAAGAAAACTAATGCTCGGGCAATAGAACTTGCTGAAGAATATCCTTTTATTTATGCAACAGTTGGATTCCACCCAACTGATGCGAAAGACATAAAAGATAGTGATTATGATTTATTGATTAAACAATTAAAACATAAAAAAGTTGTTGGTGTTGGTGAATGTGGAATGGATTTTTATTGGAATAAAGAATCAAAAGATGATCAAATAGAAGTATTTAAAAGGCAAATAGATTTGTCTTTTGAATATAACAAACCATTAATTATTCATATGAGAGATGCTAGTGAAGTTACTTATAATATTTTAAGTGAATATAAAAATTTAAAAGGAGTAATGCATTGTTATTCAGGTAGTCCTGAAATGGCAAATAATTTTTTAAATTTAGGATTATATATTTCTTTAGGTGGACCAGTAACGTTTAAAAATGGTCATAAACCTAAAAAAGTCGCAGAAATGGTTCCTCTAGATAAAATATTAGTTGAAACTGATTCACCATATTTATCTCCTCATCCTTTTAGAGGAAAAATCAATGAACCATTTCGTGTAAAATTAGTCGCAGAAGAAATCGCAAGAATTAAAAATATGTCTTATGAGGATTTCGCAAACCAAACAACTAAAAACGCATATAAACTTTTTAACATAAAGGAGAAGATTTAAATGAAAAAACTTTTACTAATTTTAACAATATCTTTATCATTGCTTTTAACAGGATGTATTCCTACTGAAGTAGTAGAGCCTGTTGATAATTCAATGACAGAAGAAGAAATAACAGCTTTAATTAACGAATTAATCCCAGAAGCAACTGTAAATACTACATATGATTTAACATCATTTCAAACAGCTGTAACAAACATGATAGAAGTAGCGAGATATGGTGTTATTGGAATAGTTAATACCACTGATTCAGGAGCTGCGTCTGGATCTGGAGTTATTTATAAACAAGTTGGAGATGTATATTATGTAGTAACTAATAGTCATGTTGTTGAAGACTCAACATTCTTAACAATAGTTTATGAAAAAAACGGAATATTATTTGATATAGAAGATGAACATATTGAATTATTAGGATTAGATCCTACAACTGATTTAGCTGTACTTACATTTGAATCGCCAGAGTATTTTTCAGTAATACCATTCGCAGATTCTTATGATATAAAAGTTGGACAATTTGTATTTGCATTAGGAAATCCACTCGGATTTGAATATTATGGTACTGTTACTATGGGAATTGTAAGTGGTCTTACAAGATATGTTGTAGATGGTGGATTTAATACTACATTACTTCAACATGATGCAGCTATAAGTCCAGGAAATAGTGGTGGTGCTTTACTTAATGTTAATGGAGAATTAATAGGAATTAACAATATGAAAATTATTGATGATTATGTTACAGGGATAGGGTTCGCTATTCCATCAAATACAGTTAGAAGAATTACAGCTGATTTAGAAGATGATGGAATAGTAACTCGACCATATTTAGGAATAACAACATACGCTCAGTTAAATGTATGTGGAACTGAATATGGAGTTTGCGTTGATGTTCAAGAAGGTGGGGCAGCTGAAGCTGCTGGACTTCAAAACGGAGATACAATTGTTGCTTATAAAAACTCATCATATGATGAGTTTAGAGCGATATTAAACTTTAATGATTTGAAAGAAGCAATTCTTAATTCACAAGTTGGTGAAGAAATTCAACTTCAATATATAAGAGATGGAGAATTGTATACATCTGATGTAGCAACACTAGGAATACACCCTGATGATTAAAAGAGGATTTCCTCTTTTTTTCTTGAAATAAAAGGTAAAATAAAGTAAAATAATGTAGATTTAAAGGAGATGATTTTATGGGTTTAACAGCTGGAATTGTAGGATTACCTAATGTTGGTAAATCAACCCTATTTAACGCAATAACTAAAGCAGGTGCATTAGCTGCGAATTATCCATTCGCAACAATTGATCCTAATGTTGGAGTAGTTGAAGTGCCTGATGAAAGATTATATAAATTAACTGAATTAGTACAACCTAAAAAAACAGTTCCAACAATATTTGAATTCACAGATATCGCCGGAATTGTTAAAGGTGCTTCACGTGGAGAAGGACTAGGAAATAAATTTTTAAGTCATATTCGTGAAGTAGACGCAATTATCCAAGTAGTTCGTGCATTTGATGATGACAATGTTACACATATTGATGGAACAATTAATCCTGTAAGAGATATTGAAACAATTAATTTAGAATTAATATTTGCTGATTTAGAAGTTGTGGAAAAACGTATTCCTAAAATTTTGAAAAAAGCTACTTTAAAGGTTGACCAGGCCGCTGTTGAAGAGTATAAAATTCTTAAATTAATTCAAGATACTTTAATGGATAATAAACCTATAAGAACTATTAAATTTAATGAAAATGAGTTAGATTTAATCAAAAACTTTAATTTTTTAACATTAAAAACAATGCTTTATGTAGCTAATATAAGTGAAGATGATATTAATGATTTTGACAACAATGAATATGTTAAAAAAATTAAAGAATTTGCTAGTAAAGAAAATAGTGAAGTTGTAGTTATTAGTGCTAAAATTGAAGCTGAATTAGGAGAATTAACTGATGATGAAAGAGATATGTTTTTAGAAGATCTTGGTATTAAAGAATCAGGACTTAATAAACTTATAAAAAGAAGTTATCGTTTGTTAGGACTTGAAACATATTTTACAGCCGGTCCTAAAGAAGTAAGAGCTTGGACATTTAAAAAAGGAATGAAAGCTCCACAATGTGCAGGAATAATTCATAGTGATTTCGAAAAAGGATTTATTAGAGCGGAAACTATTACTTATGATGATTATATAAAATATAACGGTGAACAAGGAGCTAAAGATGCTGGCAAATCACGTAGTGAAGGTAAGACTTATGTAGTTCAAGATGGAGATATATTACTTTTTAGATTTAATGTATAAAACAAAAACACAATATATTTAAATGATATTGTGTTTTTTTGATTACTCATTAGATTAATTGTATGATAAAATAAATATAGTTAATTAAGTGGGTGGGGAAAATGGAATATAAAATTTATCGAATGATGTCATTTGCGAAAGAAACTCATGGAGGTAATCCTGCAGGAGTTGTTTTTAATGCGGATACATTAAACGAAAAAGAAATGCAACTAATCGCAAGTGATATTGGATATTCTGAAACTGCGTTTGTAATGAAAAGTTCACATACGGATTTTAATATTCGTTTTTTTACTCCAATCAATGAAGTGAATCTTTGTGGCCATGCCACAATAGCTACTTTTAATCTATTAAGAGATAAAGGAATAATTACTAAAGGGTTTTATACTCAAGAGACTAAAGCAGGAATTTTAAAAATAGAAGTAAAAGATAAAATTGTTTATATGGAACAACTACCTCCGATATATGGTGATCTTGTTGATCCAACTTTAATAGAAGACTGTTTTAATACAACAAAAATTGTAAATACAGAACTACCTATTAGAGTTTTATCTACTGGATTGAGAGAAATATTTGTTCCTATAAAGGGAATAAAAGAATTGAATGAGATAATACCTGATATAATAAAAATAAAAAATATATCAGATAAATATAATGTAATAGGAATCCATTGCTTTGCTTTAACAAATGAATCAGATATAGATGCATATGGAAGAAACTTTGCTCCAATAGTTGGAATAAATGAAGAAAGCGCGACAGGAACGAGTAACGGAGCATTAGGATGTTATCTTAATAATTATGTTTATAAAGATAAAACAAACTTTGTTTTAAGACAAGGATACAGTATGGATAGGCCATCAGAAATATTAACAAAATTAACAAAAAGAAATGATGAAATAGTAACAGTTTTTGTAGGTGGAGGAGCAACTTTGATTAAGTAAATTTTGTATAATAACAAGAAAAATATGTAGTATAATAAAAACAGGTGATAAAAATGAAAACAGTAATTATTACAGTTGGAAAAGAAGTTTTAACAGGAAAAACAGTTAATACAAATTTAACGTTAATAGCTAGTAGGTTAAATCAAATTGGAATCGATGTAAATCGTTCTTTTGTAATTGATGACATAAAAGAAGAATATTATTCAATACTTGACTATATAGATGAAGATTTAATAATCTTTACAGGAGGACTTGGTCCAACAATTGATGATATAAGTCGTGAAACAGTAATTGAATATTTTAAGGTAGAAACATATATAAATCAAAGTGTTCTTAAAAAGATTAAATCATACTTTGACCAGATAAATTTAAAAATGGAAGATACGAATAATAAACAAGCATTATTTCCTAAAGAAAGTATCATATTAGAAAATGAACTTGGGACAGCACCTGGAGTTATTTTTAAAGCAAAAGAAAAAACAATTGTCTTATTCCCAGGTCCTCCACATGAGATGTTACCGATGTTAGAAAAACTTGTTGAATATTTAGAAAAAACAAATAATATTAAATTGTTTTCTAATGGATTTAAATTAGTTGGAATAGGGGAATCAACTATGGAAAAATCTCTTACTGGATTTTATGATTTACATCCAAATGTGAATATTGCACCATACGCCACTATTGGTGAAGTTAAATATGTTTTCACATCAAATAATAAAGATGATTTAGATATTTGTATGAATGAGTTTTATAATAAATATACTAATTATATATATGGTAATTTGAATGATACCTTAGAAGGTGTTGTTGTAAACTTATTAAAGGATAAAAAAATGATTATTTCAGTTGTAGAAAGTTGTACTGGAGGAATGCTTGCTAGTACGATTACTAATGTTAGTGGATCTTCTAGTGTATTTAATGAAAGTATTGTTACATATAGCAATGAAGCTAAAACAAAATATTTAGATGTTTCTAAAAATACTATAAATACATATGGCGCAGTTAGTTCTGAATGTGCTAAAGAGATGTCTAAAGGACTTTTTAAAAAGACTAAATCAAATATAACATTATCAATCACAGGTATTGCTGGACCAACAGGTGGGACAAAAGAAAAGCCAGTTGGATTAGTTTATTTTGGATTAACATATGAAGGTGAAACAAATACTTATAAAAAAATATTTAATGGAAATAGATATATGGTTAGAAAAAGAGCGACAATTTATGCGCTTGATTTAATTAGAAAACAATTGATAAATTGATATATAAAACATGGGTTTAAAACTGAAGATATTTTTCAATAAGATATACTAGTTTTTTATTTTATTTAGTGTTAGACTGGGTTTAAGAAATATAAAAAAAGCTACTTTTGAGAACAACTTTTTTCAAATAATATCAAAACTAATAAAGAAATAATGTTAATTTTTTAACAGTTATATATATTCTATATATTAGTTTACATTAAAATGCAACTGTGCTATAATAGTTCAGCTGAGTGAAAACTCATCCTTGCTGCATGGGCAGCCAATAGACCAAAAGGAGGTAAAAAAATGAGAAAATATGAAATTATGTACATCATTCGTCCTACTGTATTAGAAGATGATAGAAAAGCTTTAATTGAAGAATTAAACTTAATCTTTACATCTCGTGGTGCAGAAGTAACAAAAGTGAACGAATGGGGTATGAGAGACCTAGCTTATGAAATTGAAAAACATAAAAAAGGTTATTACGTTGTATTAGACGTAGTATCTAATGATGAAGCTAGAATCGAATTCGATCGTATTGTTAGAATTAAAGAATCAATAATTCGTTATTTAATCTTAAAAGATGAAAGATAAGGAGTGATTTTATGATCAATCGTACTGTTTTGGTTGGACGTTTAACTAGAGATCCAGAATTGAGATATACCTCAAGTAATATTGCAGTTGTAAAATTTACATTAGCTGTTAATCGTACTTTCGCAGGTCCAACTGGTGAAAGAGAAGCGGACTTTATTCAATGTGTTGTTTGGAGAAAACAAGCAGAAAATTTAGCACGCTTTATTAAAAAAGGAAGCTTGCTTGGAATTGAAGGAAGAATACAAACAGGTTCATATGACGATAAAGATGGAATCAGAAAATACACTACCGAAGTTGTTTGCGATAGCGTTCAATTTTTAGAACCGAAAAATCAAGATAATGATTATAACAAAGATTATGGTTCTCAAGATTATTCAAGAAGTTATCAAAAGAAAGATTACCAAAAACCAAAGAAACAAGAGTCAACCCCTACAATTGATGTAGCTGAGGATGATTTACCATTTTAAAGGAGGAAAATTAAATGGCTAGAACTGGAAATTTCCGTAAAAGACGTAAAAAAAGATGTTATTTTACTGATAACAAAATTACATATATAGATTATAAAAATGTAGAATTATTAAAAAGATTTATTAGTGATCGTGGTAAAATATTACCAAAACGTGTCACAGGAACTAAAGCTAGATATCAATCAGAATTAAGTGTTGCAATTAAACGTGCACGTCATATGGCTTTATTACCATTCGTAAAAGAATAAGACTCATTTTGAGTCTTTTTTTCTACATGTTTGTTTTGAAAAAAGTTCTAATTATGATATAATATTAAAGACAAAAAGAGGTGATTTAATGAAAGCACTATTTAAAGTTTTAGTTCCTATTTCAATAACTTTATTATTCTTGATATTTTATATTTTTCAAGATAATGCTGTTTTTATAATTGTTTCTTCAGGAATAATTATAGTCATTATGGCAAACCTCTATTATCAAGCTTATTATTATAGTAAAAAAAATAAAAAAATCTCAACACTTTCAACAAAGTTAAAAGAAATGCAAGATTTAATTGCACGAAAAGATGTAGCTGAAAAAAAAATAATTTCTGTAATGCCTTTAGGTATTATTATATTTGATGAATCATTAGTTATTAAATGGGCTAATAATTACGCAAAAGACATTTTTGAAAATGTTTTAATTAAAAGAAATATTGAAACTCTTTCTACTGAAATATTTAATAACTTAATAGATAAACAACCTAAAAAAATACTTGTGATGAAAATATATACTCATAAATATGAGATCGAGTTTGATTTTGAAAACTTAATTTTATATTTAACTCAAGTTTCAGAACGAGAAGAATTGAAAAAGAAGTATGACGATGCGACTGATGTACTTGCTGTTTTAAATTTAGATAATTTAGACGACGCAATTAGTGTTTTAGATGTATCAGAACGTAGTTATATTCAAGGAAGATATCTTCAAGTATTAGAAAATTGGGGAGAAGAATTCGGATTTTATATAGTTCCAATTACTAATTCTAAACTAATAGCTGTTATGAATAAATCTAATTTACTTGAATTAATGGAACATGAATTTAAGATCTTAAATGATATTTCAAAGATTTCAAAAGAAAAAGATTTATTAGTTACTTTAAGTATTGGAATAGCTTGCGCTAACCTTAAATTTAATAAATTAGGGAGTATAGCCTCAGACGCACTTGATTTAGCATTATCAAGAGGTGGAGATCAAATAGTTGTAAATATTGAAGGAAGAGACTTACGTTATTTTGGTGGGAATACTAATACTGCAGAAAAACGAACAAGAATTACTACAAGAATAAATACTCAAAAATTAGAAAAATTATTTGAGGATTGTAATAGAGTTTTTATTATGCCACATGTTATGCCTGATACAGATGCTTTAGGAGCATCTATGGGTCTTTTGAAACTTGCTCAAACATTTAATAAAGAAGCTTATATTGTTTTAGATTCAGAAGCTTTAGATAAAACTGTTAAAAAAATAATTCAATTAATTGAATATGAATATGTAACATTATTAGATTATATTATTACACCAGCATTAGCGTTAGATTATATAAATAAAGAAGATTTACTTATTTTAGTTGATCATCATTCATATGGACAAACATTAGAAAAAAGAATTATCTATAGAACAAAAAAACTAGTAATAATAGATCATCATAGAAAACTATCTGATGCTATTCCTAATGCAATAATTAGTCATATAGAACCATATGCATCTAGTAGTGTTGAATTAGTAACAGAAATGATTGATTTAGCTAGTAAGGATGTTGATATTAATCAATTTGAAGCTACAATAATGTTATCAGGTATCATGGTTGATACTAATAATTTTATATATCGAACAGGATCTCGAACGTTTGAAGCGGCTGCGATTTTAAGAAAATTCGGAGCTGATACTTTTAAAGTGAAAATAGTTTTAAGAGAAGGATTAGATGAAATTCAATTAAAATCACAATTACTATCAATTGCGGAAGTTATTCATTCTAAATTTTCAATAGTTATTGTACCTTCTAATATTCCAACTTCAAGGAATTTACTTGCTAAAGTAGCAGATATGTTACTTGAAATCGATAATACTGTTGCTTCTTTTGCTCTTGGTTATTTTGAAGATAAAATGGTAGGAATAAGTGCTAGAAGTTTAGAAGGGTTTAATGTTCAAATAGTTATGGAAAAATTTAAAGGCGGAGGGCATCTAAATAATGCAGGTGCTCAAATTGAAACAGATGATATTGAAAAAGTTAAGGCGGAGTTAATTGAATTTATTAATGAAGCTATCCAGGAGGAAAAACCAATGAAAATAATATTAATTAAAGATGTTAAAAATAAAGGTAAAAAAGGTGAAGTAATTGATGTTGCCGCAGGATATGGAAATTACTTATTATCAAGTAAAAACGCTATTGAAGCAACATTAGAAAATTTACAATCTATTGAAAAAGAAAAAGCTAAAAAAGAAGAAATAGAACGTAAACTATTAGAAGAAATGAAAATTTTAAAAGAAAAAATTGAAAAATTACCAGTTAGAATACATGTAAAAATAGGCGATAATGGAAAACTATTTGGAAAAATAAATTCAAAACAAATAGCTCATGAATTTAAAAAACAAAATGGAATTGATATAGATAAACGTAAAATTCAATTAAAAGATAACATGTCTGCATTAGGTAATTATACACTAGACGTTAAATTACATAAAAATGTTATTGCTAAGATAGAAGTATTAGTTGTTGAAGAATAGAGGTATAATATGGAAAAAATAGTTCCTAACAATATGGAAGCCGAACAATCTGTTTTAGGTAGTGTCTTTGTTGATCCTGGAACAATTAAAATCTTAATTGATGCTTTGAATAAAGATGATTTTTATACATATCGTCATAAAGTTATTTTTACAGCAATGATAGAATTATTTAACTTAGGAGTAGAAATAGATTATACTACTTTAACAAATATTCTTGAGACTAAAGATTTATTAAAAGATGCTGGTGGTGTTGATTATATTATAGGATTAATAAATTTTGTTCCATCAATTCAAAACTTACATAACTATATTAATATTGTTAAAGATAAAGCAATGACTAGAAATATTATGGATGCTTGTCATAAAATTATTGAAAATGGGTATTTAGCTGATGATGCTACTGAATTTTCAAATAACTCTGAAAAACTAATATTTGATATTGTTAAAGGACGTAGAACAACAGATTTTGCTGGAATTAGTATAGTAATTGAAGAAGTAATTAATAAAATAGAAAAAACTAGTGAAGGACATGGCCGTTTAACAGGACTAGATACTGGATTTGAAGAACTTAATGAATATACTTTAGGACTTCAACCTTCTGAGTTAATGATTATCGCAGCTCGTCCATCTATGGGTAAAAGTGCTTTTGCTTTAAATATCGCAACGAATGTTGCGAAAATGTCTAAAAAGCCTTATATTGCTTTTTTCTCTTTAGAAATGGGAAGTGATCAATTAGTTAGTAGAATGTTAAGTTCTGAATCAAGAATTCATAGTGATAAAATAAGAACTGGACATATTACAAATGCCGAATGGGAACAATTAAATGTTGCGATAGAAAGTCTATCTAAACTAAATATAATGTTTGATGATGTTGGAACAGTAAAAATTACTGAGGTTAGACAAAAATGCCGTAAATTAGCACAAGAAGGTAAATTAGATTTAGTAATCATTGATTATTTACAATTACTTAGTGGTTCTAATCCTGGAGTTAATCGTGTCCAAGAGGTTTCTGAAATATCAAGAGTATTAAAAGAAATCGCAAGAGAATTAAAAGTACCTGTTATAGCTTTATCACAACTTTCTAGACAAGTAGAAAGAAGAGATGATAGAATACCAGTTATGGCAGATTTACGTGATTCAGGATCGATTGAACAAGATGCTGATATTATTTTATTCTTATATCGTGATGAATATTATAAGCCAAAAACAACAACAAGACCAAATCAAGTAGATATTATTATTTCTAAAAACCGTCAAGGAGCAACAAAGCCGGATGGATTTAGATTATTGTTTAATAAACAATGTGGATATTTTGGGAATATGGAAACAAAATATGATGATGCACCAATCAAAGATATTGATTGGAAGTAAAATAAAGATTTTGAGCCTTATATTAAAGATGATTATAGAACCAAAAAACCTTTGTTTTAAAGGTTTTTTTCTTTTCAATTTATTTATAGGTTTTTTGTTAAGTTGGTGTTATAATATCACAAGTGAAAAGGTGATTGTATGAAAAACAAAATTGATTTAACAAGTGGAAGCATTATAGTTAAGTTGTTAATTGTAGCTATTCCAACATTACTAACAAGTATTGTTCAAATGACATATAACTTAACGGATATGTTTTGGGTAGGTAGAGTTGGGAATATGGGACTTGACCCTGTTGAAGCAATTTCAGCTGTGGGCACAGCGGGATATTTCACATGGCTTGGATTTGGGCTTATTTTATTAGCTAAAGTAGGTACTTCTATATCAGTGAGTCAAGCTGCAGGAAGAAACGATGTTGATGAAATCACCAAAGTAGGAAATAACGGACTTATTTTAATGCTTGTTTTAACGGCTGTATATACTTTTATAGGTTTTTTTGGAGCTAAAATATTTATTGGATTATTTAATATTGATAATATTAATATTAAAATATATGCATTTGAGTATTTAAGAATAATATCAGTTTTTGGGTTTGCTTATTTTATTACTAATTCTTTTAATGGTATTTATGATGGACTTGGAAAAACAATTAATACTTTTTACATTACAGCTTCAGGACTAGTATTAAACATTGTATTAGATCCGATTTTTATTTTACAAGATTTTGGTATTTTTGGACTTCAATTTACAGGGTTAGGTCTTGGAGTAAAAGGAGCGGCAATCGCAACTGGGATTGCGCAATCATTTATTTTAGCTACTTATCTTATTATTTATTTAAGTAAATATAAACCTTTTACAATCAATCTTAAAAAATATTATGATAAAACAATATTTCGAAAGATTATGAGGATTGGATTACCTGTTGGAACTCAAAGTGTATTTTTTACAACAATAAGTATTATAATTGGAATAATGATTGCTTCCTATGGAAAACATGTCATGGCTGTTCAAAGAGTTGGTAGTCATATTGAAGCGTTAGCTTGGATGATAGCTCTTGGATTTCAAGTAGCTTTAGCTAGTTTTGTTGGACAAAACTATGGAGCTAAAAGATTTGATCGAATTAGAAAAGGGTATTTTATATCATTAAAATTACTTATACCTTATGGAATAATCGTAAATATAATCTTATTTGTGTTTGCTGAACAATTATTTTCTATTTTTGTAAGTGATCCTGAAACACTAGCTGTTGGTAAAATGTATTTAGAGATACTAAGTATAGCACAATTATTTACGGTTGTTGAGTTAGGAACAGCTGGAGCATTTATGGGGTTAGGTAAAACAATGATTCCTTCAGGTGTAGGAATTGTAGGTAATTCTTTAAGAATTCCTTTTGCTTATTTACTTGCTTTATCGTTGGGATTTATTGGAATATGGTGGGTAGTAGCAGTTTCTAGTATTTTAAAAGGAATTGTCCTTACAGTTTGGTTTTTGTTATATTTACGTAAGATTAAACATTCAAAGATGGTTCTTAGTTGAAAAATTAATTACCATGTAATATAATATAGTGCGGAGTGATAACGATGATAGATAGATTAGATAGAATGGTAAAAAGATATAATGAAATTACTGAAGAGTTAATGAATCCTGATATATTAAAACATATTAGTAAAATGACAGAACTTTCTAAAGAACAAAAATCTTTAGAATCAGCTGTTAATCTTTATGCTGAGTATAAAGAGGTTCAAACTACAATTAGTGAACTTAAAGAAATGTTACATGATGAAGATAAAGAAATTGCCGAAATGGCACATTTAGAATTAAATGAAATTAAACATAAAATACCAAAAATAGAAGAGCAGTTAAAAGTATTGCTTATACCTAAAGATCCTAATGATGAAAAAAATGTTATTGTTGAAATTAGAGGGGCAGCTGGAGGTAGTGAAGCAAATATTTTTGCTGGAGATTTATTTCGTATGTATTCTAAATATGCAGAATTAAAAAAATGGGATATTGAAGTTACTCATTTTGAAGATTCTGGAGCTGGAGGATTTTCTCAAATTGAATTCACTGTTTCAGGAGATTTAGTTTATTCGTTTTTAAAATACGAATCTGGAGGACATCGTGTTCAACGTGTTCCTCAAACAGAATCACAAGGAAGAGTTCATACTTCAACTGCGACAGTACTTGTTTTACCTGAAGTTGCAGATGTTGAAGTAGAACTTAATATGAGTGATGTAAGAGTTGATACATATCGTTCCAGCGGAGCTGGAGGACAAAGTGTTAATACAACCGATTCAGCTGTAAGAGTAACCCATCTTCCAACAGGTCTTATTGCGACTTGTCAAGATGGAAAAAGCCAACATAAAAATAAAGATATGGCACTTAGAATACTAAAAGCAAGATTATATGATAAAATATTACAGGAACGTTTAGAAAAAGAAGGCGATGAAAGAAGAAACAAAATTGGAACAGGTAACCGTAGTGAAAAAATAAGAACATATAATTATCCGCAAAATCGTGTAACTGATCATCGTGTAGGATTTTCTCTACAACAATTAGATCGTGTTATGGAAGGAAAATTAGAACCAATAATCGAAGTTTTAATTTCTGCGGAAGTAAAACGAAAACTAGAAGGAAAAGAATAATTAAAGGAGAGCATAAGCTCTTCTTTAAATGTTTTAAAGAGGTGGAAAGATGCCAATATATAAAGAAATATTAAGAATTAATGAACAATATGCATTAGATAATCAAAAAGAAGATTCAGGGGTTAAATTATTATTATTACATTTTGCTAAAATCGATAGTGCAACGTTACTTATATCACTTGATGAAGAAATGCCTGAAGAATTATATCGAAATTTTTTATATGGAGTAGATCGTTATGTTACGAAAAATATTCCTGTTCAACACATTATTGGATATCAAGAATTTTATGGGCATAACTTTATTGTAAATAGTGATGTTTTAATACCGAGATTTGAAACTGAAGAATTACTAGGTAATATTTTAATTTATTCTGAAGAGTTATTTGGGGATGAAAAAATAACAGTTGCGGATATCGGAACTGGATCAGGTTGCTTAGGAATTACTATTGATCTTGAAGAAGAAAATATGGAAGTTATCGCAACTGATATTTCAGAAAAAGCATTAAAAGTAGCTAAAGAAAATAATGAAATATTAGGAGCAAATGTTAAATTTTTACAAGGTAATTTATTAGAACCATTAAAAGGAATGAAATTTGATATGTTAGTATCTAATCCTCCATATATACCTAATAAGGAATATGTAGAAGGATTAGTTAAAGATAATGAACCAAGTGTTGCTTTATATGGAGGATTAGATGGGTTAGATTTTTATCGCGCTATTATTAAAGACGCTGAAAAGATCTTAAATGATCGCTATTTAATTGCTTTTGAACATGCCTATAATAAAACAAAAGAAATTAAAAGAATTATTAAAAAACATTTAAAAGATGTTGAGATTATCCAAAAGAAAGACTTACAAGGAAAAGATAGAATGACTTTTATTATAAAAAAATAAAGGAAATTCTTTTATATATAAGTATATATATAATAAAGCTACACACTTGACAGATACTAAAAACGTGTGTATATAATATATAGAAAAGAGGAGGCGACCACATGAAAACAAAATTAGTTATAGTGGAATCACCTAGTAAATCGAAAACTATTGAACAATATCTTGGTGAAGAATATGTTGTATTATCGTCAAAAGGACATATTCGTGATTTAGCCATTAGTGGTGTTGGTGGACTAGGATTGGACATTGAAAATAACTTTGCCCCGAAATATGTGATTATAAAAGAAAAGAAACAAGTTGTTAAAGAATTAAAAAGCGCATTGAAAAACGCTTCGGAATTATATTTAGCTACCGACCCTGATAGAGAAGGAGAAGCTATAAGTTGGCATTTAAAAGAAGTTTTAAATGTCAAAGATATTCCTTATAAAAGAGTTATTTTTAATGAAATAACTAAAAGCGCAGTTATTAAAGCTTTTGAAAATCCAAAAGAAATTGATTTAGGATTAGTTTCATCTCAAGAAACAAGAAGAATATTAGATCGTATTATTGGATTTAAATTATCTAAATTACTTCAAAATAAGATAAAATCAAAATCAGCTGGACGTGTTCAAAGTGCTACATTGAAAATAATAGTTGATAAAGAAAAAGAAATTCAAGCATTTGTTAAGGAAGAATTTTGGAAAGTAAAAGCGAAATTTCCAGGGTTTATCGCAGATTTGACAAAGTACAATAATAAAAATATTAAACTAGAAAATGAAACAGAAACGAATGAACTATTAGCTACTCTTAATAAAGAGTTTTTAATTAGTAGTATAGATATAAAAGAAAGAAAAAGAGATCCAAAATTACCTTTTACAACATCAGCTCTTCAACAAGAAGCTTCTATTAAATTAGGATTTAGTTCTCAAAAAACAATGTTGTTAGCTCAAAAACTTTATGAAGGTATGGATTTAGAAAATGAAACAGTAGGTTTGATTACTTATATGCGTACTGATTCAGTTAGATTAAGTAATGTTTTCACTTCACCTGTTCTCCAATATATAGAAGAAACATATGGAAAAAAATATACAGGTAAATTGAAAAAGAATGCTAAAAAAGGACCAAATGTTCAAGATGCTCATGAAGCAATAAGACCAACTAATATTTTTAGAACACCATCTTCAGTTAAAAAGTTTTTATCAAAAGATGGATTTAATTTATATTCATTAATATATGATAGAACTATTGCCTCTTTAATGGCACCTGCGATTATAAGTACTAAAACAATAGATCTTATAAATAATAAAGCTTTATTTAAAGCATCTGCTCAAGAATTAGTATTTGATGGATACTTAAAAGTATATGGTAAATATGAAAAGATAGATTTAGGAGAATTACCTGAACTTGTTGAAAAAACAAAAATAGAAAGTATTAGTATTGATGAATCACAACACTTTACAAAGCCACCATTAAGATTTACAGAAGCAAGACTTATTAAAGAAATGGAAGATTTAGGAATAGGTCGTCCATCAACATATTCACAAACAATCACAACAATTAAAAACAGAAAATATGTTTCTATTAAAGAAAAGAAATTTATTCCAACAGATCAAGGGATTTTAACGATTGAAAAACTTGATGAGTTTTTCAATCAAATCATTAGTGTTGATTATACAGCTAGAATGGAAAGAGTTTTAGATGAAATTACGGTAGGAGAACAAAATCAAGTCGATATTATCTCTCAATTTTATAAAGCTTTTATTCCTATGGTAGAAAACGCTAATAAAAACATGACTAAAATAGCACCTAAATTTACCGGTGAAGATTGTCCGAAATGTGGTTCTCCAATGGTATTTAGAACCTCGAAATATGGTACATTTGAAGCTTGCAGCAATTATCCAACATGTAAATATATAAAAACAAAAGAATATGAAAAACCTGTTGTGGTATCAACCGGCGTTAAATGTCCAAAATGTGGAAAAGGTGAAATCGTTGAGAGAATAGCTAAAACTGGTAGAAATCGTGGAAAGAAATTTTATGCCTGTAATAATTATCCCGCTTGTAAAAATATGTTATTTGGACGTCCAACTGGAGAATTATGTCCGGAATGTGGAAGTCTTTTAATTGAAGATAATAAGGGTGGAATTATTTGCCAAGAAACTAAAAAGTGTGGATACAGAAAAGAATAGAAGTTTATATCAACAATAGGAGTATTGAACAAATAGAAATAAAAATAATAGGTAGAATATTTTGAAATATTCTACCTATTATTTTGTAATTAATTGTTGACAATTTATTATAAAATATGGTATATTAACAGTGCGACTATGTCGCAACTTATCCCTTACATAGCATGGTGAATAAATTAATTTATTCACACATCCCCTTCCTTAATCCGCCGAGAGGCGGATTTTCCCTTTTTATAGGGATTTTTTTAATATTTATAGAAGATTATATAGAAGTATGTTATAATATTTTGTGATTTTGAGAAGAAAGAAGTTGTTACTTTATGGGATTTTTTAATAAAATATTTAGTTCAAAAGAAAAACGAAAAAAGGCCCAAAAATATAAACTAGGTATGAGTAAAACCAGATCTGGAGTTTTTGGTAATTTAAAAGAATTACTTGAGACAACAAATACGATTAATGACGAGTTATTTGATGAACTTGAAGAAATTTTTATTATGGCAGATATTGGGGTAGATACTGTTCTTAAGTTTGTTAGTCATTTACGGTCTACCGTTGAATTAAAAAAAATTACTTCAGTAGAAGAATTAAAGGAGTTAATTATTGAAGAAATGTTTAAACTATACGTAAAAGACGAGTTAGTTTCTTCGAATTTAGACATTAAAAATGATCGATTAAATATAATTTTATTTGTGGGAGTTAATGGGGCAGGAAAAACAACCACTATTGGAAAAATAGCTAATGAATATATTAAAAAAGGTAAAAAAGTTTTAATGGTTGCTGGAGATACATTTAGAGCTGGAGCTATTAATCAACTTCGTATTTGGAGTGAAAGAGTAGAAGCTTCATTTTATTCTAAAGACGAAGGAAGTGATCCTTCTAGTGTAATGTTTGATGCGATTAAATATGCTGAAAAGAATAATATTGATATTATTTTATGTGATACCGCAGGAAGATTACAAAATAAAGTTAATTTGATGAAAGAATTAGGTAAAATAAATAAAGTTATTGCTAGAGAATGCGATGGAGCACCTCATGAAACATTATTAGTTGTTGATGCAACAACTGGACAAAACGGGTTATCTCAAGCTAAAATATTTAATGAAGTAACAAAAATAAGTGGTATTGTATTAACTAAATTAGATGGTACAGCTAAAGGTGGTATTGTTTTAGCTATTAAGGATGAACTTAATATACCAATAAAGTATGTTGGTCTTGGTGAAAAAATAAATGATTTAGAACATTTTGATATTGAAGAATATATTTATGGAATGTTTGCGGATATTTTCTAATGAATATGTTAGATAAAGCAATTGAAGTAATAGAAATATATGATATCTACCAAGATTTATTAACAAATAAACAAAAAGAATATATGGAAGCATATTATTATAATAATTATTCTTTAACTGAAATATCAGAAAACATGAATGTAAGTCGAAATGCTGTTCATGATCAATTAAAAAGAACCGTTAAAAAATTATATGATTATGAATCTAAATTAGAATTAAGAACTAAAGGTAAAAAAAGAAATAATATTATTAAAAACTTAAAAAAAGAAAAAGATTTAAAAAAAGTTTTAAACTTAGTTAAGGAACTTGAGAAAGTAGAGTGATACTATGGCTTTTGATAACTTATCAGATCGCCTTCAAATGTCTTTGAGAAGAGTTACGGGTAAAGGACGATTAACAGAAAAAGATATTGAAGAAATGATGAGAGAAGTAAGGCTATCATTATTAGAAGCAGATGTTAACTTCAAGGTAGTAAAACAATTTACAAAAACAGTTAAAGAACAAGCGATGGGTGAAAAGATTTTAAAAGGGTTAAACCCAGGACAACAAGTTGTTAAAATTGTTCATGAAGAATTAAAAAATATTATGGGAGAAAAAGCAGCTCCTTTAACAATTAATATGATTGGTATTACTAAAATTATGATGGTTGGTCTTCAAGGAGCAGGTAAAACAACAACAGCTGGTAAACTAGCTTATTATTTAAGAAAACAAAATAATTTAAAACCATTGTTAGTAGCCTTGGATATTTACCGCCCTGCGGCTATTGAACAATTAAAGACAATAGGAAATCAACTTAATGTTGATGTTTTTGAAATGGGTATTTTTGAGCGACCACAAACAATTATTAAAAAAGCATTAGAGTTTGCGGTAACTAATGGTAATAATTTAATTATCGCAGATACTGCAGGACGACTTCATATTGATGATAAAATGATGCAAGAATTAGTTGATATTAAGGATATTTTAAAGCCAGAAGAAGTATTATTAAATTTAGATGCGATGACTGGACAAGATGCTGTAAATGTCGCATCAAGTTTTCATGAAACTTTAAGTGTTACTGGAGCTATTTTAACAAAACTTGATGGCGATACTAGAGGTGGGGCAGCACTTAGTTTAAGACAAGTTACTAATATTCCTATTAAGTTTGTTGGTATGGGTGAAAAACTTGATCAGTTAGAAGCATTTCATCCTGATAGAATGGCGTCTCGTATTTTAGGAATGGGAGATGTATTAACTTTAGTAGATAAAGTTACAGCTAACATAGATGAAGATGACATGATGGGAATTATGGATAAAATGATGAGCGGTAAATTTAACTATAATGACTATTTAAAACAATTAAAAATGGTTAATAAGATGGGTTCTTTAGGTGGAATGATGAAACTTATTCCTGGAATGAGTAAGGCTTTAAAAGGACAATCAGTTGATGAAAAGCAAACTGTCTATATTAAAGCATTAATTCAATCAATGACAAAGGCAGAAAGAAAGAATCCTAAATTAATAGAAAGAAGTAGTTCTCGTAGAAGAAGAATAGCTAAAGGTGCAGGAAGAAGTGTTAGTGATGTTAATAGATTAATCCAATCTTTAGATCAACAAACACAAATGATGAAAAGAATGGGATCAATGGATCCTTCAAAGATGAATTCAGCAAATGCTTTAAAAGCAATGCAAAATACAAAAACTAAAGCGAAAAAAGGAAAAGGGAAAAACAGAAGTAGATTTAGATATTAAAAAAGAGAAAAATTTATTTTCTCTTTTTTAATATCATTTATTTTTTATCATCTAAAAATTTATCTAAAAACTTTTCAATTCCGTTTTCTTTATTAGTATCTTCTAAAATTATATCTGCGACTTCTTTTAAACTAAAGTGAGCATTAGCCATCGCAATACCAACTCCTGCGTATTCTAACATTTCAATATCGTTATGTCCATCTCCAAAAGCGATAATATCTTCACTTTTAAATCCTAAATATTCAGCAACGTATTTAATCGCAGATCCTTTATTAGTCTCAGGAGTAAATAACTCAATAATAAAACTATATTCATTTCCCCAGTTACGATGTAATACTTTTCCTTGATAATATTTTTGAACATAATCTTCTATGTATTGTCCTTCACCTTCATTAGCTATTATAATAAATCCATTTGTATTTCCTGGTAAAGTATTTTTAAAATCTCCGATAGTTAACTGTGCGCCATTAAAGTTATGTATTAAAGGTCTTATTTCTTCTGTATCATAAAGTAAATAAATATGATCTCCTATTTCTCCAAATGCATTTTTCATATACTGTTTAGTATTCTCGAAAATATCGAGAATATATTCTCTTTTAACTGTTAGGCTAAATGATTTAAAACTATTATCTTTTTTTGAAGTTACTAAGCCACCATTATAATTAATAATTGGGGTATCTAATTTTAACATTTGATGATACATTTCAGAACTTCTCCAAGGACGTCCTGTTGCTATAACGATTTTATGTCCTTGTTTAGAAAGATTTAATAAGTAATCTCTTGTTTCATCTTTTAATGTTTCCCAGTCATACAATAATGTACCATCTAAATCTAGCGCAATTAAGTATTTTTTCATAATATCACCTTTTTTTATTATCTCATAGTCATAATATTTACACAATATAAATGATAAATATGTTATAATATTTAGTAAGTTAGGAGTTGATATTATGTTTTTTGATATTTCTTTTGGTGGGTTTACTAATTTTTTCCTCGGAATGGCGACGGGAGTTATTGCTTTCACAGCTATTCTTGTAACATTACTTGTTCGAGGTAAGAACTTAAATATTGAAAGTGTTAAAAGATCTAAAGTTGATGTTGATGAAGAAGAATTAAAGGTTTTAATTATTGAAAAAAGAAAATTATTTAAGAAAAAGAAAAAATTAAATGAAAAAAGTGTTGCTAAACTTACTTTTGATATGAGTTATGAATTAATAGATGAAATTGCATCTTATTTCTTTCCTGATTCAAAATATCCAATGCTTGAGTTAAATGTTCATGAATTACTTGATCTTAATCATTATGTAACAGATAGAATAAGAGAAATACTAGATAAGCCAGTATTGAAAAATACAATGAATTTACAAATGACGCAAATTATGAGTATGTTTGAAAAGAAAAAAGCAATTCAACAAAACAAAGTTTATAAAGCAGCGCAAAAATATAAAGTTGGTAAAATAGTGAAATATGGTGGAGCTGCTTTAAATATAGTTAATCCAGTATATTGGTTTAGAAAACTAGTTATTAACACATCTGTTGATGCGATGACTAAAAGAGTATGTATTGTTATTATTGGAATAGTTGGAGAAGAAACTACAAAAGTTTATTCTAAAAAGTTATTTGATAAACCTGTTGAGTTAGATATGGTAGAAACAGAAATAGATACATTACTTGAAGAAGGAATGGTTGAAGATGATGAAATGGTTGAAAAGCGAAAAAAATAATAGGTGATAAAGGGTGATATTATGTTTTTTATAAAAAAAAGAATTAAAGCAGTAGAAGAAAGAACACCTGATAAGGTGCCTTTTGTTATACCTAAAATAAAAGATTCTAATAAAAAACCAATATATCAAAAAGAACGATTTGTTTCACCGATATTTGGTACTAAAGTTAAAGATGAAATTACTATTCCAAATCATAATAAAAGAACTGGTGATATTGACAGACAACTTGATTCATTTAGAACTAAGCCAAAACTAACAAAAGAAGATCGTATTAAAAAATATGGGTCAGAATTTCATGAGTTTAATTTGGTTAGTGGAAGCAATCTTAATGAAGCATTAGAAGCACAAGGAAAAAATAATGTGAAAAAACAAGATAATCTTGAACAATTTGAAGATATAAGAATAAATAAAGAAGTTAATAATGAAAATGAAGAAATAAAAGTAACTGAAGAAACAATTGTTTCTTCAGTTACAAAGCCAAAAACAAATATTAATGATTTTATTGATAAATTAAGAGAAAAAAGAATAGTCGAACCAATAAAAGAAGAAAATAATAATCGTATTTATACTAATAAAACAAGTTATCGTTTACCACCTTTTTCATTATTATCAAAACCCCTTCAAAAGAAGAGTGATAGTAAAGAATGGATTAATGAGCAAATAGAAGTATTAAATAGAACATTTAAAGAGTTTTCTGTTGGAGCTAGTGTTTATACATATACTAAAGGTCCAACAGTTACTAGATATGAAATAGTATTAGATAGTGGTGTTAATGTTAAAAAAGTAACTGGTATTTCTGATAATATTAAAATGGCTTTAGCCGCAAAAGAAATAAGAATAGAAGCACCAATTCCTGGTAAAAGTACTATTGGAATTGAAGTTCCTAATAAAATAGCTGAAATAGTTCATTTTATTGATATTGTTGATCAAGAAAAATTTATTAATTCGAAAGATCCACTAACTGTAGCGTTAGGTCTTGATATAGATGGTGAAGGTGTTTATGCATCAGTTACTAAAATGCCACATGGATTAGTAGCGGGAGCTACAGGTAGTGGTAAGTCTGTTTGTATTAATACTATTTTAATGAGTTTCTTATTTAAATATTCACCTGATGAATTAAAACTATTATTAGTTGATCCTAAAATGGTAGAGTTATCTGCGTATAACGATATTCCTCATTTGCTTACTCCAGTTATTACTGACGCTAAAATAGCGACTGCGGGGTTAAAATGGGCGGTAGACGAAATGGAAAATCGTTTTAAAATGTTTTCTACTGAAAGAGTAAAAGATATAACATCTTATAATGATAAAGTGAAAAGAGAAGGTAAACTTAAGTTAATGCCTTATATTGTTATCGTTGTAGATGAGTTAGCTGATTTAATGGTTATTGCTTCTAGAACAGTAGAAAGTGCAATTATGAGATTAACTCAAAAAGCAAGAGCTTGTGGTATTCATTTAATTATCGCAACTCAAAGACCATCAACTGATGTTATTAAAGGAACTATTAAATCTAATATTCCAACAAGACTTGCTTTTATGGTTTCTAGTTATATTGATTCAATGACAATTATTGATAGTGTAGGTGCAGATAAATTATTAGGAAGAGGAGATATGTTGTACGCTGAAAGCGGACAACCTCAAAGACGTGTTCAAGGTGCTTTTGTTTCTGATTTAGAAATTAGAAATGTTATTGAATTTATTACTAGACAAAGAAAACAAGAGTATTTCTTTACTCAAGAGAAACTTGTTAAAAAAGCAACTAGACAGGAAACAACTGATGAGTTGTTTCCTAAGGTTGCTCGTTATGTAGTTATGAAAAGTGAAGCATCAATTAATAAAATAAGTAAAGAATTTAAAATCGGATTTAATAGAGCTCAAAAAATAGTAGAATTATTATCAGATTTAGGAATAGTATCTGATAATGTTGGTTCTAAGGCTAGAAGTGTATTGATTAATGAAGAAGAACTTACGGAATTACTAAATAAGAATTAGGTGGATAGATAATGAATAGTACAGATGATTTTGAAACAAATACAGAAGAACAAGATGAAAAAGATATCGAAGAAATAGATTATAGTTTTTCAACTAATGATTATCGAAAAAAATTGATAAGTAAAATATCAATTGTTTTCATTAGTTCTATTATTATCTTCATAACAAGGTTTTTTAAATATGCACCATTTGATATTGTATTATCTTCTACAATATTTACGTTTTTACTTAGTATTTCTGTTTTCTTTGGAATTATCATTTTAATTTATATATATTTAACAAAAGGAACAGTTAATACTGAAAGTAAAAATAAAGCACATAGGTCATTACATAATGCTTTTGATTTAATAAGTGTTATTCCAATATTTATGGCAATTATATCTTTAACTAATAGTTTCGCTGTATCTCCCGCAACAGTAATAGGACAAAGTATGGAACCTACATTTTATGAAGGTGAAGATTTAGTGATGTTGCACATCACTAATAATTATCAAAGATTTGATGTGATTGTTTTAAAGACTAATGGTGGAGAGTTTTATTTAAAAAGAATTATTGGGTTACCTGGTGAAACTGTCAAGATAGATCATAATGTTATTTCTATTAATGGTAATATTATAGAACAATCTTTTATAGATGAAGATAGTGTATATACATACTGCAATAGTTCTCACCTGCAAGTTTGTGAATTCAACGTTCCAGAAGGTTCATATTTTGTAATGGGAGATAATAGAGAACATTCTCTTGATTCAAGATTTGATGAATTAGGATTTGTTACAGAAGAACAATTATATGGAAGAATTGTTTTTAAATTTAATAATATATTTAGAGGTAGTATAAACTAGGAGTTGATTATATGAAACAAATACAATGGTATCCAGGTCATATGGCTAAAACCAAAAAACAAGTTAAAGAAAAAATAAAACTTGTTGATGTTGTTCTAGAACTCTTAGACGCAAGAATTCCTTATTCATCACAAAACCCAGTTATCAAAGAGTTGATAGGAAATAAGCCAAGAGTTATTTTACTTAATAAAGCTGATTTAGCTGATCCTATAGAACTTGATAAATGGGTTTCTTTTTTTGAAGGACAAGGAGTTAAAACTTTAAAGATTAATGCATTAAGCGGTATGGGTGTTGATAAGATTAAAGGTGTTTTAAAAGAAGTACTAAAAGAACAAATAGCTAAAGAAATCTCTAGAGGAAGAAAAGAAAGACCTATTAGATCAATGATCTTAGGAATACCTAATGTTGGGAAATCAACATTAATAAATAGATTAGCTAAAAAGAAAAAATTAATTGCTGAAGATAGACCAGGTGTTACTAGACATACTCAATATATTAGAGTAGGAACAGATTTTGAGTTATTAGATACACCAGGAATTTTATGGCCTAAATTTGATAATGATGATGTTGCTTTTAAATTAGCTATAACAGGAGCTATTAAAGATAATATATTACCAATAGATGAAGTAGCTATATATGGATTTAAATATCTTTATAAACATTATCTTTCTCGTTTTGAAGAAAGATATTCTATTAAAGTAGATATTGAAGATATATTAAAGATTTATCATGATATAGGTATTAAAAGAGGTTGTTTACTTCCTGGTAAACAAATAGATTATGATAGAGTAAATGATTTGTTTATACATGACTTTAGACATCAAAAGTTTGGAAAAATAACAATGGATTATGTAAAAGACTATGTATGAGTTTGAAAGAGAATTATTAAATAAAGGACACAACTACATCGCAGGATGCGATGAAGTTGGTAGAGGCCCACTAGCTGGACCGGTAGTAGCTGCGGCAGTTATACTAGATCCATTTAATAAGATTGAAGGATTAAATGATTCTAAGAAGTTATCTGAGAAGAAAAGAAATAGATTAAGTAAAGAAATTAAAGAAAAAGCAATTGCTTATAAAATTACTTATATTTATCCTAAAGAGATTGATAAAATTAATATTTATCAAGCATCAAAAAAAGCAATGATTGAATCAATCCTTGCTTTAGATGTTAAACCTTCTTTTGTGTTGTCTGATGCGATGCCTTTAAAGGAACTCGGGATTCCTTATTTAAGTATAATTAAGGGAGACGCAAAAAGTGCAACTATTGCGGCTGCCTCAATTATAGCTAAGGTTGATAGAGATAATTATATGATTGAGTTAGGAAAGAAGTATCCTTTATATGGTTTTGAAAAGCATAAAGGGTATCCTACTAAGATGCATTTAGAGGCATTAAAGAAGTATGGGGTACTTGATATTTATCGTAAAACATATAAGCCGGTACATGATATTATCAATAAGCAAATGAAGATAGATGTTTAGAGTTTAATATATTGAAAAAAGTCTTCTCTTAAGATAAATAAAAAGATAAAAAAATATTACAATAAATTAGGAAATAATAAAGGATGGCGTTAGAACAATTTTATTGGTCATTTAGAATAAAGAACAACGAGCCGTAACACCTCTCATTGAAACTAATGATATACACAGCATAACGAAGCCCTCTTGGGCTT